>CAVXIG010000020.1:0-132985 GCA_963761645.1 uncultured Acidobacteriota bacterium
AGGAGAAGATCCGTCAAGCCAAGGCAGCGTTGGAAGCTGAAGCTCGGGCAGCGGCGCAGAGACTGCGGGAAGAGAAGGAGGCCAAGACGGGTGACCCTGAGCCTCCTGCGCCGGAGCCAGCGCGGCCGGCGGAGAAGGCGCAGAGAAACTTCACCGATCCAGACTCCCGGATCATGCGAGATGGTGCCACGAAGTCGTTTGAGCAGTCCTATAACTGTCAAGCGGTTGTCGATAGCGAAGCGCAGGTGATCGTGGCCGCGCAGGTCACCCAGCAAGCCAATGACAAACAGCAGGTCAAACCTCTGATTGAGCAGATGAAGGTGAATCTGGAGGGCCGGACACCGGGCGAGTTGAGCGCGGATGCCGGGTACTTCAGCGAAGACAATGTGAGTTATCTGGAAGACCAGAAGATCGACTCTTATGTCGCCACAGGTCGCCAGAAGCATGGCGCGAAGCCAGGTAAGTCCTTGGAGCCTGCTGCCCATGCAACGCCTCAGGAGAGGATGGCAGACAAGCTACAAACACCGGCCGGCAAGAGGGTGTACTCCAAACGCAAGGAGACTGTGGAGCCGGTCTTCGGGCAAATCAAGGAAGCTCGTGGCCTGCGCAGATTTCGTTTCCGTGGCTTGGGTTCTGTCCAAGCCGAGTGGAGCTTGATCTGTGCCACCCACAACCTCTTGAAGCTGTTCCGGAGCGGGTGGAACCCGCGGATCGCATAAGTAAGGCGGCAATGGCTCCTTTGGAGCGCCTCACAGCGCTCCAGAGACCGCGAGAGAGATCGTCAGGCGCTCGCCGGTCTCCAATTCCCTGCGATTCTCACGAACGATCGACGGCCGAGACGCCAGGGAGCCTCCCCCAAGGGGGAAATTTTATGCGCAGTTTGGGTAAACCGACAGGCTCCTAGCCCTCCGGATAACCTCCGAGACCTGTCTCTTCGCCTCTCTGAGCCGAGTGGGAACAAGACTATGAGGCGATTTTTTATCCGAACGGTCGTCTTACGAGTAACGAAGAACAGCGGCTGGCGCTAGCGGGAAGCTTCGAGGGTGGACTCAATGGGCAGAGCTCAACCCGTGACTCCTTCTCGCGTTTCGCCGTGGAGGGGTCCAGCGCGCTGCAATGAGGAGAGAATCCTCGCCTGGAGGTACTCCCGAATCCGGTTTCTTCCTTCCACCGGCCCCGAGATCCCCTGAAGCCGGCTCCGCAGATCCTCTTTCATAGCGGCTCGTACTCCTCCATCTCGATCTCCGCCAGGCGCGCGATCCGGTCGGCCGCGCGGCGGAGCTTGGGTTTGCCCGAAGCCTCGGCGAGGCGATGCAGCTCTTTCACGTCGAGGCCGTCCATGTTCTGGAGACGGAGCTCGTCGAGGTAGTCCGGAGAGTCGGCGTCCGGCTCCAGGTAGACGAGGTCCAGCAGAGCCTTCTCGGGAGTCGCCAGGAGAGCTTCCATCCCTCCGATCAGAGCGACTCTCCGAAAGCCGGTCAGGAAATCTGGCTGGATATGCCTGAAATCGTAGGTCCCAAGCGGTGTATCCCACCGGCCTGGACGGCCGCTCGTAACGCTCGTCGTCACCGGGACCGATTCCGGGATCAGAGCGAAATGTGCCAGGGCCGACTGGAGGCTTACATAGGAGCCCGAAACCAGACGATTCGCGATCAGGAAAGGGTGCGGGCGGACCCGCTGAAATGGCGGCGCCACCGCGTAGAGACCCCGCCGAAGCTGATAAAGGCGGCCTGACTTCACCCAGCGTGAGAGCTGGCGGTGGACGTTGGCCGGATCCACAGGTCCCGCCAGGAGAAATCCCGTCTCGAAGAGAGGCTCGTCGCCAACCATCTCCAGCAACTCTTCGAATCTCATGGAGCCAAGTTACCAAATATGGCAAGTTGCTGCAATGAAATTGTTCTCCAGGAAGGCCCGTCGCTGAAAGGCACCGCCCCCTCGGGGCGGAGATGGATGGGGAACTGCCGACCTGGGGTTGAAAACCCCAGGCTATTCAAATTCCGCCCCTTCGGGGCGAAGTCGGGACGAGCTCGGCTCCTACGCGACGGCTCGTCGAAGGCTTCGTCGGCTCGCCGAAGCTTCGGACGAGCCGGCGGAAGGTTCCGACGGCTCATCCAAGCTTCTGACGGCGTATCCAAGCTTCCTACAGCCTGTCGAAGGTTTGGATGATCCATCCGAACTTCTGACGGCTCATCCAGAGTTCCGACGGACCGGCGGAAGCTTCTGACGGGCTGTCAGAACTTTGGATACGCCGTCAGAAGCCTGGATGAGCCGTCAGAAGTTTGGATGAGCTGTCCAAGCTTCCGACGGACTGTCAGAGCTTCTGACGGAGCGTTGGAAGCTTCGAATGGGCCGTCGGAACCTTGGATGAGCCGTCGGAAACCCTGGCAGGATGCGGCAAGCTTCGCGGACATAAAAAAAGGGAGCCTGCGTGGCCGCAGGCTCCCGGACAGAGAACATCTCGAACTACTTCGCCGCGGAAGGTGTAGGGTCCGGGGTGGGCTCCGGGGCGGGCTTCTCCTTCCGGCCGCGGAAGGGCTGAATGCCGAACTTCACCAGGTCATCGCTCCGGTTTCCGTAGATCTGCTTCAGGGTCACCCGCAGAACGGTCGCGACCTTCATCCCCTCGCTCATCACCTGCCGCAACTCCACGGAGGTCTTCTGCTTGCCCGACTGGAAGTTCGCCTGCTGCTGGGTGAGAGCGCGGGCTTCCCCCAGGAACTTCTCCAGAGCCGTGCGCTGTGGATCGAGGTGCGGCAACTCGGAGGCGATGGCGGCCAGCGAGGCCGACAGCTCCTCCCACTCCTTGATGTGGTCCGCGTATCTGGACTTCGGCGTCTTCGGAATCATGTTCTTCTCCTTTTTGGACCCTTGGGGTCACTAAGTACCGACGCCATCATGGCGGCGGATTCCAATCTGGTACAAAATCGATCTGCTTCGCGCAGAATCTAGCCGATTCAGATCCAGATTGCAATTCCTTGAATCGTGATGCTGAAAGGAGAAACATCTGTTCTTTCCAAGCGCGCTCCGGTTGCGCTTCTCCATGCCGGGCGAGGACCTCCAGGTGGAGATCCAGCGGCAGCGGCGCAGCTTTTGCAATTCGGGAAGGCGAGTTTTGACTCAGGGGAGGTCTACGTGGAAGCAGAACGCCGCATCAAGCAGGTCATGGCCGAGGTTCTGGAGGTCGATCCGGCGTCCATCCGGGAGGGATTCCAGCGCGAGGAGGCGTCCTCGTGGGACTCGATGGCCCATCTGCGGCTGGTCTCCGCGCTCGAGGAGACGTTCGGCATCCGCTTCACGATGCGGGAGGTCGGCGAGATGGAGCGCTTCGAGACGATCCGCCGGCTGGTCATGGAGCGCCTCCCGGCCTGATGCGCCTCGGCACCGTCGCGCGCCGCTTCCTCGTCCCCGGGTTCGTGGTGACGATCCAGGCCTGGCTCAGGTTCCGCTGCCAGGTGAGCCCCAGGGCCGAGGTGGAGATCACCCCGCGGCTCCGGATCGGCCGCAAGGCGGTCGTCGGCTCGTTCACCAAGATCAAGGCCACGGACGGCCCCCTCACCATCGGCTCGCACGTCGAGATCGCCAACGGCTGCGTCATCACCTCGCACACCGCGGGGGTCGAGATCGGCGACGACTGCCTGATCGGGCCGAACGTCTCGATCATCGGCAACAACTACCGCTATGACCGGCTGGACGTGCCGATCCGCCTGCAGGAGAAGGTCTCGGCGAAGGGGATCCGCGTCGGGAGCGACGTCTGGATCGGCGCCGGCTGTGTGCTGCTCGACGGCGCCGACGTGGGGAGCGGGTCGATCCTCTCCCCGAACTCGGTGGTCTCCGGGCCGATCCCGGAGCGGTCGATCGTCGCCGGGAACCCGGCGAAGGTGATCTTTACGCGGCGGTAGGGGCTACACCTTCAGCCGCGTCATCAGCTTCTTGATCGCCGCCGCGCTCTGCATGACGTAGAAGTGGAGCGAGGGGACGCCGCGGTCGAGCAGCTCCTGCGACTGCTTCAGGGCCCACTCGACGCCGATGTCCGTGACGTGCTCGGGGTTGGCGAGCACCTCGTCGGCCAGCGTGGCGGGGACCTCGACGTAGAAGTTGCGCGGGATCGAGCTGAGCTGCTTTTCCGAGGTCAGGATCTTCAGGCCCGGGATGATCGGCACGTCGATCCCCTGCTCGCGGCAGAGGTCGACGAATTGGAAGTAGTGCCGGTTGTCGAAGAACATCTGGGTGACCACGTAGTGGGCCCCGGCCTCGACCTTCTCCTTGACCCGGCGGACGTCGAGCCGCAGGTTGGCCGCCTCGAAGTGCTTCTCGGGGTAGCCGCCGACGCCGATGCAGAAGCTGGTGGGCTCGGCGTTGAGCAGGTCCTCCTCGATGTACCGCCCGCGGTTCATCGCGGCGATCTGCGCCACCAGGTCGCAGGCGTAGCGGTTGGCGCTGCGGCCGTACTGGAGGGGCTTCTTGAAGCCGCTGTCGTCGCCGCGCACGGCGAGGACGTTGTCGATCCCCAGGTAGCGCAGCTCGATCAGGAAGTCCTCGGTCTCCTCGCGGGTGAAGCCGTGGCAGAGGATATGGGGGACGGCGTCGATGTGGTACTTGTTCTGGATCAGCGCGCAGACCCCGAGCGTCCCCGGCCGCTTGCGCTTGACCCGGCGCTGGATCCCTGCCGGCGTCTCGTCGTAGATCACCTCGGCCGCGTTGCTGGTGATGTCGATGAACGGCGGGTGGTACTTGACGAGATCGTCGATCAGCGCGAGCAGCCCCTTGACATCGCCACCCCGCAGGGGGGGGATGATCTCGAAGCTGATCAGCGGATGGTCCGCGGTGGCGAGGTGTTCGGTGACTTTCATCGGAGGAATGCAGCGTATCCGCAGGGACGCGGGGGGTCAAGGACAGAACCCTCACCCCCGGCCCCTCTCCCGTCCCCTCCCGCCCTCCCTCACCGGGAGAGGGGAGACCAGCAAGAGGCGTGCTTCGAACGAGCAGACGCCTCGGCCGCGCATGTCCTCCGGTGATGTAGCAACTGCGCTCGTATCGGCGCCAGGCCCCTCAGGGAGCGCTGTTCGTCCGGGAGTAGCCGGGCCGGGGTGATGAGGGCCCAATCATTATAAAGTCCGCCCATGAAGTCCCGACGGCGCTGGCTGCGCCTGGCGGGGGATGGCTTCGCCGCTGTCGCCGCGCTCTGGTCCGCGTTCCTGGTGCGCCTCCATGTGCCGATCCCCGGCACCCGGGGGCTGCTGCCGGGGGACCGGCTGCGCTTCCTCTCCCGGGAGTGGCTGGTGGTGGTGGCGCTGCAGTTCGCGACGCTCTACTTCCTGGGGTTCTACGACGCTCCGCGGCCGCGCAGCCGGAGCGAGATCGCCCGCCGCCTCGCCGGCGCCGCCGCCTTCCAGGCGATGGCCCTGATGGCCTGGTGGTTCCTCGCCGGCCGCCAGTTCCCGCGCTCGGTGGTGCTGCTGTTCGTGGTCTTCGATTTCACCCTGCTGTTCGGCTGGCGGCTGCTGCTCGACCGCACCGAGCGCCACAAGGAGCGGCGGGTGGCGATCGCCGGCGGCGACGCCGCCGCGCGCGAGCTCGCCGTCACCCTCGAGCGCGAGCCCTGGCACGGCCTCAAGGTGGCGGGGTGGGTCGTAATTCCCGGCGAATCGGCGGCGGACCGGACGGAGCCCGCCCTCGGTCCCCTCCTGGGCACGACGGCGGATCTCCCCGCCCTGCTCGCCGACGGGCGGATCGACGACATCCTCCTGGTGGGCAGCAGCGACTCCTGGCAGACGCGGCTGATCGACGGCCTCGCCGGCACCCGGCCGGACCACACCAGCGTCCTCCTGCTGCCGGGGCCGTTCGAGAGCCTGATCGGCCGCATGCGCTACCGCTGGGTGCACGACCTGCCGCTGATCGAGGTGGTGCGCGAGACGGAGTGGCGGATCAACTGGCCGCTCAAGCGGCTGCTCGACCTCGCCGCGGGCCTGGGGCTGCTGCTGCTCGCCTCGCCGGTGGCGGCGGCCTGCGCGCTGGCGGTGCGCGCCACCTCCGCCGGCAGCATCCTCTACCGCCAGACGCGCGTCGGCCGCGGGCAGAAGCCGTTCACGCTCTATAAGTTCCGCACCATGCGCCTGGACGCCGAGGCGGAGTCGGGCGAGGTGCTGTCGCAGCCGGGGGACCCGCGGCTGACCTCGATCGGCGCCTTCCTCCGCCGCTTCCGGCTGGACGAGCTGCCGCAGCTCTTCAACGTCCTCCAGGGGACGATGAGCCTGGTCGGCCCGCGCCCGGAGCGCCCCGGCTTCGTGCAGCGCTACCTGAAGGAGGTGCCCGGCTACGCCGAGCGCTTCTCGCTCGCCCCCGGCCTGACCGGCCTCGCGCAGGTCAACGGCGACTATTACTCCAGTCCGCAGAACAAGTTGCGCTACGACCTCGCCTACATGGCGAACTGGACGCTGTGGCTCGACCTGTCGATCCTGCTGCGCACGGTGAAAATCGTGCTCACCTCGCGCGGGGTTTGAAGGATTGTCGAGCGGAACGGCCCGAAGGACGACGAAACGCGTAAGTGATTGACAGAATAGCTCTTCTGGGCTATCGTCAGCCTGTCCCTTTGTACGCAGTTTCGTTTCGCCGAGGTCCCGTTCATGAGGTCCCTGATGACTCATTCTACAGCCGTCCGCCCCGCCTTCCGTCCGGTCGCCCGTCCGGTCGCCGCACTGCTCGCCGCGGCCCTGATCGCCGGTCCGTTCCCCCTGCGCGCCGCCTCGACCGGTTCGGCGGCGCTCCATACGCCGCAGGGGAGCGGAGCGGGCACCGCCAACGGCGAGTACGTGTCGACGACGCTCAACGCGCCGTACCGGTACTTCATCGAGGTCCCTCCCGGCCTCACGCGGCTGGTGGTGGACCTCTTCGATCCGGACCTCGGCCTGGGCGGCGCGACCGAGGACACGGCCGGGCGCGACCGCGACCGCGGCGGCTACAACTCCGCCTCGAATTACAACCTGCTGGGCCCCGAGGGGACCGCGCGGACCACCAGCTTCGCGAGCGGCAACACCACGACGCCAGCCGGCTCGGACAATGCCTGGACGACCCTGTTCGATTCCACGGGGGATTCCGCCCGCGACAACTTTTCGACCAATGCCTACACCAACAGCGACGGCACGATCGCCTGGGCGACCAACTGGATCGAGACCAACGACGACAACAGCGCGACCGGCGGCGTGATGCGGGTGACCGGGGGTGAGCTCAGGTTCGGCGACAACAACGACGCCAATCCCTCGTCCATTCAGCGGGAAGTCAATCTCCTGGCGGGCGGCGTCACCAGCGCCACCCTGAGCTTCAACCTCCGTACGACGGGCGTCGATGCCGGCGACCAGATGGCGGTCCAGATCTCCGCCAACGGCGGCGGCTCCTGGACGACTCTCGAGACCTTCACCGGCCCCTTCGCCGCCACGTCCCGCAGCTACAACATCAGCTCCTCGATCGCCGCCAACACCCGCGTCCGGTTCCTCGAGATCACCGGCTACGGCAACAACGACTTCTTTTTCATCGACAACCTCGAGATCAAGGAGGGCGGCATCCGCCCCGGCCACTGGGAGCTGCGGGTGGACATGACGACGGCGGCGACGGCGGGGGACGACATCAACGCCGTCGGCATCCGCGCGCACGACGGCACCTCCGGCGCCGGCGGCACGGAGCTTCCCGTCTATCTCGACTCGATCGGCGGGTTCGGCGTCAATCCGCCGGCGAGCGGCACGAGCTCGCGCAGCTACGCGCTCTATCCCTACGTCACCTCCGGCTGCACCGCGTCGACCAACGACTTCGACTATGACAGCAACAACGGCACCGTCGGATCGATCGTCTACAGCAGCCGGACGGATGCCTACACCCAGACCGTCGCCAGCGCCTCCCTCTCGGCGCAACGACGTCTGGAACCGGGACACGATCAACCGCTGGACCTCGGATCAACTGTCGACCGAGTACGGGATCTGGCCATCGACCTCACGATCAGCTCCTATCTGGTCGGCAGCACGCCCAACGGCAACTACACCGACGTCTACCTGGGCAACTACCAGGCGGCGGCGAACCCGCCGGCCGCCAATCCCGTCACCAACGCCTTCCGCGTCTACCTGCCGACCGACGCCGGCGCGGCCCCGGTCAAGCCCTACGTGGAACAGCTCCTCACCTTCAAGAGCGGCACCAACCCGCCGCCGGTGGGCCAGACGGCGCGCTATCAGGTCACCGTGCGGGTGGTGAACCCCACCACGCGGCCGATCGTCTTCTCCGCCGCCAACCTGGTGACCGCCAACGTCCCCGGCGGCGGCGCGGTCTACGCCGGCAACGCGGCGGTGGGCCAGGGGACGATCGTCAGCCAGCCGGCGGTCGGCGGCACGGGCAACATCACCTGGAACCCCGGCACGCTGGCGGCGGGGGCGACGGCGATCCTCACCTATCAGGTCAACGTGACCCCCACCTCGGCGGGGCAGCGCATCCCGGTCACCGGCACTCCCGCCTCGAACGGCACGCGGGCACAGTACCTGGACGAGACGGGGAACACCACGCAGGGGCGGGCGACCTTCCTCTTCGGGCCGCTCTGCGAGCTGGCGATGACGCAGGGCCTGCTCACCGAGGCGGTGGTCTCCGGGTTCCGCGCCTCGCGGGCGGACGGCGGCGGCGTGCTGCTCGAGTGGAAGACGGCCTCGGAGGCCGGGACGGTGGGCTTCTACGTCCAGCGCCTGGACGGCGCCACGCAACGCTGGCAGCGGGTCAACAGCGAGCTGCTCCTCGGACTGCTCCACGCGCCGCAGGGGGGCGTCTACCGCTTCGTCGATCCGGGGGCCTCCCCCTATGAGCCGCAGGTCTACCGGCTGGTGGAGGTCGAGGCCGGCGGCAAGCGCCGCACCCACGGACCGTTCGCGGCGGCGGTCGACTGGAACCGGCCGGACCCGCGCACGGCTTCCCGCAACGCCAAGGCGGACTACGAGCGCGGCGCCCACCCGGCGACCCGCCACGGCGCGGAGCCGGCCGCCGCTGCGGCCCCCGCCGGGCTCAAGCGCGTCGCCGCGAGCGCCGACGGGGTCCACCTCTCGGTGCGCCAGACCGGCCTCTACACCCTGAGCGCCGCCACCGTCGGCGCCTGGCTCGGCATGCCGCAGGCCGAAGCCGGCCAGGCGATCGCCAAGGGGAAACTCTCGCTCACCCGCGGCGGCCAGCCGGTCGCCTGGTATCCCGCCACCGTCATCACCGGCGGCAAGGCCAGGGACCTCGGCCCGAGCATCTTCTTCTACGGCGAGGCGCCGGACAGCCTCTATACGGACGCCGGCGTCTACCGGCTGGAAAAGGGGCAGGGCCTGCTGATGACCGAGGTGCCCGCCGGCGCGGCGCCGGCCAAGGCGGGCGGCACTTTCGCCGGCACTTTCTCGGAGACGCGCCACGTCGAGCGCGACGTCTTCGCGGCCACCGTCATCTCGCCCAATCCGGAGTCGGACTACTGGTACTGGGAGTTCCTGCAGGGTGGCGATCCCACCTACGGCCACCGGACCTTCACGCTCGACGCGCCCGGCCTCGCGGGGAAGGGGGACGGCTCGCTCGCCGTCTCCTTCCAGGGCGCGACGGCGAGCGGCGTCACCGGCGAGCACCGGGCTCAGGTGTCGCTCAACGGCACACCGCTCGGCGAGGTGAGATGGACCGGGATCACCGCCCAGCAGGGGCAGTTCGCCATCCCGCCGGGCACGCTGCTCGAGAGCGGCAACCAGGTGGAGGTGACCGCCCTCACCGGCGACGGCGCGCCCTACAGCGTCGTCTATGTGGACTCCTTCGACCTCTCCTATCCGAGCGCGTTCCGCGCGGCCGCCGACGCCCTGGCCTTCACGGCGGGGGGCAATTCGCAGGCGACGGTCACCGGCTTCTCCTCCCCTTCCATCCGGCTGATCGACGTCCAGGACCCGCTCCATCCGCGCTGGATCACGGGCGCCACGGTCGAGCCGGACGGCGCCTCGGGCTACAGCCTGAGCTTCGCCCCCTCGCTCCAGGGCAGGTATCTCGCCGCGGCGCCGCTGGCCCTCGCGACCCCGGCGGCCCGCGCCTGGACCGCGCCGTCGCTGCTCTCGGCGGGCAACCGCGCCGAATATCTGGTGATCGCTCCCCCGGCGCTCCGCGACGCCGCCGAGCGCCTGGCCGACCTGCGGCGGGCGCAGGGGATGACGGCGATGGTGGCCGATCTCGACCAGATCATGGACGCGTTCAACGGCGGGGCGTACGACCCGCGCGCCCTGCGGAGCTTCCTCACCTATGCCGGCAAGGAGTGGAGCCAGGGACCGCGCTACGTGGCGCTGGCGGGCGAGGGGACGCTCGACTACCGCAACCTCCTGGGTTACGGCGACAACCTGGTGCCGCCGCTGATGGTGCGGAGCGAGGGCGGGCTCTTCCCCTCGGACAACCTGCTGGGCGACAGCGACGGCGACGGCCTCCCCGAGATCGCCGTCGGCCGCATCCCCGTGCTCTCGACCGCCGAGCTGGACGCCTACACGGCCAAGCTCGCCGCCTATGAGAGCGCCACCGCCGCCGACTGGACCGGCACCGCCGTGCTGCTAGCCGACGCCACCGACCGCGGCGCCGACTTCACGGCGGACAGCGACCGGGTCGCCGGCCAGCTCGCCGCGGCCTACACGCTGAACCGGATCGATCTCTCGCGGACGCCGCTCGCCGCCGCCCGCGGGCAGCTCACCGCCGCGCTCCATCAGGGCGCCGCCTTCGTCAACTACATGGGCCATGGCGGCCTCGACCGGCTGTCGTCGGGCGGGCTGCTCACCAGCGCCGACGTGCCGGGCCTGGGCAACAGCGGGCGCCTGCCGGTGATGACGGCGATGACCTGCACCATCAACCGCTTCGCCCTGCCGGGGATCCCGGCCCTCGGCGAGTTGCTGGTGAAGAGCGCGGGTGGGGCGCCGCCGCGGTCTGGGGTCCCTCGGGGCTCTCCAGCAACGGCGAGGCGGCGCTGCTGGCCGAGCGCTTCTACCACTCGGGCGACGCCCGGCTGGGGGACCGCATCCTGCGCGCCATCGCCGAGTTCCGCACCCTCGGCGGCAACGTGGACCTGCCGCGGGTCTACGACCTGATGGGCGACCCCGCCCTGCGGCTCCAGGCTCCTCCGCCGGTGGAGGTGAGGGCTACGGGGACGGGCGAATAGCCACTCTGCGCGTCGTCGCGACCTGACGCCCGGGCGGCAACGCCCGGGCGGGCCGCAGTCAGTGAGGTTCCTACTCGTACCAGCACCCGCCCACGCGGTTCCACGAGCCGCAGAAGGTCTGGAAGCCGGGCCGGTCGGTCCACGAGGGGCAGTTGCAGTAGCCGGTGGCGGTCGGGCAGGCCGTATCGCAGGGGCGGAGGGCCGACGAGGAGGCGACCGACGAAACCAGGGAGGCCCCGAGCAGGGCCAGCGCTAGAAACAGCTTCTTTTTCATCTCCCGTCCTTTCGCAAAGCGAGGGAGTAATCCCTCATCTATCCTGGTGCGAAAGGACGGGAAACGGGGACGGCGCTCATCGCCGCCCCCCCGCCCGCTTCTTCACCTTCGGCGGCGGCAGCACCTGCCGCAGATAACGCCCGGTGTAGCTCTCCGCGACCGTGGCCACGTCCTCCGGCGTCCCCTCGGCCAGGAGCTCGCCGCCCCCCGCCCCGCCTTCGGGCCCGAGGTCGATCACCCAGTCCGCGGTCTTGATGACGTCCAGGTTGTGCTCGATCACCAGCACCGTGTTGCCCAGCTCGACCAGCCGGTGCAGCAGCTTGAGGAGCTTGCCGACGTCGTCGAAGTGGAGGCCGGTGGTGGGCTCGTCCAGCAGGTAGAGCGTGCGCCCGGTCGAGCGCTTGCACAGCTCGCGGGAGAGCTTCACCCGCTGCGCCTCGCCGCCCGAGAGGGTGGTCGCCGGCTGGCCGAGGCGGATGTAGCCGAGCCCCACCTCGCACAGCGTCTCCAGGACCCGCTCGATCGTCGGGATGTTGCGGAACAGCTCGTGCGCCTGATCCACCGGCAGCTCGAGGATCTCGGCGATGTTCAGCCCCTTGTAGCGCACGGCGAGCGTCTCGCGGTCGTAGCGCTTGCCGCCGCAGACCTCGCAGGTGACGTAGATGTCGGGCAGGAAGTGCATCTCGATCTTGATCTGCCCGTCCCCCTTGCACGCCTCGCAGCGGCCGCCCGGGACGTTGAAGCTGAACCGCCCCGGCCCGTAGCCGCGCATCCGCGCCTCCGGCGTCATCGCCATCAGGTTGCGGATGGGATTGAAGACGTTGGTGTAGGTGGCCGGGTTCGACCGCGGCGTGCGGCCGATCGGGCTCTGGTCGATGGCGATCACCTTGTCGAGATGCTCGAGCCCGAGGATGCTGGTCGTGCTCGCCCGGCTTGTCCGACGCGCGGTAGAAGTGGCGCGCCAGGGCCTTGTGCAGGATGTCGTTCACCAAGCGTGCTCTTGCCCGAGCCCGAGACCCCGGTGACGACGGTGAACGCCCCGATGGGGAACTCGACGTCGAGGTTCTTGAGGTTGTTCTGCCGCGCCCCCTTGATGACCAGCGCCTCGCGCCCCTCCCGCCGCTTCTCGGGCACCGGCACCTCCAGGACGCCGGTCAGGTACTTGGCGGTCAGCGAGTTCGGGGCCGACTCGATCTGCTTCAGCGTCCCCTCCGCCACCACCTCGCCGCCGTGCACGCCGGCGCCCGGCCCGAGGTCGATCACCCAGTCCGCGGCGCGGATCGTCTCCTCGTCGTGCTCCACCACCAGCACCGAGTTGCCGAGGTCGCGCATCCCCTGGAGAGTGGCGAGCAGGCGGGCGTTGTCCCGCTGGTGGAGGCCGATCGACGGCTCGTCGAGCACGTAGAGCACGCCCATCAGCTTGCTGCCGATCTGGGTGGCCAGCCGGATGCGCTGGCTCTCGCCGCCGGAGAGCGTCGCGGACGAGCGGTCGAGCGTCAGGTAGCCCACCCCGACGTCGTCGAGGAAGCTCAACCGATCCTGGATCTCGGTGACCACCTTCTCGGCGATCGCCCGCTCGCGCTTGTCGAGCGGCAGCACGCCCATCCAGGCGCGGAGATCCGAGACCGGCAGGCGCGACAGCTCATCGATCGCCTTGCCGTGCATCGTCACCCCCAGCGCCTCCGGCCGCAGCCGCCGCCCCTCGCAGGTCGGGCAGAGGTGGACCGACATGAACTTCTCGATCTCGGCGCGGATCGCCGGCGAGTCGGTCTCCTTGTAGCGCCGGTCGAGCATGGGGATGACCCCCTCGAACTTGCCGGTCCAGGAGTAGCTCGACTTCTTGCCGGTGAGGTTGAAGGAGAGCTCCTCCTCGCCGCTCCCCTGGAGGATCACCCGCTTGGCCTCGGCCGGCAGCTTCTTCCAGGGGGTCGAGAGCGAGAACCCCATCGCCTTCGAGAGCGTATCGACCATCTTCAGGCGCCAGGACTTCGACCCCTCGGGCCAGGGGGCGACGGCGCCGGCGAGGATCGAGCGCTCCGGGTCCGGCACCACCTTCTCGGCGTCGACGCCCATCAGCGTGCCGAGCCCCGAGCAGGTCGGGCAGGCGCCGTAGGGGCTGTTGAACGAGAAGAGGCGCGGGGTGATCTCGGTGAGGCTGGTGCCGCACTCGGAGCAGGAGTAGTTCTGGGAGAGGGTCTCCTCGGCCGCCCCTTCCGGCGCGAACACCACCAGGCCGCCGGCCACCTTGAGGGCGGTCTCGATCGAGTCGGAGAGGCGCTTCTCGATCCCCGGCTTGACCACGATGCGGTCGATCACGATGTCGATCGAGTGCTTCTTCTGCTTGTCGAGGGTGGGCGGCTCGCCGGCGAGCTCGACCGCCTGGCCGTCGATGCGGGCGCGCAGGAACCCCTCGCGGGCCATCTGCTGGAGCTGCTTCTTGTACTCCCCCTTCTTGCCGCGCACGTAGGGGGCGTAGATGACCAGGCGGGTCCCCTCGGGGAGCTCGAGGACGCGGTCGACCATCTGCTGCACGGTCTGCGGGCGGATCGTCGCGCCGCAGCTCGGGCAGTGGGGGACGCCGACCGAGGCATAGAGCAGCCGCAGGTAGTCGTGGATCTCGGTAACCGTGCCCACCGTCGAGCGGGGGTTCTTGGAGACCGATTTCTGCTCGATGGAGATCGCGGGGGAGAGCCCCTCGATGGAATCGACGTCCGGCTTCTCCATCTGCTGGAGGAACTGCCGGGCATAGGAGGAGAGCGATTCGACGTAGCGCCGCTGCCCCTCGGCGAAGAGGGTGTCGAAGGCCAGCGACGACTTGCCGGACCCCGAGACGCCGGTGATCACCACCAGCTTGTTCCTGGGGATCTCCAGGTTGACGTTCTTCAGGTTGTGCTCGCGCGCACCGCGGACGGAGATGCTATCCATGGGACCGGTCATCCTAGCAGAGGGGGAGGGACCGATGGTGGTCCCGGAGGACGAAACAGGGGCGCGCCTGGAGGGAATTCCCGGCCAGCGCGGCGGTCTCGGGGGCCCGCTCTCGTGAGCGGGCCTTTCGCGTTCAGGGTAAAGGCACCCCTACTTCTTCGGCGACGTCGCGCGGATGAAGTCCGCGATCTCCTTCTTGAGCTTCCGGCTGTCGGCGCGGCGGACGTACATCATGTGTCCGGCGTCGTAGGTGGTCAGCTTCATGTGGCCGCGGAGCGCCTCGGGGAGCCCCAGGTGGTTCGCGGTGTGGACGGCGTCGAAGAACGGCGTCGCGAGGTCGTAGCGGCCGGAGGCGACGAGCACCTGGAGGTTGGGATTTCTCACCATCGCCTGCCGGAGAGCGTCGCCGAGATAGGGGTAGCGGAACTCGTAGCCGGCCGTGCTCCAGGGCCAGACCTGGGCGATGCTCTCGTAGACGTGATCGTCTTTGTAACCGAGCTCGCGCCGGAGATAATCGTTCAGCATCGCCACGTAGGGAGCGCCGTTCATGGCGTCGGCGGGATCGTATTCCGTATGCTCGCCCGCCGAATCGAGGTCCCAGCCGGTGTAGCGGCTGTCGAGGCGGCCGATCGTCTTTCCCTCCGCGCGCAGCAGCTCTTTGCAGAAACGCTCGATCTCGATCCGCAGATTGGAGCGCAGCACGTAGTCGACCGAGAGGCCGGTGTAGCGCGCCACCCTGGCGGCGATCTCCTGGCGCCGCGCGGCCGGCAGGGAATCCCCTTCCAGGAGGGCCAGCGCGTAGTCGTGCATGGCGAAGTCCTCGACCTCCGCGAGGGTCTTCCCGAGGTTTCCCGAGAGCTCGGCCGGCAGCTTCTTGTGGTACCAGGCGGTGGCCGCGTAGGTCGGCAGGTAGATGATGTAGGGCATGTCGTTGCCCGGCCCGAAGAGGATCGACTGCCAGTTGAGGACCGAGGAGATCAGCACCACGCCGTTGAGGTCCATGCCGAAGCGCGATTGGAGGAACTGCGCGAGACCGGCCGAGCGGGTGGTGCCGTAGCTCTCGCCGGCCAGGAACTTGGGGCTCGCCCAGCGCTGGTTGCGGGTGATCCAGAGGCGGATGAACTCGCCCACCGACTCGATGTCCGGCTGGATGCCGTGGTACTGCTTGGCGTCGACCCCGGGCACCGCCCGGCTGTAGCCCGTCGAGACCGGATCGATGAACACGAGATCGGTGACGTCGAGCAGCGACGACTCGTTGTCGACCAGGCGCCCCGGCGGCAGGGAGCCCATCCCCTCGTCCGTCCGCTCGACGATCTTCGGCCCGAAGGCGCCCATCTGCACCCACACCGCGGCCGCTCCCGGGCCGCCGTTGAAGCTGAAGGTGACCGGCCGGTCGGCGGGGTCCTTCATCCCGTCGCGGGTGTAGGCGACGAAGAACACCGACGCCTTGGGAGTGCCGTCCTCGTCCTTCAGCAGGTAGTTCGCGGCGGTCGCCGTGTAGTCGACCTTCTGCCCGTCGAGGGTGATCGAGTGCCGGGTCTGCGACGAGCGCTCCTCCGGCATCACCGGCGTCTTCTTCTCCTCCTTCCTCGGCTCGGCCATTCCGGCCGGAGGCGCCTGGGCCGGCAGCAACGCCGGCGTCAGGAACGAGAGAACGAGCGCTGCGCTCCGCAGACGGGCTGTGATCGACATCCAGGGTCTCCTCATCAGTTGGCGAGGCGCAAGGGCCCCTACCGGAATGATTCCGCGGAGGAGATACGCAGAGGCGCCGGAAAAGTTGCGGGACCGTCAGGGTCTTTCCGGCGCCAGCGCCGCGGGCAGCAGGTGCTCGGTCAGCAGCTTCTGAACCAGACGCGGCGCGCCTTGCACGTTGTAGTTCGCGGTGGTGACGACCACGACGAGATCCAGCTCCGGCACCACCTGCACCGTGTTGCCGCCCGTGCCGTTCATGGCGAAGGAATGGATCTTCCGGGAGCCGACGGTAAATTCGTGCAGCCACCATAGATAGCCGTAGCGCGTGCTGTCGTCGATCCGCGCGTGGGGCTCTGTCGACGCCTTCACCCAGCCGGCGGAGACGATCCGCTTCCCTTCCCACACGCCGCCGTTGGCGTAGAGCTGCCCCAGCTTCAGCAGATCCCGGCCGCGCAGGCTCAAGCCGCCGCCCGCCTGCGCCAGCCCGAGCGGCGAGAACTGCCACTCCAGGCGCGTGATCCCGAGCGGCTGGAACAGCGCGGCTCGCGCGAAGTCCGGGAGCGGCCGCCCGACCGCCTTCTGCAGCACCGCGCCGAGGGTGGTGACGCCGGCGGTGCAGTAGCTGAAGCTGCGGCCGTAGGGGGAATCCTGCGGCTTGGCCGTCCAGGCGGGGAAACCCCGGACCGGCAGATCGAGGAAGAACCCGACCCAGTCCTCGATGAGATACATCCGCTCCTCGTGCCCCCGCGAGAACTGATTCCAGTCGTCGCATTCCACCAGCGAGCTCATGGTGAGCAGATCCTCGACCGAAATCTTTTCCTTGCGCGGATCGGGATTTCCGAAAGGTTTCCCGCCGGCGAAAAAAGGCAGGATCGGAGCGCTGACGCCGGCGAGCTTGCGCTGATCGATCGCGATCCCGGTGAGCATGCCGGCGACCGTCTTGGTCGCCGAACGGGTGTTGTGCAGGGTTTCGGCGCTCTCCTCGCCGAAATACGCCTCATAGGCGAGCCGTCCGTGGCGCGCGATGAGGATGCTGGTGATCTGCTTGAAGTCGCCGTTATGGATCGCCTTCGCCGCCGCTTCGAGGCGTGCCGTGGGGAGCCCCTCGGCCTCGGGAGTCACGGTGGCCCAGTCCGTCGCCGCATTGAGCGGGAGACAGAGAATCAGGAATCGGAGAATGAATCCAAGCTTCATGTTCGCTTTTCCTTTCCGTCGATCGTCGGCCAGATCGTACGAGCGGACGGAGGGGGCTGTCTTGTACGGAACAAACACGCGGCTCAATAACGATGACTTTGCCGATAGGCCGAGGGCGTCACGCCGAACGCGCGCTTGAAGGATTTCGCGAGATGGCTCTGATCCGCGAAACCGCTCGCCAGCGCCACCTCGGAGAGCGGCGCCGCGCTCTCCGCGAGGAGCGAGGCGGCCTTCTCCAGCCGGCACCGCGCGGAGGTACTCGCCCGGCGTGCGGCGGAAGTGCCGGCGGAACGTCCGCGTCAGGTGGACGGGGTGGACGCCGACGGCCGCGGCGATCTCGGCGAGCGACAGGTCGTCCTCGAAGCTGTCGCGGAGCAGCTCGCGCGCCCGGCGCAGCCATCCTGGAGAGGACGGCGGCTCGCGATCGAACGACCAGCTCGTCCGCGCCAGCAGCTCGAGGCAGAAGGCCTCGGCGGCGAGCGGCGAGGAGCCGTCCGGGCTCACGCTCTCGCGGGCGACCCGCCACGCCAGCTCCACCAGGGGTAGCGGGAGGACGAGGGCGGAATCGGGCAGGGTGGTCCACTCCGACGCCGACCGCAGCGCCGGTTCCGCCACCGAGATCGTGAAGAATCTGCCGCCGCTCGATCGAAAGCGGTCGCGATGCGTGGTCCCCGGGGGGTTGTAAATTACGGTCGGGGCCGTGCAAAGCTCCGGCGCGTCGCGGGCCGAAGAGAGGTACGAGCCTTCGAGCAGGAGCACGAAGTGAGCCTCCTCATGCGTATGGAGCACGACCTCGCGCTCCGGCACCGTCGGCGCAAGGTGGGCCAGCTCGAACCCCCGCACCTCGAGCGCGCTCTGGCGGTCGCCAAAGAACTGGCCGAAGGCAAGGACCTGGTTCGGATCGTTTCGCGGGATCATCGGCGTCGGCGCCTGCCAAAGGCGCTGCACCGAGTACGTGGGATCGGGACCTCAGGTTGCGAGGAATGCCCGATCACCCCACCGGCCCGCACCGATGGGGGAAACAGGTCTTCCGCGGCGGTCCGGAGAGCGCGTCAGACGACGCGTCTGCCCCCGCGGATGAAGTGGAGCACGATCACGATGACCGCGATGATGAGGATGAGGTGGATCAGGCTGCCGGCGACGTGGAACGCGAAGAAGCCGAGGGCCCAGAGGACGAAAAGAATCAGAGCGACCGTTAATAGCATTTGCTGTTTCTCCTTGAGAAATACGTCGTTGCTTCTTTGCACTTGACCCGCTTTACCGACTGACATTGACGGATTGCAAGGTCCGGGCCATGTAGGGTTGGACTCCTTGTGCCACAGGAGTACAATGAATTCGCGGTTTCGGCTCGCCAGCCGGCACGTCGAGGGATCTTCGCCCTCGGTCCGGGGCTACGGGACGGGGGACGATGAGATCGACCGGCACGGCTGGCGCCAACGTCTTCGGGAAAAAAGGAGACTGTAGATGCCTGGCAAGACGGCCCTCGCAAGCACCTCCGCGGCTCTGATCCTCCCCACGTTCCTCCTCTTCTTCGGCTGCGACAAGGACTACCGGCAGATCGTCGTCGTCGAAAACGGCAAGGCCGAGTACGTCACCGTCGGCAGGGCGCCGAAGAAGAACCCGAAAATCTGGAAGCCCGGCCGGGTCCTGGCTTTCCGGACCACGTCGACCATCCCGGATGCTCCGGGCAACGTGATCGGCAAGGCGGGGCACGTCTACCGCATCAGTGACGACATGAAGCTGGAAGAGGTCGCCGAGTTCCAGGGCACCGTGCCGAGCGATTCGCTGGCCTATACCTACGGCAAGTAAGGTCCTCCTGCCTGGGAGCGGCCCGACAAGGCTGCTCCCTCTCTCCCTCCCCTGGCCACTCCAGTGGCCGCCAGCCGGGGAGCCGCCACCCATTCCAGCCGAGCCGGGCGAGGAGATCCGGCGGGATGTTCGAGGTCCAGAGCCGGTGGCGATCGAGCCCGTCCAGCGAAGCTGCCGAAACGCAGATAGCCCGAGCTGGCCGGCGACCCGATCGCCGCCCTGTTCCAGTTCGAAGCCGCGAAGACCTCGGAGAGCTTCCCCCTCCTCAGCCAAAAACTCAGGGATCTCCTCTCCAGAGAGAAGGACCCCGAGTTCCGCCGCACCCTCAACAACTGGTTCATCTCGGATGCTCGGGGCCGAGCGCCGCCTCGACGATCGCCAGCGCCCGCCGGTAGACCGGCTCGGCGTCGTCGTACCTTCCCTGATATTTGTGGAGCACTCCGGGATCGTCCGGATCGAGCTGCCGGGACAGGAGCTTGAACGCCTGCCCGGCGAGCTCCTCGGCCTCGGCCGGCCGCCCCTCGGCGCGGAGCCCGAGGGCCCGTTCGTGAAACCCTCGTGACTCCGCGACGCTCATCGTGACGTCCTCAGCGCACCACGGTCGAGGCGGCGAGAACCTTTTTCCCCTCTTCTTCGTCTAGTAGAGAAGAGAGCGAGATGAACGTCCCGAACCCATCCCCCGACCTGCTGCTCGCACGTCTCGCCGCCAGCGGGCGTGCGGACGCCTGGGACACGCTGCTCACGCTCTATGGCGAGCGCGTCTACAACCTGGCGTTCCATTTCGCCGGCTCGGCCGCGGACGCGGAGGACCTGACGCAGGAGGTCTTCCTGCGCCTCTATCAGAACCTCCGCCTCTACCGCGGCGACGTGCCGCTCGCCGCCTGGGCTCTGCGCCTGTCGCGCAATCTGTGCATCGACCACTACCGTAGCGCTCGCCGGGAGCGCCGCGCCGCCGCCGTGTCCGAGGAGGTCCTGGCGCAGTTGCCCGCCGAAGGGGACGATCCGCAGGCCGAGGCGCAGAGGCGCCAGCAGCTCCGGACGGTCTACCGCGAGTTGGAGGCGATGCCCGAGGATCTCGCCGAGGTGGTCCTGCTGCGCGACCTTCAGGGCTGGAGCCAGGAGGAGACCGCGGCCTGGCTGGAGGTGCCGGTGGGGACGGTCAAGTCGCGGCTCCACCGCGCCCGCCTGGAGCTCGCGGAGCGCGTCGCGGCCAGGCTCGTCCCACGCACCGCGCCCGCCGGGGCCGCGGCTCTGGAGGTGGGGTCATGCTGAGCTGGTCCTGCCGGCGGTTCCGCGCCCGCTTTTCTCCCTCGGGGCCTGGATCGGCTCACCCGCATCGCCGGGTCTGCCCGGACTGCGACGCCTACGCCGCCGCCCTGGAGAGCGCGGCCGGAGTCCGTCTCCCGCTGCCGGCGAGCCTGCGGCGAAACCTGCGGTCGATCGCCGATCCCGCGCCGAGAGCCGTGCTGCCGTTCGCCGTGCCCCGGCTGCCGGTGCCGGACGCCCTGGCCGTCCGCCTGCGCGGTCTTTCGGTCGGCGGCCGCTCGGCCGAGCCGTCCGGCGCTCCCCGAGTGGGCGCGCAGCCCGCGCTATGCCGTCGCCGCGAGCGCTCTGCTGGCGCTGCTGCTCGGGCCGTTCCTCTCCAGCGCCGCCCACCAGGGCGCGCAGGCCCTGGGCGCCGTCGAGGCCGAAGTGAGCCCGCTCCTGCAACAGACCGAAGAGAGCGGAAAGCAAAAGCTCGGAAAGCTGCGCTCGACCGCTACCACGGCCTGCGACGCCGCCCGCCGGTCGGTCGAGGGCTCGCTGGAACGCCTCGACCATGGGCTCGCCGGCTTCTCCGCAAAACTGTCCGAAGTCGTTCCCGAACGCTTCATCAACCTGGGCTCAGAGGTCAAACCGGCTGAGTCCGTGAGGAGACCGCAATGAATCCCGCAGAGAACTGGCAGACCGCCGCAACCGAGCCGGAAGCGCCCCCGGCTTTCGCTCCCCGACCCGTCTCCTCCGCGATCCCGTCGCCGGTGGGCAACAAGAACCCCATTCTGGCCGCGGTGCTCTCCCTCTTCCCGGGGATCGGCAACGTCTACAACGGCCTCTACATGCGGGGGGTTACCTTCTTCCTCGTCATCGCCTGCCTGATCGGCATCGTGGCCGACGGGCGGCATCCGCTGTTCGGGCTGGCGATCGCCTTCTTCTGGGTCTTCAACGTGATCGACGCCTACCGCCAGGCGACGCTGATCAACTATGGCTACGCCCAGGACCTCGGTCTGCTGGACATGCCGAAGGTGCCGCGGGCCGGCCAGGGGGGCCTGATGGCCGGGCTCCTGCTCAGCCTGATCGGCCTCGTCGCCATCGCCGATCAGTACCTCGCGATCCGGCTCGACTGGATCTTCAATCTCTGGCCCTTCGCCTTGGTCGCTATCGGCGTCTGGCTGATCGCGGCCTCGTTCCGCGGCCGGCAGGGTGGGCGACCGGAGGACCTGACACAGGAAGTCTTCTGCGCTCTATCAGAACCTCCGCTCTACGCGGCGACGTGCGCTCGCGCTGGGCGCTGCGCTGTGCGCAATCTGTGTATCGACCACTACGCGCGCTCGCGGGAGCGCCGGTGCGCGTGTCGAGGAGGTCTGGCGCAGTTGCCGCGAAGGGGACGATCCGCAGGCGAGGCGCAGAGGCGCAGCAGCTCCGGACGGTCTACCGCGAGTTGGAGGCGATGCCGAGGATCTCGCCGAGGTAGTCTGCTGCGCGATTCAGGGCTGGAGCGAGGAGACCGCGGCCTGGCTGGAAGTGCCGGTGGGGACGGTAAGTCGCGGCTCACCGCGCCGCCTGGAGCTCGCGGAACGCATCGCCGCAAGCTCGTCGCGCGCACCGCGCCACCGGGACGGGGCTCTGGAGATGGGGTATGCTGAGCTGGGCCTGCCGGCGGTTCGCGCCGCTTTTCTCCCTCGGGGTCTGGATCGGCTCACCCGCATCGCCGGGTCTGCCCGGACTGCGACGCCTACGCCGCGCCCTGGAGAGCGCGGCCGGAGTCCGTTTCCCGCTGCCGGCGAGCCTGCGGCGAAACCTGCGGTCGATCGCCGATCTCGAGCCGAGAGCCGTGCTGCCGTTCGCCGTGCCCCGGCTGCCGGTGCCCGACGCCCTGCGCCGTCCGCCTGCGGGGTCTTTCGGTGGCGGCTGCTCGGCCCAGCCGTCCGGCGCTCCCCGAGTGGGCGCGCAGCCCGCGCTATGCCGTCGCCGCGAGCGCTCTGCTGGCGCTGCTGCTCGGGCCGTTCCTCTCCAGCGCCGCCCACCAGGGCGCGCAGGCCCTGGGCGCCGTCGAGGCCGAAGTGAGCCCGCTCCTGCAACAGACCGAAGAGAGCGGAAAGCAAAAGATCGGAAAGCTGCGCTCGACCGCTACCACGGCCTGCGACGCCGCCCGCCGGTCGGTCGAGGGCTCGCTGGAACGCCTCGACCATGGGCTCGCCGGCTTCTCCGCAAAACTGTCCGAAGTCGTTCCCGAACGCTTCATCAACCTGGGCTCAGAGGTCAAACCGGCTGAGTCCGTGAGGAGACCGCAATGAATCCCGCAGAGAACTGGCAGACCGCCGCAACCGAGCCGGAAGCGCCCCCGGCTTTCGCTCCCCGACCTGTCTCCTCCGCGATCCCGTCGCCGGTGGGCCACAAGAACCCCATCCTGGCCGCGGTGCTCTCCCTCTTCCCGGGGATCGGCAACGTCTACAACGGCCTCTACATGCGGGGGGTTACCTTCTTCCTCGTCATCGCCTGCCTGATCGGGCATCATGGCCGACGGGCGAGCATCCGCTGTTCGGGCTGGCGATCGCCTTCTTCTGGGTCTTCAACGTGATCGACGCCTACCGCCAGGCGACGCTGATCAACTATGGCTACGCCCAGGACCTCGGCCTGCTGGACATGCCGAAGGTGCCGCGGGCCGGCCAGGGCGGCCTGATGGCCGGGCTCCTGCTCAGCCTGATCGGCCTCGTCGCCATCGCCGATCAGTACCTCGCGATCCGGCTCGACTGGATCTTCAATCTCTGGCCCTTCGCCTTGGTCGCCATCGGCCTCTGGCTGATCGTGGCCTCGTCCGCGGCCGACGCAAGCCTGAGACAACAAGGGACACCAGGGACCTCAGGGACAGCAGAGACGAACAGCCCTGGTGTCCCTGCTGTCCCTGACTGACTCTTCTGGAGAGGCACTCTGCCGTAGCGGGGGGCTGTCCGCACTGCAGTGCAGTTCTCGCTCTTCAAGATTTACCCTCAGCACGCCGAAGGGCCTCTGTTGGGGAAGTCGGGCCTCGTCGCGGAGACAGACTCATTTCCAACCCCGCGACTGGCTACCGCGGGCTCGACTGCGACTCTCTTGAGACCAGAACCTCGTAGGCGCGCCTTACCCTCGATCGGCGAGTCGCTGTCGCCGACAGGCTGAATCGATCGCGCTCTGGCGAGCCGTGTGCCGGGCTTTCATCTGGCGAATGACTTCTACGACACTGCGATCCCGTCTGGGTAAGAATTGAGCCAGCAAAACCTCGATGTCCGAACAGCTCAGCAGGGGGTAGCTCTCCTGCTGGGAAAGCCTTTCCTCCAGCATAAAAAGCATTGCCATCATGACCAAGGCCATGTGGTGGTGCCAAGGCAGCCAGCCTCGCACCTGGTAGTCAGCCAAGCCGCTCTCGCTCTTGCCATCCTCGAACGACCGCTCGATCCAAAAGCGTTGCCTCTGCATTTGGACCAACCGCTCCAGTGAGGTCTCCGCGGGAGCATTGCTCAAGACGTACTTGATCGTCTCGGGAGAGCCTAACTCTCGGATGGCCAAGACATGCCAGCAGCGCGCTTGCGCCTCGTTGCCGTCCCACAACCACACACGGCCACGCACGGCTTGCACGCGCAACTCCCCTTTGGTGCCTTGACGTACCGTGACGGTCTGCCAATGCTCGGCCGGCTGAGCCGCCGCCCATGTGTCCACTCGCTGGCTGGGACTCTGCGCTTGCAGTAGCATCGGCTTCCTGCCGCTTAACGATTTCCTCTCGGGCACAAGGGGCTCCGGATTTTCCAGATAAATGGGCTGGTCTCGGTGCACATCGGCCACGAACACTTCTCCGTGGGAGGCCAATCGACGCAAAAAGGCTGGGTCCTTGCCATACCCGCCATCGACTCCCACCCAACGAAACCGCACACCGTTCTGGCGAGCCTGAACGACCATCTCGAAGGCCAACTCCGCCTTGCTCTTGAAGACCCTCTCGGACTCAGGAATACCAGCCGCCACACATCTCTTGCGGTCCTGGGCCCACTCTTGGGGAAGGTACAGACGAGTATCGATCAGAGTCGAGTAATTCCCTTGCGCCAAAGCAGCAAAAACCGCCACTTGACAGTTTTCCACTTTACCCAGGCGGCCGGACCATTGCCGAGCCACTCCCACAGACTTACGCCCTTTTTTCTGAAAGGAGCTCTCGTCGAGCAAAAGACAGGAATCCTCGGACCCACCGAGATGGCGATCCGCTTCAGTCGCCACCTGATCCAGCACGGCACGTGCATCCCACTCGGAATGGGAGAGAAAGTGCTGGAGCGACTGGTAATCGCTATCGGGAACGACTTCCTCCATGCGTTCCATGTTTTTGCGCCGGGCCTGCATCAAGCCCTGAAGATAATGACGGGCCTGGCCGGCCCCAGAACGAGTCCAGCGCCGGAAGTGCATACCGAAGCGTTCAGAGAAGTTCTGAAACCGCTGCCCCATCCCTTCGAGCGGGGATGGAACATTGGCGATCTCCTTGGACTCACGTCCCTTTAGGCGGGGCTTTGCGAGCCGGGGTAGCTCCCAAAGGCGAAGAATTCCCGCCTGACGGAACTTTACGCCTCACGGGTGTCCGAATGCAAGACCTGGAGCCAGTCTGACAAGTAGAATGAGTCCCTGGTTACCAGGTCACTACCGCGCAACCCCCAACGCCGCCGTGGCCACGTCGTGCACCGGCGTCTCGACGCCGGCGAGGCGTCCGAGCCGGGAGACGGCGCCGCTCAGGTCGTCGAGCTCGGTCGGGCCCCCGGATTCCAGGTCGAGCAGGAAGCTCGGCTTCATGACGCCGGGCAGGGAGCGGAAAAAGCCGAGGATCCCCGCTTCCGCGTCCGCCGGCAGCGCCACGCCGCGGGCGTGGCCGACGGCGATCACCTCGCGCAGGGCGCGCTCGATCATCAGGTTGCCCAGCGGCGCCTCGCGGACCGGACCGATCGGCGAGCGGGCCAGCCCGCAGACGGCGGCCATCGTGGAGATGAAGGCGAACTTCCGCCAGAGATCGGCCGTGATGTCGGCGGAGACCCGGGCCTCGGCGCCGGTCTCCCGGAACGCCGCGGCGATCCGCTCCGCACGCTCGGAAGTTCCGCCCGTCCGCTCGCCCAGAACGATCCGCTGAAACTGGCTGCGACGCTCGACGACACCCGGCCCGACCCGCGCGGCACTGATCTCGGTCAGCCCGCCGAGCACGCGATCGCCCGGAACCCCGGCGGCGATCAACTTGTCCGCGGCCTCCACCCCGTTGAGCAACGGCAGCACCATCGCCCCCCGCTCCGCCAGCAGCCGGGCTGCCGGAGCGATCTCCGCCAGCGAATACCCCTTGACGGCGAGGATCGCGAGCTCGATCTCCCGCAGCTCTTCGGGATCGCCCACCGCCTCGACCGCCACGGTGAAGCTCCCCTCCGGCGTGCGCACCTCGAGCCCCCGCTCCCGTACCGCCTCCAGATGGTCGCCGCGGGCCAGCAGGACGACCCGATGTCCGGCGCGGGCGAGAATGCCCCCGAAGTAGCCGCCGACGCCACCCGCTCCCAGGATCGCGATGTTCATTGCCTCTCCTCCCCGGGCGCGATGATAGCGAACAGGAGACGACACGTCGGCCCTCCCAGCTTCGCGATTCCGGCGGCTCCGGTATACATTGGTATCCTGGATGCACGACAGGACACCTTTTTCCGCGACCGATCCGGACGACGAGATCCCTACCGGCGAGGCCGCCGATGCTCGCGGCTGGGAGGGGCTCGCCGATTGGACCGGCGGACTCCCGCCCGATCAGGTCGAGGCGCTCGCGGCGGTGCGCGAGCTCGAGGCGGTCTACCCTCTCCTGCACGCCCTGGTCGGCCGCTCGCCGCGCGAATTCTTCGTGCGCGCGGCGGTGATGGAGGCGCTGGTGGAGAGCGCGCGGCCGGCCTTCTCGCCGCAGGACCTCGACGAGGTCCTCTACTGGCTTGCCGAGCCGGCGCGGACGGTGACCCTGCGGGCATTGCGGCAGAGCGGCTGGCTGGAGTTCGATCCGGCCCTGGGCCACGCGCTCACCGACGCCGGCCGCTGGGTCTGCGACGTGCTCTCGTTCCTCCATCACCGCCTGGGAACGGGCGAGTTGCGGCCTACCGTGGAGGGGGTCCGCTACGCTCTCGATATCGGGCTCGACCCGCTGCGCCACCTGCAGATCGATGCGCTCGCGCCTCGCCGCCCTGCGCCAGGAGATCGACGAGGCCCTGGCCTCTCACTCCGAAGTCGTGCTCCGCCGTACGGCCGAGAAGCTCCGTGAGGCCTTGCGCCTCTCGGAGCGCATCCGCGCGGTGCTGGACGCCGTCCGGCTCGATCAGGCCGCGGCGCGTCGGGTGGCCCGCGAGATCCACGATCTGCTCTCGCGGCTCCATGGCGCCAGCTCCACTCTGCACGCCGCCGTCACCGAGGTCGGCCGCCAGTACCTGCGGCTGACCGCCGGGCTCACCACCGAGCAGATCGTCCGGGCGCTGATGGCCAAGAGCCGGGACGAGCTGGCCGCGGTGGGGCGCTCGGCGCTGTTTCCCGTGCTCCCCGCGCCGCCCCTGCTGACCACCGACGCCGTCGCCTATGCCGCCGAGGTGCAGATACTCCGCGAGCGGATGGCGGCGGAGCCGGTCGTCTGGGCCGAGCCGGCCGAGGCGGTGCGCGCCGCCGACGCCGTCGAGGTGCCTCCCGAGGTCGAGCGCCTGCTCGCCGATCTCGCCGCCATCGTCAGCGGCGGCGAGCCGGTCCCGCTTTCCCAGGTCATCCCCGCCGGCGACGCCGGAGAGTCCTTCCTGCGGGCCAGCCTGCTCGCGCTCGCCGGACAGCACTGGGCGGGAGAAGGGGTTGCCGGCCGGCTCGGCGCCCTCTCTCTGTCCATCGAGCCGGAGGGGGACGGCTGGCCGGAAGCGGCCGTGGGCTCTGTCCTGGCGCGCCTCACCCCTGGAGTCGTCCGTCCGCGTGAGGAGGTTTGACCCGCCGTGGACGCCGCGACGCTGATCTGCGCCCGCCTGCTCCGCGCCGGGGCCGTGCCGCGCGCCGAGCTGCCCGACCTCGACTTTCCGGAGGTGCGCCGCGAGGTGGAGCGCCGGCTCCAGGCGGTGGGTCTGGTGCTCGCGACCAGCGCCTATTCCGAGCACGTGGGCATCCGCCTTTCCCCCGAGGCGACCGGCGATTCCGCGTTCGACTCGGCCTCGAATCTCGGGCTGCGCTCCGATGCCTGCGCCCTGCTGGTGATCCTCTGGGCGCGCCTCGTGCTCCAGAAGCGGACCGCCACCGACACCCGCGAGCTGCCGGGCCAGGAATCGCTGTTCACCGGCGAGCGCGCCGCCGCCGCGCGGGACTTCCGGCCGAGTGTTCGCCTGGAGGCGCTGGCGCGCGAGTTCCGCGCTGTCCTCGGCGGCCGCAGCCGCATCCAGAGTCTGGTCACCCAGCTCCGGCGCCTCCATTTCCTCGCCGGCCACGGCGAGATTATCGAGGCCGGTCCGCTCCTCGAGCTGGGGATCGATGGCGAGCGCATGGTCGCCTTCATCCGCCGCGAGGTGCTGGCCAAGCTGCTCGCGGAGCGGACGGCGACCGGCGCCGGGGAGACGGAGGGCGGCGATGCGGTCGACGGCCTCGCGGCCCGGATCCTCGAGATCCTGGCGCGGCTCGGCGGCGCCGCCGCCATGGGCGATCTGGTGCGGGAGACGGCGGCGCGGCCGGAGCGCCTGCGTCAGGTTCTGCGGGAGCTGATGGGAGCAGGGCGCATTCAGCGCACCGGCGAGCGGAGCGCGACGCGCTATCACTCCAGAGCCAGAGAAGAGAGGCAGGGGACTGATGTTCCGCTTCACCGAGCTCTCTTTTCATGGCTGGGATCTCTGGCCGGCCGTCCGCATCCCGCTCGACCGCGACGTGGTGCTGGTGACCGGCCCCAACGGCTCGGGCAAAACCACGCTGCTCGACGGCATCCGCCAGCTCCTCAACGCGCCGCGCCTCTCCTCCCGGCGCCGCCTCCAGAACTACCTGCGCCGGCCGGACGCTCCGGCGCTGATCCGGGCCGTGGTCTCCAACTCCCCCGGCGGCGGTCCCGGCGGCGGCGCGCCGTTCCGCCGGGAACGGATCACGACCCCGGAAGCGACGCTCGCCTGCGCCCTCGTGCCGGCTGGCGGCGGCGCTCCCGAGAAGCGCTTCGCGGTGCTGCCCGGGCGCCCGTCGATCGAGGAGATCCGCCGCCTGCTCCTCGAATCGCGCGACTGGTACGGCCCCGAGCGCTATGCCCGGGCGCTGGAGGGGGCCGGGGTCACCCGCAGCCTGATGAGCGTGCTCGCCATCGAGCAGGGACGGACGAACTCGCTGTTCGAGCTGAAGCCGCGGGATCTCTTCCGCCGCGTGCTCGAGATGATGGGCGACCAGGACGTCCTCGAACGCTACGGCGCGGCCCGCCGGCGCTACGCCGAGAGCGAGCAGGAGGTGTCGCGCCAGACCTACCAGGTGCAGGGCCTGCAGATGGAGCTCCAGGGGGTGGAGCGCCAGGTGGCCCGGCTCGACGAATGGGAGCGCCACCGCGACCGCGTGGCGGATCTCGAAGCCCGTCTCCCCGCGGCCGAGCTGCAGGTCGAGCTCAGGCGGCGTGCCGAGGCGGGAGCCAAGGTCCCCGAGCTGCGCACCAAGGTCCGCCGCGGCGAGGGCGAGCGGGCGGAGCTGGAGGCGAAGTCGGCGCGCGCCCGCGAGGCCGACGCGCGGGCTCTCGCCGCCCTGGAGGAGACGCAGAACGCGGCGGCACGGGCGCGGTCGGCCTGGGAGGAGGCGCACGCGCGCCACGTCCGCGCCGGGGACCGGCTCGCCGCCCTGGAGAGCCGTCTCCAGGAGGCCGAGGCCCTGCCGGCCGGAGATGCCGGCGCCTTCGCCGCCAATTTCGAGGAGGCGAGCCGGGCCTTCTTCGCCGCCGAGAGCGCCGCCGCCGGGGCGCGAGCCCGCGAGCAGGCGGCGAGAGAACGGGTGGAACGCCTCCGCGCCGGCCTCCCCGTCCACCCCGAGGAGGTCGACCGTACGCTGGCCGAGCTCGAACATCGTGGGATCGCCACCGCTCTGCTCGCCGCGACCGTCGAGGCGGCCGACCCGTCCCTGGGCGAGGCGGTGGAAGCCGCCCTGGGAGAGGCCCGTTTCCTCTCCTGGTGGACGGCGGCGCCGAGGCGGAGGCGCTCGCGGCGGCCCGGCGCCACGGTTTCCCCGGCCCCGTCTACGCCGGCCCGCGTCTGGATCGGTCCGAGCGGTCGGGACCGCTGGAGCTCGCGGCCGGGGCTCCCGTCTGGCTGAAGGGGTGGACGGCGACGGTCGAGCTGGCCGCGGACGGCTCCTGGCGCGATCCGCGCGGCACCTGGGTAGCCCCGCCGCGCGGCCGGGTGCTCGGCGCCGCCGGGCGCGAAGCCGCCCTCGCCGCCGCCGAGAGCGAGCTGGCGGAGAGCGAGCGGTCGGTGCGCGAGGCCGCCGCGGACCGGGTGCGGACGCGGGAGCGCCGCGCCGAGGCCGAAGCCGCTCTGCTCCGGGAGCGGCGCCGGCGGGAGCTGCTGGCGGAGGCGGCCGCCCTTCCGGAAGCCCGGGAGAACGCCGGGGCCGCCGCCGATCTCTTGCGCCGCGCGGTCGCCGAGCGCGACCACGCCGCCACGGCGAGAGGAAGCCCATCGGACGCGCGCGGCGGCGCTCACGGAGAAGACGCAGATCGAGGAGCGCGCCCGGCAGGTGGCCGTCCGCCTCGAAGGGGAGAAAGAGGCGCTGGAGCGCTCCGAGACCGAGCTCGCCGCCGCCGAGGCCAGAGTCCGCGAGCTCGCCGACCGGGTCGCCGCCGATCTCCGGGCCCTCGCCGAACGGGAGGAGCTCGACGGCCCCGATACCGTTCGCGGCGACCTCGAGCGGGCGCGGCGCCAGCTCGCCGCCCTCGGCGAGCCCCCGTCGCCGGAGGTGCGGGAGGAGGCCCTGCATCTGCGCGCCAACATCGAAGAGGCCGAGCGCCACCTCACCGCGAGACGGCGCGAGGCGGCCGAGGCGCAGAACGAGCTGGCGGAGTGCCGGCGGCGGTACCTGGAGATCATCAGCGGCTCGCTTCACGACTACCGCCGGCGGGCCGCGGAGCTCGCCGCCGGCGCCGAGGTCGTGGTGGAGATGGAGCTCCCCCGCCTTTCCGACGACGACCGGGTGCTCGACGAGGCTGCCGTCGACGTGCGCTTCGGTTTCGACGGCAAGGAGCCGCTCCCCCTGGGCGATCCGTCGTTCAGCGGCGGGCAGCAGGTGATCGCCGGCCTCATCCTCCTGATGGCGATGGCCGAGACCGACGGCCGCGGCTTCTTCCTCCTCGACGAGCCCTTCGCCCATCTGTCGCTCGATCGGGTGGACCAGGTGGGCCGGTTCCTCCGCGCCTCGCGCTCACAGTTCCTGCTGACGGCGCCGACCACCCTGGACCGCGCCCAGCTCGATCCGGCCGCGATGGTGATCGTGCTGCAAGAAGAAGCGGCCTCACGAGCCGCACGCGCCGGTGCCGATCGTGGCGGAGGCATGAAGGCGGAAGGGGATGCCCACGTCTGCCGCTATGCCGGACAACTGGTATGGACCGGCTGGCGGGATCGCGGCGCCCTGGCGGAACGGCTGGCGCGGCGGATCCCCCTTTGCACCGTCTGCGGACGGGAACGGCCCGCCCGGCACCCCCGGCCGCCGGCGCTGCGGGAAGCGCGGGCGGAGGTCCCGGAAGCCCTTCCGCTCGCCGACGCGACCGGCCGCGCGATCGCCTTCGCCCTCCTCCGGCAGGGCGAAGGCCGGCAAACCTTCTCAGCCCGGGCTCTCCTGACGAATCTCGCCCGGCGCGGCATCCCGGCCAGCCTCGCCGAGGAGTGGATCGAGATCTTCCTCCGGTCCGGGTGGCTCACGGCGCGGTGGACGCTCGGCGGCTCGCCCCGTCTCACCGCGATCGAGCTGCGCCGGGAGGAAGCGCTGCGGGAGCTGGCCCGGCCGGGGGAAGAGGAGCGGCGCCGGCACGCGCTCCGCAAGGCGCGGGACGAGGTGAGCCCCCTCACCCACCCCAAGGCCGCCGAGATCGCGACCCTTCTAGGCACCCCCGAGGCCGAAAGCTTTCCGCCGCCGCTGCTCCAGGCCCTCGCCGCCCTGGCGACCCACGCGGAATCGGGAGAGATCCTCGCCGAACGGGTCTTCTCCGCCCGCCACCTCGGCGGTTCCAAGGCCCTCGCCAGCCTGCGGGGGCGGCTCGAACGGCTGGTGGGGCCACTGGCCGGGATCGGCCTGCGCGAAGGGGCGAGCGTCACCCTGCTGGGAGGCGAAGGGGTCCTCCGGCTGGCCGGCGGCGCGCTCGACCTGCGGGCCTTTCCCCCCTTTCTCGGGCTGGCGCGCGAGCCTCTGGAGAGCCTCCGGGAAATCGCGTTCCCGGCCGGCGGACTCTTCGCGGTCGAAAACCTGGCCGTCTTCGAGGCCTGCTGCCGCGGCGAGGTGGCGGCCGCGCGCGGCGCCCTGATCGCCTGGTCGGCGGGCTACCCGGGCCGCACCTTCCGGCGGCTGGTGGAGCTCGCCGGCACCGCCGGAGTGCCGCTACGGATCTGGGCCGACCTCGACCTCGACGGTGTCCGCATCGCCCGTCTCATCGCCTCCTGGTCGCCCGCGGAGCGCCAGCCTTCTTCCGCATGTCCCCCCAGGATCTGGAAGCCGCTCCCCGGCGTCATCTCCTGACCTCGCGGAGCCTCGCCGGGATCCGCCGCGACCTGGAGGAGCGCCCCGAGGCCCCCCTCGCCGACACCCTGCGCGCGCTGGGCGACTCCGGTCATTGGGTCGAGCAGGAAGCGTTCCTGTCCTGAGCGGAGAGTTGACCGGGTGGCGGCCCTCCCCCTTTTCCTGTAAAAACATGCCGCGTAGTGAACATCTTTGGAGGGTTCCGATGAATCTTCGCCGTCTCGCCTCGAGCCTCGCCGTTCTCCTCTGCCTCCTCTCCACCGCGGCGGCCGCCGCCGCTCCGGTGCCGCCGGACACCTATTCCGACCTCCGCTGGCGCCTGGTCGGCCCCTTGCGCGGCGGGTGGGGGACCGCCGCTTCCGGGGTTCCGGGGCAGCCGGAGACCTTCTACTTCGGCGCGGCCGACGGCGGCGTCTGGAAGACCACCGACGCCGGGCGCACCTGGAATCCGCTCTTCGATCATGAGAAGGCGGCGTCGGTCGGCGCGCTGGTCGTGGCGCCGAGCGATCCGGCCGTCCTCTACGTCGGCACCGGCCAGGTGACCACCCGCTGGGACATCGCCTCCGGCAACGGCGTCTACCGCTCCGGCGACGGCGGCAAGACCTGGGAGCACCGCGGCCTCGCCGACAGCCGCCACATCGGCCGCCTGTGGGTCGACCCCCGCAACGCCGACGTGGTGCTCGCCGCCGCCCAGGGGCACTTCTTCGGCCCCAACGCCGAGCGCGGCGTCTTCCGCAGCACGGACGGCGGCAAGAACTGGGACGAAGGTCCTCTTCGTGGACGACAACACCGGGCGCCGTCGACCTCGCCGCCGATCCGGCCGCGCCCGACACGATCTACGCCGCCCTCTGGCAGGTGCGCTACTACCCCTGGCTCTCCTACTTCACCCCCAACGTCGGACCGGGGAGCGGAATCTACAAGTCGACCGACGGCGGCAAGACCTGGAACCGGCTCTCCCAGGGCCTCCCCGCCGGCCCCATGGGGCGCGCCGGCCTCGCCGTGGCCCCCGGCAGCCGGGGCGCGCGCGTCTACGCCACCATCGAATCCGGCAAGGACTCCGGCGTCTACCGCACGGACGACGGCGGCGGCTCCTGGCAGCGGGTGAACGCCACGGGGAGCCTCGGCAGCGCCTACTTCGCGGCGGCCACGGTCGATCCCAAGAACCCGGACACGGTCTACGTCATGGGGCAGTCGATCCGCCGCTCGACCGACGGCGGCAAGACCTTCGAGTTCTTCCGCGGCGCGCCGGGCGGCGACGACTATCACTTCCTGTGGATCGATCCCGATCATCCGGAGCGGATGGTCGTGGCCTCCGACCAGGGCACCGTGGTCACCGTCAACGGCGGAGATAGCTGGAGCAGTTGGTACAACCAGCCGACCGGGCCAGTTCTACCACGTGGCCACCGACGACCGCTTCCCCTACTGGATCTACAGCGGCCAGCAGGACAGCGGCACGGTGGCGGTGGCCAGCCGCAGCGACTACGGCCAGCTCACCTTCCGCGACTGGCATCCGGTGGGCGGCGACGAGCGCGATTACGACATCCCCTTCCCGGGCGATCCCGACATCGTCTACGGCAGCGGCCTCGGCGGGCGCCTCTCGCGCTGGGACGCCCGCACGGGGCAGGTCGACAACGTCTCCCCCTGGCCGATCTCGAGCTACGGCCGGCGGCCGACGTCGGTGCGCTACCGCTCCACCTGGATCACGCCGCTGGCGATCTCCCCCCTGCCGCCGCACGCGATCTACCTCGGCGCCCAGGTGCTCTTCCGCTCGACCGACCGCGGCCAGACCTGGCAGACGGTGAGCCCGGACCTCTCGGGCGCCGTCCCGGGGACCCCCGACTGCGCCACCGGAGACGTGCCGGTCTCGCGCGCCAGGGCCTGCGGCTTCGGCGTGATCGCGACCATCGCGCCGTCGCCGATCGAGAAGGATCTGGTCTGGGTGGGGACCGACGACGGGCTGATCCACGTCACCCGCGACGGCGGCAAAAAGTGGCAGAACGTCACCCCGCGCGGCCTCGCCGAATGGAGCCGGGTGGCCCAGATCGACGCCTCGGCGACCTCGGCGGGCACCGCCTACGCCGCGGTCGATCGCCACCGCCTGGACGACGACCGCCCCTACCTCTACGTCACCCACGACTTCGGCAAGACCTGGCGCGCGGCAACGGCCGGCCTGCCGGCGGACGGCTGGGTGGCGGTGGTGCGCCAGGACCGCGTCAAGCCGGGCCTCCTGTTCGCCGGCACCAGCCGGGGCGCCTTCGTCTCCTTCGACGACGGCGGGCTCTGGCAGCCGCTGCAGCTCAACCTGCCGACCACCGGCGTCAACGACCTCACGATCCACGGCGACGACCTGATCGCCGCCACCGAGGGGCGCTCGATCTGGGTGCTCGACGATTTCTCGCCGCTCCGCCACGCTGGCCGCCGGAGCGCCCGCCGGCGCCACCCTGTTCCCGCCGGCCGCCGCCTACCGGGTGGGCGCCAACCAGAACCGCGACACGCCGCTGCCGGTCGACGAGCCGCGGGCCTTCAACCCGCCGGCCGGCGCGATCCTCGACTACTTCCTGCCGGCGACGCCGGGCCCGGTCACCCTGGAGATCGTCGACGGCAAGGGGCAGGTGGTGCGCAGCTTCCGCAGCGACGTGACGCCCGAGCGGCCGGAGGCCAACCAATACTTCCCCGACGCCTGGCTGCAGCCCCCCACGGCGCTGCCGGCCCGCCCGGGCCACAACCGGTTCGTCTGGAACCTCCGCGGCCCCCGTCCGCGGGCGCTGGAGTATGAGTACTCGATCGCCGCCGTCCCCGGGGCGGACACCCCCGAGCTGCCGCAGGGTCTCTTCGCTCTCCCCGGCACCTATCAGGTCCGTCTCACCGCGGACGGCAAGACCCTGACCCAGCCGCTGAAGGTCGCGATGGATCCAAGGGTCAAGACGCCGGCGGCCGATCTCGCGGCGCAGCACGAGATGTACGTCGCGGTCTCCGACGCCCTGGCGCGGGTGACCGACGCCCAGGTGCAGGCCGAGGAGGTCGCCAACCGCCTCAAGACCCTCGACGGCGAGCTCGCCGGCCGCGCCGACGCCGGCCCGCTGCGCCAGACCGCGCAACGTGTCGCCGCCGCCGTCGAGCCGCTCCGGACCGGACCTGGGGAGGACAGCCTCTCCGCCGTCGCCGACGTCCTCGGGCCGCTCGCCACCGATCTCGAAGGCGCCGACCGTGCTCCTTCCGGACCGCAGCGCGAGGTCTTCGAGATCTACCGGAAGCGGCTGGACACGGCGCTCGCGAAATGGCAGGCGCTCGCGAACGGCGAGCTCCGCGACCTCGACCGCCAGGTGCGCGCGGCCGGGCTGGCGCCGGTGTTGTAGGCAGGGAAGGGGGGCCGTGCCCGCACGCGCGGCGGACGCCGCCCCCCTGGGCTCACTCGATAAAGCACTCCTCCTGCCAGCGCCAGCAAGCGGAGCCACAGCTCTGATAGCGGGTATAGCAGTCGTCCAGACAGACGGTGGGATCGGGGTAGTAGGCATAGCAATCGTTGTTGCAGAACTGCCACCCGGTGTAGCAGTTGCCACAGCAGTTCCCCGTGGCCTGGGCACGGGGAGTCAGGAGCACGGAAAAGGTCAGGAGGAGGCAGGCCAGGAGCAGTTTGCGGAACGGTCGAGTCATCGTTTTCTCCTTGTCGAGTCAGAGGCCGGATCGCGGGGCGCGGCCCGCCTACTTTCCCAGGTGCCCGAGAGCCGCTTTTCGATCTCCTGATACGATCTCCGCGATCTCGCGACCCGGCCACCGCGGCCGGCGGCCCGAGAAGACCCGAGGAGATCCGCGCCATGCCCGAGTCCAATTTTCAGACCTCCGCCGTCGAGCGGTTCCTGCGCTACGTGACCTTCGACACCCAGTCGAACGAGACCTCGCAGACCTATCCCAGCACGGCCAAGCAGCTCGACCTCCTGCGCCACCTCGTCGACGAGCTGAAGGCGATCGGCCTCGCCGACGCCACCATCGACGAGCACGGCTACGTGATGGCGACCATCCCGGCCACCAGCCCAGAAGACCGGACGTGCCGGTGATCGGCTTCATCGCCCACGTCGACACCTCGCCCGAGATGAGCGGCGCCGGGGTCAAGCCGATCGTCCACCGCGACTACCAGGGGCAGGACCTGGTGCTGCCGGACGACCCGACCGCCGTGATCCGCCCCGCCGACGTCCCCTATCTCCGCGAGCGCATCGGCGACGACATCATCACCGCCTCCGGCACCACCCTGCTCGGCGCCGACAACAAGTCCGGCGTCGCCGAGATCATGGCCGCGGCCGAGTACCTGATCGCCCACCCCGAGATCCCCCACGGCACGATCCGCGTCGGCTTCACCCCCGACGAGGAGGTGGGCGCCGGCACCAAATACTTCGACGTCGCGAAGTTCGGCGCCAGGTACGCCTACACCATGGACGGCGGCGCCCGCGGCGAGATCGAGATGGAAACCTTTTCGGCCGACGCGATGACGGTCACCTTCGTGGGCTTCAACACCCATCCCGGCTTCGCCAAGGGGAAGCTGATCAATTCCATCAAGATCGCCGCCGACTTCATCTCCCGCCTGCCCAAGGGCGAGCTGTCGCCGGAGACGACCGACGACTACGAAGGGTTCGTCCACCCCTACGTGGTCAACGCCGGCGTCGAGCGCACCTCGGTCAAGCTGCTGATCCGCGACTTCAAGACGGCCGGCGCTGAAGGAGAAGGAGGACTTCCTCGAGCGGCTGGCCCGCGAGACGGTCGCCGACTGGCCGGGCGCGACGGTCGAGACCAAGGTCGAGGAGAGCTACCGCAACATGCGCGAGGTGCTCGATCATCATCCGGACGTGGTGGAGAACGCCCGCGAGGCCATCCGCCGCGCCGGCATCGAGACCCGCGAGCGCCCCATCCGCGGCGGCACCGACGGCTCCAAGCTCAGCTTCATGGGCCTGCCGACCCCCAACATCTTCGCCGGCGAGCAGAACTTCCACTCCCGGCTCGAATGGGTCTCGGCGCAGGACATGGAGAAGGCCGTCGAGGTGATCGTCCACCTCGCCAGGATCTGGGAGGAGAAGGCGTAGGTCGAAACGTGGAAATCCAGCAGATCGAGCCCTTCCTCCAATACTTCGAGCGCGTCCACGAGCGGACGCGCCGCGTCATCCTCTGCGTTCCGCCCGAGCAACTGGAGTGGACCTACAAGCCGGGGGCCTTCACCTTCGGCGATCTCATCCGTCATCTCGGGAGCGATCGAACGCTACATGTTCGCCGAGAACGCCCAGTGCCGGCCCAGCCGCTACCCCGGCCACGGCACGGAGCTGGCCGCAGGGCACGAAGCGACGCTGGCGTTCTACGATCGCATGCACGAGGAGTCGATGGCGATCTTCCGCGCTCTCACTCCCGAGGACCTCGCCCGCCGCTGCGAGACCCCCGGCGGGGCTCCGCTCCAGGTCTGGAAATGGTTGCGATCGATGATCGAGCACGAGATCCACCACCGCGGGCAGATCTATCTCATGCTCGGCATGCTGGGGGTTCCCACTCCCCCGCTCTACGGGCTCACCTCGGAGGAGGTGCGGGAGCGAAGCACGGCCGCCGGTTCCCTTTGAGCCCTCGAACGCGACGGCCAGAGCGCCGCCAGGAGCAGCCAGAGCGCCAGCAGCGCAACGCCGGGGAAGAGGATTCTGGCCTAATCAATTTTAAAGAGGATCACCAGGGGCGCGGCCGCTCCGTGGGCCGCGACTCCCAGGATACCGAGCCAGCCGATCCAGGGCGATCCCAGCGAGCGGTCCCGCATTCCGGCGAGGATGAGTCCGACGATCGTCACCGCGAAGATGGGGTAGAAAACGACGGCAAGCCCGAGATGCGTGGTGAGAACCGGCGTCGCCCTGCCCGCGACGAGGTTCGCATGATCCACCACCGACACGGTGTGCATCACCATTTCGATGACTTGGAGCGCGGTGCCGATCATCGCGAAACGGACCCACTTCCGTGTATCTGTCGGGAACCGCGGCGCCCCGGTTGTAGAGGATCAACCCCAGCAGGAGCGCGACAAAGCCTGCAAGCATGAGGACATGCGAGAGCACCCAGTCGGGATGCCCGAGCATCTCCGCCATCGTGCCGCTAGGATGCCGCGGTCCCCCGATCAGTATGAACAGCGCGGAGAGAACAAAGCACGGACGCCAGAGGCCGAAGCGAGGCAGTCTCATGAACCCCTCCTGACTCTTGATGCAGGTGTTGCTCCATCATACTACGCTGCGAGGAGTCGATGGAGCCGCGGCGACCCGGCTTCTGAGGAAGTACGGGAGCGAAGCCCCCAGGCGGGATAGTGGATCGCGCTTTCTGACCCGCGGTCTGCACCACTGGACCCGCGGGTCGCACTACCGGACCCGCGGATTGCACCACCGGACCCACGGGTCGCGGTCCTTGACCCATGGGTCCAACTCTCCGCTCCGTGGGTCGCACTCCTGACCCACGGGTCGCGGTCCCTGGACCACGGGTCCAAGGCTGCAAATCACGGGTCCAACTTCTTGGACCACGGGTCCAAAAGTGTGGCCGCCGGGTCAAAGAACAGACATCAAGTTGGTGACAGGCCAAAACCCGGTCCGGGCCGGTCAATTGACCTGAGCAGGGCGGGATTCAGCCCTTCAGACCCGTCGAGATCGTACAGCCGCCTTCGCAGGACATGTCGAGGCAGCTCAAGACGCACGAGTCATTACCAACGTCGAGAACGATGCCGGGGCTCTTCTGGGCGTCCATCCGCCACAGGGTCTCCCGGCTGAGGCTCAGCGTTTTAAGGCTTCTCATGACCGGTCAGTCCTTCTCCCCCGTCGAGATCGTGCAGCCGCCTCCGCAGGATTGGAGATAGCAGCTATCGACGCACGAGTCGTTACCGCCGATGATGGTGGTTCCCTTTTGGGTGTCCATCTGCCAGAGCGTCTCTTTGCTGAGGGCGAGCTTGCCGAGTCTCTTCATGATTCTTCCTCCGGGTCAGTTGAGGCTGAAGTATCCTGGACTCGGCGTCCGCGCGCAACCTTACCTGCACGTCGCGCTACGGCTAGAGTCCAGGGAATCAGCTCCTCCCCGCCCGCCGCCCCAGCGACCCGAACCAGATATACGCGCAGAGCCCCAGGAAGAGCACGATCGAGACGATCTGCGAGATCGCCTCGACATCGAAGAAGGGGGTCTTGATCAGGGTCTCGCGGATACCAGGGGAAGAGGCGCAGGGCGGCGCCGAAGACGCCGCCGAGGGCGCCGCCGGCCATCAGCCCGGAGGCGATGATCACCCCGCGCTCGCGGACGCCGCGGCCCGCCTCGGGCTCCATTCTCTCGGAGCGCCGGGTGAGCCAGTGGGAGAGGAAGCCGCCCACCAGCGCCGGCGTGTTCAGCTCCAGCGGCAGGTACATGCCGAGGGCGAAGATCAGCGCCGGCACCCCCAGCATCTCCATGATCAGCGCGATGATGCCGCCGGCGCCGAAGAGGATGTAGGCCACCGGCTGCCGGCTCATGAATCCCTGCACGAGGGCCTTCATGATCGAGGCCTGCGGGGACGCCAGCACCACCCGGGTGTCCCCCGGCACCGCCTCGCCGAACTGGAAGGTCTTGGCCAGCAGCACGATGGTCAGCGCCGCCGCCACCGCCGAGGCGATGATGCCGAGGAACTTCACCCGCTCCTGCGTCGCCGGCGTCGAGCCCAGCCAGTAGCCGGCCTTGAGGTCGGTGATCGTCTGCCCGGAGACGGAGAGCGCGGTGCAGACCATGCCGGCGATCGCCATCACGAAGAACATCCCGGTGGTCCCCGAGAGGCCGAAGCGCAGCATCACCAGCGAGGAGATGATGATGGTCAGCATCGTCATCCCCGAGACCGGGTTGCGCGCGATGGTCGCGATGGCGTTCGCCGCCACCGAGGCGAAGAAGAAGGAGAAGGCCAGGGTCAGCAGCAGGCCGATCAGGGCGGCGGTCAGCGTGCCTTCCAGGGTGTTGAAGAAGATCCCCGCCGCCACGGCGGTGAGGATGACGCCGATCAGGATGGTCATGATCGGCATGTCGCGGTCGGTGCGCTCCTGGCCCGCGTCCTCGCCGTGCTTGAAGGCGCGGGCGGCGATGCCGAAGGAGCCGGCGATGATGCGCAGCGACTTGATGATGCCGAAGATGCCGGCGGTGGCGATCGCGCCCACGGCGACGAAGCGGGCGTAGTTGCGGAAGATGTCCGCCGCGGCCATGGCGCCGAGGGGGGTGGTCCCCGGGTAGACGGCGAGGTTCGGGAGGTTGCGGCCGATCATCCAGATCAGCGGCACCAGGACGAAGTTCGAGAAGAAACCGCCGGCGCACAGGATCATCGACGAGCGCAGGCCCATGACGTAGCCAAGGCCGAGGATGAAGGAGATGGCGTCGAAGCGGACCACCATGCGGGCGCGGTCGGCGAGCGTCCTCATCACCGGCAGGAACTGGAAGTCGACCGTCTCGCGCCAGACCTGGAAGGTGGTGACGAAGAAGTCGTAGACGGCGGCGATGCCGGTGGCCTGGAGCAGGAGGGCGGCCTGCGAGCCCCCCTTCTCACCGGTGACCAGCACCTCGGTGATCGCCGTCGCCTCGGGGAAGGGAAACTCGCCGTGGGTCTCGCGCACGAAGTAGCGCCGCAGGGGGATCAGGAAGAGGACGCCCAGGCAGCCGCCGGCGATCAGGATGAAGGTGGTCTGCAGCGGGTTCGGCGAGAGGTGGAGGATGTAGAGCGCCGGCAGGGTGAAGATCGCCCCCGCCACCATGCCCCCCGAGGTGCCGCCGATGTTGGTGAGGATGACGTTCTCGAGCAGCGTCGAGCGGCGCCGGAAGACGCGCGCGAGGCCGATGGCGAGGATGGAGATCGGGATCGACGCCTCCATGACCTGCCCCACCTTGAGCCCCGAGTAGGCCGAGGCGATGGTGAAGACGACGCACAGGAAGAGGCCCCAGCCGACGGAGCGGACGGTCGCCTCCTCGACGCGCGCGGCGGCAGGGACGATCGGGGCGTAGACCTCGCCGGGGGCGAGCGGCGTATAGGCGTTCTCGGGCAGGGACTTCGTGTCGGGAGCGTCCATCCGTCCTCCTCGCGAATCCTATCGGTTTGGGCTGAAAAGGCGAGGTAACTTTACCCCAGATCCGCCTGTCTCAGACCCCCACGCCTCCCACCCGCCGCGCCTCGATCTCGGCGCCAGCTCGCGCGGCCATAGGCGAGGTTGAAAGCCGGCATCGCCATCAGCGTGGTGACGATCGCCATCAGGACCATGACGGTGAACAGGGTCGGGGTGATGATCCCGCGCTCGAGGCCGATGTTGAGGAGGATCAGCTCGATCAGGCCGCGGCAGTTCATCAGCGCGCCGATGGCGAACGACTCGCGGGCCGGCTCGCCGTTGAGGCGGGCGGCGAGGCCGCACGCGATCCCCTTGCCCAGGCAGGCGACCAGGAGCACCAGGACCGCGACCGCCCAGAGGCCCGGGCTGTCGAGCAGGCCGATGCGGGTGTTGAGCCCGGAGTTGATGAAGAACATCGGCACCAGCAGCCCCGTGGTCAGCGGCGTCATCGCCTCCTCGAGATGGCGCGCCACGGCGCCGCGGGGCATCGCGACGCCGAGGATGAAGGCGCCGAAGACGGCGTAGATGCCCATCGAGTCGGTCAGCCAGGCGCAGGCGGCCACCAGGATCAGGGTGAGCGGGATCACCGTCCCCCGCCGCTTGTCGTCCGCCTCGCGCGGCACGAACAGCCGCTCCAGCCAGCCGCGCCCGAGGGTCAGCGTGAGCAGGGCGTAGAGCAGGCCGCCGCCGATGGCGAACACGGCGATCCAGAGGTTGCCGGTGAAGCTCGCCAGCACCACCGCCAGCACGCACCAGGCCACGGCGTCGTCCAGCGCGCCGGCGGCGAGCGCCAGGGTGCCGAGGGAGGTGCCGGCGAGCCCCCGCTCGTAGATGATGCGGGCGAGCATCGGGAAGGCGGTGATCGACATCGCGGCGCCCATGAACAGCATCGCCTCCCAGTCCCTCACGCCGGGCGCGAACAGCGGGAAGCGGTCGCGCAGCAGCCAGGCCACGCCGCAGCCGAGGAGGAACGGGGTGAGGATGCCGGCCCAGGAGACCGACAGCGCGCTCTTCACCCGGTTGCGGATCAGCCCGACGTCGAACTCCAGGCCGACCAGGAACATGTAGAGCGCGAGGCCGATCTGGGCGAGGCAGTAGATCACCGTCAGCGTCGGCTTGGGGAACAGCCGGGCCTGGAGGTCCGGCAGCAGAAGGCCGAACAGCGACGGCCCCAGCAGCACGCCGGTGATCATCTCCGCCACCACCTGCGGCTGGCCCAGCGGCCGCACCAGCCGTCCGACCAGCCGGCAGGCGCCGAGGATGATGGCGATCTGCAGAAAGACGAGGACGGATATCTGGAAATTCGGCATGCGGCTCTCCCCTCCGAGCTCATCCTATAGGCGCCGCTGGCGCCGTGGGGTTACAGGTTGCCCGAACCCTCACCCCGGCCCCTCTCCCGTCCCCTCCCACCCTCCCTCACCGGGAGAGGGGAGAAGAAAGACACCCAGGGACATCTTTCCACTAACTTCTCCCTCTTCTCCCGGTGCGGGAGGGCGGGAGGGGACGGGAGAAGAGGGCCGGGGTGATGAGGGCCTACCCCGGAGATAATCTGCCGCAGCAGCGCGATGTTGTCGCGGTGGCCGGTGAGGCGGGCGGTGACCTTGCCGCGGATGGGATAGCCGAGCAGGTAGAGGTCGCCGATGATGTCCAGGATCTTGTGGCGGACGAACTCGTCGGGGAAGCGCAGCTCGGTGTTGAGGACGTCGTCCTCCCCCACCAGGATGAAGTTGTCGAGGCGCCCGCCGGAGCCGAGGCCCAGCTCGTTGAGCATCTTGAGGTCCTTCATGAAGCCGAAGGTGCGGGCCGGGGCGATCTCGCGCTTGTAGCCGGCCGCCGAGGTGAGCGTGAACTCGTGGGACTGCTCGCCGACCGGCGGCGGATAGCGCAGCAGGTAGGAGACCGAGAACTCGTCCGCCGGCTCGATCGACAGCACCTTCTCCCCCGACCCGCGCACCTCGTAGAGGCGATCGATCACCAGCTCCCGCTGCCGCTCGTCCTGCTCGGCGACGCCGATCTCCTCGAGGATCTTGCAGAACTCGAGGGCCGAGCCGTCGAGCACCGGGATCTCGCCGTGCACCTTGATCAGCAGGTTCCCCACCCCGTAGGCGTGGAGCGCCGAGAGGAGGTGCTCGACGGTGCGGATGCTCTCCCCTTCTCCCGACAGCGTGGTGGCGTAATCGGTCTCCGCCACGGCGCGGACGTGGGCCGGGATCTCGACGCCGGTGGGCAGGGTCACGAAGTGGATGCCGCTGTTCGCGGGCAGCGGCTGGAGGACCATCGCGGTGCGCTGGCCGGAGTGGAGGCCGAGGCCGTAGACCACGGTCGAGTGGTCGAGGGTGCGCTGGCGGCGGCGGGTCTCGGCGAGCAGCGGCAGGTCGGGGGCGGCGGTGAACCGGCGCTCGGCCTCGCCGCGGTCCGCGCGGGTCCTCTCCGGCACGGTCGCGGCTCCCCCCTCCTGGAGGGTGCGCTTGTATTCGAGGGCGCCGGCCGCGGCGTCGACCGCCCGCTTGTAGGAGAGGGGCTTCTCCAGGTAGTCGTAGGCCCCCATCTTGATCGCCTTCACCGCGGTCGAGGCGGTGCCGTGCCCGGACATCATGACCACGGCCGCCGTGGGGTCCGCCTCGCGCAGCGCCTGCAGGGTCTCCAGGCCGTCGCGGTCGGCCAGCCAGATGTCGAGAAAGACCACCGAGGGGCGCTTCTCCTCGTACAGGCTCAGAGCGCTCTCGCCGCTGGTGGTGGTGAGGGTCGAGTATCCCTCGTCGGAAAGGATGCCTCCCAAGGTGGAAAGGATCCCGGGCTCGTCGTCCACGATCAGTATCAGCTCGCTCATGCGGTATCGGTTCTCCAAAGGAAGAATAGCAGGGGCCTAGCTCTTCAGGAATCTCCATCCACCCCTCGCTCACCAGCACCGAGGAGCCGCCGACGCGGACGGCGGTGACCCGGCCGTCCTGCTTGTCGGCTTCGAGGTGAAGAATGCTGGGGCGCCCCATCTCGAAACCCTGCTCGATCACCCAGCGCAGGGTGCCGTCGCGCTCCGGGGCGCGGGAGGCGAGATAGCCGCCGAAGGAGGCGGTGGCGGCGCCGGTCGCCGGGTCCTCGACGATCCCCATGCGCGGCGCGAACATCCGCGAGCGGACGTGGGAGCCGGGCAGCTCGGGATCGCGGGCGAAGACGTAGACCTCGGTGGCCCAGAAGCCGGCGAGGAGCGGCTCCCAGCGATCCATGCGAATGCGGGCGCGGCGGACGGCGTCGCGGTCGCGCAGCGGAACGTAGAGGAAGGGGACGCCGCAGGAGACCGCCTCCGGAGCGTCTTCGCCGTCCAGCAGGTCCGCCGGGTCGAGGGAGAGCATCTCCGCCAGATCCGGGATCGAAGGGGGCGGCGGCCCGACCTCGGGGAGCTTCGCCGCCGTGAGCTGCGGAGAACACCGGCTTGCCGTCCTTCCGCCGGATCAGCACCGGCACCGGCCCGACCCCCTCCTCGAAGACGATCCGGGTCTTCGGCGCCGGCGAGCGGAATCTCCCCGATCGCCGCCAGCACGAACGCCGTCCCCACCGTCGGATGGCCGGCGAACGGGAGCTCGGTGCCCGGCGTGAAGATCCGCAACTTGCGGGTATGCCGCGGATCCTCGGGAGGCAGCACGAACACCGTCTCGGAGAGGTTCAGCTCGCGGGCGACCTGCTGCATTCGTTGGTCCGAGATCCCCCGGGCCTCCGGGAACACCGCGAGCGGGTTGCCGCCGAACGGGCGGTCGGTGAAGACGTCGGCGGTCAGGTAGCGGTGGCGCATGGGGGGTGGCCTTTCAGGGGAAAAACGAACAAGGGACCCAGAGGGACAGCAGGGACTTCAGGGACAAGAGACCCTGGTGTCCCTGGTGTCCCTGCGGTCCCTTACGTCCCTTGTTCCTTCACTTCCGGCAGCCCCACCGTCACCCGCAGCTCCTCAGGGTGAATATGCCGGCGGGCCGCCGCCTCTACGGTGGCCTGGTCGAGGGCGTTGAGCTCGGCTTTGCGGTGCTCGAAGTCGTCCAGGGGGATGCCGTACTCCTCGGCCTCGATCAGCAGGTCGGCCCACTGGCGGGCGGTCTCGCGGCGGAAGGGCTCGCGGCCCAGGAGGTAGGCGCGGGACTCCTCCAGCTCGTCGGTCTCGACGCCGTCCTCGACCAGGCGGGTGATCTCCTCGACCACGCCGCGCTCGGCCTTCTCCACCGTCGCCGGGGAGGTGCCGACGTAGGCGACGACGCGCCCGCGGTCGAGCCCCGAGCCGGCCACGGTCTGCGCGTAGGCGGTGTAGGCGAGCCCCTCGCGCTCGCGGATGCGGGCCGGGATGCGCCCGGTCAGCCCGGCGCCCGAGCCCAGGATGACGGCGAGCAGCTCCAGCGCCGCGTAGTCCGGATGGCGGCGCGGCACGGTGAGGTGCCCCACATACAGATGGGCCTGGTCCTCGGCGTCGGTGGCGACGAAGGCGCGCGGCCCGGTCCCCACCGGCACGGGGGGTCCGGGGTAGGGATCGGCGGCGGTCTCCGGCGTGCCGAGCAGGCTCAGCAGCCGCTCGCGGACGGCGTCCTCGTCCAGCACGCCGGCCACCGAGGCGAGGATGCCGTGCGCGGCCGCCCGGCGGTGGAATCCGGCGCAGTCGCCGGGGGTGAGGCCGGCCAGGCTCTCGGCGCTGCCGTGCAGCGGCCGGCTGCGCGGATGGGGGGAGTAGAGCTGCTTGTGGAAGCCCCAGACGGTCTTGACGTCCGGCTGGTCGGCCAGGCTCTCGAGCTCGGCGGCGGCCTGCCGGGAGAGCCAGGTGCAGCGGTCCTCGGGGAAGGCGGATTCGAGCAGCAGCTCGACCGCCCACTCCAGGGCCAGCTCCCAGTCAGCCGCCAGGGCGTCGACCGAGACGCCGATGCTCTCGAACGAGCCGTTGCTCTCCACCACCATCCCCTTGCTCTCGGCCTGCTCGGCGATGCGCCGCCAGTCGCGCCGGCGGGTGCCCTCGGTGAGCATGCGCCCGGTGAGCAGGGCCTGGCCCGGGATCGGCTCCTCCCGGCCGCCGGCGCGGAACTGCAGACGGACGGCGACCACGGGAGCGCCTTCGACCCGGCGCACCCGGACCACCGGCGGGGGCGCGGTCATCGCCGTTCCTCCTGAATGAGAGCCTCGATCGCATCCACCAACGTATCGACCTCCTCGCGGGTGTTGTAGTAATGGGGGGAGACCCGGACCACCGGCACCGGCGAGCCGTCCTCGTTGGTGGCGGCGCTGGTGTTGATGCTCAGCTCGCGCAGCCGGTGGACGATCTCCGTCGCGTCCCGGCCGGCCACCTCGGCGGTGACGATCGCGCAGAGGCGCCGTCCGCGGTCCCGGAGGCTCACTCCCGGCAGCGCGCTCAGCCGCTCGCGGGCGTGGGCGGCGAGCTCGGCCGCCAGAGCGCCGGCGGTCTCGATCCCTACCGCGAGCGCGTAGCGGGCCGCCTCGCCCAGGCCGAGCACCAGGGCGTAGGGGAACTCCCAGTTCTCGAAGCGGCGGGCGCCGTCCACGAGCTCGAAGCCGTCCTCCCCTCGCCGTTCCGCCCCCCGCATGTCGAGGCCGAGAGGGTAGTCGCCGCGCGCCAGGGCGCGGTCGGAGACGTAGAGGAAGCCGAGCCCTCGGGGGCCGCGGAGGAACTTGCGGGCGGTCCCGCCCAGGTAGTCGCAGCGCAGCTTCGCGGGGTCGACCGGAATCTGGCCGACCGCCTGGCAGGCGTCGACGAGATAGGGGACGCCGGCGGCCTCGCAGATCTCGCCCACCGCCTCGGCGTCCTGCACCAGGCCGGAGTTGGTGGGCACCCAGGTGAGCGCCACCAGCCGGCAGCGCGGGTGGGCGGCGAGCCGCCGCACCGAGGCGGGGTCCACGCCCCCTTCCGGGAGATCCTCCGCGAACAGCACCTCGATCCTCCGGCGCCTGGCGAGGGCCTGGTACATGATCTGGTTCGAGGTGTAGTCGTTGCGGGTGGTCACCAGCCGGTCGCCCGGCTCGAAATCGAAGGCCGAGAGGGCCAGGGAGAAGGCGACCGTGGCATTCTCGACGACGGCGACGTTGCGCGCGGCGCAGCCGAACAGGCGGCCGAGGTTCTCGTAGGTGTCGCGCAGCCGGCCGGCCGCCTCGTCCGCCGCCTCGTAGCCGCCGATCTCCTGCTCCCGCCGGAAGTGCGCCAGCTCGGTCTCGACCACCGTCACGGGGGAGAAGGATGCTCCCGCGTTGTTGAGATGGATCCGCCCCTGGCAACCGGGGGTGTCCCGGCGCCAGGCGGCGAGCCGTTCGTCGAGGACCGCGTTGGGAGCGCTCACGATTTGGGCAGCGACCAGCCGACGACGGAGCCGCGCTCGGGCCGGATGTAGCGATCGGCCGCCGCCAGCATGCGGTCGGTATCGGTGGCGAGCAGCCGCTCGAGGTGGAGGTCGAGGTACTCGAGGTCGAACAGGGCGAGCGCCAGTCCCACGGAGAGCGCCTGCTGGTGGACCTTCTCGTGGCCGAACACCCAGTCGGCGACGGAGATCTGCCGGCAGCGCTCGATCTCCTCGGCGCCGGGCGGGTTGGTGCGCAGCTCGGCCAGCAGCTCGAAGACGCGCGCCTCCACCCGGGCCGGGTCGACGCCCGGCACCACCTCGGCGGTGACGGTCATCATGCTGGCGTCCATCCCCTCGGAGAGGTCGGCGGACACCCAGACGCAGAGCTGCTCCTCCTCGACCAGGGTGTGCTGCAGGCGGCTGGTGCGGCCGCCGCCGAGCACGGTGGCCGCCAGGCGCAGGGCCGGATGATCGGGGTGCGCGCCGTGCGGGGCGGGGAGCGCCAGGAGCAGGCGCGCGACCTCCCCCTTGCGGCGCTCCAGACGCTCGGGGCCGGTGGGGAGCACGGTGGGCGGGTTGAAGCCGCGGCGGGGCTCGGCGCCGGCGGGGGTGCCGCCGAGCGCCCGCTGGACGGCGTCGAGAGCGCCGTCGCCGATGTCCCCCGCCACCACCAGGATGGCGTTGTCGGGCCGGTAGAAGCGGCGGTGGAAGGCGCGCAGCTCCTCGGCGCCGGTCGCCAGCAGCTCCTCGCGGGTGCCGAGCACCGGGTGGCCGTAGGGGTGGCCGGCGAAGAGGCGGTCGTGCACCGCCATCTCCAGGGCGTCCCAGGGCTCGCTGTCGTACATGGCGATCTCTTCGAGGATCACCTGGCGCTCGCTCGCCACCTGCTCGGGGTCGAGCGTGAGGGTGGTCATGCGGTCGGCCTCGATGGCGAGCGCCTCGGTCCAGCGGTCGGCGGCGAAGTTGAAGTAGTACGCCGTGCTGTCGTGGCTGGTGAAGGCGTTGTTGACGCCCCCGAGGGCCTGGGTGAGGCGGTCGATCTCGCCCGGGCCGAAGCGCGACGACCCCTTGAACATCATGTGCTCGAGGAAGTGGGCGATGCCGCCGTGCCCCGCCGGCTCGTCGCGGCTGCCGGCGCGGTAGAAGAGCGCCGAGGTGACCACCGGCGCCTGGGGGTTGTCGAGCAGGCAGACGGTCAGCCCGTTGTCGAGCCGCTCGAGCTCGAGCCGCCCGGGGAGCGACTTCAGGCTCGGCGGAGCCTCCAGGGTTTCCACATGGGGGCGTATCCAGCGAGATCCAGTTGGCGCCTGTCATCATCCTCCCGGCGTGAGCACCGCGTCGATCCGCTCACGCTCCTTGTCGGCCGTCTCGGTGACCTCGACGAGAATGTCCTTGCGTTGATAGCCCGGCATGACGAGGGAGATCCGGTGCTTGCCGGTGGAGAGCATCAGCATCTCCTTCGGCCGCAGGAAACCGCCGGAGAAGCGCCGCGCCGGGCCCACCCGCTCGCCGTCCACCTCCACCTGGGCCGTCGCCGGCCGCACGTTGAAAAAGACCCCCGTGCGCACGCGGATCGCCTGCAGGTCGGAAGCGTCGACGTCGGCCGCCGGGAGCGCCTGGAGGTTGGCGGCGATGACGCTCGAGCCCCCCGCTCCCGCCTCGACGGCGATCCGGCGCTCCTTCATCCCGGCCTTGCGGATCTTGACCAGATAGCTCCCCGCGCCGGGGAAGGTGTAGGTGCGCGCGCCCCGCCGGCCGCTCCAATCCTGGGCCTGGCCGATCACCCGCCCCTCCACCAGCACGTAGGCGTCCGGCGGGTTGACGTGGAAGGCCACCTCAGGCCGGAGCGGAGGCTCTGGTCGGCCGCCGGCGCCTCGGGGGCCGGCTCTTCGGCCTCGGGCTCGCGCGACGGCTCGGGCTCGCGGGGCGCCGGGGATGCGGGCGCGGGAGCCGGCGCCGCGGGCGAGGACGCCGCCGGGCCGGGGACGCGCTCCCGCGGCCGGGCCGGGTCCGGCGTCACGGCGGCGGCAGCGTGGTGGCCCCGCGGTGCGGTCGGAGCCGGCGGCGAGGTCTGAGGACCGCGACGGGGCGGCGGCGACGGCGGTGCCTGGGACGTGGAAACGGAGGTGGAAGGCGGCGCGGCAGCCGGCTGAGTCTGCTGCGGCGCCGGCAAGACCGGAGCCTGCGAGGAGGCCGGGGTCGCCAGCGGCGGCGCGGCCGTCTCGGACGTCTGGGCGGTCTGCGCCGCCGGCTCGGCGGCGCGCCCCTGCCACATCCGCCAGACGTAGTATCCGCCGCCGCCGACCGCGACCAGCATCACCAGCAGGACGGCGGCGATCAGCAGCCCGACCGGCAGCTTCCGGGGAGCGGCGGCGGCACGATCGGCAGCGGGCGGCGCGGGGACCGGCGCTGGCGGGCCATGGCGGCCATCGTCGGCATCGGCGGCGGCACGCTCGGCGTCGTCTCGGGCGAGGCCGGCACGGTGCCGCGCGGTATCCCCGGCATGGCAGCCTCGGAGTTCGTGGTGCGCCGGGGGAGCACGCGGGTGGCGTCCAGGCGGGGCCGGCCGGGGCGGAGAGGGTCTCGTCGGACAGCTCGGCCTCGACGGCCGCGAGCTCGCGGGCGACCGCGCCCGCCGTGGCGATCCGCTCGTCGCGGCTCTTGGCCAGCATGCCGCGCAGCAGCTCCTCGACCCGCGGCGGCACGGCGCGCAGCTCGGAGACCGGCGGCGGCTCCTTGTGCAGGATCTGGTAGACCAGGCTGGTGATCGTGTCGCCGTCGAACGGCCGCTTGCCGGAGAGGATCTCGTAGAGGACGACGCCGAGGGAGAAGATGTCGCTGCGGCCGTCGAGGTCCTCGCCGCGGATCTGCTCGGGGGAGAGGTACTGCGGGCTCCCCATCACCGAGCCGGCCATGGTCAGCTCGGTGCTCTGCCCGGCCATCTTGGCGATGCCGAAGTCGGCCACCTTCACCCGGCCGGCGAGGTCGATCAGGATGTTGCTCGGCTTGATGTCGCGGTGGACGATCCCCAGGCTGTGGGCATAGTCGAGGGCCTCGGCGGCCTGGCGGACGGCGCGCAGCGCCTGGCGCAGGCTCAGACCGGGGGCCGGCGTCCAGCCGCTGCGGCGAGGTCGGTCCCCTCGACGAACTCGAAGGCGAGATAGAGCATCCCCTCGGCCTCGCCGGCGTCGAACAGCGTCACCACGTTGGGATGCAGCAGCCGGCCGGCGGCGCGGGCCTCGCGCAGCAGGCGTTTCTTGCGGTCCTCGATCTCCTGCGGGCGGCCGATCAGGCGGACGGTCTTGATCGCCAACTGGCGGTCGATCTGCGGGTCCTCGGCGAGGTAGACCTCGCCCATGGCGCCGGCGCCCAGGAATTTGAGGATGCGGTAGCGGCCGACGAGATGGCCGCCGTCCAGTGCGTTCACCGCTCGATCGGGCCTCCGCCCGCCGTGGGCTCGGGATCGGCCGGCTCGCCCGGGAGCGGCTCGCCGGCCATCACCCCCTCGTCACCGGTCGCCACGTCCTCCCGCTGGTTGAGCAGGGCCCGCGCCTCCTCGGCGCGCTCGGCCGGAACGCGGATATTCACGTTCGCCAGCTCCCCGATGTCGGCCGGGAACTCGCTGGCGCGCAGGGACTCCACTTCCGATTCGATGCCGCTGCTCTGCAGGAAGCCGGCGACGATGGTCGCCTCCTCCTCGGTGCCTACGATCTTGACGATTTCCCACTCTTCGGCCATCAAATCCCTCCCTTAAAAAAGAATCATATCGTAGCCGTAGGGGCGGCGGGGGGCCGCGCCGGGACCGGGTCGGCGGCGGCCGTCCGCCCGGGCGCTTCCAGCCCTTCGAGCGTGTAGGGGACGAGCTCCTGGCGCGGGTACCAGTGGCGGCTGTGCTCGGCGAAGCGGCCGAGCTTGTGGTGCCAGCGGTAGTGGGAGACCACCAGCGACTTGCCGTCCGCCTCGATCCAGTTGCAGGTGTTGGCCTCCCGCTCGCCCGCCCGGCCGCGGTTCGAGGTGGTCGTCCCCGAGTGCAGGATGACGACCGGCGGCCGCCCCTTGGGGTAGAACTCCTCGGAGTTGCCGATGTACGCCTGGTGCAGATGCCCCGAGAGGATCATGTCGACCCCGGCGCTCGAGAAGAGGTCGATCGCCTCGTAGGCGTTGGCGAGCACCCGCTGGGTGCCGAAGTTGGGCGGCGGGATCATGTGGTGATGGGCCACCACCACCTTCAGGACGTTCTCCGGCGTGGCGCGCAGGATCTTCTCCACCTCCAGCAGCCGCCGCAGGGTGATCCGCCCGTCCTTGAGCGTCCAGCCGAACGCCGTGTTGATGCCGATCACCAGCATCTCGTCGTCGCGGTAGGCCGGCTCGAGCTCCGGGCTGAAATACTTCCGGTAGCAGCCGAACGGATGGAAGATCCGCTCCCAGACGCGATAGAGCGGCACGTCGTGGTTGCCCGGCACGGTGAGCGTCGGCACCCCGAGGGCCTCGATGCGGTCGACGAACGCGCGGGCCTGCCGGAACTGCTCCGGCTTGGCCCGCTGCGTCAGGTCCCCCGAGACCACCACCAGATCCGGCCGCCGGCGCTCGACGAACGCCACCACCCCGTCGGACACCTGGGGCAGGTGCGGGGGTCCGAAGTGGACGTCGGAGACGTGGAAGATCGTGCGCAGGTCGTCGCTCCGCTCGGTCGCTTTCCTGGTCTAGTCCTGATCGAAGAGCTGGCCGACGTTGCGCGAGACCTCGCCGGCCGCGAAGGTCGACAGGGCGCCCACGATCTCCGGCCCGTGACGGCGGCCGAGGAAGAAACCGCCCACCGCCGCCACCAGCAGCGATGGGATCGGATATCGCACCACCAGCCGCTGCCAGTCCACCCCTTCGGGGACGATCTCGTCGATCAGCTCCTCGACGATCGACTCCCGCTCCTGGAGCTCACTCATTGTCAGTCCTCCTCCGCAACTGGGATGCGTTTAAATCCTCAAGCCTCGTCGTCACGGCGGCCGCGGCGGGCCACCAGGCCGAGCAGGAAGCCGAAGCCGGCGGCGATCATCACCGCCTTGGCCGGGTTGTCCCGCACGTAGAGACTGACCTCGCGGGTCACGTTGCCCGCCTCCGAGCGCACGCGCTCATAGGTCTTGGTGGCGTTCTCCGCCACCTCGCCGTAGGTCTCGCGCGCCTTCTCGGTGCCGCGGCGGATCTCCTTGGAAGCCCGCTCGGCTCCCCGGCGGACGTCGTCGGAGACCTTCTTGTAGCGGTCCTGAACGTCCTCGGACACCTTCTTGTAACGGTCCTGGGCCTGATCGCCCAGCTTCTGGAACCGCTTGCGCGCCGATTCCACGCTTTCCTCGACCGCGTCTACCGCGTCGTGTGCCTTTTCGGCACCGTCTTCGATTCCTGATTTGATGTCAGCCATGGGCTTGGCCTCCGTAATGCTTGGAAGGAACTGCATCGTAGGATCTGCCGATGCGCCGGCAGGAGTGTAGGACAACATAGATGTAGCAGAAATCGTGCCTCCCTGCCCGGATGCTAAGATCGCCGGCCAGCGAGGGGTCCCCGAGAGGACCCCCAGAGGGAGCCCAGAATGGCCAACGTCACCTTTCACGGCGCCTGCGGAGTCGTGACCGGCAGCTCAACCCGGCTCGACTGGGGGGAGCGCAGGATCCTCGTCGATTGCGGCATGTACCAGGGGGACGAGGAGCTCGAGCAGCGCAACCGGGCGCCTTTCCCTTACCGGCCGTCCGAGCTGACGGCCGTGGTGGTGACCCATGCCCACCTCGACCACACCGGCCTGCTGCCGCGCCTGGTGGCCGAGGGGTACTCGGGGCCGATCTACTGCACGACCCCAAGCCGCGGCCTGATCTCGCTGGTGCTCCAGGACGCCGGCGAGATCCAGGAGGAGCAGGCCCGCTACGCGCGCCGGAAGGGGTACAGCCGCCACGCCGATCCGCGGCCGCTCTACACCGGCGACGACGCCCGCCGGACGCTGAAGCTGCTGCGGCCGATCCCCTTCCACGAGGAGCGGGAGCTCTTCCCCGGCGTGCGGATGCGCTACGTCCGCGCCGGCCACCTGCTCGGCGCGGCGAGCGTCGAGATCACCGGCAAGGGGTCGGACGGCGAGCCGCGCACCTGGTGCTTCTCGGGGGACGTCGGGCGCTACGGCGTGCCGATCCTCAAGGACCCCGAGCCGCCGGCCGCTCCCCCCGCCGCCCTGCTGCTCGAATCGACCTACGGCGACCGCCGGCACCCCCAGGAGGATGCGACCGAGGCCCTGGGAGCGATCATCGCCGAGACCTACGCCCGCGGCGGCGTGGTGATCATCCCCGCCTTCGCCCTCGGGCGGACGCAGGAGATCCTCTACCACCTCTCCGCCCTGGCGGAGGCCGGACGGCTCGATCCCGCGACCGTCTTCCTCGACAGCCCGATGGCGATCGACGCCACCGAGATCTACCAGCGCGCCGAGTCCGAGCACGACGAGGAGCTCGCCGCCCTCGACCCCGATCCGCTGGGCGCCGGCCGCTTCGTCCGCTGCCGCAGCGTCGAGCAGTCGAAGGCGCTGAACACCCGCGGCGAGCCGGCGGTGATCGTCGCCGGCAGCGGCATGGCGAACGCCGGGCGGGTGGTCCACCACCTCCTCCACCGTCTGGGGGACCGGCGGAGCGCCGTCGTCTTCGCCGGCTACCAGGCGGCGGGCACCCGCGGGCGCGCCCTGCTCGACGGCGCCGAGACGGTCGCCATCCAGAACCAGACGGTCTGGGTGAAGGCGCACATCCATCGGCTCCAGAGCCTCTCCGCCCACGGCGACCGCGACGAGCTGCTGCGCTGGTGCCGGGCGCTGCCGGCGCCGCCGCAACGGATCTTCCTGAACCATGGCGAGGACCCGGCGCGCAAGGCGCTCGCCGCCGCCCTCGTCGAAGAGCTGGGCTGGCCGCTGCCGCAACTGCCGCTCACCGGCGAGACCTTCCCTTGGTAGACCTCGACGCCACCCACGTCGTCCGCGGCCGCGCCTGCCGGTCCGCCGGGACGACGGCGGGCCGTCCTTCCCGGGCAAGCTGGCGCGCTACTTCCATCTCGCCTTCCGGGTGACCTACGAGGACGGGGTGCTGCTCACCGCCTCGGCGCTCGCCTTCGTCACCGTGCTGTCGCTGATCCCGCTGCTGACCGCCCTCTCCTTCGTCGGCGCGCGGGTGTTCAGCCAGTATCCGCAGCGCAGCCTGGAGATCTTCGTCCAGATCCTCCCCTACTCCGACAAGAGCCTGGTCGACGCCATCGCCGAGTTCCTCGACCAGGCGGAGACCATCCACGGGGTCGGGGTGATCGCCTTCTTCGTCACCACGCTGTACCTCTTCGCCACCGTCGAGGAGACCTTCAACAGGATCTGGAACGTCTCGCGCCGGCGCCCCATCCGGGCGCGGCTGATCTCCTTCATCCTGCTGATCTTCTGGGGACCGCTGCTGATCGGGGCGACCTTCTCGAGCCTGATCATGCTGCGGCAGAGCCCGGCCTTCCGGCGCCTGTTCCAGGAGTCGTTCCTGCTCAACGTGCTGCCGTTCGTGGCCACCGTGGTGGGGCTCACCATCCTCTACTGGCGGGTGCCCTACACCAGCGTCCGCCTGCGCAACGCCCTCGCCGGCGGGCTGCTCACCGGCATCCTGCTGGAGATCCTGCGCGAGGGGTTCGCCTCCTACGTCGAGCTGTTCCGCAACGTCAGCATCGTCTACGGCAGCTACGCCTTCGCCCTGCTGTTCATGATCTCGATCGACCTCACCTGGACGATCATCCTGTTCGGCGCCGTGGCCACCTACACCGCCCAGCACTTCTCGCTGCTCTCCCGCGGGCTGCACCGCCATCCGCCGGTGCAGGCGGCCTGGGTGGGGCTCGCCACCCTGGCGCTGATCGCCCGCCGCTTCAACCGCGGCGAGCCGCCGCTCTCCCGCGAGGCGCTGGCGGACCGCATGTGCCTGCCGACCGACGAGCTCGAGCGCATCCTGCGGCCGCTGGCGACCCAGGGGCCGCTCCAGGTGGTGGGGGATCACGGCTACGCCCTCACCGCCGATCCGCGGCAGATCCGGGTCGAGGAGGTCCTCGCCGCCTACGACCACCGGGCGCGGCGCGGCGCCGAGCTGGTCGGGCGGGGAGATCGCGGCGCACCTGCAGGAGCTGATCGGCGAGCTCGCCGCGGTCCGCGCCGGGACGCTCGGCGACCTCACCGTGGCCGGCCTGCTGGAGGCGCCGCGGCTGGAGGTGGAAAAGCCCGGCCTTGCCCTCGGAGGCCCCGGTGCGTACAATACCGCCCTCCAGCACCGTGGGGCAGTAGCTCAGCTGGGAGAGCACCACGTTCGCAACGTGGGGGTCGAGGGTTCGAGTCCCTTCTGCTCCACCATTTCCACCTCCCCTCTAGTTTCCGGATCTAACAGTCTGAAATCAAAGCAGCTGTAGGGCCCGAGTGCCTCTGCGTCGAAGGTGAGATCCTCGGGAAGATGAGGGTCTAGAGGCGGCGCTTCCGGTCAACGACACGCTTCTTCCGGTGCTCCAACTCGGCGATCCGCCGCTTCACGGATGTGGCCTCCTCTGCGGCCTTCCTCCGCAGGATGCGTCTGCATGCAACGGATCCTCCCTTATCTGTACCGCAATACGCTCGAGGTACTTGACGGCGCCGGCCTCTTCGGGGCCAGATGGAAACCAGCACCTTGTCCCTGCCAGTACCCGGTGCTACGCTTGGATTCTGCCTATACGGATCTCACGTAGCCGCGGTCTCGAGCGCCGGGCGCTCCGGTGGTCGGCGGTCGTGTCGCTGATGGGGCTGGCCTTTCTGGGAGGAGTGGTGGCTTCTTGCCGGTTCTCCCAGGTCCCCTCGAGGGAGATGCTGGTCGCGGCCATCGGCTCCTCGCGCTTCACCGAGGGGCGGCTCGCCGGCGGGTTCCCCTTTGCACCGTATCCCTCCACAATGCTCTTTCCGGCTCTCTCCGACCCTGCCCTTAGCCGGGTCACGCAACGGATCGAGCGCGCGGCCCGGCGTCGGCGCGATCCGCAGGCTCTCGCCGACCTGGCCATCCTGAAGCTGCTCGACAGGAGGACGGACGCGGCGGTCTCTCTTCTGAAGGAGGCTTCAGAGCGAGCGCCGCACGACGAACGACACCGCAGCGATCTTGCCGCGGCCTATCTCGCTCGCGCCCGGCCGGACGATCTCATCCGCGCTCTCACAGCCGCCGACCGAGTTGTCCGGGATGATTCTTCTCTTCCAGAGGCTCGTTTCAACCGTGCCCTGGCCCTGGAAAAACTCTTTTTGATCACGGACGCGCGCCAAGCTTGGCAGGAGATCTTCCAGCGGGAAAGGAGATCCGCGTGGGGTCACGAAGCCTCACAGCGCCTGCGCCGCTTGCAAAGGATGCCTGAGCCGGAAATCTGGAAAACCGAGAAAAGCCGTCTTGACAGCGCCGCCCTCGAGGGGCAGAGGGGAAGGGTCCAGACAATCGTCGATCGTTTCCGGCAGCCAGCCCGGCAGTACGCTGAGGAAGAGGTCCTGAGGGCCTGGGCCGAACAGACCGCCGCGGGCCGGATAGCCGAAGCCGAGCGGGCTCTGCGCATCGCCCGCGCAATCGGCGATGCTCTTGTCGAGATCCATGGGGATGCCATGGTCCGCGACGGGGTGGCCGTCATCGATGCGGCTCGCTCCGCGGAGCCCGGGAGCTGTCTGATCTGTCTCGTCCGGGGACACCGTCTCTACGGTGAGGGCGCACGCAATGTCAGGGAACGGCAGATCGGTCAGGCGGTGCGCGCTCTCGCGGAGGCTGAGGAACAATTCCGCCGGTCGGGCTCTCCTTTCGTCCTCTGGGCCCGGTTCAACCTGGCCAACTGCGATTACTTCAGGCCGGAGTATTCACGAACGCAACAGGCCTTGAGAAATCTCCGGCGCGACCTGCCGGCCGGCCGCTATCCCATCCTGCGCGGCCGCATTTCGTATGTTCTGGGCTCGACTGATCAATTGATCGGCCGGCCTGGCGAGGCCCTGTCTTTTGTCAGGGAAGCTGAGCAGGCCTTCACCAGGGTCGGAGAGGTCGACAACATCATGGCGGTGCACGAGCTCCTGGCGTTAGTTTTCGACGACCTGGGAGAACCCGATCGAGCTCTGAGACACCTGCTTTTGGCGTTGCGGCTGAGAAACCAGGTGCACAATCCCCGCCGCGTTTTTGCCGTGGTCGACCTGGTCGCGATGAATTGCCTGCAACGCGGCGAGATCGAAGCGGCACGCTACTTCCAGAGTGAGCTCCTGAGCGATTCATTGACCCAGAAGATCCCCTCGTTCGTCTCCTTCGCGCGCCAGCGCCGGGCGCGGACTTTTTATCTCGCCGGCCACCGCCGCGAAGCCCTGCGTGACTTGGAGGAGGCCGACCGGCAAGCACGAGCCATCCCGGACCCGGGCATCCGCCGACGGCAGCAGGCGGAAGTCCTGACACTCCGGGGCGAGGTCCAGATCCTCAGCGAGCCGGCCGCCGCTGTCAGCTCCCTCTCGCGAGCCATCGACTTCTTCGAACGCGCGGGGCTCGGCTATTACCTTTCCAATGCCCTCTTCGTGAGGGCTCGCGCCGAGCTCGCCTTGGGAGACGAAGCCGGTGCGGACCGCGATTTCCGGGGAGGCCTGCACGCCATCGAGCGAGCCCGTAGCAGCGCTCCTCCCGGTTCACTGCGGATGACGCTCTACGACCAAGCCACCACTCTCTTCGACGAGATCCTGTCGTTTCAGGCACGCCGGGGAGCGGGAGACCGGGCCTTCGAGATCTCGGAACGGGTCCGGGCGCGACAGCTCCTGGACCGCAGCTCACCGGCAGGCACGATTCTCGGGATCCGCGAGATCCAGCGGCGGCTTCCTGAAGGGACGGTCCTGCTGAAATATGTGCTCCTGCCCGACCGGCTCCTCGTGTGGGCCCTGGACAGAAACGGTACGGAGTTCCGGCAGGTCTCCCTCGATGCCGGAGCCTTCATGGCGCAGGTGGAGCAGGTCTGTCGCCTTCTCCGGCGCAGAGAACCCGGGCCGGCTCTCGGCACCGCCCTGAGGGATCTCCATCACACGCTTCTAGGGCCTGTGACGGGCACGGTTCACGGCGCCCGTGTCCTCGTCGTGATACCGGACAAGATCCTCCATCTCCTCCCGTTCGCCGCCCTCATGGATCGCGGCACCGGGAAGTACCTTGTCCAAGACATTGCGCTCTCCGTGGCTCCCAGTGCCAACGTCTACGTCCGTTGTCTGGAGCGGACCCCCGCATGGGGTGCAGAGCCACCCGTGTCGGCTCTCGTCGTGGCGGCGGATGAATTCGATCGCACGAGATTTCCATTTCTCGATGCGCTGCCTCAGGCGGAGGAGGAAGCGCAACTCATCGCAGCCGCCTACCCGAGATCCCGCCTCCTGGCCGGCAGCGAGGCCACGCGGGAACGTTTCCTCGCCCTCGCGTCCCAAGGGCCGCAGGTGATCCATTTCGCCGGCCATGCACTGGTCAATGCGGATCACCCGGACCTTTCGATGCTCTTGCTCGCCGGAAACGGCGGAAAAGATGGCTCCACGACCGTCTATTCCTATGAGGTCGATGGAATGGATCTCGGCGCGAGCCGCCTCGTCGTCCTCTCGGCTTGCAGCACGGCGGAGGGCCGCTTGTCCGCCAGCGAGGGCGCCACGAGCCTCGCCCGCTCCTTCCTGGCGGCTGGAACCCCCGCAGTCCTCGCCAGCCTTTGGGAGGCGGACGATGCGGCGGCATCCCGTCTCATGACGAAGCTCCATCGCCGTCTGCGGACTGGAGACGATCCGATCATGGCACTACGCGCGGTCCAACTGTCGGAGCTCCGCACGGCGCCTCTGGCGGATTGGGCCGCATTCCAACTGATCGGCGGCTTGCCGCCGCATCTGCAGAAGGGGGAGAAATCATGGCATTCACAGTAGAGCTGACGATCCGTGGACTCATTGCACTCGTTCCCAACGAGCCCATCGACTACAACCTCCTTGGACCGCCAGGAGAGCCTGGAAAACCAGGACAGCCTCAGCATATCAGTGGGATGACGGTTCTCGTGATCAATGCCCGGAATCCGGAAGTCGTCCCCAACGGGGAAGACCCTCCGAAAAGCCTGGAGGTCTGTGGTCATCTGCCTCTCCTAAGGTACCCATTACCGGAGGGAACGCTCAGTGACTTCTTGCTCCTCGACGGGCACCGGATCGGGATCTCGGATGTCGAGCCCAGGGGACTGGAAATAGATCCGAGCTTCAGGGAGTGGATACCAATGGATTTCGCGGTATCGGGCCGCACCCTCGGCCAGAACCCGGTGCGCATCGACCCCAGGTTTCTTGCGCCCACCCTGCCAATCGAAATCGCTGGGAGGCTGGATCTGGAAGCTGGAACCGTCAAGGCTGAGAAATCCGTTGGGATCTGGGATTTCATTCCTCCGTTCGCCAACCAGAGCACCAACCCGGCTGATAATCGGTTCAAGTTCGCTTCCGAGGTCGAGGTGTCGATCCTGATCAACGGGGACCAGGCCGTGCTCAGCGCGGTTGACAGAACTGGTAAGCCGATAGCCCCGAAGGTGCTGAGGCCAAGACAGGGCAGCCGATCCGTCAAGCTCCTGCTCAGCAATCTCTGTGTCGAGGGTGCTGAAGATAATGAGCGTCCAAGGGTCGAAGGAGACTTCGCTGTCTTCTATAGGCTCTTGGCCAACTACAATGGAGTTCTGCGCGTTCCACGGTTGCTGGGCGGGCCCAACGGTGGACAGGGAACGGTCCAGGGCGGAGCCAACACCAGCCCTGCCTGCACGGGCGCCGGCATGAACCGTTGATGCGGCCCATCCTCCTCTCCCTTCCGCCCCATCCTCCTCACCCCGAGGAGGGATGGACACGGTATCGGCTTCGGATGGCCGAGCGGCTCACGCAGGTTCGGCTGGAGGTCTCGCGCAGGCTCGGCCTGGACCTCCAGCCGCTCTTCGCCGCCAATGCCCTTCATGGGCCGGCACCGGAGGGTACGCTGCTTGAGGTCCGGCGTGGAGCGCTTGGGATGGAGATCTCCCTCGTCGAATGGGGAGACCTCCTCCCAGGGGCCCAGATGGACGATGTGGTTCTGGAGATCGGGCTCGCTTCCACCTTCGAGGCCCCATGGAGGCTCTCCGGTCGCGGTGTCACGGTCGCGGTCCTGGATTCCGGAGTCGATGCGAGCCATCCGTTTTTGAATGTGGCGGATGCCGTCAGTACCTGCCCCGAGTCGAGCGGAGTCCCAGGACGGCATGGGACGCACTGCGCCGGAATCATCGCCTCGCGGAGCGGTGAGCATCCCGGCATCGCGCCAGGCGTCCGCCTTCTAGATATCAAAGTGGCCGACGCCGAGGGCATCACCAGCCCCGGCTGGCTCGCCCAAGGGATAGACGAGGCCCTGGACCGGGGAGCCGACATCCTCTCACTCAGCTTCGGACTCAACCGCTTCCCGAGAACCTCCCCGGGAGGGCACGGCTGGGTCTGTAACGACGGTCGTTGCATCCTTTGCCAAGCCGTGGATCACGCCACCGCCTGCGGAGCTCTGGTGGTAGCAGCAGCGGGGAACGGGCACCTGCGAGCCCGAGCTTTGCGACGGGAGGGTCTGGATCTCCCGGCCGGCACCGAGCTGCTCTGTCCGGGACAGGCCAGGGGAGCGCTTGCGGTGGGGGCCCTCGATAAAGCACCCTTTGCAGGGCAGCTCTATCCGCTCTCCAGTCGGGGGCCTGCCAGCCATGGCGCCTCGAAGCCGGACCTGGTAGCTCCAGGGGTCGACGTGATCTCTACCGCCCCCAGCCCCGGCCTGTTCGAATACGGCAGTGGTACCTCAGTGGCGGCGGCGGTGGTCTCCGGGGCGCTGGCTCTTCTGGTGGAGAGGCGGCGGGCCCAAAGCCTTCCCTGCTCCCCAGCAGAGATTCGCGCCGAGTTGCTCCACCAGTGCGTCCGGTCACTGGAATCCCTCGGCCCCGATGCCGCTGGCGCCGGCATGCTCGATCTCTCCGGTCTGGTTAACTCGTAGGAGTTCGACAAGATCACTTTAACGCCCTTAGCTTAGCGTGCAGGACCCTCCTTTCTGGGTGGCCGCGTCGCGCGGCTACCGCAGGGCTCAGTTGCCGCAGACTTCCCGGTGGGATTGGTCCACCATTTCCTTTTTCTCTGCTGGTCCGCTCAGGACTCCTGCTCACTGTCTGACTGCCGTCGATCCGGAGAGCAGCCGGCACTGCCCTCCGGGAGAGGGTCTGGCGGCCCATTGACTAGCAGGCCCCCTGATCGTCACGACCTCCGAACCGCTGCCGAGCGTGCCCGGACAAGTGGCGCTACGGATCTCGACTTTGAGCTCGAACTGATCGTAACCGCAGGAGTTCAGGCTGGCGGTGGTCGATGGCCGTGGCGCCGGCGTTGCCGGCGTCGAGCCAATTCGAGAGGCGGGTGCTATTTGTGCCGCCGCCGGTCCAGGAGACGCTGAAGCGGCCATAATAATCAGAGAGATTGTTCCCCGTGGCGCCACAATTGGACGGTCCGCCATGAAGCGGGCCGATATATCGGCCCGCCTGGCTGTAGAGCGGCGAGCCGGACGAGCCCGGCTCGGTCACGCCCGGCAAGGTGAACGGTCCGGGCGGATCGGTCGCCCAGTGGACCCAGAGGTGCGAGCCGTTGCCAGGCGAGGTCGTGCCCCTGTAGCTGGTGGTCGCCGTCGTGGTGGTGGAGTACGTGATCCGCTTCTCGTCGGTGTTCGGGTGGTGGATCGTGGCGCAGGGGTGGAGGCGCTGCAGGCGAAGTTGCCGGTCGAGCGACCCCAACCCGCCCAGAAGTGCTGGTAGGACGCGACTGGCGCGCCGACGAGCTCCACCAGGGTGAAGTCCGAGGTGGCATTGATGGCACGGAAGATGGAGCCGGTGTGGAACTGGGTCAGCGTGCCGAAGTGGATTCTTCTCGTTACATTGAATGTTGCATACCGGCCTGCTTTGGGAGCCGGAAGACCAGAGGGGGGCCCACGGTACGATCCTCCTGAGCAGCACGACAGCGGTGTGACCGAGCGCCGTCCTCGAGCACGAACGCGCTCATGCCCGGCCTCTCGCGCGTGTACGTGCCGACGTCGGTTCCGGTCGTGGCCGCCAGCTCGGCGACAGGCCCCTCGCCGAGCTTCGTCAGCGAGTCGCCGATCCCGCCTTCCGTCCACGCCGGCTCGCGCCGGTAGTTGTATTCGATGGTCCCCTTCGCGCTGCTGCTGCTCGGTGAAGTGAGACGGTGAAGTCGAAATTGAAGTCGCTGCCGAACGAGGACGCCCAGGGGAAGCGTCCAGCCCATGCGCTGCTTGTAGGCCTGCAGCTTCGCCAGCGGCGCCCGCGACACCGCCGCAAGCGTGACGTCGTGGTTGGCCAGGTGGACCGACGGAGGCCGTTGAAGCCGTCCGCGATCGCCGAGCAGGACGGACACCCCGCCTTGTAGTCGGGCCCGAACATGAAGTGGTAGATGAGGAGCTGCGAGCGCCCTCGGAAAGAGGTCCGCCAGCGAGGCGCTCCCCTCGTCGGTCTCGAACCGGTACTCCTTGTCGATGCGAACCCACGGCAGCTCCTGACGCCGCCGCGCCAGCTCGTCGCTGCGCCGCGTGAGCTCCTTCTCCGCCGCGAGCAGCTCGAGCCGCGCTGCCAGCCATTCTTCGCGTGTCCCGGTCATGTGTTGCGTCATTCGCTCATATCTCCTGTTAGTGTATTGAGACGACCCGGTTGCTCGTTCGTCGTGGGATAGCCTAAGCGCCGGGTATGCGAACGGTGGGAGTGACAAGTGTGGCGGGATTTCGATGGACTCGTTGATCACGGCCGCGGCGCGCGCGCTCGCGGCGGGTGATCCCCTCGGCGCCTTGAACCGGGTCGCCCTGCGCGACGACGCGCCTGCTCTCGCGCTGCGCGGCATCGCGATGGCGCAGCTCGGCGAGCTCGTTCGCGCGAAGCTTCTGCTGCGGCGTGCCGCGCGTGCTTTCGGTTCGAAAGAGGCCGTGGCCCGCGCCAGATGCATCGTCGCCGAGGCCGAGATCGCGCTCGTTTCGCGTGACCTCGGCCTGGCCTGCGAAGGCGCTCGACGCGGCGCGGTCGACGCTCGAGGAGCACGGCGACCGGGTGAACGCCGCGCACGCGCGGTATCTCGAGGTCCGGCGCCTCGTCCTGATCGGGCGCCTCGACGAGGCCGAAAGCAGGCTCGCCGAGCTCGACCCCGCGCCCTTTCCTCCGGCGTCGAGGACCGCCCACGAGCTGGTGGTCGCGGGGATCGCGATGCGGCGTCTCCGGACGCAGGCGGCGCGCGCGGCGCTCGCCCGGGCCGAGCGCGCCGCGCGCCACGCGGGCATCCCCGCGCTGACGGCGGAGGTCGAAAGCGCATCCCTCCTCCTGAGCACGCCCGCGGCGCGCCTGATTGCGAATGGCGAGGAGCGGCTCGTCCTGCTCGAGGAGGTCGAAGCGTTGCTGGCGTCGCAGGCATTCGTCGTGGACGCGTGCCGTCACGCCGTGCGCGACGCGCACACGGTGGTCTCGCTCGCCAGGCGTCCGGTGTTGTTCGCGCTCGCCCGCGCGCTGGGCGAAGCGTGGCCGGGAGATGTGGCGAGGGACACGCTCGTCGCCCGGGCCTTCGGAGCGAAGCGTGCCGATGAGTCGCATCGCGCGCGGTTGCGGGTCGAAGTCGGGCGGCTTCGCGCGGAGCTGCGGACGCTGGCCGACGTGAGCGCGACGAAGCGCGGGTTTGCGCTGGCGCCACGCGGCGCGCGCGAGGTCGTCGTGCTGGCGCGGCCCGTCGAAGAGGAGCATGCGGCGGTGCTCGCCTTCCTCGCCGACGGTGAGTCGTGGTCGAGCTCGGCCCTGGCGCTGGCGCTTGGAACCAGCCAGCGCACCGTGCAGCGGGCGCTCGACTCGCTCGCGGCCGCGGGCAAGGTGCAGTCGTTGGGTCGCGGGCGAGCTCGACGCTGGATGACGCCGCCCCTGCCGGGATTCACGACAACCTTGTTACTCCCCGCTCCGCTGCCGATTGACTAGGATGGCAGCATGAAACGATCAGCGGCCGAAATCGTTGGTGAGTATGGACCCTTTCCGGACGTCGACGGCGTGCATGGGGTCACGTATGACGGCCGGCAAATCTGGTTTGCCGCCGGAGACAAGCTGAACGCCCTCGATCCGGCGAGCGGGAAGACGCTGCGCTCGATCGATGTCGCAGCGCACGCGGGAACGGCCTTCGACGGCCAGCACCTGTTTCAGATCGCCGAGGATCGCATCCAGAAGATCGATCCGCAGACCGGCCGTGTGCTCGCCACCATCCCGGCGCCCGGCGGCGGCGGGGACTCGGGGCTCGCGTGGGCCGAAGGGACGCTCTGGGTGGGGCAGTATCGGGACCGGAAGATCCATCAGGTCGATCCCCAGACCGGGACGATTCTTCGCACGATCGAGTCCAACCGCTTCGTCACCGGGGTCACCTGGGTCGACGGCGAGCTCTGGCACGGCACCTGGGAAGGTGACGAGAGCGCTTTGATGCGAGTCGATCCGCGAACGGGAGAGGTCCTGGAGCAGCTCGAGATGCCGCCCGGAGTGGGCGTTTCGGGGCTCGAGTCCGATGGCGGCGATCGGTTCTTCTGCGGGGGAGGAAAGAGCAGGAAGGTGAGGACCGTCCGCCGGCCCAAGCGAGGCTCCGCGACGGGCAGGCATCGAGCGCAAGCCTGACGGACTCTTCAGGATTTCAGGGTCGACATCCACTTCCCCGCGAACCCGGCCAGGATCACCAGCACCACGCCGCAGAAGAGCAGCACCCCGAGGAGCAGCACGCGGGCCTGGCGATCCCTGCCGGCGGCGAGCGCGATGACGCCGGCGAGGACCTCCCCCAGGTAGACCATCGGCAGCAGCACCGCGGCCGCGCACGAGACCCGTCCGGTTCCGAGGCGCTGAAACAGAGCCACGATCACCCAGGCCAGCGCGAGGTCGAGCAGGGCGACGCCGAGCGCCAGCGGCCACGCCGCTCCCTCGGGCGGCCGGACCCGCCCCTCGAACACCGCGATCGCATGCTCCGCCTCGTCCGGAGCATGGCCCGCCTTCACCATCTGGACGCGCAGGGTCTCCAGAGGGTGACGGGGGGCGTTTTCCGTGAGGTAGGCCAAGAGGGCCTTCAGATCTCTGTCATGCATCCGGCTGGCAGGGGATCATTCGGGCATCAACTCGGGAAGCACGTCGAAGCCGAGCGCCGCGCCGTTCTCCCGCACCCGGTTGTCGAGGCTCAACAGGGCGAGATCGGAAAGAGCCGAGCGTGCGGCGAGGGCGCTTGCGACGTGCAGTGCGTCCAGTGCTCGCAAGGGTTCGGCCGGAAACCGCCGGCGGGCACGCTCCAAGACTTCGCGGTCGATTCTCAGCAACGTCCAGCGCAAGGAGGCGGCTTCAAGAAGTGCCCGTCGCTGACCCGCTTCGAACTGCGAGAGCTGCCCCAGCGCCTCCGCACGGATCAGCGCCCGATCGCATTCGACCAGCGTAAGATCCGACGCCGCAACGAACTCGGCTCCTTCGAGCATCTCCTCAACCGGGGCGCTGACGCCTCTTTGAGAAGCCAGGCGAGCACCGCACTCGACTCCGCATAAAGGTTCACCGGTCACCACGCACTTCATCCAGGAGCCTCGCCGCCGTTCCCGGCGGCGTCACCGATGGCAGCAGCGGATACGCGCCCGGACCGTTCGGCTTGAGGGGAAGCCGAACAAGCCCCTTTCGGGCCATCTCCGCCAGGGCCGGATACTTCCGCTCCAGCTCGCTTTCAGCCTGCGGCGACCGCAGCTCCGCGACCACCTCCCCACGATCGGTCACCATGATGACCTCTCCTTCACGAACCTGCCGGACATACTCGCTGAGACGGTTCTTGAGCTCACGAATCCCTATCTCTTTCATGCAACCAATGTAGCCACTGGTGGCTACATTGTCAAGAGAAGCTCGACTTCCAGGAGTGTCACCCTGTGAGCGCGATCTGTAACAGAGGCAAGGCGTACAATGGTTATCGCTGAACGTCGATATGTCGCGAGACGAGAAACTCTCAATCTCGCGATTCCACCCCCTTCAGCGTTCCGTCCCTCAAACCAGGAGAGAAAAACCATGAGACCCCATTTCACCCATCATCCCGTCCGTTCCGCCCTGCGCGTCCTCGCGCCGGCGATCCTGCTGCTCGCGCTCGTGCTGGCGCCGCTGCCCGCCGCGGCCACGACGCCCCTCGGGGCCACGATCGTGGGGAGCAGCGTGCAGTTCGCCCTGTTCTCCGCCAACGCGACCCGCGTCGAGGTCTGGATCTTCGCCACCCCGACGGCATCGACCCCCTCGGCCACCTACGCCCTCACCAAGACCGACGTGCCCAACAACATCTGGACGGTCACCGTCGCCGGCCTCGGCGCCGGCACCCTCTACGGCTATCGCGTCTGGGGCCCGAACTGGACCTACAACGCGAGCTGGACGCCGGGGAGCAACCTCGGCTTCGTCTCCCACGTCGACGTCCAACGGCAACCGCTTCAACCCCAACAAGCTGCTGACCGACCCCTACGCCAAGGCGGTCACCGGCGAGCCGGTGCGGGTCAGCGGCCACTACTCGACGGCCATCCTCGGCGGCACCAACACCTACGCCTTCGTCGACAGCGCCGGGGCGATGCCGAAGTCGATCGTGATCAGCGACACCTACTCCTGGGGGACCGAGGTCAAGCCCAACATCGCGATGAAGGATTCGATCTCCTATGAGGTCCACCTGCGCGGGTTCACCAAGAACGACTCCAGCGTGACGGCCGCCGCGCGCGGCACCTACGACGGCTTCGGCTCGAAAGCCTCCTACCTGAAGACCCTGGGGGTGACCGCCGCCGAGCTGTTGCCGATCCATGAGTACGCGCAGTTCGACGACCCGGTGGGCGGCGCCACCGCCGACCGGATCAACTACTGGGGGTACATGACCACCCAGTTCTTCGCTCCCAACCGCGAGTACCTGTGCACCGACACGAACTCCTGCACCTATCGTCGCGGGCCAGCAGGTGGCCAAGTTCAAGGACATGGTCAAGGCCCTCCACGCCCAGGGGGTCGAGGTCTGGCTCGACGTCGTCTTCAATCACACCTGGGAGGGCGGCGCCTGCTCGGGGAACCCGGTGCGGTACATCAACCTGCGCGGCATCGACAACGCGACCTACTACACCCTGGCCGACGACAAGTCCTGCTACTGGGACTCGACCGGCACCGGCAACAACCTGAACGCCAGCCGCGCCGCCGTGCGCAACCTCATCGTCGACAGCCTCACCTACTGGGCGAACACCCTGCACGTCGACGGCTTCCGCTTCGACCTCGCCTACGAGCTGGGGCGCGAGGGGACCGACGGCCGGGATTTCAACAACAACGCCACCACCCTGGTCGCGATCGCCCAGGCCGCCTCGAACAACGGCTTCAAGGTGATCGCCGAGCCGTGGGACACCTCCGGCTTCGGCGTCGGCCAGTTCCCCGCCGGCTGGTCGGAATGGAACGGCAACTACCGCGACAACCTGCGGCAGTACGTGAAGGGGGACAACAGCCAGGTGGGCAGCCTCGGCGCCTCGCTCACCGCCACCTGGTCGGGGTTCTCGACGCCGCCGGAGAGCGTCAACCTCGTCACCACCCATGACGGCTTCACCCTCAACGACCTCGTCTCCTACAACACCAAGCAGAACGGCACCGGCCCCTGCAACCCGACCGGGGCGGACGCGAGCAGCGGCAACGACACCAACCTCAGTTGGGACAGCGGCGGCGACGAGGTGCTGCGCCGCCGGCAGATCCGCAACTTCGCCGCCCAGATGTTCCTCGACCGAGGGCTCGCCGATGCTCCTCGCCGGCGACGAGTTCCGCCGCACCCAGAGCGGCAACAACAACGGCTACATGGCCGACAACGCCTGCGGCTGGATCGACTGGAGCCTGAAGACCACGCATCAGAAGACCTACGACTTCTTCCGCAAGCTGATGGCCTTCCGCAAGGCCCACCCCGGCCTGCGGCGGTCGGTGGCCTTCGGCGGCGCCGATCACGACGCCGACGGCTACAAGGACCTCACCTGGCACGGCACCACGCCGGACACCCCCGACTGGAGCGCCACCTCGCACTCGCTGGCCTGGCTGATCGACGGCTCGAGCGCGGAGACCGGCGGTCCGGCCGACGCTCCGGATCTCTACGTGGCCTCGAACGCCTACTTCGGCAACCTGACCTTCACCATCCCCACCGCCCCCAATTCCAAGTGCTGGTGGCTGGTGGCCGACACCGCCGACTGGGCCGAGGGGACGGGCAACATCTACTACGACCCCACGGTCGCCGCCTGGAACTCGCAGCCGCTGCCGAAGATGGCGGGCACGACCTACGGCGTCCAGGCCCGCTCGACGCTGGTCCTGGCGGCCCGGCCGTGCAACTCCTCGGAGGCGATCCGGGTGGACTTCACCGTCAACGGCTTCTCGACCGTGCCGGGGCAGGATCTCTACGTGGTGGGGAGCGTGCCCGAGCTCGGCAGCTGGGACACCACCAAGGCGATCAAGCTCAACTACGTGAGCACCAGCCAGTGGAGCGGCCCGGCGTTCTTCTTCGCCAGCAAGGGCGCGGCCATCCAGTACAAGTACATCTGGAAGCAGGGCGCCACCACGACGTACGAGGGGGGCTCGAACCGCAGCTACACGGTGCCCACCTCCGGCGCGGGGACCCGCAGCGACACCTGGCAGCCGTAGAGGTTAGAGAGGAAGACGAGCTCGGCGGCCGCGAGGCCGCCGGGTGTTTCCGCCCTGAAAGGGCGGCATTTGAATAGCCTGGGGTTCAACCCCAGTCCCCCACCCTATGTCCGCCCCGAGGGGGCGGTGCCTTTCAGCGAAATCCCTCAGTCCAGGAGAGAGATGGGTTCCGCCCTTTCAGGGCGGATGGGATTTTGGGGGACTGCCTACCTGGGGTTGAAACCCCAGGCTATTCAAATGCCGCCCTTTCAGGGCGAAGGGGCTTGACCCGCAGTGCTACTTCCGTAGCATGGTGCTACTTTCGCAGCACAAGGAGCCCATGAGACCCACCGCCCATCTCGACCTCAGCCGCCGCGAGCGGCAGATCATGGAGGCGATCTACCGCCTGGGGGACGCCACCGTGTCGGACGTGATGGCCGAGATGCCGGACCCTCCGAGCTACTCGGCCGTGCGGGCCATGATCGGCAAGCTCGAGGCCAAGGGGTATCTCGAGCACCGGCAGGAGGGCCCGCGGTACCTCTATCTCGCCACCGTTCCTCGCCAGGAAGCGCGCGAGTCGGCGCTCGAACGGCTGGTGCGGACGTTCTTCGACGGTTCGACTGAAAAGGCGGTCACCGCCCTCCTCGGCATGTCGTCCGGGGAGATGAGCGACGAGGAGCTCGACCGCCTCTCCACTTTGATTCAGGATGCCAAGAAAGGGGGCAGGTGATGCTCGACGTCTGGCTCGCGGCGCTTCTCGATTCCTCGCTCAAGGGGCTCGCTCTCTGCCTCGCCGCCGGCGCGGCGGCCCTGCTGCTCCGGCGCTCTTCCGCCGCCGCCCGGCATCTGGTCTGGCGGCTCGCTTTCGCCGGATTGCTGGCCCTGCCGGTTCTGGCCACCTTGTTGCCCGCATGGCGGGTGCCGCTTCCTGGTCTGGAGAAGGCGGCACGGGTAGCGGCTGCGCTGCCGGCCGCGCTAAGCGTCCCTGCCGTTGCCGCGGTAGAGCCGGCCCCCGCCCGGGAGGGGACGAGCCCCTCCCCTACATTCAGGTTTGAAGAGGTCGGCGCCGAGCCGCGGGGATGGGATCTCTCCTGGCAGGCCGTCGCGTTTGGAATCTGGCTGCTGGGCGCCTCGCGGTGCTCGGGTCGCTCGGGATCGCTCTTCTCCGCGTGCGGTGGCAGGGGCGGCGCGCGCGGCCGATCGAGGATCCGGCGTGGACGGGGCTCCTCCGCCAGATCCGCGCCGAGCTCGGGCGTCGGCCGGCCGGTCGCGCTGATCGCGGGCGAACGACCGGGCGATGCCGATGACCTGGGGCTGGCGCCGGCCCGTGGTTCTGCTGCCGGCCGGAGCCGAGGCACTGGCCCGAGCCGCGGCGGCGGGCGGTGCTTCTCCATGAGCTCGCCCACATCGCCCGGCGGGATTACCCGACGCAGATCGCCGCCGAGGTGGTCCGCGCCCTCTACTGGTTCAACCCCCTGGTCTGGATGGCGGCCCGCAAGCTGCGGATCGAGAGCGAGCACGCCTGCGACGACCGGGTGCTCGCGGCCGGCGCCCGGGCCTCCGACTATGCCGGCGACCTGCTGGACATCGCCCGCTCGCTCCGTGCTGGCCGGATCACCGCGCCGGCCGGCCTCACCATGGCCCGCCCCTCGCAGCTCGCGGGCCGGCTCCTCGCGGTGCTCGACGCTCATCGCGACCGCCGGGGCGTCTCGCGCCGCTTCGCCTTCCCTGCCTGGCTGGTCGCCGATCTGCGTGGTGCTCCCCCTGGCCGCCCTGGCGCCGGCTGCCGCGGAGAGGGCGACGCAGGCGAGTCCATCCGCCCGGGTTTCCGCTCCAGCCGCGCCGGTTTCGAGCGCTCCCCAGGCGGTGGCCACGACGGCCCAGGCCGGAGCGCTCCGCCCGCGCCGCCCAGGCCTCCCGCGCCTCCCCGCCCGCCCGCGGCGTCTTCCAGCTCCAGCCATTCCCACTCGATGAGCCATGAGGACATCAACGGCACCCAGACCTTCCAGTGGTCGGATGACGGCCACAGGATCCGGATCCGGACGGAAGGCAAGGTCGATCTCAACGAGGACTGGACCGGCATCGACCGCCTCGCGCGCGGAGCGGAGATGCGCATCGAGGAGGAAGGGGCGGGGGCCACCCGCCGGCTCGACATCGAGCCGGGGAGCGACGGCCGGCCCGTCTACACCTGGAAGGTCGACGGCACCGAGCGCCCCTTCGACGCGGCGGGACGTACCTGGCTGCGGAGCATGCTCCTGCAGTTCGTCCGCGGCACCGGCTACGCCGCCGACGAGCGGGTCGCCACGATCCTGAGGAAGCAGGGGCCGGAGGGGGTCTTCGCCGAGATCTCCCAGATCCCGGGCGATTACGTGAAGGCGATCTACTTCAAGAAGCTGCTCGCTCACCGCGAGCTGGGGGCTCCCGTCGTCGAGCGGGCCCTCCGGCAGGCGGGAAGGGAGATCAAGTCGGATTACGAGCTCGGACAGACGCTCAGCGCCGCGGCCGAGATCGCAGCCGCTGACCGAATCCCTGTCCGCCGCGTATGCCGAGGCCGCGGGGTCCATCCAGTCCGATTACGAGCAGAAGCAGGCGCTCACCGCCCTGGTGAGCCGCGGCAGGCTCACCCCCGCCACCCTGGCCACGGTGCTGCGGTCGGCCCACGGCATCGAGTCCGACTACGAATGCGCGGAGCTGCTCACCGCGGTGGCCGCGAAAACCCGGCTCGACGACCCCGTGGCCTGGCGCGCCTACGCCGAAGCGGCGAACACGATCGGCAGCGACTACGAGCGCCACCGGGCTCTCTCGGCGGCGGTCAAGACCGGGAGCCTTTCCCAGGATTCCCTGCTGGGATTGATCCAGTCCGCCCGGGGAATCAAATCCGACTACGAGCGCGCCTCGCTGCTGGTCGAGATCGCCGGCCAGTACAACCTCTCCGGCGCCGCGCGCGACGCCTACCTCGAAGCCGCCCGCTCGATCCATTCCACGTACGAGCGGCAGCGGGCGCAGGCGGCGCTGGTGGAGCGGTCGGGGGGGTAGAAAACCTGATCGGGATAGGGATTGTAGGGGCGGCCACATAGGGCCGCCCCTCCAGAACGAGTCCTACTTCACCAGCAAACTCTTCCCATCCAGATTCGTCGTCGGCTTCACCTTGTAGAAGTCGAGGATGGTCGGCATCACGTCCCCCATGTAGGCGCCGCCCTGGGCGTTCAGCTTGAAGTTGCTGAACAGGATCCCCTGAACGAGGGGCGGGTAGACCGAGCAGTGATCGCCGCTCCAGATCTCGTTGTTGGGCTCGGTGATCGTCTTGGCGATGCCGCCCAGGCTGTCCTGCCAGCCGACGCGGTATCCCTCGCTGTTCGAGGGGATGAGGTCCGGGATCAGCACCGGATCGTAGACGCCGTTGTAGGCCTCGTCGCGGGTGAAGACGTGCGCCACCGGATGCTCGCCGGTCTCGGGATCGACATACGCCTCCAGCCCCGCCTTGATCTGGGCCGCCACCTGCTTGTATTCATCCCCCGGCTTGACGATCCCCTTCGCCTCGCGCCCCGCTTCGTTGATGTAGATCTGCCCGAGGCCGAGCGCGTATGCCCTGGTCTTCGACCAGTCGACGTTGACGAAGAAGTTCCCCTGATCGAAGAGGTCCTCCAGGTTCATCCGCTTGGCGTCCTGGCCGTTGAGGGTCATGAAGCCGTTCTGCACCAGCCAGGTGTTGTAGTTCATGCCGCGGCGGAACGAGGCGAAGCCGTGGTCGGAGACGATCATGAGCGCCGCGTCCGGCCGCTTCGCCATGGTCTCCCCCACGATCCGGTCCATGTCCTGGTAGGCCTGGAGGATCGAGCCCCCCCACTTCGCCGCTCCCTCCGGGGTGTAGAGCGGATGCTTGGGGTCGAGGAACCGGAACATCATGTGTTGCACCCGGTCCGGGAACTCGAAGTAGTGGACCATGACATCCCAGTCGTCCTTCGCCAGGGCGCCGGCGAGGATCTCCTTGTCCTTGTCCACCGTCTGCTTCACGTCGTCGAGGAAGGTCTGCTCGTCCGCCGTGCCGCTGGTGAGCGACCAGGTGTCCATCATCCAGCCGCGAACCTTGAACAGGCCGTGCTCGCGGGTGAGGTCCTTCACGAAGCTGGCGGGCGTGGTGACGGCGAAGCCCATCGGCAGGTGCTCGGGATCGAAGTCGATCGGCGAGAGGTAGAGCTTGATCTCGGGATCGAGCGCCTCCAGCTTGAACTTGCCGATCCCCTGGACTTTGATCAGCGAGTTGAAGGGGAAGGTGAAGTGGGCCCAGCCGCTCCACTGGCCGGGCTTGAGCGTGATGTCGTTCCCCGAGGTCTGGATCCGCAGGCTCTGGCGGTCCGGCGCGACGGTGAGCGTCATCGGGATCTTGATGAGGTCGGTCTCGGTCGCCCCCTTCTTGGGGAACAGCTCGTTGGGGACCTCCTTGATCTCGGTCTCGATCGTGCCCTTGTTGTCGACCAGCTCGACGACCTCGACCCGGAAATCGCCCCCGCCCTTGGGGCTGAAGAAAAGCTCGGAGGTGAAGTAGAAGGGTTTTCCGATGCGCCCCGAGAGATCCGGCACGCCGAGCCCGGAGAGAAGCTCGCCGTGCTCGAATTCCTTGGGGGGGAAGGTCACCGGAACCCGCATCACCCGGACCCGTTTGCCGGCGTGGCCGAGGAGCTGCCAGAAGGTGTCGCCGTGCTGGTTGTTGATGGCGATGGGACGCGAAGCCGGGAGCAGCCTCCCCGCCGCGATCCCCAGCCCTACCCCCGCCGCGATCCCGAGCACCACCCCGATGGCCGCCGCGACGGCCAGCCGCAGCCGGAAGAGCTTCAGCAGCAACAGGACGAGCAGCGCCAGGATGAGCCCCGGCGATCAGGCCCAGGACCCAGCCGTTGTTCGCGCCGAAGAGAACGGTCTGCGATCCCTTCTCGGCCGCCGCGAAGTCAGGCCTGTAGTCCTTGGGGTTCCGCTTCAGGAAGTCGAAGACGCCGTGCCGTCCGGGGTTGAGGCCGGTCGAGAAGGTGGACCAGGAGACCGGCGTCTGCGACGGGATCGTCGGCCGCAAGCGGGGAGAAGCTCCCCTGCGCCCGCAGCTTGGCGAGGTTCGGCAGCTTCCCCTCGTCCATCCACTGCTGGGTGAGCTTGGCGTCGACGCCGTCGAAGCCGAGGATGATCAGCTTCTTGGGGGCTGCTGCGCGGCGAGCGGCGCCGTGGCGAAAATCGCCAGGGCGAGGAGGAGGAGGGATAGAGAGCGGATCTTTGAGATCATGGGCGAAGATTCCAGAATCGGGGTTGGCGGTTTCGCGAAGGCGGGATTCTAGCAAAACCGCGCAACCCGGCCCGTCATGACATCGTATGCAGGACTGGACGACAACGACCTTGAATCTCCGCTCCCCAACTTTCCGCCCTCTCCTGATCCTCGGAGCCGGCAGCCCTGGTGCTCGCGGCCGGGATCGCGCTGGCGCGGGCCTGGCTCCCCGAGTGGCATTCCGGCCTGCTGGACAAGGAAGCCTACGTCCAGCGCTACCGGGATCTGGCGAGTCGGGCCGGCGTGCGGCCGGCGCCCGGAGAGCCGCGGGTCTCCCTGACCGGCTGAGGAGGACGACAAGGCGGAGCGGACGGCCGAGCGGCTGGACCGCGCCGGGGTCGAGAAGCAATCCGCACTGGGCGCCGGCCTGCGGATTTCCGTCGTCCACCGCGGCATTTTTCCCGGCGAGACGGCGGCGCGGCTGCTCCGGATCGAGCTGGCTCCCGGAGGCGAGCCCCTGGCCCTGAGCTGGCCGGGCATGAAAGGGCCGGTCCCGCGCCGGCAGCTCGATGCGATGGTCGGCCTGCTGCTCGCTCCCGGCGAGCGCCTGGGCGCGCGCCGCTCGATCGACGGGGACGCCGAGGTCGCCTACGACCTGCCCGGTAGCGATCCGCCTCAGCGGATCGACGTCAAGGTCGAGAACGGCGGCACGGCGGAACTGCGCCGGGAGATCGTCGATCGCCAGCCGGGCGGGGACCGCCGGAAGGATTCCGCGTTCACCATCATCCCCATCGTGAGCGTCCTGCTCTCCGTGCTCACGATCGGCTGGCTCTTCTTCCGCCTTCTGTACCGCCGGCGGATCGATTTCGCCAACGCCTTTCGCCTGGCCGTGGTCAGCTACGCGGCCACCCTCGCCGGAACAGTCACGGCGACCTCGTGGCAGGAGGGGATCGGGAGCGCGGCCAGCGCGATCTTCGTATCGCTCTGCATCGTCGCCGCCTGGTCGGCGGGCGAGTCGTTCCTGCGCTCGGTCCGGCCCGGTTTCACCACCAGCCTCGACCTGTTGCGGGCGCGGCGGCTCGGGCCGCGGGGCGGACGCGCCCTGCTCTACGGAATGGGCCTGGGAGCTCTGATCGCCGGGTTCCATCTCGCCACCCTGTCGATCGCCGCGGCGCTGCCGGGCGTCTGGCCGGCCGGCCCGAGCCTGCCCCTCCCCATCCTCCAGCAGAAGAACCCCTTCGGCGACGGCATTTTCATCGCCGCGTTGATCGCCACCTTCCTCGCGCTCGCCTACCGTTTCCTCCCCGAGCGCCGGGCGCCCTGGGCGGCGGCGCCGCTCGGCGTTCTCGCCGTCAGCCCGTTCATCACCGCTCTCCAGCCCTGGCCGGTCCAGATCCTGGCCGGCGTGGCCCAGGGCGCCTTCCTGGTCTGGGTCCTACGGAGGTTCGGCCTGACCGCCCTGCTGACCGCGGCGGTCGCCTCCCTGCTCCTGCCGGCCGCCGGCTTCTCGCTTCTCCACCTCGCATGGCTCCCCCTGCCGGCCGCCGTGACCGCCGGTTCGTCGGCCGCGCTGCTGTTGCTCGGCGGGGTCGGGTTCAGCCGGTCCGAGCAGATCGAGCGCACGGGGCGGCAGCTCCCCGCCTTCGTCCGCCGGATCGAGGAGGAGGAGCGCCTGCGCTACGAGATGGATCTCCTCTCCCGCATGCAGCTCGGCCTGCTGCCGGAGTCCCCGCCCACGATCGAGGGGTGGGAGATCGCCGTGCGCTCGCTGCTGGCGACCGAGGCCGGCGGCGACTTCTTCGACTTCCTGGACGAGGAGGGGCGGCTCTGGGTGGCCGCCGGCGACGTGGCCGGCCACGGCTACTCCTGCGCCATCGCCCAGGCGATGACGGCCGCCGCCCTGACCAGCCTCATCCATCCGGGAGTGACCCCGGCCGGCGTGCTGCACTCGATCGACCGCGTGCTGCGCCGCAACCGCGCCCACCGCAACTTCACCACCCTGGCCCTGCTGCGGCTCGACCTCGCCACCGGCGAGGGGACCCTCGCCAACGCCGGCCACCCGTTCCCGCTGCTCGCCGCCGACGGCGAGGTCGCCGAGATCCCCCTGTCCGGGCTCCCCCTCGGCCAGGGGCCGGACCGGCGCTACACCGAGACCACGATCCGCATCCCCCCCGGCGGCGTCCTCCTCTTCTGCTCGGACGGGCTGTTCGAAGCCACCGACTGGCAGGGGAACGCCTACGGCTACGAGCGCCCGCGCGAGCTGCTGCGGACCTTGGGAGACCGCCCGGCCAACGAGATCCTGGAGGCCCTCTTCGCCGACTGGCGGAGCTACGCCGGTTCGGACGGCCCGCCGGCGGACGACACCACGGTGCTGGTGCTGAAGCGGCTCTGAGGATTACCGACCAGCGCACCGCAGCCTGAGCTCGAAGCTCGCTCCTTCCTCCGAACCGGCCAGCCGGAGATCGCCCCCCATCTGGCGGGCGAGGCGGCGGCTGAGAGCGAGCCCGAGCCCGACTCCGGGCGCCGAACCGGCGGCGCGGGCGGCCGAACGGTGGAAGGTGCGGAAGATCCGGCGCCGCTCGCGCGGCTCGATCCCCGGGCCGTGGTCGTGGAGACGGACGACCGCGCGGCGCCCCCGCAGAGTGGTCGCCAGGTGCAGCGTCGGCTGGGCAGGGTTGGGAGCGTACTTGCAGGCGTTGTCCACCAGGTTGAGGAGGATCTGCTCGGCGCTCGCGAGGTCCACGCGCACCCGCTGGGCGCCGATCTCGGGAGAGGTTTCCACGTTCAAAACGAGGCCCGCCTGCGCGGAGCGTTCCGCGAGGCGGGGGACGATCCGCTCCAGCAGATCCCCCAGCGGCAGGCTCTCCGTCCGCGCCGCCGGCGCCCGCCGTTCGAGACGGGAGAAGGTCAGCACGTTCTCCACCAGATGCCCGAGGCGGTCGGCCTCGCGCTTGAGCGTCGCGAGGTAGGACGGCCGCTCGCCGGCGGGCACGATGTCGTCGAGCAGCATCTCGGTGTAGAGGCGGAAGGTGGTCAGCGGCGTGCGCAGCTCGTGGGTGACCGCCGAGACGAAATCGGCGCGCCGCTGGCTGAGCGTCACCGCGCCTTTCAGCAGGCTGCCGACCCCCACCAGCCCGAGCAGGGCCGCGCCCCAGGCCGCGGCGAGGCTCAGGCGTACCGGCGTCCAGTCCTGCGGCTCCGTCTCCAGCATCGGCCCCGGGACCAGCCGGGCCGGCAGCAACGCCAGCCGCCGGCCGGGGTCCGCCCCGTCGCGCTCGCCGGCCGGTTGCAGGCTGGAGGCGGGGGCGACCGCCGCGACCTGCCCGAGCAGAAAGGCGCGCAAGGCCGGCCAGTCGAGCCAGGAGCCCTGGAGCAGACGCTCGTCGCCGCGGCGGACGCGCCGCAGGAGGACCAGATCGCCGGCCAGCCAGCGGGCCTCGAAGGCCGACTCCACCTCGACGCCGGGTGGCACGCTCGCCGGCCGCACCAGCGTGGCCTGCCGGCCGAGCTCCTGGCGGCGCTGGAAGGAGAGGGTGTTGAGAGTCTCCTGCGTGTACTGCAACTGCTGCCCGCTCTCGTTGCAGTTGATCGGATCGGCCGGCAAGCCCGTCGCCGACGGGAAGCGCCCCGCCAGGACATTCGCGAGATCCTGCGCGATGGGCCGCGGGGAGGCCGGCGCCGGCGCGAACGACGCCTGCTGAACCGGCACCTTCGGAGTTTGCTGAACCTTCGGGCGCGGCGCCCTGGCGAGCGCGGGCCTGCGCGGCTGCTCAGGGATCGGCAGCGCCGCCACCCAGCGCGGCGCGGCCAGCGCCGGCTCGGCGCGCAGCCTGCGGTCGGCGCCCACCTCGAAGCGGGCGTGGACCAGCCCCGGCGGCAGACCCGCCGGTTCGGACGCCGAGCGGAACCGCGCCGCCGGCCGCGTGTTCTCCAGCGCGATCAGCCCCGTCAGCGTGGCGTCCAGGCGCCAGAGCGCGATCCGGACGTTCTCCTCCTGCGTGGCGCGCTGCAGCGCCGCCGCCTCCGACCGTTCGAGCGCCAGGGTCATCGCGGTGATGCGCGCCAGGGCGCCGAACAGCACCAGGGCGCTGACGGCGAAGGCGGCGGCGACGAGCAGCGGCCGGCGGATCACGAGCTCAGCCTGTACCCTTTGCCGCGCACGGTGACCAGCACCTCCCGGCCTCCCAGCTTCTTGCGCAGGCGGGCGATGGTCATGTCCACCGAGCGCGTCGCGATCAGGTGCGGCTTCTGCTGCCAGACCCGCGCCAGCAGCTCGTCGCGCGAGACCAGGCGGTCGCCGCTCTTCGCCAGGTAGCGCAGCACGTCGGCCTCCAGCTTCGACAGCTCCTCGCGGCCGCCGCCGGCGAGCCGCATCTCGCAGCGGTCGAGATCGACCTCGCCGGTCGCGAGGAGCAGGTGGCGGATCGGCTGCGGCCGCCCGGGCGAGCGCCGCAGCACCGCCTCCACCCGGGCCAGCAGCTCGCGGGCGCTGAACGGCTTGACCACGTAATCGTCGGCCCCCATCTCCAGCCCGCGCACGCGCTCCTCCTCCGCGCCGCGCGCCGTGACCACGATCACCGGCAGCGCCGGGTCCTCGCTGCGGATGCGCCGCAGGACCTCCAGCCCGTCGCGCCGCGGCAGCACGAGGTCGAGCAGCACGAGATCCAGATCCCCGACGAGGGCGAGCTCCGCGCCCGCGACCCCGTCCCCGGCCTCCCGCACCTCGTACCCGGCATGGCGCAGCGCCGCGGCCATGCCGCGCCGGATGGAAAGGTCGTCTTCAATTACCAGGATTACGCGCGCCGTCATCTTCGCTGCTCTCGATCCGATGGTAACTGATTTCCTCCCCGGCCTCCCGAGACGTTACGTTGCCGTTACGTTGCGCGCCGCGCCGGGGGGCTATCGTGAGACTCGTCAAAACGTTCCGGCAAGGAGGCCGCGCATGCGCACGAAAATCGCCACTGTCCCTCTGCTTTTGATCGCGTTTCTCTGCGGCGGCGCCGCGCTCGCGGAGGCTGGGCACCACAACCTCGCGAACCTCGCCCGCGTGGCGCTCCAGGGGGGATCCACCGGCACCGTCGCCGCTCTGCGACAGGCGGGCCCGGCGGGCATGAACGCCCTGCTCGCCGCCTGCCCGGACAGCGACTGCCACGGCGCCCAGGCCGTCCTCGACCGGGTGTGTGGAGTGAGCGATTGCGCGGACATCCGCCTCTTCTGGTACACCGACCTCGAAGCCGCGAAGGCGGCGGCCCGCGCCGCGGGCAAGCCGATCCTCTCCCTGCGCCTCATGGGGCGGCTGGACGAGGACGCCAGCGACGCCGACAGCCGCTTTTTCCGCACCGTCTTCTATAAGAACCGTGAGATCAACCAGATCCTGCGCGACCATTACATCCTGCACTGGCGTTCGGCGCGGCCGGTGCCGCGGGTGACGATCGATCTCGGCGACGGCACCCGCCTCGAGCGGACCCTCGGCGGCAACAGCATCCATTACATTCTCGACAGCCGTGGACGCCTGCTGGAGCCGCTGCCCGGGCTCTACGGACCCGCCACTTTTCAGGACGCCCTGGAAGAGGCGGCGCGCGCGGAGACGAGAACGGCCGCGCATCTGGACGACGAACAATTCATGAGCTGGATGGTCGCGCGCCGGGAAAGCGAGCTGACGCTCAGCTCGGAGGCCTTCGGCCGTGACCTCGAGGCCGCCTACCCCGCGCTCGCCCGAACCGCGGCCGACCCCACCGCCCATGACGTTCCCTGGACGGTTCTCCAATTCCAGGCCGCCTTGAAAGCGCTGGCCGACGGGACCTACCTCCAAGGCAATAATGGCTCGCGGAACATTTCCGAAGGGCCGGGGCTCGACGAGACGATGGTCGTGAACGACTCCCAGCTCCACCGGTTCGCGGAGCTCCGCCGTCCCCGCATCCACCTGGATCCGGCCAGCCGCGCCTCCCTGCTGCGCCAGCGAGGGATCACGGACCCGCGGGAGGCGGAGCGCCTGGTGGACGCGCTCGAAGCCACCGTGGCGCTCGACGAGGTGATCCATCAATACCTCACCGGCCCCACGATCCTGGAAGCGTTGAACGACCCGAAGCTCCGCAAGGGTTTCGAGCTGGAGGCGTTCAACGACTGGGTCTATGCAAAGGTTTTCAATCCTTCGCTCTCCGATCCCCGGCTCGGCCTCGCGCCGGCGAACGTCTACCACACCCTGCCGGCCTCGTTCCGCCCCCGGAGGGAGTCGAAGTCCGGGTGCTAGGCAGGGGTGCGGAACGCGCCGTGGATCTCCGGCGTGCCCCGCGTCCAGAGGACGGCCTGGCGGATACGATCGATCCGCCAGCCGTCCGGCGTGCGCGCGCAGCCGTGCCAGTAGTGGCCGGCGGTGTCCAGAGTGTCCGCGCCCGCCGGCGCCGAGGGAGCGACGCGATGGATCAGAAAGGCTGAGAAGCACTCCGCGCGGTCCCCCGCGAGCGTCACCTGATGATTCATCGACAGGTGTTGCGTTTTCAGCGCCGAGAGCGCCGAGGCCCGGGCGGCGACGTAGGCATCCGCCGCCACCGTCCCCGGGGGCTCGCCCCGGAAAGCCGAGTAGTCCACGAAGATCTCCGCCGCCAGACAGACCCGCAACGCATCCCAATCCCGCAGATCGAAAGCGTTGGCGAAACGGACCACGAGATCGCGGACGGCGTCGCGGTCGAGGAGGTCGCGCAATTCAGAATCCATGATCTCCGCCCTAGATAACTCGAAATGATTCACACACGAATGATAGGGAATTACGCTCCAGCTCGTCTACCTGAAAATAGGCACGATCCCAGCCACGGCCGTGAATGTCTTCAATCCTTATCATGAGGAGTTGAGTCAAGCCTCCGCCGAACCCTCTGACAGTCAACCGAGAGACGCCGCCGAATTCAACCTGCAACGTGCGGGAGTTGGACTCCTCACCCTCTGCCAAGGCAAGAAGGAGAGAGTAGCTGCTGCAATCATCATTTGCGACGAACTCGAATCGGCGCAGCACCGAAAGGCCACGAAGCGTGGAATTAAGCTCATCTGCCGTCACTTCCTGCATTAGTGCCTGCTCCTTACCTATGCTCCTGCCGCGGTCCTTAGGATCTCAACAAGCTGATGCATTCCCGGGCCCCTCCATGCGCCCGACTCTATTTGCCTTTCCGCAAAGCTGCGCACAGATGGGAGCTCCGACCAGAGGGTCAAGCATGATAGGTGAAATTGCGCGAAATTGAAGTGGCGCAGAGGGCTAAGCGGATCGTCAGCAAGGTGACCTAGGAGCCTGTCGGTTTACCCAAACTGCGCATAAAATCTCCCCCTTGGGGGAGGCCCCCTGGCGTCTCGGCCGTCGATCGTTCGTGAGAATCGCAGGGAATTGGAGACCGGCGAGCGCCTGACGATCTCTCTCGCGGTGCTCTGGAGCGCTGTGAGGCGCTCCAAAGGAGCCATTGCCGCCTTACTTATGCGATCCGCGGGTTCCACCCGCTCCGGAACAGCTTCAAGAGGTTGTGGGTGGCACAGATCAAGCTCCACTCGGCTTGGACAGAACCCAAGCCACGGAAACGAAATCTGCGCAGGCCACGAGCCTCCTTGATTTGCCCGAAGACCGGCTCCACAGTCTCCTTGCGTTTGGAGTACACCCTCTTGCCGGCCGGTGTTTGTAGCTTGTCTGCCATCCTCTCCTGAGGCGTTGCATGGGCAGCAGGCTCCAAGGACTTACCTGGCTTCGCGCCATGCTTCTGGCGACCTGTGGCGACATAAGAGTCGATCTTCTGGTCTTCCAGATAACTCACATTGTCTTCGCTGAAGTACCCGGCATCCGCGCTCAACTCGCCCGGTGTCCGGCCCTCCAGATTCACCTTCATCTGCTCAATCAGAGGTTTGACCTGCTGTTTGTCATTGGCTTGCTGGGTGACCTGCGCGGCCACGATCACCTGCGTGTCAATGATCACCCAAATTTCCCCCCCTCCGATCATCTAAAAATCCCCCCCCTCCCCGGGTTTGTCGTCTCCGTCCCTCTCCCGCCGAGTTACTCGTGAGCTCCCCGTTGGCAAGGCGGCAGTTTCTTTGCTTTTCGGGTGGGGGGCCGGGGGGCGGCGGGGTGGTTGGGTGGGCCCGCCGCCCCCCGGCTTCCCAGAAGCCACCTCCTCAGCTCGGAGCCTCCGCTTCGGCACCGGCCTCGGTGTAGGGCTCGCTGCGGGTCAGCAGCCCCGCCTTGCGCTTCTCTTTGAGCCGGTAGCTCTCCCCCTTGATATTGAGGATCGTCGAGTGGTGTAGCAGGCGGTCCAGAATCGCCGTGGCCAGGATCTGGTCGCCGAAGACCTGGCCCCAGCCTGCCAGGCTCTGGTTCGAGGTGATCAGGATCGAGCCCCGCTCGTAGCGCCGCGATACCAGTTGGAAAAACAGATTCGCCCCCAGACGCTCCAGCGGCAGGTAGCCGATCTCGTCGATGATCAGCAGCCGCGGCTGTACCAGCAGCTTCAGCTTCTCCTCCAGCCGGTTTTCTTGGTGAGCTCGCGTCAGGCTCGCCACCAAACTCGAGGCGGTCAGAAACATCGTCCGGTAGCCCAGCGCGCAGGCCCGCAGTCCCAGACCGACCGCCAAGTGGGTCTTGCCCACCCCCGGCGGCCCGAGCAGCAGCACGTTGTCGGCGTCGGCGATGAAGCGCCCAGCGGCCAGCTCACGGATCACCTTCGGCTCGATGGAGGGCTGAAATTTGAAGTCGAAGCTCTCCAGGCTCTTCTGGAACGGAAAGCGCGCCATCGTCGTCTTCATCGCCGCGTGGCGATCCTGTTTGGCGCTCAGCTCCCGGCCCAGCAGGTCCTGGAGCAACTCGGTGTAGGAGGCCTCCCGCTTGCTGGCGTCCTGCAGCAGCAGAGGCAGCTCCTCGGCGATGCGCACCAGCTTGAGCTGGCGCATCTGGTCCTGGATCGTCTCCAGGCTCCCGCCGCCGCTCATGAGCCCGCCCCGGCGGCGATCGCCTCGTAGGTGCTCAGCGAACGCACCTCCACCTCACCTGTTGTGCCGACATAGGCCGGATCCCACTGCGGCGGCCCCTCGGCTTTGGAAGCCCCGGACGGCGGGGCGCTACGCGGCGGCCCGTTCCACCGCGCCACCTGGTGCTTGCCCCAAAGGCGGGCATGGCGCACCAGATCCTCGCCATCCCGGCCAAAGATGATCTCCTCGGCCCGCAAATGGATACGCACCGCCCGACCGGCCCACCCCAAAGGCACCGGGTACCGGTTCGACTCCACCGGCACCAGCGCGTCGGACGGCACGGTCTGCATCTTCACCTGCTCGCGCGGCGCCGGCGGCCGAGCGTCCACCGCTACCATCCGCGACGCCTCGCCGCGGGCAAATCGCTGCGCCGGCCGCTCAAACGTCGTCCCGTGCACCCGCTGGTCCGCCACCCCCAGGCACCAACCCAGCAGCCCGTCGTTGAGCGCCTCCAGATCGACAAACCGCCGGCCGGCCAAGCCGTTGCGCTTGACGTACTTGACCCCGCTTTCCACCTTGCCCTTCGTCCGTGCCCGGTAGTACCGGCACAACTGGATCTCCACGCCGTAGAAATCCATCCGGTCCTTGAACGTCGCGTTCCACTCCACCCAGCCCGACGATTCGTCCTTCGACAGCACGATCGTGCGCGGATTGTCGTAGAGGATCTTCGCCGTGCGGCCCCCGAAATGCTCGAAGGCCCGGGCGTGGCCGTCCAGCAGAGACTCCAACCCCTCCCCCAGGTAGCCGCGAACGAAGATCCGCCGGCTGTAGCCCAACACCATCACGAACAGGTGCACCCGCACCCGCTGCTCGCCCAACCACACCCACGCCGACCCCCAATCCACCTGCGCCTGCTCGCCGGCCTCAGTCTCGAACCGCACCGTCGACCGTTGATCCCGCAACGCCTCCTCCCGCCACGGACGCAGGTAGCGCACCACCGTCGGATACGAGCCCTCGTAGCCCTGGCCCAACAGCTCTCGATGCAGAACCGCGGCGTTGAAGCCCACCTCCGGGGCCCGACCGCGAAGGAAGCTCTCCCAGACATCCAGACTCCGCTCCTGACCCGGCCGGCGCGGAGCGGCCCACGGCCGCAGCAGCCACTTGCGCACCGTCTTGATGTCCAGATCCAGCTCCCGCGCAATCGCCTTGCGGCTCAGACCCCCCTCCCGCAAACCGCGTACCGCTTCCCAGACACTTTTCTCGATCAACGACACCTCCGCGGCACCTTCAGGCGCCACGGTGAGTGTCTCCTGTCCGCTCTCCTGGTCCATCCCTACCTCCTTCTGCTGGGGGGAGGGGGGGGATTTTTAGACGATCGCACGGGGGGATTTTAGGGTGATCGGTGACACTGCGCTTCGCTATCGACAACCGCTTGACAGTTATAGGACTGCTCGAACGACTTCGTGGCACCATCTCGCATGATCCGGGAGTCTGGATCGGTGAAGTTTCTCTGCGCCTTCTCCGCCGGCCGCGCTGGCTCCGGCGCAGGAGGCTCAGGGTCACCCGTCTTGGCCTCCTTCTCTTCCCGCAGTCTCTGCGCCGCTGCCCGAGCTTCAGCTTCCAACGCTGCCTTGGCTTGACGGATCTTCTCCAGGCGCTGCTGGCGAAACCGTAGTTCTTCCGGCAACTCATCCCCGCGCCGAGACCCATGCTCGGCATCTTCTGCTTGATCTACAGCTTCTGCCGCAGCCAGCAAATCCGCCACCTGCGACTCCAACTCGCGGACTTTCTCCTCCATGCGGCCGTAGCTCATCGCTTTGTGCTTCGAGGCGTTGGCCCGCAACTTTGTGCCATCCAGAGCCACATGCCCTAAACGTACCAAGCCGGCTTTCTCGCACAAGCGAAGGACCTGCACGAAAAGGCGCGCCAAGGCCTCCAAGTGGCGCCGCCGGAACTCTGCAATCGTGGCGTGGTCTGGGTGCTGATTAGCAGCGAGCACTCGGAAAGGCACTGACTCATACGTCGCTTTCTCGAGCTTGCGCGAGCTCGTCAACCCGACGCAGTAGCCATAAACCAAGAGACCGACCAGCAGGCGCGGATCGAATCCGGGGCGCCCGCCGCGGGAGCCATCGTAGGAGGCATAGATCTCGGACAGATCCAACGTCTCCACCACATCCAGGAGGAAATAGGCCAAGTGACCCTCCTCCAGCCACTCCCGAAGGTCTGGAGGAAGCAGCAACAACTGGCCGGGCTCGTAGCTGAGGAACCGCGTCGTCTCCATGACGAACATTTTACCCCAACCGCGAACTTATGGCGGTTTCCCGACAGGCTCCTAGAGAGAAAAAGTCTTCAGGATCATTGATAATGATGCCACAGACAAGGCATCGCCGATTGGACGGATTGCCCCACTCCTCATCTCATTCAAGCGACTCTCCGCCTCGCCCGACAGGGCATCGAGCCGAAAGCACTCCTCGTGAAAAGCCCCGTCACTGAACTTAGACAGTGGGTCTGCTTCATTTCCCACGAATGGCGGAAACCTTACTAGACTCTGACCTATTAACATAGGCTTGCCGCATAGTGAGCAAGTAGCGCCGGCTATCAGTATCGCCACACTGCCTCCTTATGATTAATACCAAGCTCAATGAACTGACGCGCTCAGGATATACGAGATTCCTTGCCCAATCCGCCTAAGTGCATTCAAATCTAAGAGGGGCCGGGTTAGGAGCTTCGCAAGAGGCAAAAGGTCAGGCATCGTTTGCTGAGCTAGAGTTATTGCATCGAGCACAGCGCCACTGAACTCGCGAGGAAGCCCAGCTCTAACCTCTTCGCCCGGGGGAGCAAGAGTATCGAACAGCAACTTTCCGTTGTAATCCGTAAGCGCGACATCAATACTTATAGTATTGCCATAGACTGGCGTCATGCTTCCGCCGAGCAGGCCATACATCGTTCTCGCGCCCAGCGGCACGACGACTTCAACTGCAGCGACCTTTGGCATGGCGAGGGCATTCCGTACTACCGGCATGCTTAAAGAGATCACCCGGTCGATTGCAATCGGAATTACAGGGAGTTCTTCCGTCCATATCCGCGCCCTCCTGTGCTTCCCCAACTCCAAAGTAATCATTCTGGCGCAAGCCCCCAGTAAGATCTCATGGTAAAGGACAGAGAGTTACGCTCCGACTCATCCACCTGAAGATAGGCACGACCCTAACCGTTCTTATATAGCCTCTACCCGAACCAGGGCCATACCGCCTATCGCAGATCAAACAGAACATCCTCTTTTCGATCCGTCTTGTAGCGAAAGATAAGTCCTAGCTCCAACAAACAGATGGCGGCCTTGCCAGACAGCAGGAAAGGGTGAGCGTCGATTGCCGCCACCAGAGTTTCATAGGCGGCTCCATACTCTCCTGCGATCTCAATATATTCATGGAATTGCCCCATCTCTTCTACGAAGGGCAGTGCTTCCGGGGAATAGCAGGCCGAAACATCCTCCTGCCCTTCAATTTCCCCCAGAACACAGAGCAATCGAGCCTCGATCTCAGGTGCGAGGATCTTCATTCGTCTCTTAAGCCGGATACATGCCAAGCGCTTAACCTCTAGACATAGCATAGTCAATAATTTTTGCTAAGTCCACCTTGTGCGCTCGCCAGAGATCTTTAGTCAAGCTATCAATATAGTCACGCGCCGCAAGCATGGCAATGTCAGGCGCTATTGTCACCGACTCACTTTTAGCCCAAACCGAGCGCAGAATAAATAGCCTTGCGCCTTCGACATACTCGAGCTCCAAGATTGGCTCTTCCTCGAAATCCATCGAAGCATAATAAAGAGATTTAAGTCTCGAAGCTCCCACACCTGACAACCATTTTGACAGCATAATCGCGAACTCAACTAGCAAAATATCAGTAGCATCAAGGAAGACCGTCCCCCTAGTTATAACCCTAAGACTACCCTCCGTAAATGCAATGACATTGTAGCCAGATGTATCCTTAGGGAACGACGTAAGAAGATATTCATATTTCATTTTAATGAGCTGGGAATGCGTTAATGAGTTTCCATCTAACTCTACAATGACACGGATCGTGCGTACATCTCGATCTTGCCTCCCGCTACGACTCCCGCTGTCAGCAGCCCGCCGGGTCCTTGCTCGTCCAAAGCCCGGTTTGGGATCGTAATCGCGGGCACCGAATGGATTAGCCGGTATGTGGACCGTAGAGCCCGCCGGCGAAGCGGAAGGGCTGGAAGCCAGGGTTGGTGTCCAGAATGACGCGGCCGAAAGCGTCGTAGTCGATCCGCTGGGCGATCAAGCCGTCGGTTGGTGTTGACCACCAGTCGGACGCCCGGGAGAGGACCCTCTGGCCGTTGCAGGTACTGGTGGCGCAGCTTGGCTTCGGCAATCTCCTTATCCGTCCTTACGGCGCCGCGCCCGAGCCCTCCAGTCTGAACCGTGACGCAGTCCGGCCCCGGCCTCCAGCCGAGGTCGGCAAGGACTGCCCGCGCAAGCCGCAGGTCGAGCTGGATGCCTCCGTAGAATTCCTCCATGGCCTGGAACGGGGCAAGGCCGGAGCTGAAATGAGCCAGGGAGCCAGGTGTGGGTGCAGGGCCCGGCGCGTACATCTCGATCTTGCCTCCCGCTGCGACTCCCGCTGTCAGCAGAGTGCTGGCCGCCGCCGCGTTGGGGCCTACCCAATGGACCTCCGGTGCGGACGTGATCGCCGCCAGCCGTTGGGCATCAGTCATCGACGGAAAATCAGAGGGATTCGCTCCCGTGCGCTCGAGATGAATTTCGAAAATGTCATCGAGTCCCGCGAGCTTCGCGCCTGTCGCGCGATCGGTCACTGTCGCAAAACCGAGCCCATGGAGAATCTCGTGGACCGCTACCGCCACCAGGCTCGTTCCCTTTGCCGGATCGACGGCGTTGAAGCCGTAGTAAAACGTCTTCAAGCCGAGGACTACGGGGCCGTCAACGTCACTGTTCAAGACGAGCTCGATCTCATCGGCGCCGCCGCCATTGAGGTCTTCCGTTGCCAGCTTATTGGCGAGCGCCACCGGATACCAGGTGTTCGGCCGCGGTGCGCCAGGAAAGTCGTGATAAAAAACCACCGCCCTGCCCCCTCCCAGCGTGGCGGAGTTCGAGGTCCCTCCCAGGGGGTCAAACCGTACTCCGATCCGAATCGGTATCGGGCTGTCGAGGAGATTTCCGACAAGGCTCGCCGCGAATCGAACCGCTCGCAGTCTCGCCTCACCCAAAGTGGCCGAGCCATTGCCGCCATCCGCTACAAATGGAGCGGGATCGTTCAATCCTTCGCCAGGGCCTTCCTCGTTGACCACAATCATGGTGGCCGCCTGGACCGGCGCAGCATGTGCGATTCCCCATGCTGCGATCAACACGATAGCCGCATCAGCGAAACGTCGTCTCAGGTCTAGGTTCATCATCTTGCTCCAAGGTCCGGGGCATTCGACTATTACAGGCAGCAGTTCTGACGCGATAAAAATATCCGTAGACCCAACTGTTGCAAAAATCTGGGGCGGGCGATCAAGCCGCCATCTTGAGGACCTGGCTGTAATGCAACAACTCCTCTCGCACGGCGGGATTAGCGCTCATGGTTAAGGTGAGCCGCCCCTGCGGGTGGGTGAACCGGCCGGCTCGCTGGATCAGCTTGCGGCGCAGGGTGTCGAGGCGCTCAAACCTCCACAACGGCGAGCGCTGGGTCGTGGTTTTTCGGCTGGGCTCGTTGCCGATCATCTGCATTTCCCGGTTCAGATTGTGAGCCAGCACGGCGCAAAGCAGGAAGATCTGGTTGCCAGCCAGCGTCTTGGTCGGAACGTAGTCCATCTGCCCTTGGGATTTCAGCTCGGCGAAAACGCCTTCCTGAGCACCGCGGCCGTTGTGGTAGGCAATCACCTCCTGGGCGCGGATCTTCTTGTTGGTCACCACCACCTTGAATTCATGCCCAGCCAGTTGAGGGACGAACAGATCCAGTTGGACGGGTCCCTTGTCTCGGATCACCACACGACTGCGGACAAACAGGAAACGATAACGACGATCCCAGGCTTGAGGCTTCCAGCGCAGCTCGAAGTAATCCAGACCCTCCCCAATCCGCTGCCACTGCTGCCGCTTCTCGATCTTGCCCTTGAGCTCGACGAAGCGCTCGAAGGGCACGGAGATGGTGAATTCAACATCCAGGCGCGTCAGCAGGGTCACCAGAGCATCGCTGAAGAAGGCGCCGTCCATTCGGACTTCGATGACAACGCCGGGCAGGGCTTGGCGCAGATGCTCGACGCAGGCGAGGATGAACTCCTTGGCTCCATTGGAGTCATGAACGTTGCCGGGGCGATGGTGGACATCGAACACCTGCCCGGTTTGAGCCACCGTGCAGAACAGGGGGTAGTAGCTGCGCTGCCCCTTCTTCAGGCGATTGAAGCCCACGGCCGTGCCTTCGGCGTAGCGGCCGGTGCCAATCACCGAACCATCGAAGTCCAGGGTCACGCGCCGCAAGCCGAGGACGACCAGACGATCTTGAACCGTCTGACGGTTCAGCTTGCGAGTCTCCCCCACACTGCGAGTGTCCGTCGAGGCGAGCAGGCGACTCATGGTGGCGACATCGGGCAAACGATCCAGCCCCAGAACCCGTTGCACCATGGGGTCATCGTTGTAGTAGCGGGAGTCGCGCAACTGACGATAGCCGAGCAGGAGGTGAACGACGAGGCTCAGCACCGCCAAGCCGTGATCGTAGGCACGGCTCGATTGGAGGTGGCGGAAAGCGTCGCGCAGTCGCTGCTTCAGATCCAGGCGCTGAAAGAGAGACTGAAACAGAAACAGCCCGGCAAAGGAAGTCAGTTGCTGATCTTCGAATCGCAGGTCGGGAAGGGCGTGGGTTTTGCGCTGAACTTGTTGTCTGCTAAGCTTCATGCGAGCGGCCTCTGTGGGTTGGTTTGTGGCGTCTTGACAACACCATCTTACCAGTCCCAAGGTCGCTTTTTACGTGGAAATTACTGGTTCCTGGATCTCACCCACGGTGAAATCCAGCGGCAAGGTGATTCCAGGGAGCAAACCCTGGTAGCTCAAGGCTCGACAGGCAGTTCACAGGGCTTTTCTTTGCAACTGGCGGGTAGATTTGAAGCCTATTCAAGGCGCCCAATCATTAGGGCCCTGAAAACCTATCCCAATGACTAGAACAAACAACGGGGTCGCGGGAGATGCGTCCGGATAATTTTTAATATAGCCAGCCGCGACTTCATAACTCCTCATCAAATAGTCCTCCGACACTTCGTCCAGCCTCGGATCGCAATGCCAATTGGCATAAGCAGGCACAATTGCCGAACCATCTTGAATATAGACATCACCACCAAGAATAGGAACGGAGGCTTTCTGAGCCAAAGGAATAGCCGACAAGGCGTCTCCTCTATTGAGAGCAACCTCCTTAAGGCCCATATATTCGAGAGATTCACCATTTAATACCAAGAATCGCTCGAGGCTTTCGATAGGCGTCATATGATTTCCAGTGTTTGTCATGGCGTAAGTATCCCCCGGCAGAGCCGGGGGCTTTAGATTTGTGAGCCGCTCAAAGCGGCTAATAGGGGTCGCAACGCGGCCCCTCAGGATTGCGCCACCGTTCCGGTGGCAGTTCATCGCCAGAGCGCGAGTTGGTCCAACCGCTCATCTTCCTTCTCCTGCTTCTTGATGTACTCCCGGATTACCGTCTCATCACGCCCGACCGTCGAGACGAAGTACCCCCGGGCCCAGAAATGCTGCCCGACGAAGTTGCGTTTACGCTCCCCATACACCCGCGCCAGATGAATGGCGCTCTTGCCCTTGATGAACCCCACGACCTGCGACACCGCGTACTTCGGGGGTATCGACAACAGCATATGGACGTGGTCCGGCATCAGGTGTCCTTCCTCAACCCGGCTCTCCTTCTGAGCCGCAAGCTTACGGAACACCTCCCCAAGGTGCACCCCCAACTGGCCGTACAGCACCTTCCGGCGGCACTTGGGAATGAACACGATGTGGTATTTGCACTCCCACGCCGTGTGGCTCAAACTTTCAAACTTGTCCATCGTGGTTTTCTCTCCTCTCGTGTGCTTGGCGGCTCACGAGGGTAAGTTTCCACGATGGGCACCTCTGGAAACGTCAAACTTCTACTGCCACCCCGGCAGAGCCGGGGGAACTCCCCTGGGGGTTTAGTATGGAACAAAAAGCCTGTGGTTAATGAGGCCATCGGCTTCCTTAATAAACTGAAAAACTCCATCTCTTACGACTCCATGCGCTGAACTGTATGATCCTGGAATTTCCAGCATCTGCCTTGCAATTTTGTCGCCGCTAACAATGGTGCTCTCGGTCCCGGCAGCTTCGAAATTTCGTACTATTTCGGGGAAAGAATGAAACTCTCCAGGGCCGCCTTTCATTTGCCGGAGTACTTTCTCTGAGTATCGCGTGCCATTGAAAAAACTTTCACTCTCTGCGACTGAACCCTCTATCAGCTTCGACCCAGCGCCAAAAGCCTTCCCTAAAAGTGCTCCGCCCACCTCGGCACCAGCGGCCTGCTGCCAAACTGCGCCTCCAACCCGTCCAGCTTTAAACGCCCCCGAGCACTGGTCGATGGTGTTGTCCGTCCCCATCCACTGCCGGATCTTCTTGGTGCCGCCGAGGGTGATGGTGTCCGCGAAGCCGGCCGAGACGTTCCCCGCATCTTGAAGCAAGGCCTCCCAGGAGTAAAGCCCGTTCGGATCGAAGCTGTTCACCGGATCGTTGACCACGTACCCGTAGAGGTTTGTGTCCCCGCCCCCGAAGCCCGCTGGGTCTTTGCTCGTCCAGCGACCGATCTCGGGGTCGTAGTCGCGGGCGCCGAAACGGATCAGGCCGGTCTGTGGATCGTAGAGGCCACCGGCGAAGCCGAAGGGCTGAAAGCCCGGGTTGGTGTCCAGAATGACGCGGCCGAAGGCGTCGTAGTCGATCCGCTGGGCGATCGAGCCGGCGGTGGTGTTGACCACCAGGCGGACGCTCCCCAGGTGGTCCGTGAACAGGCGATAGGTCACACCGCCCCGCACCATGTAGGCGGGGACGGTCAGCCGGCTGCCGTAGACGAACAGGGAAACCACGTTGCCGGCGCCGTCGAGCTCGGCCACCGGGCTCAGGCCGTCCTTGTAAAGGTAGCCCTTCCCCAGGACACCGTTGACCTTCTTGCCCACCCGGCGGTTCGCAGCGTCGATCACGTAGTCGATCCGCAGGCCGTCCGGGGAAAGGACCGTCCGCAGGTTGCCGGCGACGTCGTAGGTGTACTGGATCGTCTGGCCGTTGCTGGTCCTGGTGGCCAACTCGCCGTTGGCGCTGTAGGTGTAGGTATTGCCGCCGTAGGTCAGCAGGCGGTCCTGGCCGTCGTAGGTCGCCGTGCCCGAGCCCACCGGATCGGTCCAGGATGTGCGATTGCTGTTGCCGTCGTAGTCGTAGTGCTCGAAGAGGACGGTGTCCTTCTTGAGCTCGGTCAGACGCCCGGCCGCGTCGTAGGTGTAGTCGTAGGTCGCGGTGGCGCCGCCGATCGTCTCGACTTTCTGGGTGATCCTCCCGCGCCGGTCGCGCGAGAAGCTCTCGGTGAAGAGATCGCTGCCGCCGTGGCGGGCGGTGTAGCTCTGGACCTCTCCGAAGTCGTTGTAGGCGTAGGAATCGGTGGCGCTGCCGACCGTGGTCCCGGTAAGCAGGCCCGTCTGGGGGCTGCGATTCAAGACGAGGGCGCCGCCGGGGCGTCAGCCCCGGGAACCCAGAGCAAACCACCCCAAAGCCCCGCAGCGGCGGCAGGAGATCAGCGTGGCGTCGTTTCCTGCCGCCCTGCGGGGCCCCTGGTTATGTGGGAGGGCGGTTCCCGGGGCTCACGGCCGGGCTAATTCCGGTCGCCCCTGCGGGGCTGAAAATTGCTCTTTGGGTAATCTGACAAAGTAGAATTAGGGCGCCCCGCCCGAGCCTCCAGTCTGAACCGTGACGCAGTCCGGCCCCGGCCCCCAGCCGAGATCGGCAAGAACCGCCCGCGCAAGCCGCAGATCGAGTTGGATGCCTCCATAGAACTCCTCCATGAACTGGAATGGGGCAAGGCCGGAGCTGAAATGAGCCAGGGCGCCAGGTGTGGTTGCAGGGCCCGGTGCATACATCTCGATCTTGCCTCCCGCCGCGACTCCCGCTGTCAGCAGGGTGCTCGCCGCCGCCGCGTTCGGGCCTACCCAATGGACGTCCGGCGCGGATGTGATCGCCGCCAGGCGTTGGGCATCAGTCATCGACGGAAAGTCAGGGGGATTCGCTCCCGTGCGCTCGAGATGGATTTCGAAAATGTCGTCGCGGCCGTCGAGCTTCGCGCCTGTCGTGCGATCGAGCACGGTCGCGAAACCGAGCCCATGGAGAATCTCATGGACCGCCACCGCCACCAGGCTCGTTCCCTTCGCCGGATCGACGGCGTTGAAGCCGTAGTAAAACGACTTCAAGCCGAGGACTACGGGGCCGTCGACGTCACTGTTCAAGACGAGCTCGATCTCGCTGGCGGCGCCGTTGAGGTCCTCCGCTGCCAGCTTGTTGGCGAGCGCCACCGGATACCAGGTGTTCGGCCGCGGTGCGCCGGGGAAGTCGCGATAGAAAATCACCGCCCTACCTGCCCCCAGCGTGGCGGAGCTCGAGGTCCCCCCCTGCGGGTCAAACCGTACCCCGATCCGAATCGGCATCGGGCTGTCGAGGAGATTTCCGACGAGGCTCGCCGCGAATTGAACAGCTCGCAGTCTCGCCTCACCCAAAGTAGCCGAGCCATTGCCGCCATCCGCTACAAATAGAGCGGGATCGTTCAATCCTTCCCCAGGGCCGTCGTCGTTCACCACAATCATGGTTGCAGCCTTTGCAGGCGCCACTCCGACCAGTGCCAGCACTAAGACAGAGAGCAGCAGCGGTAGAAAAGTTGGTGAAAATAACTTCAGTACTCGGCGCATTAGTCCATTCCCCCGAAAGACTGCTTTGTTAGGACTCATCCACCTAAAACAGGTATGACCTCAACTATTCTTATATAGGCCTCTACCCAAGCCAGGGCCATACTGCCTATCGCAGATCAAACAGAGCGTCCTCTTTTCTGTCCGTCTTGTAGCGGAAGAGAAGGCCTAGCTCCAACAAACAGATGGCTGCCTTTCCAGACAGCAGGAAGTGGTGAGCTTCGATTGTCGCCACCAGAGTTTCATAGGCAATTCCATACTCTCCTGCGATCTCAATATATTCATGGATTTGCTCCATCTCTTCCGCGAAAGGTAGTGATTCCGGGGAATAGCAGGCCGAAACATCCTCCTGCCCTTCAACTTCCCCCAAAACACAACGCAATCGAGCCTCGATCTCAGGTACAAGAATATTCATCACGGATTCCTCGGCAAGTTGGTTGGATACCCAGTTACTATTCGGCTATTCTTGGTGTCGAACACTACTTTGATGTTGACGTTACCGCTCATTCTAGAGGAAGTGATGTAACCCCTGGAATTTGGAGGTGTCCAAGATTGCGCAGGATCTGTGGCGATATCCGAAATCTCGTGGAGAATTCTGGCATCGCTCCAATCCGATGGAAATTCGCTCTTACCTGACCTTCCGACCCCTGGTGCATGCCCTCCTCCGGTGGAGTCGCCTTCTAAAATGTGCTGCCGAGCCTGGGCATCCGTCAGATCGACATATCCTGCATTCTCTGCTGCAGCTTCTCCTGCTAACCAACCACCTCCTCTGTAGCCCAAACCTCCACCGACAACACCTCCTGCTACTCCTCCCAAAAATTCATGCTTCGAGTCAGCGCTGGCACACGGATCGGTAAATAGCTGATAGCCCTCATAGGCTGTGGTGGCTAGCCCTACAAGTCCGGCGACCGCCAGGAAAGGAGCAGCCACAGGAGCGAGCGCTACGACGGCACCCGCGACGATCCCAACAGCAGCCCCGACCACAAGCCCTTTCAGGAAACCCCTCCCGGCAGAGCCCCAAGAGAGCCCGGAAGGGTCGTTCAAGTTTATCGGATCGTTGACGACGTAGCCATAGAGGTTGGTGTCTCCTCCTCCGAAGCCCACCGGGTCCTTGGTCGTCCAACGCCCTGTCTCCGGATCGTAGTCTCGGGCCCCAAAACGGACGAGGCCCGTTTGCGGGTCGTAGAGGCCGCCCGCGAAGCCGAACGGCTGGAAGCCGGGGTTAGTGTCCAGGATAATCCGGCCGAAGGCGTCATAGTCGAGCCGCTGGGCGATTGTGCCGTCAGACGTGTTGACCACCAGGCGGATGCTCCCCACCGCATCGGTGATGAACCGATAGGTCAATCCGGCCTGGACCATGTACTCCGGGACATTGGCTGAGGTTCCGTACACGAAACGGGCGACGACGTTGCCCGCGCCGTCGAGCTCGGCTAGCGGGCTGGTCCGGTTTTGATAGACATATCCACGGACTAGAGCCCCGTCAACCTTCTTACCCACCCTGCGGTTGTTCGCATCGATCACGTACTCGATCTGGATGCCGGCCGGCAGTTGGACGCCCCGAAGGTTTCCGACCACGTCGTAGGTGTACTGGACCACTTGGCCGTTCGCGGTCTTGGTGGCGAGCTCGCCGTTCGCTGTGTAGGTGTAGGCGTTGGGACCGTAGGTCAGGAGCCGGTCCTGATCATCGTAAGTCGCCGTCCCTGATCCGACGGGATCAGTCCAGGCCGTCCTGTTGCTGTTGCCGTCATATTCGTAGTGCTCGAAGGCAATCCCGTCCTTTTGGACGTCCGTCAGGCGTCCGGCCGGATCGTAGGAATAGATGTAGGTGGAGGTCGATCCGCCGAGGGTTTCCACCTTCTGGCGGATGCGGCCCACTGCGTCGCGGCTGAAGCTCGTGGAATAGAGGGTGCTACTTTGATGGCTCGCGCTGTAGCTCGCGAGTTCGCCAAACGGCGAGTAGCTGTACGTATCGGAAAGTCCGCCCAGCACCGTTCCTGTCAGGAATCCCGTTTGGGCGTTATGGGTCAGGACGAGGCTGCCCGCCTGCGTGAGGAGTCCGTCCTGGTCGTAACTGAAGGCAATGGGGTTGGCTCCGTTGACCGTCTGGCTCACTAACTGGAAGTGATTATCGTAGCCCCAGCCGACCGAGCCCGTCACCGCGCCGGACCAGGTTACGCTCTTCGGAAGTGAACCGTCGTAGGTGAAGGTGAGGCTTCCACCGGAAGGATCGTAGGCGCTGGTGAGATTTCCCGAGGTCGCGTCGTAGTGATACTGGTAGGAGCCAAGGGGCGTGGTGATCCGGTCCAGCCTTCCCGAAGGGGGGTCGTATTGGTACGTGATCGATTGCCCGTCCGGCCGCGAGACGCTGGTGATCTGGTGGTCAAGGTTGTAGATGAATGCCGTGTCATTGGACGCGGCTCCAAGGCTCGGCGGCGTGTATGCCCTGGGCCGGTCCGTTTCGTCGTAGTCAAACCGATGTAAGGGCCGGGTGGGCGGAGTGATCGTCGCCAGGTTCCCATTCGCATCGTAGGTGAAACTTACCTGGCGGAGGTCGGCCAGCGTGGTCGTGGTCACTCGCCCGGCGGCGTCATACGCATAATTCACGGAGTGAGAGAGCGCATCGGTCACACTTGCCACAAGACCTTGGGAGTTGTAGCTATAGGTGACCGCGCGGTCCCCCTGAGTGACCTTCTTCAGTTGGCCTTTTTCGTCATAGGACGAGACAGAGGGGAGGACTCCCGGGAGCCGCGATTCGATCAACCGGCCGAAGGTGTCACTCGTGGCGGAGCTCTGGCGCCCCATAGGAGTTGTCACCGTTGTTGTCCGGTTGATGAAATCGACCGTGCTGGTGGTCGTCCGGTTGTCGACGGTGACCATGTCGGTGACCCGGACGACGTTCTTTGGATCGCCGAGGTCGAGCTTTGGATCCGCCGGGTTGATCGAGGTGATCAACCGCGAGCTGCTTGTAGTCGAGGAGAGGCCGCCTGGCGTCCTGAACGTCGAGGTTTCAACCAGAGGTGTCTGCATGCCGACCCGCGGCTCAGGTTTGGAGGCGACTGTCAGCACGGTTCCGTCGGGCCGCGTTGTCGTCGACGAACCATCGCTCTTTTTCAGAACGACAAGCACAGTACCGTCGGGGTAGGTAGTGGTGACGCGCTCATCGCCGCCTGAGAGATGCTCCGTCCGGTAGGTCGTGGTCCGCCCCATGGCCGTGCTCTTGGTCACGGTGGAGCCGGAGGCGTTGTCGGTCCGCGCCAGGGAGGTGAAGCCGTGCAGCGGGTCCTCGTCCTTCTCGAGACGCCCGAGCGGATCGAAGGAGTACTGGTACGTCCTCTGCTTCGGGTCCCGCATCGTCTGGAGGAGCCCGTCGGCGGTGTAGGTGAAGTCGACCTTCTCGTTGGCCGGATTGGTGACCGAGGCGAGGAAACCGTTGGTATCGAAGGTGAGCGCCGTGCGCTGGCCGAAGGGGGCCAAGATGGCGGTGGCCCGGCCCGAGGCGTCGCGCTCCAGGGTGGTGACGTTCGAGAACGTGTCGGTGATGGTGACCAGACGGCTGTGGTCGTCGTAGGCGAAGGCCAGGAGCTTGACGCCGGTCCGCGCGTCCTCGGTCCAGAGATGGCGGCCGCCGGCGTCGAACACGAAGACGGCGGCGCCGTCGTCGGAGGTGACGCGGATCTGCTCGGACTGCACGATCGAGCCGCTCCGGCTCTTGCCGAACACCGGCTCCTCGCCGCGGATCACGTTGTTGGCGGCGTCGGCGATGATGAGCTCATGGTCCGGCGACTCGGTGACCGCGGCGGGGATCTTCAACTCGGTCTGCCGGGGGGGCCGGCCCGAACCGTTGTCGCCACCGATGCCGATACCGGCGACGGTCGTGATGTCGCCTCCCGGTGAGATCTGACGCACGGCGTGATTGTCGGAGTCGACGAACAGGAGGCTCCCGTCCTCGCGAGCCAGCAGGCTGCGCGGCCAGTTCAGCCTGGCCTGGGTGCCGACGCCACCATCGCCGCTGTAGCCGCTGCGGCAGGCGGTGCCGTCGAAGAAGCCGGCGATCTGCTTGGCGGTGCCATCGTAATTGCGATGCCAGATGCTGTGGCAGCCGACGATGCTGAAGTAGAGGTCGCCTCCGGAGTCGAAGGCGATGCTGGTGAGCTGGGTGTACTGGAAGATGCTGCCGACGCTCTGGGTCTCCCAGTTCTCGTTCCAGTAGAGCTGGTTGTTGAGGGTCTCCATCCGCCCTGCCATCAGCAGCTTGGCCGTCCCCCAGGTGAGGTCGAAACGGTACAAGGTGCCCAGTTGCGGAATGGTGCTCACCGCCGCGACGTAGAGCTTGCCGTCCGGGCCGAAGAGGATCTGGGTGATCGTCCACGGCACTTCCCAGACGATCAGCGGCGGCTGGCCTCCCGGCGGCAGCGTGCTGTGGCCGATGACGTTGGTCAGCGTGCCGTCGGCCTCGATGCGGACGATCCGCTCGTCGCGCAGATCGGCGATATAGAGCAGCCCGTCCGGACCGATGGCGGCGCTCACCGGCTCCCACAGGCGCGCCAGCCGGGCCGGACCGCCGTCGCCGCGCGGACCGGGATCCTGAGTCGGATCGGTGATGCGCGGCCTCCCGGCCTCGGTAGTGATCGTGCCGTCCGGATCCACTTTGCGGATCTGGGCGCTGCCGATGGCCACCACGTGGAGCGTGCCGTCCGGCTCCACGGCCACGCTCACCGGCGAGTCCACGCCGGCCTCGTCGGCCGGACCGCCGTCGCCGCTCGAGGTGTCGGTGGCGTTGCCGGCCAGGACTTTCAGCACCTTGGCGTCGGCGGCGTTGCGCCGCCGGCCGTCGCCGTAGTAGAGGACCTTGTCCACCGGATCGAAGGCGTGATGGCCTGAAAGGCTCCAGCCGCCCAGGTAGAGCTGCGACCGCGAATCCCAGGAGCCGAGCGTCCCCTTGTTCTTCTGCCAGCGGGTGACCTCCTGGCGCGAGCTCCCCGGCAGGGGGCCGGCGCCGGGATCGCCGAAGCAGTTGGCGCAGCCCGGCTGCGGGTTGCGGTACTGGCCGTCATAGACGTAGCCGACGCGCGCGCTGTACTCCTGCCGTCCCTGGACCGCGCGGCCGTAGGCGTCCTTGCCGTCCCAGCCGAAGCGGAAGGACTGGCCGGCCGCCGGGCTGAAGCTCTGGGCGAAGTGCTGCCCCGCCACGTCCACCTCGAGCTCGATCCGTTTCAGCCCGTTCGGCGGACCCTCCTGGGAGAGCGGGATGTCGAGCGTGTCGGCGATCTTCCGCCCGGGCACCCGGTCGCTCCGGTAGTTGAGCGTGAACGGCGTACCGGAGAGGCCCACTACCTCGCCGAGGATCTGGTTCTCGGCTTCCAGGATCGATCCCGAGCAGAGGCACGGATCGTCTTTCTTGTCCTGGTCCCCTCCCTTGGGCTTCTTTTCTTTCGGCATTCCCGCGCCCGGGAGCTTCGGCTGCACCACCCAGTTGTAGTCGTAGGGGGTGAAGTGCAGGACCGGCACGCGCCAGAGGCTCTGGCCGGGGGTGTAGAGGGAGGCGAGCTGCCGGCGCTCGGCATCGGTGACGCCGAGGGTGGCGAGCGCGGCGGGCGAGGCTACCTGGCCGGTGCCGTCGACGTCGAGGTTGGCGGCGCCATCGGTCACCGAGAGCACCTGGACCACCCGGCCGTCCCGGCCGGCGGCGAACCAGGCGGCGCGCGACCGGTCATAGGTGCCCACCGGCACCACGGTGCCCGCGGGGAAGCCGAGGAAGTTCTCGAGGTAGACGAGCACCGGGCGGTCGAACCGGATCTCGCTCGCTCCGGCGGCGGCGGCCTCGTCGGCGGAGAGCTCGACGGCATAGGTATAGCCGGTGGTGGGAGGCAGCTCTCCCGGCATCGCCCGGGGGCCGCTGGCGCCGACGGTGTATTCGGTGGCGCGCACCGTCAGGCTCTGCACGGCCTGGGTGGCGCCGCCGGGGAAGGCGAGTGTCGCCTGGGTCCCCTGGGTGAACAGCAGGGTCGCCCGGCGGTCGCCGTCGGCATCGGAGACCGCGCTCCCCCGTGCCACCTGGACCGGCGTCGAGGCGGTGAGGTCGATCGCGGTGGCCGCGGTGTCCAGGGGGATCAGGACGACGTCGGGCGCGGCGGCCCAGGTGCTCCAGGCGGCTTTCACCTTGCGCTGGGCCGGCAGATAGCCGGGCCTGGCGAACTGGACGGTCACCGCGCCGCCGCCATTGGCGGCGAGGTCCCAGGCTCCGTCGGCGCGGGTGAGCGTGCTCCCGAGCTCCGGATGATGGAACACGCTCACGCGAACGGCGGGCAGCGGCGCGCCGGCGCGGTCGAGCACCCGGCCACGGAGGACCGTCACGCGCCGGCAGTCGATCGCCCCCGGGGACGCGCCGGTCTGGACGGCGTTGGCTCCCGTGTAGAGGAAGGCGGTGGCGGCGCAGAGGTCCGTGGCCACGGTGGGGTCGAGCGCCGGCGCGATCGTCGCGGGATCGGCGGGGAGTTGCGGCGTGCCCGGCACGGTGAAGGCCCGCGACGGCCCTTGGAGCCCGGCGCTGCCACGGACCGCGATCGCGAGGGTGTCCCCGCCCCGCGTGCCCACCGCGGCCGTGAAGCTCCCGTCCGCGCCCGCGGGCACGGTGACAGCCGCGCCGGTCAGCTCGTCGGTGACGACCACCGTCCAGCCCGGCCGCACCGGGCTGACGCTGCCGGCGGCGCCGGTCACGGTGGAGACGCCCGCCGCCGGAGCGCCGACGGTGACCCGAGTGGCGTCGACCGGGCCCGGCGTGTCGCCATCCAGGGTGATCGTGAAGGTCAGGCTGGAGGCGTTGCCGTTGGCGTCGGCCGCGGTCAGGGTGAAGGCGTTGGCGCCGGTCGCGAGCGTCACCAGGTCGTCGAAGGCGAGGCTGCCGTCGAGCGGCACGGTGGCGCCGTTGACGGTGAACGTGGCCGGCTCGCTCACCCGGCCGACGAGGTGGGCCTGGGCGGCTCTCGTCACGCTGCCGGGGGCCGGCGAGGTCAGGGTGATCGCCGGCGGTGTGACGTCGTAGCCGGACTGGACCGTGAAGCGGACGGGGCTCGCGGCCGCGGAGCTCCCGGCCCGGTCGGCAACGCTCGCCCCCAGGGAGAGGGCGCCCCCGGGGAACGTGCCGCGCGGCGTGCAGGTGACGAGCGGCGCGCACACCGTGCAGTCGGCCGCCAATGGCGAGCCGTTGAGGGTCAGGGAGAGAGTCGAGGGATCGACGCCCGCCCCACTGTCTCCCACCAGGAGCTGCAGGGGCGTTGCCGGATCGTGATAGGCGTCCGGCTTCGGCTCCAGGATCGAGATCACCGGCGGCGTCGAGTCGCGGACGACGCTCAACCGGGCCGTGCCGGTGAGGTTGCCGGCGCCGGTCGCCACCAGGTCGAAGCGGTTGCCCCCCTCGGCGAGCGGAGCGTTGTAGCTGAAGCCGTTCGCCCCGTCGAGCGGCACGGCGGCGCCGTTGACGGTGAGCGTCGCGGGCTGGCTGACGCTGCCGGTCAGCGCGATCGCGGCGGCGGTCGTGATCGCCCCGTCCACCGGCGCGGTGAGGGTGATCCGCGGCGCTGACGGCGGCGGCGGCGGGTCGCCGGCGACCGTGAAGTGCACGGTCGCCGTGGCGGTCTTGCCCGAGAGATCGGCAATGGTGGCCGCCACCGTGTGGGCGCCGGCCACGAACGGTGTCACCGGCGTGCAGATGGCGCCTCCGGCACCCGGCGCGCAGCTCGCGGCGAGGGGGGAGCCGCCGTCGGTGAGGACGAGAGAGCTCGCGTCGATCCCCGACCCGGAGTCGCTCCAGGCGACCTGGATCTGGAGGCCGGCGGCCTCGACCGCCGCGCCCTCGGCCGGCGCCGTCACCGCGAGCGACGGCGGGGAGATGTCCACCGTGAACGAGAGCGCCGCCGGGGCCGAGCGGTTGCCGGCTTGGTCGGCCACGGTCACCGACAGGGAGACCACCCCTTCGGGCATCGGCGTCTGCGGCGCGCACTGGGCGGCGGCCGCGCTGGTGGTGCAGGAGAGGGCGAGGGCGGTGCCGTTCGCCTGCGCCAGCAGGCTCGCCGGATCGACGCCGCTCTCGCCATCGCTCCAGGCGAGGGAGAGCTGCGGGGTCGCCGTGCCGACCGTCGAACCGGCCACCGGCGCGGTGAAGGCGAGGGTGGGCGGGGTCGAGTCCGGCGCGAAGCAGGAGAACGGACGCGCCCAGCGGGCGATCGAGACCGCGGGCTGGCCACCGGCGAGGCCGAAGCTGCCGCCGAGGTAGAGCGCCGGGCCGGCCGCCTCCGCGAAGGGCTGGAGCGCCAGCACCGCGCCGTTGGCGACTCCCGCCCCCGCCGGCGTGCCGTCCCCCAGGGCCTGCCAGGAGGAACCGTTCCAGCGGGCGAGGCCGTTGACCGCCACGCCGCCCGCGCTGGTGAAGGCGCCGCCGGCATAGAGCGCCGGGCCGCTGCCGTCGTCGAACGCCGCGAGCGCGGTGACCGTGGCGCTGGCGCCGCCGCCCACCGCGGTCCAGGCCGAGCCGGCCCAGCGGGCCAGATGGCTCACACTCGTGCCTCCGGAGAGCGTGAAGGCGCCGCCGGCATAGAGCGCCGGACCGCTGCCGTCGTCGTGGATCACGAGGCTGTCCACCTCGCCGTTGAGTCCGGAGCCGAGGGGGGACCAGGAGGCGCCGTCCCAGGCGGCGACGTTCGCGGCGGTGCCGCTCCCGGCGTGCGCGAAGGAGCCGCCGGCGAACAGCCGCGGCCCTCCCCCGCCCACGGCGCCGGCGGCGAGCGCCAGCACCGGGCCGTCGAGCCCCGCTCCCAGGGCCGACCAGGAGCCGCCGTTCCAGCGCGCGATCCGGCTCGCGGGCGCCCCACCAGCCGCTGAGAAGGCGCCGCCGGCATAGAGAGCCGGGCCGCTCCCCGCGTCGAACGTCACGAGGGCGCGCACCGGGCCGTCGAGCCCGCCGCCGAGCGGCGCCCAGCTCCGGCCGTCCCACTGGGCGGCACGGGCGGCCGGGAGACCGCCGGCCTGGGCGAAATCGCCCGCCGCGTAGAGCAGCGCTCCCGGCCCCGCGCCGGAGACGGCGAGCGCCGCAACGGTGCCATCCGTCCCCGCGCCGAGCGGGCTCCACCCCGAGCCGCTCCACCGCCCCGCGTGGGAGACCGTCCGGCCGCTCGCGGCGGTGAACGCGCCGCCCGCGAAGAGGGCCGGGCCGGTGCCGTCGTCGAACACCGTGAAGGCGGAGATCCCGCCGTTGAGCCCCGTGCCGAGGGCGCTCCAGGAGCCGTTCCAGCGGGCGACGCCGCTCACTCCGAGCTGGCCGGCGACGGTGAAGTCGCCGCCGGCGTAGAGCGCGGAGCCGGCACCGTCGTCGAACACCGCCAGCGCGGCGCCGCCATAGCCCTGGGTGGCGACCCCGGTGCCCAGCGCCGACCAGCCGCCGTCGCGGAACCGCGCGATGCCGGTCAGGCCGGCGTCGTTGATCAGACCCAGCGCGTAGAGGGCCGGACCACTGCCGTCATCGAACGCGGCCAGGGCCTCGATCCCCTGCGGCCCCTCGGCGGCCACCCCGCCCGCGGAGAGGGCATGGACAGCGGGATCTCCCGCATAGGCCCAGGCGCTCCCCGTCCAGCGGGCGATGCCGCCGACCGTCTGAAAGAGGTCGCCGGCGTTCTGGAAATAGCCGCCCGCGTACAGGGCGCCGCCGAAGACGGCCAGGGAGTAGACGCCGCCGCTCGTGCCGGCGCCGAGCGGCGACCAGGACGAGCCGTCCCAGCGCGCGATGCGCCGGGCCTGGACGCCGCCGATCGAGGTGAAGAGGCCACCGGCGTACAGCGAGCCGTTGAAAACCCCGAGGGCGTAGACCGTGCCGTTGGGCGCGGCGGGGCCCACCGCCGTCCAAGTGCCCGCGGCGGCATCCCAACGCTCGAGATAGGGGACGTCGACTCCGCCGCCGGCGTAGAGCGCGCCGTTCCAGGCGGCGAGCGCGTAGACCCTGCCGCCGAGCCCGGAGCCGAGCGCCGACCAGGAGGTCCCGTTCCACTTCGCGACCCGGACGGCCGGCCGGTACGGCGACCCTGGGAAGGCGTTGGCGCCGGCGAAGTCGCCGGCCGCGTAGAGCGCGGGGCCGCTGCCGTCGTCGAACACGGCGAGCGACTGGACCGGCCCGTCGAGCCCGCCGCCCACGGCGGCCCAGGCATGGCCGTCCCACCTGGCGAGGTTCCTCGCCGGCACTCCGCCGGCGGTGGTGAAGGTCCCACCAACGTAGAGGGCCGGGCCGTGGCCGTCGTCGAACACGGCCGCGGCGGACACCCGCGCCGGGCTGCCGCCGGAGACGCCGACCCCGGCGAACGGGCCGGTGGCGAAGCTCGGAGCGCAGCTCGCGCGCAGGACGATCGTCCCGGCGTCGCTGGTTCCCCCCGGGACGGGGGAGACGGCCGCCGTGGCGGCCAGGGCCATGCCGCCGCTCGCGGCCTCGACCGCCAGCGCAAGCGGCGCGCCGCTGGAGACATCGATGCCAGAGAGCGTGAAGCGCCCGTCGGCGCCGGTCATCGCGGTAGCGCCGGCGCCGAGCACGGTCACGCGGGCCCCGGAAACCGGGCTGCCGGCCCGCACCACGGTCCCGGTCACGGTGGTGATAGCGCTCGCCGCCGGCGCCACGGTGAAGGCGACCGCGGCCGACGCGGCGTTCCCCGCCCGGTCGGCGACCGTGGCCGCGAGCGTCACCGCTCCGGCGGGGAGATCCGCGGCGGGCGTGCAGCGCGCGCCGGTCAGATCGGAGACGCAGGACACCGCGAGCGGAGCGCCGTTCGCCGTGAAGGCGAGCGTCCCGGGGACGACGCCGCTGCCGGAATCGTCGTACGCCGCGACGAGCGCCGGCCGTGCCGCCGATATAGCCGCGCCGGCGGTGGGCGACGTCAATGTGAGGACAGGCGGCGTGGGATCCCGCACGACCGTGACCCGCACCTGCCGGGAGAGCCCCCCGAGGTCTGTCGCGGCGAGCGTGAACACATTGGCGCCGATGGCCAAGGGGAACGGTGGCGAGCTGAAGGAGAGCTCCGCGCCCACGGCGACGCCCTGGCCGTCGATCGACAGCGTCGCCGGCTCATCGAGCGAACCGCTGAAGGTCTGCTGCGCGGCCGCCGTCACCGAGTTGTCGGCGGGAGTCGTCAGTGTGATCACCGGCGGCTGGCCAGCCGGCGAACACTGGCCGAAGCTCGGGAACGTGGTCCAGACCGCCAGCTTGCCCGAGGGCTGCCCTCCCGCGGAGACGAAGCCGCCACCCACCACCACCTCCGGGCCGCTCCCTGAGTTGAAGGTCGAGAGCGAGTAGACCGGTCCGTCGACTCCCGTCCCCAGGTTGACGTAGGAGTACGGCAGACGATGGGCGACGAGCGTCGAGCCCGTGTCGCTGTCGCAGGCGGAGAGGTAGTCGCCGCCGATCACCAGCTGGCTGACGCCTCCCGCTACGAACGCCTTGAGCGCGTGCACGCCGCCGAAGAGCGGCGAGGTACCCGTCGCCGGGAAATCCCGGTTGGCGAGGAACCCGCAACCGCCGGTGGTCAGCCAGGAGCTGCCGGTGTAGGCCGCGAGGCCCAGGTGCGTCTGGCCGCCGGCCTTGACGAAGGAACCGCCCACGTAGAGGTAGCCGCTCCAGACCTCGAGCGCCTCGACCGTATCGGTCGGCGCCCCGCTCACCGCCGACCAGGCGCCACCGTCGTAGCGCTGCAGGATCTCGCCGGGGGTCCAGAAGCTGCCGCCGCCGGCGTAGAGCGCCCCCTGATAACCCGCCAGCGCCAGGACGGAGGCCGGGCCGCCGATCGACGTCCAGAAGGTGCCATTCCAGCGAAACACTCCCGCGCCGCCGGCGTAGAGCCGCGGACCGGCACCGAGGTCGGCGATCGCGAGCGTCCGGATCTCGGCGCCGATCGGACTCCCCACAGTCGTCCATCCGGAGCCGTTCCACTTCGCGATCCGGCCGGCCGTGCCGGCGACGGCGTAGAGGGCGGGGCCGGTCCCGTCGTCGAGGACGAAGACCGCGCTGCCGCCCCCTTCGAGCCCGGCTCCGGCGGCGGTGACCCGCGTGCCGTCCCAGCGGCCGATCCCGCCGCCGAGGGTGACGCCGCCCGCCGTCGCGGGCCCGGCGAAGAACAGCGCCTCGCCCTGGCCGTCGTCGAACGCCACCGCCGAGGTGACGTCCCCCGTGGTGTCTCCGGCGGGGGTGAGCGGCGTCCAGGCGGTGCCGTTCCAGAGCGCCGGCTCGGCGGTGCTGTTCGAATACCCGTTGGCGGTCTCCCCGCCGTAGAGGACCAGGCCGGCCCCCAGTCCCGAAACTGGAAACAGGACCTTGCCCTCGGCGAGCGGCTGCGTCCAGGCGGTCCCGTTCCAGCGGCCGAGCTGGACCGAGCCGTTGGTGGTGAACGCTCCGGCGGCATAGAGGCCCGGAGCGGCTCCCGCCGGGCCTACGCCGAGCGAGGCGATCGAGGCGCTGGCGGAGAGCACCTGCTGCCAGGCGCCGCCGGTCCGCTTCAAAACCCCCATGCGCAGGCCCGCCACGTAGAGGGCGTTGTTGAAGGCGGTGAAGTCCTCCAGGGTCTTGTTCGGATACGGCTGGAGATCGGTGGCCCCGAGGAGCTGCGTCCAGCTCCCCGCCGCCGGGCTCCACTTGAAGAGACCGTCGAGGGCGAGGGCGTACAGCGCCGGACCCGTCCCATCGTCGAGCACCTTCAGCCGGGTATAGGCGTCGCTGGACGGCGCGGGGAGGACCGTCCAGCCCTGGCCGTTCCACTTGGCGAAGCCGCCGGCCGCGATGGCGAGGTTCCGGCCGTCCCAGGTCGTCGCCGTCTGGACCGACGTGAACTTCCCCGTCAGGTAGAGCGCCGGGCCGGTGGTGCCGTCGTCGTAGACCGCCAGGCCGGTGACCGCGGCGGAGACGCCGTGCCCCACCTCGCTCCAGGCGTGGCCGTCCCACCGCGCCAGGTTGGCCGCCAGCTTGCCGCCGATCGAGGTGAGCTCGCCCCCCGCGTAGAGGGCCGGGCCGCTGCCGTCGTCGTAGACCGCGAGGGCGTTGACCGCCGTGGACTGGCCGCCGAGCGCTCCGCCGCCGAGCGCTCGCCATCCGCTGCCGGTCCATTTCGCGACGCCGTTGACCTCGCGCCCGCCAGCGTGAGTGAACGCTCCTCCCAGATAGAGGGCCGGGCCGGTGCCGTCGTCGTAGACCGCCGCCGTGCCGGTGAGCGAGTAGGGGCCCGAGCTCTGGCGGTTCTCGAGCGTTCCGTCCGCCGGCTGGAGCGGTACCGTCCGGAATTGAAGGTCGCACGAGCTCTGGAGGGTGATCGTCCCCACTTCTGTGACGCCGCCCGCGACCGGCGCGATGTGGGCGGCGAAGCCTACCCGCGGCGGCAGGCTCGCGTTCGCCGTCACCGACAGGAAGACGCCGGGGCCCGCGGCAGCGCCGGCGATCGAGAAGGTCCCGTCCGCGGACGTGGTGGCGTAGAGCCGCCGGTCTTCGTTGACCGTCACCGTCGCGCCCACTGCGGCGCTCCCGCCGGCGGAGCGCACGGTGCCGTGCAGCGTCGTCGCGGGTGGCGGCGCCGGCGCCGAGGTAAAGGAGACCGACGCCGGGGAGGAGACGTTGCCCGCCCGGTCCCGGACCGTCAACGTCACCTGCGCCGGACCCGCCACCAGCGGCGATGCCAGGACGCACTGGGCCTCGGCTCCGATGAACCGGCAGTCGACCCCCACGGGAGCGCCGTTGAGCAGCGCCGATACCGAGGACGGATCGACCCCGCTGCCGTTCGGATCGTCGGCATGGATCTGGATCACCGGATAGGCCGAGGTCACCACCGCCCCCGCCGCCGGACTGGTGATGGCGAGAGACGGAGGCATGGCGTCCTGGATCGTGAACTGGGTCGCGGTGCCGGGGTCCGCCAGGTTTCCCGCCAGGTCCTTGATCATCGCGGTCAGCGTGACCTGGGCCTGGGGGAGCGGCGCGTCCGGCGTGCACTGCCCCCAGCCGGCGCCGAAGGTGCAGTGGACCGGGAGCGGACCGCCGTTCGCCTGGATCGTCAGGGTGGACGTGTCGACCCCGGAGCCGCCGTCCGCCAGGGCGAAGCCGAGCACCGGCGTCGGCGTGCCCACCGTCGCGCCCCAGGCTGGCTGGGTGAAGGCGATGAAGGGGGGCGTCGTGTCCGCGCAGCTCGCCGGCCGCCACCAGCGGACGATCCTGGCCGCGGAGACCCCGCTCGCCGTCGAGAACGCGCCGCCGAGGTAGATCCCGGCGCCCGCGCCCGAGGGGACGACCGCCAGCGCGGAGACCGTGCCGTCCACCCCTTCGACGAGCGGGTCCCAGCTCGTCCCGTTCCACCGCGCCAGGCGGCCATAGGGGATCCCCGCAATCGTCGTGAAGGCGCCGCCGGCGTAGAGCGCCGGACCGGTGCCGTCGTCGAAAGGCGCCAGCGCGAGCACCTGGGTGGCGAGCCCGGTGCCCACCGCGCTCCAGGCGCCGTCGCGCCACCGCGCCACGTATTTGGCCGCGACGGTCGAGCCGTTGGCGGTGGTGAACCTGCCCCCCGCGTAGAGTGCGGAGCCGCCGCCGTCGTTCCACACCGCCAGCGCGTCGACCTCGGGAGTGCTTCCCCCCACTCCGCCGCCGAGGGCGGACCAGGCGGTGCCGTTCCAGCGGGCGATCCGGTTGACCGTGACGCCCCCCGCCGTGGCGAAAGCGCCGCCCACGTAGAGCGCGGAGCCGCTCGCGTCGTCATACGCCGCGAGCGCCTGCACGTTCCCCGAGACGCCGCCCCCCACCGCCGACCACGCGGTGCCGTTCCAGCGCGCCAAGCGGTTGTAGCTCGTGGTTCCCACCGTCGTGAAGGAGCCGCCGGCGTAGAGCGAGCCGTTCCAGGCGGCCAGCGCGGAGACCTGCGTCGCCAGCCCGGTCCCCACCTGTGCCCAGATCGAGCCGTTCCACCTGGCCACATAGTTCACCGTGGCGGTGCCCGATTTGGTGAACTTGCCGGCAGCGTAGAGCTTCGCCCCGCCGCCGTCGTCGTAGACCGCCAGCGCGTCGACCTCGGGACCCGTCCCGCCGGAGAGCCCCGAGCCCAGGGCGGACCAGGAGGAGCCGTTCCAGCGGGCGACGCCGTTGACGGTCAGGCCGCCCACAGTCGTGAAGGCACCTCCCACGTAGAGTGCCGGGCCGCTGCCGTCGTCGAACACGGTCATCGCCTTGACCGTGCCGCTGGGCGCCGGAGTGGGCAACGCCTTGAACCCCGCGTCGCAGACGTAGACGAGATCGATCGTCCCGATATCCGAGACGGTCCCGCCGGTGGCCCAGGCGCCCTCGGCCGTGAAGAGCTGTCCGGCGGCCGTCGAGAGGGAGGCCGCCACCTGGATCGAGCCGCCGCCCGGCGGCGCCGCCACCGGTGTGATCGTGAAGACACCGGAGGCGTCGGTCGTCGCCGTCAGGCCGTTCTGCCCGAGCACCACCACTGTGGCCCCCACGGCCGGCTGCCCGTTCGGCAGCCTCACGGTGCCGACGACGGTGGCCTGGGTGGAGGTGAGGACCTTCGCGAGCGGGCGCCCCGCGCCGCGCCGCGAGGCCTTCTTCTCTCCCGCGGCCAGAGCGAAGGCCAGCGCGCGCAGACGGACGGGCGGCTCGAACGACACCCGCCGCACCACCCGGCCGGCGACGTCGACCTTGGCGAGGACCACCTCATTGGCCACCCACACGGAGCCGTCGCGCGGCTGGACCGCGAGCGCGCCGATCGTCCCCACGCCGGCGAACGGCTGGAGGCGGGCGATCGTCCGGCCGCCCGGCCCGAAGTGATAGAGATCTCGGGCGGTAGCCGCCCAGGCGCCACCGTGAGCGTCGCCGGCCACGGCGACCAGCCCGGGCATCTCCCGGTCCAGGAGGAGCCGGCCGTCCATCCCGACCTTACGCAGGTGATCCCCGCCCGCCACCCAGACCATGCCGTTCTCCGCCGCGATGCCGAGGCCGGAGATCCCCGCCTCCTTGGGCAGCGCCGCCTCGGCGACCGGCTGCATCCCGGAGCCATAGGCGCGCAGCGACGAGGAGGTCGCCACCCACAGCCGCCGGCGCGGCGCATCGAACGCGAGGCCGCGCACCCGGCCGTCGAGCGGCAGCGCGCCGAGCGGCGTGCCGGCCGCGGCGAAGCGCCAGAGGCCCCGCCCCGCCGCCAGGATCACCGAGCTGTCTCCTGGATCGACGGCGAGCAGGGAGGGCCCCGCCGGGACCGAGACCGGGATCGCCGTCCGTTCCTCTCCATCCTCCCCGAACGACCGCAACCAGCCGGGGGAGAACGTCCAGAGCACCCGCCGCGCCGGATCGAAGGCGACGGCGCGCACGTCCTCTCCGGCATCGGCCTCGAGCACGACGCCCCCCGAGCCCTCCTCGACCCGCAGCACCCCCTCGGCCTCCGCCACCCACAGGGCGTCGGCGGGCCGGGCCGGCGGCTGCGCCGCCACGGCGGATGAGATTCCCAGCAGGAGGAACAGCACGGCTATCCAACCCCGACGACAGCGATCGCTCATCAAACCTCCGTGAACACGATGGTGCGGCTTCCTTCTCTACTTGACCGGGGGGGCCAAATCATTTCGCGGGGGGATCGAAGTCGAGGCAGGGGGGGTGCTCCGCGATGGGAGCGACGGCCGCCGCTCCAATCCCAGAGATCCGCTTACCGGCTCTTCGGCGCCAGGATCGCCGCCAGCAGATCCGGCCGCGAGGCGTCCCGCTCGAGGTGCGGGTAGCGCTCTCCTTCGTGATAATTCACCTGGAAGGTCTTGAGCACGTCCCCGTGCACGGCGGCGATCGAGATCGGCGCTTTTGAAGTCTTCGCCGCCCGCACCGCCTCCGGAACGGCCTCCGGCGCCCAGGCCCGGCCGCCGACGGCGACCAGCTTCATCCCCGGTCCCAGCCCCGCCTCCCAGGCCGGCGAGCCGGTGACGATGTCGTCGATCGTGCCGTCGTCCTTGAGCCAGACCCCCAGGGAGAAGCTCTCGTCGATCCGCTTCGAGCTCTTGGCGCGCAGCTTCTGGAACTCGTTCGGCTGGTCCGTGTAGACCAGCTTCCACCCCGCGCCCTCGATGCCGCCGAGCGGCGCGCGCGGCTGGACGGCGTAGACGCGCTCGGCGAAGAAGCCGCGCCAGTCGTGGGGCGACGACGGCTCCCAGCGCGGCGTAGAGGTCGTCCGCCGTATAGGGCTTGAGCGCCGGACCCGTCGAGGCGCCGCCGCCATGAAAGGCGCGGCAGAAGTCGTCGAGCGATTTCTGTCCCCTGGCTCTTCTGGCGGATGATCGTGTCGGCCTCGAGCCAGATCAGCCCGGACTCGTCGTAATAATCGAGCGTGCGGCGAGCGGTGGTCCACGCCGCGGGCAGGCCGGAGAGGATCTGCACCGACTCCGCCGTATCGGCCAGCGGCCGCCACCGCCGCCCCGGCCGGTTGCGGTCCTGATTGGCGGCGACCCAGGCGAGGTACTCGCGGGTCTGCTCGACGCTGCGGATGCCGCTCCGCGTGGTCAGCAGGACATCCCCCAGATAGCGCGTCAGCCCCTCGTAGGTCCAGAGCAGCTCGGTGCGCAGCGCCTCCTGCGGATCGCGGGTCGCGAGCCCCGCCGGGCGGCGGTACTTGCCGTTCCACGAGTGGGTGTACTCGTGCGGCAGGAGATTTCCCTGGCGCATGAGCTGAGCCTCGTCCGTGAACATGTCCGCCGGCCCGCGGTTGTCGCTCGACTCGTGATGCTCCAGGCCGTTGTGATCGAGCGTGTCGCTGAGCGCCAGCAGCCAGTGATAGGCGCGGTAGTGGCGCGCGCCGTAGAGCGCCAGGGCCTCGGCCGGCACCCGGCGGTAGGCGGCCAGCCGCTCCTCGGGCACCGCCAGCGAGGCGCGCTGATCGGCCGCCATGCTGAGATAGACCGGCGCCTCCGGAGGTCCCATCTCCAGGGTTTCGAAGATCTCGCCCGCGAGCACCGGCGAATCGATCAGCGTGTAGAGGGTGGTCGGCGCGAAGGTCACCGCGCCGTCCTTCCCCGCTCCGCCGGAAGCGACCGCGAGCGCCGAGTCGTACCGCCAGCCGGCCGGCAGGCGCAGGCGTCGCGCGCACCGGGATCTCCATGGCGTTCGTGCCCAGCGGATAGACCAGAAGGTCGTGCCAGTCGACGATCAGCAGGTGCGGCGTGGCGTTCGGGGTCTCCCCATAGCCGCCGCCCCCGAGGCTCTCGGGAGGCGAGAGATAGTCGAACGCCACCTCCACCTCCCGCGCCCCGGCCGGCACCTCGACCCGCACCAGGAACATCTCGAGAGGATCGCGGCGCCACGCCAGGGTCTTGCCCCCCGCCGAGACCGTGAAGCCGGCCACCTGCATGACCGGTCCGCTCGGCGCGTGCTCCCCCTGCACCCACTTCGGATAGGCGAGCGTGAGCGGACCCGGCGCGGCGGGGATCGTCAGCCGCGAGTGGAACACCCCGCGCGGGGCGTCCGTGGCGTCGACCGCCAGCTCCAGCGGGCGGGGCTCGGCCGCGAAGGCCGCGGTGGCGGTATTCGGAATCAACGCAGTCAGGACGGCGATCAGGGTCAGGCGCGGCAGGTTCCGGAGGCTGGGCATCAGGCTTCTCTCCTCGTCAGGATGCCGGATGCTAGCAGCCTCGCGCCAGGACAGGGAACGGCACCGTCAGGCGATCGCCGTGATGCGGACCTTGTGGAACAGCCAGCCCGCGTCGTCGCCGGCCGCATTGCGCTGCTGGAGGGCGGCACCATAGGAGGTGATCCCCTCGAAACTCGGCACCAGCGCCGTGATGACCTGGCTCTTGTCGATCGAGATGTCCTGAAAGGTCGCCAGCGGATAGGAGAAGACGCGGAACTTGTAGGTCTTGGGCTGGTTCAAGGTGATGTGGAACTCGACCAGATGCGTCTTGTTCTTCTTGATCTGCTTGAACTCGACCTGGAGGCCCGGAAAGACCGCGCCCTGAAACGCCGAGCTGAAGATGGCGATGTCATTGCTGGGCAGCGGATTGGACATCACCATCATCGAGGAAAAGAAGGTGAGGAACCCCTTGGCGCTGCTCGGCTTCGAGGGCCTCAGCTCGATCAGCGTGCTGCTCAGCGCCTCGGGCCGCACCTCGAGCAACCGCGCCCGCTGGATATCGGTGAGCTCCTTGACCCGGAGCCGGTCCAGCTTCTTGACGTCGATGTTGAGCTTGTCCATGGACTCCAGCCTGAGGGTCTTGATCTGCTCGCTCGCCACGTCTCACCTCCCAAGAAATGAGCGGGTAATTGTTCACCCGCTTCAGAGTTACGACCTCTTAGGCGCGGACCGGCGGCAACTCGTTACCGTGGGAAAGAATCTCCCCATGGACGAGAAGAACGGCCTGCCGATCCTTCCCTTCGCCTCCCAGCGCGAATGGGAGACGTGGCTCGGCGAGCACCACCGGACGTCGAAGGGCCTCTGGCTCAAGATGGCGAAGAAGGCCTCGGGGATCGACTCCGTCAACTACGCGGAGGCGCTGGACGTCGCCCTCTGCCACGGCTGGATCGACGGGCAGAAGGGGGCGTTCGACGACACCTTCTGGATCCAGAAGTTCACGCCGCGCGGCCCGCGGAGCAAGTGGTCGAAAATCAACGTCGACAAGGCGCTGGCGCTGATCGAGGCCGGCCGCATGAAACCGGCGGGGCTCGCGGAGATCGAGAAGGCCCAGAGCGACGGCCGCTGGGAGCAGGCGTACGACTCGCAGAGCAAGGCGACCATCCCCGAGGACCTGCAACGCGAGCTGGACAGGAATCCCGAGGCGGCGAAATTCTTCGCCACCCTGGACAGCGCGAACCGCTACGCCGTGCTCTACCGCATCCAGGAGGCCAAGAAGCCGGAGACGCGCGCGCGGCGCATCGAGAAGTTCATCGGCATGCTCAACCGGCACGAGAAACTGCATCCATAGAGGGCCAGCCATGCTCAAGCTCCACGTCATCATCGCCAGCACCCGCCCCGGCAGGGTGGGCCCGGTCATCGGAAAGTGGTTCCATGAATTCGCCGTCGGTCACGGCAAGTTCGAGGTCGAGCTGGTGGACCTGGCCGATCAGAATCTGCCGCTCATGGACGAGCCGGCCCACCCCCGCCTCCAGCAGTACGAGCACGAGCACACCAAGGCCTGGAGCGCGAAGGTCGAGGCGGCCGACGCCTTCGTCTTCGTGACGCCGGAGTACAACTACAGCGCGCCGCCGTCGCTGATGAACGCCCTCGACTATCTGTACAAGGAATGGAACTACAAGCCGGCCGGCTTCGTCAGCTACGGCGGCGTCTCGGGCGGCATCCGCGCGGTGCAGATGCTCAAGCAGATCGTCACCACCCTGAGGATGGTGCCGCTGGTGGAAGCGGTGCCCATCCCCTTCTTCTCGAAGCACATCTCGAAGCACATCGACGACACCGGCGTCTTCGTGCCGAACGAGATCCATCAGAAATCCGCCGCCGACATGCTCGACGAGCTGCTCAGGTGGGCCGAGGCCCTGAAGCCGATGCGCACCTGAGGACTCCCTCGCGACGTCCCCCGCGCCGGACGCCAGCGTCTTTCCAGAGGACATCCCAGCGGCTCGTCCGCGTTCCGTCCCCGGCGGAGCCGGGAGATCCAGACCACCATCGGCGGGCACGACTTCAAGGCCGGCGCTCCGGACCTCCGACTCCATCTCGTCGCTGCCCACCTTCTCGCCGGCGACCTCCGGGGAGCCGCCGCCCTCGAAGCCGTCTTGCCGGCCATTCCCACCGCGCCCGCCGAGCAGTGGCTGCTGCCGGCGCGGAACGAAACCAACCGTGAGCTCCGGCTGCGCCGCGAGCTTTTCGCCCGCTGGCTGCGGCCGTCGCCCGACGACCCCTTCCCGCTGCTGGCGGACTTCACCAGCATGACCGAGCGCTCGGCGTCTGCGGGCTCCCTCCTGCTGCTGAGCCGGTTGTCCGAGCGGGAGGGCTACCCCGCCCCGCCCAGGGCCCAAAGGGGGACAGTTCCGCCTCGAGAAGTCCGGCGACTCCTGGTCGGGAGTCGCGTTCACGGCCTGGATCGCCTGAGGAGGTCCTCTGCTCAGCGCTTCTGCCGACGCTTCCCTCGAGATGGAACCGATGCAGGAAGCGGTGGAAGACAGGCGCGAAGATCAGCCCGGCGACCGCCAGGACCGCCAGGCCGCAGTAGAGCGCATACAGACCCGCGAACAGCTTGCCCGCCGGCGTCCGGATCAGATCGGTCGGCCCCATGCCGCCCAGCAGCATCGAGGCGTTCAGGAACGAGTCGAGCCAACTGAGCCCTTCGAGCGCGTGATAGCCCACCATGCCGATCAGCAGTGAAACCGCCACGATCGCCATGCCGATCGCGGCACTGGTCGCAAGGCGGCTCAGAAAGGCCTGGCGGGGTAGCAGGGGTTCGGATTTGTGCTCGAACTCGAACATGGCGCTATGGGGCCGGGGCTTCCTTGCCAGGGTTGTCCTTCCCGGGATAATCGGCGGGGTTGACGTAATTGATCGTGAACGGGCCCACGCCGTGGATCTGGATGGTCGCGCCGTCCTTGGTCCACGCGAAATGGCGCTTCTCCGCCGGCAGCAGCGCGTAACCGCCGGCGGCGAGAGGTTTTGTGGCGTTCACGTCGAAGGTCTCCCCCATGCCCAGGGAAAGGGTGCCCGAGATCACGGTGACGTTCTCATCCGTGGGATGCCAGTGCGGCGCGATCTTGTAACCGGCGGGCATCCTGATGCGCAGTACGAACGGACCCTGCTTTCCGGGACTGCCGGAGAGCACGGCCGTCTCAGCGCCTTTGCTGAGAGCGCCCGACGCCGGCTTCCACTTCACCTGCGCGTCCTCGATCATAAGGTGAGGGGAGGCGGGCTTGTGGTCCTGGGCCGCGGCCGGCATGACGCAGAGCAGAACCGCTGCTGTCACAAGCAGTCGGACGGATTTCATGGAATCTCCCTTGATCTTTGGTACCAGGCGCGGAGGGACTCGCGCCAGCTTATGATCCCCTGTAGACGTCCTTGCGGTCCCCAACCTTCACCACGGAGACGACAAGCTCTTGGTCGAGAATCGAATAGATGATGCGATAACGGCCGGTTCGCACTCTGTAGAGATCTTGGCGGCCTGAGAGCTTCTCACATCCAAAGGGGCGCGGGTTCTCCGCCAGGGAGCGGATCCGCTCGATGATTCGTTGGCGGTCCTGCTTCTGATCAACCCTCTCGATCTCCTTTGCCGCGGACTCCTTGATGACCAGCCTATATCTTGCCACGGTGCTGGAGGTCCTTCACGAACTCCTCGAAGTCCAGCACGGAGTCGGTGGCGCGGTCTTCAAACGCGTGGATATCCTCGGCGTCCTCGACGAGCGCCAATTTCACTGCGTCGTTGACCAGGTCCGAGATCGTTCGATCATTGGCGGCGGCCTTGAGTTTCAAAGCGCGGTGAATCTCCACATCGAAGTAGACCGTGGCTCGCTTGGCGTCGCTCATGCTCTCAGGGTAGCGTCAAGACGTTTTGACGTCAAGACGGACTCATCCCTCACACCTCCACCCGCCCCAGCTTGTCCGGATTGAGCACGATATAGATCTCCCGGATCAGCCCCTCCTCCGCCCGGAAGGAGACGACGTTGAGGAGGTGGCCGCCGATGAGGTTCAGGAAGCCGGGCTGGCCGTTGACCTGCACCAGGCGGGCCTCCCAGTCGGGGGGCGCCTGGCGCCAGATGCCCAGCAGGAAGCGGGCGACGCTGTCGCCGGTGGGGACGGGCTTCAGGGCGGCGCGGGCCTTGCCGCCGCCGTCGGAGTAGAGGGTGGCGTCGCGGGCGAGCAGGCTCACCATGCCTTCGAGATCGCCGTCCTTGAGGGCGCGGAGGAAGCCCTGCAGGAGACGGTCGTGCTCTTGCGGATCGGCCGGCACCGGCCGGCGCCCCTCTTCGAGACGCTTTCTCGCCCGGCGGTCGATCTGCCGGCAGTTCTCCTCGGTCTTGCCGACGATCCCGGCGATCTCCCGGTAGCTGAAGTCGAAGGACTCGCGCAGCAGGAAGACCGCGCGCTCGACCGGCGTCAGGCGCTCCAGCAGGAGGAGGAAGGCGATCGAGAGGTCGTCCGCGCGCTCCTGGAGGGCGGCGGGATCGTCATTATTGGATACGGAATACTGCGCGGCGGCTCGCCCGACCAGGGGCTCGGGGAGCCAGGGGCCCACGTAGTCGGTGAGCCGGTTGCGCGCCGCTCCCAGGGTGTCGATCGAGAGCCGCGTGACCAGGCTGACGAGATAGGCGGACGGGTTCTCCACCGTGCCGTGCTCGACCCCATGCCAGCGCAGCCAGGCGTCCTGGAGGATGTCCTCGGCCTCGCTGACGGAGCCGAGCATGCGGTAGGCGATGCCGAACAGCCGGCCGCGCTCACGCTCGAACGCGGCCAGCGGATCGGCGGCGGGATGCTCTTGAGGTTCCGTCATTCCTGGTTCTGGGGCGCCGTCCGGACCGCGCCCCCGCCCGCCGACGCTATCAGAGGCCGGCCTGAATCCGGCCACCGGTAGAGCGGGATGCCGAACCGCAGCTCGTTGCGGACGACCCCGTAGGTCATGCGGCAGATGAGCTCCTTGGTGAGGACCGCCCGGCGGCGGGTCCAGACCTTCTCCTTCGGAGTGTCGTCCGGCTCGACGAACTGGACCAGGCCGTCTTTCCGGCCGAGGCTGATGCAGCGGATCGTGAAGCCGAAGGAGAAGGGGGCCGGCGTCTCGCCCCGCAGCAGCCGGCGGACGTTGCCCCCGGCGTGAGCTCCCAGGGGGAGCGCGCTCACGCAGCCCATGCGGACGGCCCGGCCGTCCGGGAAAGTGGTCACCGCGGAGTCCCCGGCCGCGAAAATGTTCGGGTGGCCGGCCGCGCGGAGGGCCGGATCGACGAGCGCGCGCCCGGAGCGGTCCACGGCGAGGCCCGCCTCCCGCGCCAGATTCGAAGCCGCGAAGCCGCCGGCCCAGACGCAGAGGTCGAAGTCGATCGCGCCGCCGTCCTCCCGCCAGGCGCGGCCCGGATCGAGGCCCTGGATGCCGGCGCCGTCGAGGAGCGACACTCCCAGACCGGTCAGGCGCCGGCGCAGATGCTCCGCCCCGCCTTCGAGTACCCCTCCCCCACCCGGCCGCGGGTGGCGAGGGTGACGCGCAGGCCCGGATGGCGCTCGGCGAGCTCGGCGGCGGTCTCGATGCCGGTGAGCCCGCCGCCCACCACGAGCGCCCGGCCGCCGGAGCCGGCGAGGGCACGCAGCCGGGCGGCCGCCGTCGTGGATCGTGGCGGGATCGTCCAGACGGACGGCGTTCTCCGCCACTCCCGGAACCCCGGGCGCCGTGGCGCTCCCCAGGGCGAGGATCAGGGTGTCGTAGCCCAGCTCGACGCGGCTCCCATCCCCGCGCCGCGCCAGGACGCGCTGCCGTCCGGGCTCCAGGCTCTCGGCGCGGGCCTGGACGAAGCGGACGCCGCGCCGGCCGAGCCAGCGCGCGAAGCCGAGGGTTTTGGGGGCGCCGCCGGCCAGCATCTCGTGCAGGCGGATGCGCTGGACGAACTCGGGGCGGGCGTCGATCAGGGTCACATCGGCGCGCGCGCCGATGCGCGCCGCGGCGATCATCCCGGCGTATCCGCCGCCGAGAATCAGGACTTTGTGAGATGCTGGCGTGTCATGGGGTCTTTCCTCCATCGTCGTCAGAGGGAAGACGATTCAGGGGCGGAGGACGTGACACGGCTCCGGACGGGCATGGTAAATTTGCTCCTTAAAAACCTACGACAAACATCGCCGTCTCGCCCGAGGCCGCGTTTCCCTTCCTGGGCAGGAGGAGAGGAAGAAGATATGAACGATCTTTCGTCATCCAGCGCACAGGCTTCATCCACTGGACAAAAAATGGGGATCCGGTTCACCGAGACCATGAAGGGGCATTTCTCCACCTCGGTGAAGGACGGCGACTACAAGCGGGCGGAGGAGCAGGGCAAGCAGTCGGGCTCGGCCATGCAGTTCACGCTCACCATCGAGTCCGACGATCTCGACGCCCTGATCGAGCAGCCCGAGCACGCCGCCGGGATCACCGGCACGGTCACGGCGAGCGCGCTGTCGGCCCAGCCGCTGACCGTCACGGAAGGGACGTTCAACCTCTTCGTCAGCAATCCCGAAGGGGTCGACCTGCGCAACATGGACTACCGCATGAAGCTGCGCTCGCAGGAGGGGAAGACCTTCCTCTTCAAGGGCTTCAAGCAGGTGGACGACGGCTCCCTGCTGCACCTCTGGCCGCAGACCACCACGCTCTACGTCACCGTCTATCAGGGGGACGACGAGAGCGGCCCGGTGGAGGGCAGGGCATCCTGCACATCGAGCCCGCCGACTTCATGCACCAGATGACCACCTTCGAGGTCACCAACGCTCCGGACGCCCGAGCGCGGATCGAGGGGCTCGCCCGCTTCGGCACCTTCTTCGCCGGCGTTCTGTATCACGCCTACGGCGGCGTTTTCGTGCCGGAGACCTACTTCAATCCGGACGCGCCGCCGCGCGAGAAGCGCCCGTTGAAGGTGGGCGCGCCCGAGATCCACCATTTCCGCACCAGCGACGGCGTCGAGCTGCGGCTGACCCGCTACCAGGGCGGGACCCGCGGGCCGGTGCTGATGGTGCACGGCGCCGGCGTCTCGAGCGAGATCTTCTCCACCGACCTGCCGGAGACCAACCTGCTCGAGTTCCTCTACGCGCAGGGCTTCGACCTCTGGCTGTTCGACTTCCGGGTCAGCGTCGCCCTGCCGGCCAGCCAGCAGCAGTCCAACGGCGACCAGATCGCCACCATCGACCACCCCGAGGCGGTGGCGGAGGTGCGGCGGCTCACCGGCGCCGACACCGTCCAGGCGGTGGTGCACTGCTACGGCGCCAATACCTTCTTCATGGGCCTGCTGGCGGGGATGCAGGGGGTGCGCTCGGTGGTCTGCTCGCAGATCGCCACCAACCTGATCACGCCGCTGGCGACGCGGATCAAGACCGGCCTCCATCTCCCGAACCTCATGGACGCCCTGGGGATCAAGTCGCTCACCGCCTACGTCGACTCCAACGCCGACTGGAAGAGCCGCATCTATGACGAGGTGCTGCGCCTGCCGCCGATGCCGCGCGCACCAGGAGTGCGACAGCCCGGTCTGCCACCGCATCACGTTCATGTACGCCCTGCTCTACCAGCACGAGCAGCTCGGCCAGCACATTCACGACAACCTGCACGAGCTGTTCGGGGTGAGCAACATGGCGACTTTCGAGCACCTGGGGCTGATGGTGCGCGAGAAGCAGGTGGTCTCCCACGACAACCAGGACGTCTACATGCCGCACGTCGACCGGCTGGCGATCCCGATGCGCTTCATCCACGGCGCCGAGAACCGGTGCTATCTGCCGGAGAGCACCGAGCTCACCGTCGAGCTCCTGAAGTCCCGGAACGACCCGTCGCTCTACGACCGCTTCGTGATCCCCGGCTATGGCCACATCGACTGCATCTTCGGCCAGCACGCGGCCCGGGACACCTATCCCCTGATCCTCGAGCATCTCGAAAAGACCGCGTAGCTCCAAACGGCGTAGCGAAGGCCCCGAAAAGGAGAACGATTCGTGAACGGTTATCTCCGCTGGTTCCGCTGGCTCACCTGGGTGGGTGTCGTGGCCAACCTGGGCTTCATCATTCCGTCGATCTTCGTCCCCGACCTCCTGGAGGCCACCTTGGGGCCGGGCTCGACGGCGATCTCCTACGTCTGGCTGGCCCTGGCCGGCGTGGTGCTGGCCACGGCCACGATGTTCTATCTGCCGGCCGCGGCCCACCCGCTGCGCTACCGCCTGTTCGCCTGGCTCTCGGTGGCCGGGCGCGCCCTCGCCGCGATCTTCTGGCTCTGGCAGAACCCGCGCTGGAACCTCCCGGGCTCGATCCAGAATTTCTGGATGCTGGACGGGACGTTCGCCGTGATCTTCCTGGTCCTGCTCTGGCTCGGCTACCGCAAGGGGGGTCCGCCGGAACCCGCCGTCGTCGATTCTACTGCCACCAGCGCCGCCGCCAGCGAGTCCGCCCTGAACGGCTTCCGCTGGGTGCTCTGGCTCTCGATCGCCCTCAACCTGGTGTTCGCGCTCTGGGCCCTGGCCTCCCCCACCACCCTGGCGGACTGGCTCGGCGCCTCGAAGATGGCCTACACCTATCTCTGGCTCGGCAACGCCGGACTGCTGCTGATCCAGACGACGATCTTCGCCGTCCCCACCGCGGCACGGCCCCTGCGCTACCACGTCTACGCGTGGCTGACGGTGATCGCGCGGGTGATCGTGTGCCTGTTCTGGCTGATGGCGTGGCGCCGGTGGAGCCTGGACGGCCCGCCGCTCCTCCTCGGGGTGGTCCAGGGCCTCCTCGCCGTGGTCCTCGGCGTGCTGCTCCAGCGCGGCCTGCCGGAGCCCTACCGGCTGAGCGCGCCAACCTCGCGCGGATCTTCCGGACGGGAGCCCGAAGCGTGGCCGCGCCCTTCCGCTCGCCCGCCGTGGCGGCGGTGGCGGTGGTCCTGCTCATCGCCCTCGGCAGCGTGGGCTACGTGCTCTACACCTACCTCATGAAGGTCGAGCCCGACCAGGTCTTCGCGGACCCGGCGGAGCAGTTCAAGTACGGGGCGATCGGCCTGAGCATGGCCAACCGCATCCCCACCTACCTCTGGGAGGTGATGCCGGAGGTCTGCCCCGACCTGCTGCCCGGCAAGAAGAACGGCTGGGCCTCGTTCGGCATCCTCTACGAGCCCGGGCACGACATCCCCGTCGGCTTCTCCCAGCGGCACATCGGCTATCCCAGCGTCGAGCCCAACTGCGCCCTCTGCCATACCGCCAGCTATCGCGCCACGGAGACGGCCGCCCCGCAGCTCATCCTGGCCGGCTCGGCCCACGAGCTCGACCTGGAATCGTTCCAGTGGTTCCTCTACAAGTGCTCCAGCGATCCGCGGTTCACGGCGGACAACCTCCTGGAGAAGATCGGCAAGCGGCACCAGCTCGGCTGGACCGAGAGCCACGTCTACCGCTGGGTGATCATCCCGTTCGCCAAGAGCGGGCTCGCCCAGCAGCAGGTCGGCTACGCCTGGCAGAAGACCCGGCCGCCGCAGGGGCGCGGCCGCACCGACACCTTCAATCCGACCAAGATCACGGTGTTCCATCTGCCGGATGACGGCACGATCGGCACCGTCGACCTGCCGGTGATCTGGAACCAGGCCGCGCGCGAGGGGATGCACCTGCACTGGGACGGCAACAACGACAACATCGTGGAGCGCAACTTCGCCGCCGCCATGGCGATCGGCGCCACTCCCGATTCGGTGGTGATCCCCGATTTCAACCGCGTCACCACGTTCGTCAAGGGGCAGCCGTCGCCGAAGTTCCCGTACCCGATCGATCCGGCGGGGGTGCAGCGCGGCGCGGCTCTCTTCCAGGGGCAGTGCGCCGGCTGCCACGCCTTCGGCTCCAAGGGGGTGGGGAATGTGACCCCCATCGGCGACATCGGAACCGACCCGCACCGGCTCGCCTCTTTCACCGAGGGACTGGTCGCGACGTTCCACTCCATCCACGAGTCGCCGTTCCTGTTCGACTCCTACCGCAAGACCCAGGGCTACAGCAACCTGCCGATCGACGGCGCCTGGGCCCGGGCGCCCTACCTGCACAACGGCTCCGTGCCCACCCTCTGGGACCTCCTGCAGCCGGTCGCGAACCGGCCCAAGCAGTTCTACCGGGGGTACAACGTCTACGATCCCAACAACCTCGGATTCGTTCACGACGGGCCCCAGGCCCAGGCGGATGGATTCCTGGTCGACACCAGCGTGGCCGGCAACTCAAACGTTGGGCACCTCTACGGCACGCAGCTCTCCGACGCCGAGAAGAGGGATCTGATGGAGTTTCTCAAGACCCTGTGACGTAGCTGAAAGCCGAGAGGCCGATACGCGAAAAAGCCCCCGCGGATGTGCAGCGGGGGCTTTTCTGCGTTCTGGAGAGCGCCGCCGGATTGGCTGACGTCCGCTATCCCCTACTCGATACTGCAAAAATCTTCACAGAGACAGAAGTTGCCGGGTTGGCGCCAGCAATGAATGACGCAGTTGCACTCCGGGTCGACGCAGTAGTCCGGGCACAAAGGCCCGGCGACCGCCTCCCGCTGGGAAAGACCACTCACACAAGCCGCGGTCAGGATTCCCAGGCACAGCACCAGCTTCGAGATCCTCTTGCGCATCGTGACCTCCGTTCAGGGTCGTACGACCCGGGCTAATTGAGCTGTTACCTTAACTCGGCGAGAGCATCAGGTCAACTCACTGGGGTCGTCGGCGGATGAGGCCTACTCGGGCCCTAGGTCTTTCCGCCGGATGGCGATGGTATCCGCCAGAAGCAGGAAAGGGTTTATCCTTTCCGGGGTGGGGACACACGCTTGCCTGATTGAGCGGCCATTATGGAGGCGTGAGCCGAATTTCTAGTAACGTGCCATCGGACGCGAAGCTACGAAGTATGTGGCTTGAGGCACGCTGCTCCCTTGTAAACCCTAGCCCACCAACTCCCCCTGTACCAATTCTAGCAAGACCTCCAAGCCGCCCGACCTCTTCACTAATTATATCAACGTCATCTTCAATATACGCTCGTTGCAATGGCTCGTATATGGCCTGAAACACCTCGACGCGCATATTGTCCCGGGCAGGTAATTGTTGACGAATACCACGAAAAATTCCAAATTCGTTCTCGTCTGTTACTAGTTCTCGCGGCGTAATGCGCGGAAAGTCTTTCGTACTACCAGACACTTGCTCCAACTTGGTAATTGCAGCACCATCCGAGCCAGCGTACGCGAGAATCTTAGCTTGAGATACATGCCGAGCAGCGTTTTCTAGCACTCTGCCATCCGGAATTTTCCACTCGCGCGCACCTATTTTGACGGGACGATCTTGAGGTGGCACAAGGTCGCTAGGAGGATCAACGACATAGACTTGAACCGACGACGCGCTCATGTAAGTTCCAATTACCAACGAAGGTGGTTGAGGGCGGCCATCCAGAAAGATCAAGGACGGCAGTTGCTCGACACCTCTTCTAAGCTGATCCACAGCAGCACTTCTCGAGGAACGCGTACCCTTACATTCAACTACGTACACAATGCTCTGGTCAGCAGAGCTAAAAATGTAGTCTGGTGAGGCGTCATCTATCAAACCAACCGGCCAAGCCGGATCATCCATTGCCACCGACACATCTGCTGCATATGGGGCATTTAGAAGCGCATCCATAATGAGGGCAGCCATTCCTACTCCAATCTGATCTGACATCAGGCCTTTCTGATGGAAATCGATCTTGAGAGCAGGACTACTTAGGCGAAGCCTGTCTCGCGTAGATCCATCAGGCAGATCGAACCCCCAGAGATATCGAAAATATGCCCATGACGAACAGATGTCTGCAAGATTTTCGACTGCTGGAGTTGTGACAACACCCAGTCGGTGAAGTAGATATATAGGCTCAATCAAAATTTCAGATGGCAAACCAGGCACAGGTGTTAACTGCGGTTTCCGCTGTGCTGTTGTGCGCCTCTGACCAACGGGACGGGCATCGTGCTTGACCTGCTTTTCTTGGATATCTGCAATGAGTTGCAAAGACGACTCGATCGTGACTAGCCTCGGAGAGCTAAGAGCTCTTTCCCACTCATCTAGCGTCGGCATAAGCTTTACCCAACATCGCTTTACTCGTCAGAGTAGGTTGTGACACCGGCCCACTCGCGGATTAGTTATGAGGTAACTGCAGCAGGACGATTATGAATCTACTCCATGCCATGCTCAAGCCCGTCACTGTATCCCCTCACCGCCGCCCGCCCGCCATCCGCTCCGCCTCCGGCAGCCGGCGCAGGCGGAGCATGCTCCAGATACCGAACGCGGGTCCCAGGGCCAGGAGGGCGAAGGCCCGCTCCCAGCCCAGGAGATCCCGCAGCGGCGGGATGATCCGCAGGGTCACCGTGGTGAGCAGAAAGCCGAGGCTGGTCTGCACGGTCAGCGCGGTGCCGACGTAGCGCGGATCGGCCAGCTCGGAGACGGCGGCGCTGAACTGCGCGCTGTCCGCCACCACGGCGAATCCCCAGACGATGCAGAGGAGGGTCAGCAGGGCGGGACGGTGGAAGACGAAGCCGGCGGCCAGGGCGCAGGCGCCGGAGGCGGCCAGGCTCACGACGGTGATCCGCGTGCGCCCCAGCCGGTCGGCCAGCTTGCCGGCCAGCAGGCTGCCGAGGCCGCCCGCGGAGATCGCGACGGCCCCGGCGAGGCGCGCGGCGCGGGGGCTCCAGCCCGCCTCCTGGTAGCTCGCGAGCAGGCAGAGCGGAACCCAGGCCCACATCGCGTAGAGCTCCCACATGTGGCCGAGATAGCCGTAGTTGGCGAGCCGCGCCGGCCGGTCGGCCAGCACGCGGACGGCCGCGCGCCAGTCGAACGGCGGCGATTTGCCGAGATAAGGACCTGGCTTCACCAGGAAGGCGCCGATCAGCGCCGCGAGGATCGCCTGCCCGGAAGTCAGCAGGAGCACGTTCCGCCAGGGTGGCATGCCTCCCGGGCGCGGCATTGAGGAAATGCGGGACCGCCGTGCCCAGGGTGATGGCGCCCACCAGCAGGCCGATGCCGAGGCCGCGGTCCTCCCGGCACCAGGAGGCCACGAGCTTCATGCCGGGCGGGTAGACGCCGGCGAGAGCGAAGCCGGTGAGGAACCGGCAGACGAGAGCCGGGCCGGGCGCGAGGTCGAGCAGCGGGATGGCGGCGTTGAACGCCGCGGCGGCGAGCGCGCTCACCGCCAGCAGGCGCGGGGCCGGCAGGCGGTCGGAGAGGGTGAGCAGCGAGCTCAGCAGGGCGCCGGCCACGAAGCCGATCTGCACGCTGGTGGTCAGCCAGGACTGCAGGGCGCCGGAGAGCTTCCACTCCGGCGTGAGCTGGGGCACCACCGCCGACGCCGAGAACCAGACCGACATGCCGAGCAGCGCGGCCAGCGCGAGCAGCGAGACGTTCCGCCACTTGCCGCGCTCCTCGGGGCGGCGCTGTGCCGTGGGGATCATGGGCGGCGATTCAGTCCGGCCGCTCGGTAGGGCTCTTGGCGCCCGGACCGGGCAGCGGCGGGGAGTCGCCGCCGTGGGCTTCCGCTTCCAGGAGACGATCGAGGTCCGGGTAGCGGTAGATCACCGGGGCGCCGTTCTGGAACAGGCCGCCGGTGTCCGCGGTGGGGCCGTAGGTCGAATAGAGGTCCCCGCCCAGCAGCCGCAGGTAGACGGTGAGCTGGCCGCGATGATGGGCCGAATGGGCGATCCGCCGCGTCAGCACCCAGGCCCGGGAGCGCTCGACGTCGAAGAAGCGGGTGACGCCCTCGAACCAGTCGTCCGGCATCCCGCGCAGCCGCTCCAGACGTTTGCCGGCGGCCTCGGCGTAGTCTGGAGGAAGGCGAGGCGAGTCTCCTCGGCGGGCAGCGCCGCCGCGCCGAGATCGATCCCCAGCATGTTCCTGAACCAGGTATCCTCGCTGACGCACTGGTGGACCATCTGCTCGTGCGGCGTCCGCGCCCGCGGCTCCGGGCGGAAGCGGAGATCCTCGTCCCGGAACTGCGACCAGACGGAGAGGGTCTTCAGCCGCTCGGTGTCGTAGGTCTCGAGGAGGAAATCATAGCGGGGCATGACGGAAAGGGTATCACCGAGCCCGCGGCGTCGCGACCCCGCCGTCTTTGATGCATCTCCTCGGTATCTGAAGCGACACGGCTGGATATGAAGCAACATACCGGGACGCAGTCGCAGCCTCGACGGAGATGATGCATCCTCCCCGGAGATGATGCATCGTCTCCAGACGCTGATGCATCTTCCCCAGACGTTGCGACATCTCCACGAACGATGCATCATCTCCAGCGGATATGAAGCGTCGCCGCTGGATATGATGCATCGTCTCTTTAATTGTAGCAAGTTGAGCTTAAATGAAGCATCATGGAACGAAGTTGACGCGACTTCCCTTGAAATGAAGCATGCTTCCTGGATTTGACGCGTCCTCGAGGCACGACGCCCCGTTTCCTCTGCTCCTGCTTCTGGCGGGCCGGAATTCGCTTCGCCGTCTCTGGATATGACGCAACGTGCGACTGGCGGAGCCGCCGGAGCGAAGAACCAGGCCGCCGCAAAGGCACTGTTGCAACCTGGAGCCGGGCGATGCAACGTTCCTGGAGGCGCTCCGTCGTGGGAATCGACGGTGCCGGCTCAGGAGAACCGGGAGGATCTATTCGGGCTCAACGAGATTGATGAGGTTGCCGCAGGTGTCCTCGAAGATCACGACCTTGATGGGCCCCATGTCCTTGGGCTCGCCGCGGAACTTGACTCCACGGGCCTTGAGGCGCTCGACCTCGGCGGCGATGTCCTTGGTGATGAAGGCGGTGGCCGGGATTCCCGCTTCGAACAGAGCCTTCTGGTAGGTGCGGGCCGGCGGGAAGCCCAGCGGCTCCAGAACCAGCTCGACGCCCTCGATGCCGTCGGGCGAGGTCACCGTGAGCCAGCGGTACTCCCCCATCGGAAGGTCCGCCATCTTCTCGAAGCCGAGGACGGACGTATAGAACCGCAGAGCGCTCTCCTGATCTTCCACCGTGATGCTGACGAACTTGATCTGCATAGGGTACCTCGTTGGTTATTTTTCCCGGGCGATACCGTTCAACTCTTGAATCGCGTCCTCCGGCAATCGCAGGCCGGCGCCGGCTACATTCTCTCTCAGGTGCTCGACAGAGGATGTTCCGGGGATGAGCAGAATGTTCGGTGAGCGTTGCAGCAGCCACGCCAAGGCGACGGCCATCGGGGTCGCGCCTAAACGGGCGGCAACGCTGGACAGCGTGCCGGATTGCAGCGGTGAAAAACCACCCAGCGGGAAATACGGCACGTAAGCAATCCCTTGCTCGGCCAGGGAGTCGATGAGCGGATCATCCTGCCGGTTCGCGATATTATAGAAATTCTGCACGCAGACAACCGGCGCGATGGCTTGCGCCTCGGCGACCTGCTCGGCGCTGACAGTGCTGACTCCGAGGTGCTTGATAAGACCCTCTTGCCGCATTTCGGCGAGCACGCTGAACGGCTCCGCGATCGAACCTGGCGTCGGCGCATCGAAGCCGCCGACCCGCAGATTGACGACGTCGAGCGCGTCGACACCAAGGTTCGTGAGGTTATCGTGAATGGCTTGACGGAGCTGGTGGGGAGCGAGCGCTCTGGGCCAATTTCCTTCCGCGTCCCGCAGCGCGCCGACCTTGGTGACGATCCGCAGCGGCTCCGGATAGGGATGCAGCGCCTCTTTGATCAGTTGATTGGTGATATGCGGTCCATAGAAGTCGCTGGTGTCGATATGGTTGATACCGAGCCTGACAACCTCGCGCAGCACCGCAAGCGCGCCGTCGTGATCCGCCGGCGGCCCGAAGACATGCGGCCCCGCCAACTGCATGGCACCGTACCCCACGCGAGTCAGGGTGAGGTCGTCGGCGAGCGTGAATGTGCCTCCGGGCAGTAGGGTGGACGTCATGCGCTGCTCCCTGTCATTCATAGAGTCTGTTCAGCTTTCGAAATAGCGGCCGTGGTCGAGATCGGGAATCAGCCCGGGTTGTGTTGGGCGCCAGTCCCAGCCTTACGCTCGGACCAGACAAACCGTTCGATGCCTTCACCTGCAAGAGGCTCATCGCTCCACTCTTCGCCCTCGGTTCCGATCTGGTAGCACCCGCCAGCGCCCGTTGGATAACGCCACAGGACCCATTCGTCTCTCAGAACTCCGCTAACGAAATCCGTCGCGTCACAAATGCAGTCCTCAAGGCTATGCGCGGCATACGTTGGCGAAGCCTCGTAGGGCGTGAAATGGCAGTGCGTGATCTTCTCGATATCGACGGTAATCTCGCCGTTGTCAAAATATACGAGCAGGTCGCCAACCTCCGCGCAAGCTCCGGGCACGCGCAAGCCCTCCGCGTCGCGCTGGAATGCGATCCCGGCGGCGGCGAGTCTCTCGGCATAGAGGTACTCCAGTTGCGATGGGGTCATAAAAAGGCTCAACAGCTCGCGGCTCAGAGCAGCTTAGGGCTCCGCTGAATCGCCGGTGTTATACGCCGAACGAGACCGGATCTTTCTGCTCGTGTCATGGGAATGTCGCAGGTTCTCCGCATGCTCCGCAGGTACCTGGTCCCTCAACCCTGTTGCGACAGTGCTCACAGAATCTACGAGTAGCCCGGGTTAGATTTTGACAGACATCCTTCGCCTCCACCTGACTTCCACCCGTTGTAGAATTCGCGCACCAAGCCAACCCACCACCAGATGATATCGGCCCGCCACAGTCTCGGCAGAACTAGATCCGGCATTCACGGCACGTTGTGTTGCCAACGACTAGTCCTCTGGTCTTTATCAGTGTGGAACCCAGTTGAGAGTCTCTTCCAAATAACTCGCATATTACAGTGGCCACTTCCTCAGAGCTTCCCCTACCAATGTACTGAACTCCCTTCCTCCACGACGGTGTTCACTCGCCACGAATCGAAGGCGTTCCGCCAAGTTGTAGTTTGTTTGTCTGAGATCTCTGTTCGTGCTGAAGTAACGCTCAAGCTCTCGAAAGGTAACGCTGCGACCTTTAAGCGAGAAGTGGTGCAGGGTTGAGAGTTGCTGTTTCGACATGCCTGCGGACCGAAGGTAGCCTACCTCCTCAACCAATTGCTCGCATAGATGACTCATCAATCTTCTCCGAAACGCATAGTAATGGCGGTGAGCGGTGGTACGGTGCGATAGTGCGGTGTCCGTTCGCTCGACTGCCCGGGTTGGCCGCCCCTTGTCCAGTGATCCACTGGTCTTATCATAAATTTTTTACCTTGTGCGCAACAGTGCGGATATGTCCAAGCTATGGGACTCTGCAATTCGGTTGCGCGTTGTCTCCACAACCGACACCACGGTGTTCGGGAAGACGTGGCTCATGGGATTGTTGATCCAAAGCAAAAATCTTTGTTTATCGTAGGCAGATGCAGCGTCGGCCGTGCTCACGATCTCCTGACCTGACAGCGGCCGCCCCGTCTCATTGTCCCAGATATGGCCGACATACTTGTTTCGGAACCTCACAATGTTTCGCCTATCGATTTCCTTGCGTAGTTCTGGCACAACCTGCCTTACAATCGCCAGGAAATCCCCGCCTTATACCGATCATAAAACTCGGCCCATTTTGACAGTGATAAGAATAGGTGAAAATAGAACATTCTCCTGAACCCCGTTAGCAGACCTTCGCTCATACCAGCAAACTGCGGACTCGCCTCAAGAATCTCGAAGCTTCGAGAACCAACTAGAAGATCTGCCAGTATATCGTTCAAAATGAGCCAAGCCTCTTTAGCCTTTGCAGTGAGATAGTCTTTCTTCATTAGTGTGATGATCCCGGCCAATGACCAACCTTGTGCTGAAAATTTCTGGAATTCCCCGTAACTACGTTCGCCCTGATCCCAGCGGCGTTTCCCTTATTTCTAGACGGGCTCCCCTTGGCAAGCGGCGATCGTAAGGACTCCTACCTGGCGCTAGCGCCAGGCTAATCAAATTCCGCCCTTTCAGGGCGCGGGAGGGGACAAGCCCCCCCCTACAAGACGCCTTCAATGAACTGTATTGGCACAGGCCACTCTCCTACGTACGGACCGAGTTTTGTTAGAGGCTCTTCGCGGCCGTTCGAGATAGCAGCAGGTCTCGGAATTGCGCTCGAAGCCCGAGGCGGGCCCTACTGCGTCGTCTCGGCGATCGGGATGTAGAACGCGGTGACCGCGCTCTCTTCCAGGTTCCCCGGATATCTCTGCTGCAGCACGATCGCCGTGTGGCGGAGCTTCCAGCCGACCTGCCTTTGCTCGTAGTCCCCTCCTGATCCGTTCTTGACCTTCGAGCTCTCGCCGGAGAGCGGAGCTCCCAGCGCCGCCGCGAACGCCGAGCGCAGGGCCTCGAAATCGCCCGCGGGAAGTCAACGGTAACGGTAGAAATGCCTTTCCGGGGAGAAGAGCAGGGCCGGCCGCCCGTGGCCGTGTCCGGCCCCCTCGACCTCCGCCCACCACGGAGCCTCTTCGCTGGGATGGCAAAGGTTTTCCCCGGCCATGGATCGCGCAGATCAACTGGCGGGTCGCCGGGAGACCCGAGAGCGAGGCCATGCCCTCGGCGATCTTCTGGCGCGTTGCACCCCACTCTGCCCGCAGGAGTCCGCTCTCGCCCTTGCCACCTTTGAGGAGGAGCCCTCGGGGCTCCTTGGCGTCGAGCTCCAGCTTGACCCCGCCGGCCACCACCAGGGGTTTCGCTTCGGGAGTCGGAGATTTTGGGGCTTGGGCGCGGACGCCGCCGGCCAGGACGATCGCGCTCAGAAAGAAAGCGGGTATCTGTTTACCGGCCTAAAGCCTTCAGTGAGGCTCCAGGAGGTCGGAGTATGAAGGCGCCTTGCGACTTTGGAGGATGGCGGTGAAAGTGGCGATAGAGTTGAGCCCCCTTTGTTGAAAGGTGCGCAGGAGGCTCATCAAGATGGCTTGGGTCTCGGCCCCGCGGCGGGTGCGATTTCCACCGCAGGACTTGCGGTTTACGACGGCGGGCCGGATCGCATGCTCAGCCGGCCAGTTGGTGGCTTCGACATCCTCCCGGTCCATGAAGACAAACAGAGCTTTCTGGTAGCGCTTCAGGTGCTTGGCCAAGCGCAGGTTGCCGGGGTGAGTGAGGGTTCCATGGAGCAAGCGATCCATCTGCGCCGCCAAGCGTCCCCTGGCGACCTTCACCCCGTGCAGGCTGATCGTTGCGGCCTGCCGCCGGTCCCGCACGGCCAAGGCGGCGCGCAAGAGGGCCTGCACTCGGCGGGGAAACCTCACGGCGCCGCCCTGAGCCGTCTCCAGCATCTCCCTGCATCGCCGCAGCAGATGGGCCAGACAGGTCTGATGCGTCGCTTCAGCGAAACGCCGGTACGGCGCCCATCCATCCGCAACCAGAGTTCCCGCATAGTCTTGCCCCAGCACCTGCGCCGCTTCGGCGAAGCCTCGGCCGCGTTGGATCGAGTAGACCGTCTCGCATCGATTGGTGAACGCCCACAGCCAGGCGCCGAGCCCGCCGATACGCCAGCCGCTCTCATCCGGGTAGACCACCGGCGACTCGCGGATCGTTTTCACCAGTTCCTCGTAGATCGGCCGCGACTTCGAGGCCGTCCGCAGCAGCGCCCGGCACAGCGTCGAGCGCGACACCTGAAGTCCGGTTATCTGCTCGATCAAGCTAGAAATCTTGCCGTAGCTCAACCCCCCGACTTTGTTCAAATAGAGGGCCAGGGACACCACTCTCGGACCGATTTGAACACCGGCCACGCCCACCGCCTGCGAGCTCTGACGAGGATGTCGCCCCCTCACCTGGCGCCCACACACCGAGCATTCGCCGCAGTGCAAGACGAACTCTGTCGTCCGCGGGCGGATCTCCGGAAGGTCGATCTGGTATTGGCTTTCCTTGCCGGTCAGGCGCACCGAACCGTTGCAGACCTCGCACACCGCGGGGCAATCGACCTCAAGGGTCTCGTCAACCTGATCGGGGACAGGACGGAAAGCCCGCTCTCCGTACCGTTCAGCGGGCTTGCGCCCCGGAGTCTTGGGGTCGCTTTTCGGCTCCCCCTTCGAGAACGGCGCCGCTTGGCGTTTGCCGCCACGCCGCAACTCCTCAATGATCTTCTCCAACTGGGCGATCCGGTGCTCTTGCCTCTCGATCCGGCGCTCTTGCTCCTCG
>CAVXIG010000021.1:0-87862 GCA_963761645.1 uncultured Acidobacteriota bacterium
CTGGGCGCCATCGTCAACATGGCGATCGCGATGGAGAAGCCGCTGCTGCTGACCGGCGAGGCCGGCACCGGCAAGACGCAGCTCGCCTTCGAGATCAGCTGCTCGCTGGGGATGCCGATCGAGACGCTGCGCTGCAAGTCGACCATCAAGGGCGAGGAGGCCGCCATGTCCAGGACACCGTCCTGCGCCTCAACGACGCCCGCTTCGGCACCTCCGGCACCGGCCGCGAGGTCAACAACTTCTTCGATTACGTGATCTGGGGGCCGATCGGCCGCGCCTTCCGCAGCCAGGAGCGCGTCGTCCTCCTGCTCGACGAGATCGACAAGACCGAGTCCGACATCCAGGACAACCTCCTCGACGTGCTCGAGGACTGCGAGTTCACCATCCGCGAGGTCAACCAGATCGTGGGGGCGAAGATCCGGCCGGTGATCATCCTCACCTCGAACGCCAAACGGGAGCTGTCCGATCCGTTCCTGCGCCGCTGCTTCTGCCACTACATCGCCTTCCCCAATCCGGAGCAGATGCGGGAGATCGTCAAGCTCCACTTCCCCGATCTCGACCAGGGGCTGCTCGACTCCGCGCTCGGCATCTTCTACGAGCTGCGCCAGCGGGGGTACGAGAAGCCGCCGGCCACCAGCGAGCTGCTCAACTGGCTGGGCGCCCTCAACCATGCGCGCATCACCCCCGACCGCCTGAACGTCCCCTTCGTCGGCACGCTGCTCAAGCGGACCGAGGACATCCTCGCGTTCCGCAGCGGGGGCAAACGGGCCCGGATCAATTGATCAGAAAAACTGATCCGCGATGTTCCTCGACAACTTCATCCTCCTGCTGCGCGACTACGGCGTGCCGGTCAGCCTGACCGACACGATCGACTTCTATAAAGGCATGGAGCGGGGGCTCGCGCCGGAGCTCGATTCGCTGTTCGTCTTCGCCCGCCTCTGCTTCGTCCGCCGGGTCGAGCACATGGACGCCTACGAGCGGGCCTTCGCCTTCCACTTCTACGGCATCGATCTGCCGCGCGTGGCCGAGGGGGATCCGGAGCTGCTCAACACGCCGCAGTTCCGGCGGTGGCTGAAAGAGGCGGTCCGCAAGGGGGAGCTGCCGCCGCAGGCGCTCTGGACCTTCCCGGCCGGCGAGCTGATGAAACGTTTCTGGGAGACCGTGCGCAAGCAGATGGAGGAGCACCACGGCGGCAGCCGCTGGGTGGGCACCGGCGGCAACTCCCCATTCGGGCACTCGGGAAACTCGAAGGGAGGAGTCCGGGTTTTCGGCGAAGGCGGCAAGCTCTCCGCGACGAAAGTGATCGGTGAGCGGCGTTACGTCGATTATTCAGATTCCAACACGCTGAGCGGCGGCAACCTCGCCCAGGCCCTGACCTCGCTGAAGAAGCTCGCGCCCGCGGGACCGCGCGATCAGCTCGACCTCGACGCCACGATCTATCAGAGCGCCAGGAACGGCGGCGAGATCGATCTCGTCTTCCGCCGCGATCTGCTCGATCGCATCGAGGTGGTGCTGCTGATCGACAACGGCGGCACCTCGATGCTCCCCCACGTCGATCTGACCCGCCTGCTCTTCGCCAAGGTGCGCGACCGCATCAAGCGCTGCCACACCTATTTCTTCCACAACACGATCTATGGCGCGGTCTACAAGGACGCGCAGCGCCGGCAGCCGCTCGCCACCGCCGAGCTGCTGAAGCGCTCGCAGGACACCCGGTTGATCATCGTCGGCGACGCCTCGATGGCGCCCGAGGAGCTCGTCTATCCGAGCGGATCGCTCTATTTCGGAGAGGATCATGGCGTGGACGACAGGGAGTCGAGCCTGCGCTGGCTCGCGCGCCTGCGCGACCGCTTCCGCCATGCCGCCTGGCTCAATCCCGTTCCCAAGGAGCTCTGGCCGAACGCCTATGGACGCGCGACGATCCACCGGATCGGCGAGGTCTTCCCCATGGAGGACCTCACCCTCGGCGGCATCAAGCGGGCCGTCGCCCGGCTGACGCGGGGGTGAGCAGAGCTCGCACTCCGCCGCCCTGGGACGAGATCCCGAGCTCGATCGTGCGGTAGTACGGCCACCGCCAACGCTCAGGCAGTACGTAGCACTCTTTCCCCCACCAGCAGCGCCTCACCCAACCAATGATGCCTTTGGTAGGAGGCTGACGGCCGCTGTTCTGACCAACCGAGCCATTGGGCGGCTATATGGAGACGGCAACAGTCAAGCGCAAATAGAAAATCCTCTACAGCCGGCGCCCAGCCGTTATTGGGCACCAGATTATCGTAATACGCTAGCGCCATCGCTCGTTTTTCCTCCTCAGTCCATCCCCCCGAAATCAAGGCAGCCAGGTCGAGCAGGCCTGGACCCAAGGCAGTCGTCTCCCAATCGACCGGACAGACCCGCAATTGACCGGCCGTTTCTTGTATCAGCACATTGTTGCCATAGAACTCACCGTGAATCAGCGTCACCGGCAGCGCCAGCAGACGTTCGACCACCTGATCGTATCCTCCGACCAGCCGATCAAAACGTTGCAGAGCCTGCGTGGGTACTATGGGCTCCATCTGTCGCAAGAATGCCTGTGCCCGGCGCGGCCACAGCCGATAAAGGTCGCCATCATAGCGGATCAAGTGGCTCACCGCGGCCAGCTCGCGCAGATTGGGCTGCCGTGCGAAGCGGGTATGCATCGCTGCCAGCCATTGGGCCACGCGTTTCCAGGTATCCAGGCCAAAATCGGGCAACTTGACTCCCTGCACCTTTTCCAGGAACAGCCAGTAGCGCCCCAACTCCGCGTCGGCCACCGCGCCATAGTACAGCGCGGCACCGGGCAGGTGCGAAACCAGAATCCGGCGGTAGGTCTCGATCTCACGGAGCGGGTCATGAAGAAAAGTGGGTTTGCCGAGCTTGCTGGCTTCTGATAGCCCTTGTAGACCTACGTCCTTGAACAGCAGGTGTAAGGTCAGGCCATCGTCCAGCTTCACGTCCAGTTCCTCCAGGGCAAAGCTTGAACGATACAAGGCCGGACAGCGTTGCAGCTCCTCTATGGTGCGCGGCGCTCCAAAATAACAACTCAACACTTCTTCCAGGGCAGTGCGCAGTGCGGCTGTACCAAACTTGGCGGCGGCCGCATCAATGGATTCGCTCATAAGCTTCTTCCAACCTCTTCCAGCAGCCGGCTCAATACCTTGTCGGAGTCAAAATATTCTACAGCAAGTGCGCGCGCCGCTCGGGCCTGGCCGGCGTAATCACGCCGGAGCTCTTCGATCCCGGCGAGTAGATCCTCCGCGGTCGCAAAAGCAAACAAGCCCGCGCCCACTGGCAGGAAGCGGCTGAAACCGGTGTCCTGGGCGAGCACTGGCCGGCCTGATGCCAGGTAGCAGACGCTCCGGTCGCTGAACCAGCCGCAGCGAGCGGCCACATAGCCGCTCTTGGCGATGCCAAATTCAGCCTTGGACCCCTGAATAAATCGGCGGTAGCGTTCCGGTGTTTGCGTCACCTCAGCCGGGTCCAGCAAGCACCAGCCATTGTCATTCAACGCGGCCAGATCGTGTACCTCCTCCGGATGGATGGCCAACGCGAGCATAAACCGCTCCGCCGTCAGTGTGGGCAGCGCCATGAGCGGGCGCAGCGAGTGGGCCTTCTGGCCATGAAATATGCCTTCATGGAGGATCGAACCGTAGCCGCGCCAGTTGGCAACTGTCGTGAGCGCCTCATACTCGACGCGTGTCGCCACTGGCCACTGCGACAAAACCACCGGCTGAAGCGTCGTGATCCATTCCAGCCCGCACGTAGGCACGCGACAATCGGGTTGCCCGATCGCCAGGCCGACGGTGACAAAATGGGTATGGCCGGCGAAGCGCATGTCAATCCCCTCGACGGCCTGCCACAACTGGTTGAAGGCCGGGTCCAGATCGAGATAGACCCGCACCGGGATGCGGTTGATCAGTGCCTCGTCGGTCAATATGCCGGAGATGTTGATGAGCAGATCGGCCTGGCCAGCCACCTCCCGCAATTGTGGATAGGAGAGGCTCACGGTGTGCTGCGTGCCGACCTGCAACAGTGCCGAAGTCTGCTCAAACCCAAAATCGGCCATCACCTGGCGGAAATAAGCGGCATTGACCGAATGCGCCAGGGGGGCGCCAGCCGGCCGCAGCGCCGCTTCCGCGACGGGCTCGACAAAATAGACCGCATGTCCGAGCCGCTGAAAACCGAGCAGATATTGCAGTACGGCCCAGGTTGCGCCCCCCTGATAAGGATCGGCGGCGATCATGCCACTCAATAGAATCGTGAGGCGCGAGGCGGTCATGTCTGTTGTCCGAGGATGTGCGAGTCAGAATCGAAATAAGATCCGATCCGGGTTTTTTCATTGGCCACCACCGCGAAACCATTCACCTGCAAAATTCCAGCTTCCCGGTCAATTCCACTGACAATACCTCGCAATTCCTCCATCCCGATGGCCGCGGAGTCCATGATTTTGATGTTTTCCGGCATAAATCCCTCTGCCCCAGAGTATTTTCCCCAGAGCCTGACTCTATCCGTGACCTTGATAGCTTTCTGGTCAGATGTACGGTTTTGCGAGTCTTTGACCTCGACACCGCCCGGCAAGATCAAGTCGCGATTGAGAATCCGCAATGTGCTGGCTTGGTGATCAATGCTTTGGACAAAGCCCTGAACGATTGCCACATCCGCCGGGTCTTCTAAAAAAATCTCGAACGCCAGAAACTCCTCATCCCTACCCGGTGTTCCCCTCACCTTTAACTTTTGCCCGACTCGAAGATTGTCAAACCAGGCGATATAAGCCGTATTGGTGACGGTTGGGCCTGAAACCGCCCATGCACTCCTCAAGCGGTCGGCCCGACCAAAATACCGTTGATGCACCCGTGCATTCTCCTGGCTTGTCAACTCGCGGTTGCGATGCTCGACACCAGCAGGTGAGCTCAAATACAGACCCAAGAATTCATCAAGGTGTAAAAATGTTTCGGTTTCAGCCATGCGCAGCCAGAATTCCCAATCCCCGGCGCTCTCAAAGCTCTCGTCAAAGTAGCCATGTTTTGTATGCATACATCTTCGCCACATGGGCTGAGGCCCCATGAAGCAGTAATAAATGAGCTGTAACGGATCAAAGTCGGGCCATTCCCATCTACCGGCAGGCGTGTGGGCTTCAAAGGTCTCGCCCTCGGTCTTGGTGATATATGCATTGGCGTACACCAGGGCGATATCGGGCCTCTCTTCGAGTATGGCTACCATGCGCTCGAAGGCGTCACGCTTGTGGCGATCGTCGGTATTAGCGTTGGTTATATACATGCCACGCGCGGCCTGAATACCTCGATTCCAGGCAGCATAGACGCCTTCGCGTTGCTCAGTGCGGATGTACACGATGTTGTCGTAGCGTTGCTGAAATTCCTCGACAATGGCCCTTTCATTCTGGAACGAGCCGCTGTCAACGACAATGATCTCGAGCCGGCCGGCAATCGTCTGCGCCTCCAAATCTTCAAGACACCCCCGGATGAACCGCTCAGAGTTGTAAGTAGAGATAATGGCAGAGACGAGCGGAGGCGTTTCGTCGGCAGATGCAGGTTGTTCGATGGACATGTCTGCCTCCCCTCTTGCCTATATCTCGTCCGCGATCAAGCTTGGGAAATCGGCTAATTCCACGAGGTCAGGATAAATTCCATAAGAAACCAGCTCACTTATGTATGTTCTACCAGTCAAGCCGTCCGCCGCCCATCTTATGGGATAAACATGCTCGCAGAGCTTTCTCGCCCCCTTGGCGTTAATAAAATAGGCGCAGGTTCTGTTGGCATAGCGCCGGAAATTACAGATCCTATATTCCGCATAGACGGGTGGGCCGAAAGGTATTTTCTGGACATCCGTCCTGAAGTTAATGAATTCCCAATCCCCGGGGAATGTAGAGCGCGAGTCAAGAACATCCAAGAGCTCACCCTTGATCGCGACATCGTCTTCGAGGATTAAAACTTCCTCTATGTTTTCCGCAAGGATGCGCTCCCACATTTTGGCATGGGAAAGTGCGCAACCGATCTCGCCAGGCTTCATCTCCCGTTGTATGGTTTTCATGGCTTCCTGCGCGGAATAGTGTTTTAAATCTTCTGGACCCAGATATTTGCCGTCGACAGCCGGGATCATTTCAAACCGCCAATTCAATTCGTTCAGATGACTCTCCATGTACTTGCGTCGATCCACCGATCTTTCAAGGTTGAGAATCCAAACAGGAAACGGCTGACTGATTCTTGTTTTTGTCATGATTGTCCGTTTTTAACGCTGCAATATTGTGACGAGCGATTTGACACGCTCGTCATAGGTGTGCCGCTTGCCGAGCTGGTAGCCAATTTCGGCAACTTTCATTCGCCGACCGACCTCGCCGATTGGCCTCGTAAAAATTCCTTCAAGTCTTCGAGATGGCTTACCACGGGCTGGTCATGTTCATCGAAGACCTGGCCAACAAATTGATAACCGACTCTCTCGCTGGGGAAGGGCTTCCCATCGAAGATCGGATCGTGGACCAGGACGTTATCATGGATGAGTGGATAAATAACTTTTCTCAAGAAGTTCTGATCAACCTGATAAAAATTCCCTTTGTCATAATTCCCGATCAACTCAGCCATATTTTGGATGACGCCTTTCCTGATACCCCACATTCCACCCAGGATTTTTGTTCCATGCCAGGGATGATCACGCATGATATGAAATCCCCAATCACTGTTTTCCCATTCCCTGACGGCGAGCATTTCTCTTTCGCCTAATCGCGAGTCCGTATCCCTGGAGATCATTACATCTACGAACGGATCACAAGCGGCAAAGAATCTCCAGAACATACCAGTCCAATCAGGCTTTTCATTCACGACAAAAACCTCGGTGTTATTCTTTGCAAGTAATTCTTGAATGGCAGGAAGAGGTACGTTCTTGGCGACATAGAATCTGCAAATCCAACCCGGGTAGAAGCAGGTCGCCAAGTCGGCGTTTTTAATGGCGCCCATCGTATATTTTGGATTTTCGCCCCACAGGCTAAAAGCTATAACCTTTTTCATGGATGTTGCTATCCAATCTCTTCAATGAACTTGCTCAACACCTTCTCTGAATCGAAAAACGTCTCCGCCAGTTTCCGCGCCGCGCGGCAATGATATTCATAGTCAGCAGCAATGCGCTCGACACCGGCAATCGCCTCTTGCAACGTGGAGAATGCCAGCAATCCTTCTCCCACCGGCAGGTTGCGACTGAAGCCCGTATCCTGCACCAGAGCCGGTTTGCCGGATGCCAGATACCGGACCGTTCTATCGCTGAACCAGCCGCTGCCGGTATCCACATAGACCCCCTGAGCCACGGAGAACTCAGCGCCCGACGCCTGGACGTAGCGGCGAAACGCAGCCGGATCCGCGCCGACGGACTTCGGATCGACAAGTTGCCAGCCGTGGCGACCCAAGGCGATACGGTCCTGCTCGTCGGCAGGATGAATGTCCAGGGCGATTTCAAAGGTCTGCCCTGCCCGCTCTGGTAGTTCGATGAATTTCCTGAACTCGTGAACCTTCAGCCCAAACGTCTTGCCGCCATACTCGACAGGACCATACGGCCCGCGCCAACTGGCAATCGTCGTAAAGCGGACTGGCGCCGCCTCCTCCGCGCGGACCGGCCAGTGCTCCAACACGACTGGTTGCCGGATCGGACGCCAACGGATTCCATGGGTCGGGATGGGGCAGCCTGGCGTACCAATGTTCTCGCCCACACTGAAGTAAAAATCATGGCCGTCCAGGCGCAGACCGCCGTTGCCGCTGGCATGCCAGAACTGCGTGAAACCCGGATCGAGGTCGATGTAGGCTTTGCGGCGGAGCCGCCGCAGGAGCGGTTCCCACGTCAGATGACCGGTGATGTTGACCAGCAGAGCCGCATCTTTGGCAACATCGAGCAACTCAGCCCTGCTGAGACCATAGCCCTGCTCGCCGTTCGCGTAGAGCAAGGCGGCCGATCCGCCAAGATCGAACTGATCGAGCACCTGCTTGAAATAGGCCAGGTTGAGACAATCCTCAAAAGCAGTAACCACACCGGCCGCATCGACACACGTCTCACGTTCGATCTGCTCGACAAAATAGACCTGAAAGCCCAGCTTGCGCAAGCCGAGCACCCAGTTCAGGCGCACCCAGGCTTCGCCGCCGTTGAGCGGTTTATTGGCGAGCGCACCGCCGACAAGTATGATTGTCATGCCATCCCCAACTTGACCAGGAGTCCGCGCAACACTTTATCCGAATCGAAATGTTCCTCCGCCAGTGTACGCGCCGCACGAGCATGGCGAGCATAATCCCCCACGATCTCGTCCGCACCGGCGCGCGCCTCTTCCAGCGTGCGGAAGGTGAGCAAGCCCGCACCGAGCGGGTAGAGGCTCTGGAGACCCGTGTCCTGGGCCAGCACCGGTTTGCCGCTGGACAGATAGCACATACTGCGTTCGCTGAACCAACCGCTGTTGGATTGCACATACATCCCCTTGGCTACCATGAGCTCGGCCAGCGACGACTGAATATAGTCCCGGTAGATCCGCGGGTCACGAGTGACAACTTTCGGATCCACCAGCGTCCAGCCATCCGTTTCCAACAGGTTGACGTCCTTCTGTTCGGTGGCGTGAATATCCAGGGCCAACTGGAATGGATGGCCGCTCAAGCGGGGCAGGGACGTAAACTGGCGAAACTCATGGACGCGCAGGCCATAGTGCCTGCCCCGGTATTCCAGGGGGCCATAGGGCCCGCGCCAACTGCCAATGCTGGTAAAAGCTTCACCCCCTGCCTGCACTGGCCACTCCTCCAGCAGCACCGGTTGCCGCATGGTGATCCACGGCAAGCCGCAAGTGGGGATCGTGCAGTCGGGGTGGCCGATGTTTTCGCCGATGGTCACGTAATCGTCGTGCCCATGGAAGATGTCGGCCAGCCCCAGGTCACACCACATCTGGCCAAAGCCCGGATCGGTGTCCAGAAAAACCCGCCGCGGCGCCTGGCTCAGGATCGCTTCGTCGCTCAGGTAGCCCATGATGTTCAGTAGAAAAGCCGAGCGGCGAACACGGTCCAGCACCTCTGTCCGGGAAAGGCCGATAGACTGCCGGCCCTGATTGCAGATCAGGGCATAGGCATCGTGCAGACCAAAGCAGGTCATGACCTCGACCAGGTAGCGCAGATTCACCGACTGCTCAAGCGGGCAGGGCTGGCCGGTTGCATCGACGCACATCTCCGGCTCGAGCTGGTCGAGAAACAGCACTTCCCACCCCAGCCTCTTGAAGCCGAGCAGGTATTGCAGGAACTGCCAGGTGTGGCCGCCTTGTCGAGGTTTCTGCGCCAGCGCGCCGGCAACAACAACTGTTTCAGACAAATCTGCCTCCTTATCGCTCACTCTGATGAGTAACACACAGGTGGTAGATAATGCACTGTTCGTCATTCCAAATATTTTGAGAAGAAACTTCGAGATGCTGACGAAACTCCGGGTAATGATCCAGCCACCAGAAGGCAGCACTGGGGAAGACCAGATAGGCCGCGCCCCGGGCCCGCAACTGCTCAAGATGCTGGATCGCTACCTCACTATCGCGTGGATGCACGTCGGGCAGCAGGCGTCGATCAGGAAAATGCCTGCCTTTGCGTCCGCTCAGATGAAGCAGCGTCGGGTCATACTTATCGACAATGAGAATCGATGCCTCCCGCGGCACAACCCGTTGGATCGTTCGGGCAATTGCCTGTAGTACCTGCTCCCATTCAGGATTGAACAGCGCCAGCTTGCGGATACGCTCGCCATAGCGGGCGCCGGAGAGGTGCGAGTACAGTTGTCCGAGCATGGCTTTCGAGTGCTGATAATGGGCGTACTCATCGCCGCACAGGATACTGCGCAAGAGGAGCCAGCCATGTTGGCTGTCCAGGAGCGCCGGGAAGAGACGTAGCCCTTGCAGCGCGGCGGCCAGAGTCGTTAGCCGCTGTCCCAGCGTGTACGCATCAGCGGCGTTGATCAAGGCTTTGGCGGCCAAGGCGGCGGCAGCCTGTCGCTGCACCGCAGCCGCATCAGGGATCAATGTCCACTGCCGGCGAAAGAGCCGCCGCACCGCGCGAATATCGCACCGCAGTCTTTCCCCGCTCTGCCTCGTCGCCGCCGAGCTGCTGGCGTCGTGCTGGCGGTTTTGGGCGAGTGGGGCCGCCGTGTAGGCCAGGTCGGCGTGCAAGGCGATGCGCAACCACATTTCCCAGTCCTCGCTGCTCTTCCCCAACTCGGCCGCGTAGGGACCGACCCGCTCGTGGCAGTCGCGGCGAACCATCACCGTTGTTCCATTCACATAATTCGACAAGACCAGCTCGCGGAAGGCCGCTTTCCCCGGCTCGATCACATCCTGGGCGAAGGGCAGCGGCCAATCCGGCAGGCGCCGGCCCTCGCTGTCGATCACCTCGTAGGCGCCGTGAGCCAGCCCCACATTTGGATGCCGATCGAGTACCGCGCTCTGCACCGCCAACATCGGCGGGTGATAGATATCGTCAGAATCCAGCCAGGCGATGTATTGGCCGCGCGCCATTGCCAGGCAGCGATTCCGGTTCTCCGCAATGCCCAGGTTGCGCGCCTGACGAACGTAGCGCAGGCGTTCATCGCACACCTGCGCCACGATCGCTTGCGTGTTGTCGGTCGAGGCATCGTCGCTGACGATGATCTCGAAATCCTGCAAGGTTTGACCCAGTATGCTGTGCAATGCCTGGCTCAGATAGCGCCCCTGATTGTAGGTCGGCACACAGACACTGACTTTGGGTGATGGGGTCATTGGGCCTCAATCGATCCGCGGTTCAGAACGTAGAGGCACAAAAGGCCACCCACTCAAACAGATATCAGGTCTTGCAGGGAGGTTAGGCCGATCGAGCACGGAAGGAATCGGATCCTGGTTGGGGATCCAGGGGGGCGGGTAGCAGTCTTTCCTGATGAAGGTGCATTCAAACACCTTCGGCACCGCGATGCCGCCCACATTGAAGGTGCTACAGCAATTGTTTGCATGAAAATGCACCAGGACATGGTTCGCGTTCAGCTTGCCTAGAAGGTCGCCAATTTCAGAAAAATCATACCCGAAGCGACCGTGGATCTCGATAACGATCTGCTTGAGCTTCAAGAGCTCTCCAGCCGCCAGGGCGGAGATCCAGGCAAATTCTCCGCCTTCAATATCCAGCTTGAGAAAGCTGTTGTCGCATTGGCTCGTAAATTCTTTCAAATTCGAGCTGTGCTCGGAATTGATCGGGCCTATCGATTTCTTGATGAATTTAAGGCGGGGATGTTCCTCCTGTGCGTTATCGACGCTGTGATCGAACGCATAGCAATCGACATGATACCGGCCGATAAAATCGATCTCAAAGCTGTTGTCGTCACCGATCCCGCCGGAAAGCAATAGATCATATGGGCCAAGGTGATCGCAAATGACGTAGCCGCCGTCATTGTCTCTGCCCAGTCTGGTCTTGGCAACGGGCGAGTGATAGACGACCAACGCGGACAAGAACGCTTCGGCGTCAGGAGTAACAGGTACAGATCGGAAGTCAGCGCAGCCCTGATCAAAATGAATTGTCTTGGGGCCTGCGGACGCGCGCAGGTCAAAGATCACGCAGACCTCTTGCTGGTGCAACATCACTTGATATTGGCGCAGCAGGTATTGCCGGAATTCACCATAATGCTCCAGCCACCAGAAGGCTGTGCCCGGAAAGACGATGAACTCGGCTCCTTTGCGCCGCAACGTCTCGAGCTGGGCAATCGCCGCGGCACTGTCCGCCGGGTTATAGCCGGCGTACCCGCCCTGGTCATCCGGTGGGAAGTGCCAGGCCCGCCGTCCCTTCAACTCGAGCAACTTGCCATCCCCCTTGCTGACGACCAACACGGTCCCTTGCCGCGGCACATTTGCCTCGACCAGATCCCGCAGTTGACCGACCAGTTGCTCGTACGGCAAACGCCGCGGAGATGTGTTCATATCATCACCCCGGCACCTGATCCGATCCACTCATGACTGCCTCCGCCGCTTGCTCTTTCGGCCGCTCCGGGCGTGTTTGCATATCGTGAAGCTGCTTGTAAAGGCCATTGCGCCGTACGAGCTCGTCATGCGTCCCCTGTTCGACCAGTTGGCCGTGATCGATGACCAGGATCAGATCGGCATGGTGGATGGTCGACAGGCGATGGGCGATCATGAACGTCGTCCGCCCGATCATCAGCCGCTCCAGCGCATCCAGGATGATCGCCTCGGTCTTCGAGTCGACCGCCGAGGTCGGCTCGTCGAGGATCAGGATCGGCGCATCCTTGAGGAATGCGCGTGCCACGGAGATACGCTGCCGCTCGCCGCCGGAGAGCTGCGCCCCCCGCTCGCCAATCGCGGTCTCGTACCGCTGAGGCAGACGCATGATGAAGTCATGGGCATTGGCAGCTCTGGCGGCTTCGATGACCTCATCCATGCTCGCGTTCAGCCGGCCATAGCCGATGTTCTCGGCGATGGTCCCGGAAAAGAGCAGCGGCTCTTGCAGCACAAGGCTGATCTGCTCCCGCAGCGACTTGACCGCCAGCTCGTGGATGTCGTGGCCGTCCAGGTAGATCCGGCCTTGTTGGGGGTCGTAAAAACGGGGCAGCAGGCTGACCAGCGTGGTCTTGCCGGCGCCGGTCTGCCCAACGATGGCTACCACCTGGCCCGGCTTGACTTCAAAGGAGATGTTTTTCAGCGTCTCCGGCCGGCCGTCGTACTCGAAATGCACTTCTTCAAAACGAATATGGCCCTGGGCGCGTTGAATCTGCCTGGCATCTGGAGCATCCTTGATCTCGGGTTCGGTATCGAGCAGATTGAAGGCGACCTGCAAGCCGACAAAGCGCTCTTGCAACGAGCCGATGGTGTAACTGATCGTCTCGAGGGGTTTATAGACCAGCCCGATATAGGACATGACCACGAGCAGTTGGCCGACGGTCAGTCCGCCCTCCAGCACGCGATACGCTCCAAAGGCGAGCACCAGAGCCGTGCCGGCCGCCGTGGTCAGGTTGACGGCCAGATTGAACGATGTCTGGCGCACCGTCAATTGCACCCGCGCCTCCTTGGCCTGCTCGCCTTGCTGTTGGAAGCGCTGGTACTCCTGAGGCTCGCGCCCAAACGCCACGATCACCCGCATCATGGATATTGCCTCGTGGATGATCGAAAGTGTATCCCTCTCCAGATCCCTGACTTGACGCAACCGGGCTTGAACATGGGTGGTGTAATAACCAACCGCATAATAGAGAAAAGGCACGACAGTCAAGGAGAGAAGGGCCAACTGCAAGTCCATTCGCATCACGATCCAGAACATTCCGCCAAGCGTCAGCACGCTCTGCACCAGCGGCTGGACCGTCTGGAACGGCCCCACGATGGCGCCGGCCTGATTGTTGATGGCAAAGATCAACTGGCCCGAGCGACGGTTGTCGTGGAAGGCCAGGGATAGCCGCTGGGCATGCTGGAACAGATCCGCCCGGAAATCCAGGATCATGCCTTGCTCGAGCTTGGTCTGCACATATCCTTGCAGAACCCTCAGGCCATTCTGGAGCAAGATCACGCCTACACCGGCCAGTACCATCCAGATCAGGAGGGCGTAGCGCCCGGCCGCCGCGAGGCCGGGGACAAGTTGCAGCACGGATGGGAGAGGGTGGTCTCCCAAGACCGAATCGATCAGGAGGGTCAACGGCCAGGGCGCCAGCAAGCCCGCCAGGGAGATCAGGATGGTCAAGCCCCCGGAAATGACCGCCTGCCGCCAATAGGGCCGCAGGTAAGGAAGGGTTCTCAGGAAGTCATGCAAGGTGGGCCTCTTTCCTCAAGGGATGGCTGGGCCGGTGGAGCCCTCATTGTCTCCACTGACGACCGGGGAAATTGCCTCCAGCGCGCGCAGCTGGAAAGCCATGCCGGCCGCACAATCGCCAAAGGCCCGCACTACCAGCATGATCGCTATCAAGCCCAGAAGCAGGGCCGGAATCCAGGCATGGTCCAGCGCCGCCAGCGCCGTCAGGAGCACCAGCGCCAGGTTCATCGCCAACCCCGGACCCCAGAACCTCGGCCAGAGATGAAACCGCAGCAGTTGTCGTCCCTCCCCATGCTCTTCGATCGTCATGAGTAACCGCGCGCTGCCCAAGATCCCCCCCAAAACTTCCAGGTCCCAGCGATCGAAGTCTCCCCCTCGGCGCGCGACCGCGCCATGCGCCCGCACGGTGGCTTCGATCCTGGTCAGGCGCGCTTCGGCAGCCTGCCAATGCTTACTCCAGATGGTAAAGGCTCGCCCGCGTGGGAAGGCAAAATCCGGCTTGCCCCGCCGGCGCCACAGGGTCAGGCCAGATTGCAGGCGCCCCAGCAGGCGCGCCGGCGGCTGGAGCAAATACAGCAGCGCCGTCAGGCTATACAATCCGGATCGTTGGGCCCGAGTGTAGAGCGCAGTGGGGAAAGCAGCCTGGGCGGCGCTGGCAGTTGCCTCGGTCAAGAGCGCACCCACTGCCAGAACGAGTACCGGCAGAGCCAGCATCAGCGGCGGCCAGAAGATGCCCAGCAACGACAGCAGCAGCAGCACGCCGACCACCAAAAGCCATTCCGGCATCAGAAAGAGCGACCACAGCGTCGTGGGACCGGAGGCGTAGATTGATTGAAACAAGTGGCTACCCCATACACCGTGATAGACGCGCCACCGCAGGAAAGACAGGCCACGCGCCACCCCCTTACCATAGGGGTGTCCCTTCCAGTTCACGTGGCCGAGCCGGTTATACTTATCCGGCCATTTCATCTCCAGGAGAGCTTCCGCCCGGCCATACCCGAGTTGCTGCTTCAGGAAGGAGCGTACGGAGCTACGACGATGATGCCAGACCAGCGCCGCCGGGCTAAAGCCCAATGTCCAGCCGCGCGCCTGAAGCCGCCAGCACACATCCACATCATCACCCGCCGCGCGGAACTGCGGGTCGAACCCGCCAATTTCTTGCAGACAAGCCTTCCAAAAGGCCATGTTGCAGCCAGGGATATGCTCCGCCTCGCGGTCGGAGAGCAGCACATGAATGGGTCCGCCTGGGGCATTGGTGACTGCATCGGCAACGAATCCATCGCCAGGTGGCGCGATGTTCGGCCCGCCCACTCCCGCATGGTCCGTACGCATCAACAGGGCCGCCAGGTAGCTGAGCCACTGCGGGTCGGCGCGAGTATCGTCATCGGTATAGGCGATGATCTCCCCGGTTGCAGCTTCCATACCGATATTGCGCGCCTGGCTGAGACCCACATGGGCAGCACTGATCACCTGAAAGCCATAGGAACCGGCGATGGCGGCGGTGCTGTCGGTTGAACCATCGTCGACGACGATGACTTCGTAATTCGGGTAGTCCAGCTCGAGCAGACTCTCGCAACACGCGCGGATCGTTCGACTCCCATTATAGCTACACACAACCACCGAGATCCGCGGCCAGGAAATATCCGATCGAAAGGGCACTTCCATAAAAGCCTGGCGAACAGCACGCAAGGCCGGCTTCGGATGGCGCTCCCGGCTGGTGAGGCCGAAATCCCAATCGTCGACGTCCAAGCCTCCCCGATGCCACTCGTCGGTCCAGGCGTAGACGAAGCCGCCGGCGCAGCCGGCGTCAAACATCGCCCGCACCTGCCAATCCAGCACTTGGGCCTGAGCCTCCTCGCCGTTTCTGCGGCTGTCTAACCCAACTTCTGCCAGCAGCAACGGCCGGTCCCCGGCCAACGTTTGGAGACGAGCCACATAGGCATCGAACAGATCCTGGGATTCGAGGTAGACGTTGAAGCAGACGAAGTCGATGAAAGGTAACTGCAAATACTCGGTGGTCGGATAATTCACATACGTGACCAGGCTTTCAGGGTCTTCCGCCTTGGCTGCCCGGTACAGGCGCTTGAGAAACCGCTCGACCCGTTGGCGGCCATACCAGCGCACAATCGATGCAGGGATTTCATTGCCAATGCTATGGCACAAGACCGCTGGATGTCCGGCACAGGTCCGCACCCCCTCCCGCACCCGATTCTCTATGCTCTGGGCTTGTCTGGGATGATCCAGAAATGTGATGTGCTGCTCCCAGGGCAACCCCACCATGACCCACAGACCATGTTGCTGAGCACTATCAAGCAGCCACCGCGGGGGCACGGTATACGTCCGAACGGTATTGATCCCATTGGCTGCCATGAGCGCAAAGTCGTTCTTGACAACTTCTCGATTGTGATACTCACAACCACACTCATCAGGGCGAAACGGTCCGTATGTCACGCCGCGGATATACAGCTTCTCGTCGCCGGCGAAGATGAACTTCCCATGCACGTGCGGACGAGACCCCTTCCTTCCAGCTGTTGGCACCGAAAATCGTGTAGAGCTCATTATCATGAGTGCGATTTTATCAGGGCAGAGCTTACCAAGCCCCCTGCTCTCCCTTCTCCTTGATAGTCGTGGGTTTCTTGATCCCTACCCGCAGGTCAGACAGCAGCAGCTTACCGGGGGCTGTTTTTCCATAGACTCCCACACCGCTACTCAAGCGGTATGCGCGACGACACGCCGAAGACCTGCCCAGGCGGAAAGGCTGCGTCAAAGATCCGCTGAGAGTAGCACGTTGCATCCGCGTAGGTATCCTCTCTAGGGTGGAAGTCGGCATCCTCTCTAGAGAGGATGCCGACTGCGTGAATTTCTGATATGGCGACGGGCTGGCGGAGCCCCTCAATCTCTCTCGGCGAGACTCTTGAGGGTGAGGAGCTGCCGCCGCATCATCACCAGATCGCCCGGCGGCAGCACGATCCGCATCAGCCAGCCGATCGGCCCGCTCGGGTAGCCCACGCGGAGCTTGGCGAGCAGGCGGCAGGAGCCGGCGCCGCGCGGAACGACAGCGTAGGTCATCAATACATTGCCGAAGATCCGGATCGAAGGAGAACGCGGCTTGAGGCGGATCGTCAGGTGGGAATCCCTTTCGAAGGCTACCAGATCGAAGATCCGCATCACCGTCTGCCCCACCGCAAGGTTTTCGAGGCCGGGGGTGAGCTGCCGCGGGCTGCGATGGCCGAAGTTGTCGATCCAGTCGTAGCTATAGGGCGCGGCACGGAGCTGGCAGAGCCAGCGGAAGATGGTCGCGGGCGGGGCTTTGACCGTCACACCCCGGAAGTACGACGCGTCGAAGGAGCCCGCGAGGTGGTCGCAGGCGAAGTCGAGGTCTTTCTCGGCGGGCTCGATACCCCCGTCAGCGGCCAGCGGGCTCATGGGGGGAGCATACAGTCTCTCCCTGGCATCGTCCTTCCGGACAGGGTGTATGCTTCCTCATACTCCTTTGAGGAGGAAGCGAGGATTCCAGAGCCCTCTCGCCGCTCCCACGGTCTTGAGGAAAACGCGTAACACACTTCGTTGCTGGTAGTTGCAGAGGCGCGCCTGGCGGCGACCGCGCCCGGCACCGTCCTTGCCCTGGGCAGAGCCTCAGCAACCCAGGCCATGGCGGCCCGTAGCTGTTTCTGGGGGTACCGAAGTTGAAGATGCTCTGCGTCCGTCCACTCCTCCTGCTGCTCCTCTTCATCGCCCTCCCCGCTTGGGGCCAGGAAGAAGAGCCGTCCACCCCGCGGGAGACGGACCGCTTCCTGATCGAGAAGATCACGGTCGACGGACCGAAGCAGGCGGCGGCCAGCATCATCCGTTCGGAGACGCTCCTGCGCGAGGGGGGGACCTACACCGAGGAGCAGCTCCGGCTGGCGATCTACCGCATCCACCGCTTGCCGTTCGTCCTCGACGCCAGCTTCGCCCTGCGCCGGGGGAGCCGGCGCGGAGCCTATGAGCTGGTCATCGAGGCCAAGCCCGCGCGCTGGTTCTTCTTCGACCACTCGCTCCACGCCTTCCGGTTCGGCGAGCCGCTCGACCTGGAGGAGAATTCGTTCACCACCGACCCCACGATGCGATCCAGCACCACGCTCCAGGGGCTGGTGGGAGCCCGGCTGTTCGTGGGGCGCTCGGGGGTCCTCTTCGGCGCGCTGGACAGCGAGGAGGGGATCCAGGCCGGCTTCACCCAGTACGACCTGTTGAACCGCGGCATCCTCGCCAACGTCGGCTACTCGCGCAACGCATGCTGCATCCGCGAGGTGCTCCCGCTGGCGCTCGATCCCACCTTCTCCTCCTGGTCGTTCACCAGCTCCGAAAGGTTTTCCCTCGGCCTTTCGATCCCGCTCGGAGGGCGCCAGTCGATCCAGGTCTCGGCCAGCGAGCGCCGGGGGAACGCGGGCACCCGGCGCAGTGTCCTCGTCGAGTCTTCGCCGGACCCGACGGCGTTCTTCCAGGGGGTGGGCACGCTGATCTATCGCCGGGCGGAGGCGAAGTGGGTCTACGACACCAGTGACGATCCCCTCGTCCCCACCCGCGGTTTCAGCATCTCGGCGGGCCTCGAGGCCGCCCGCCTCGAAAGCCCGAGCCTCGTCAAGTTTCCAGGGGCGCCCTCCTCCACGGAGGTCCGGACGGCGGCATTTCCCGCCTCCGAGTCCGAGGAGCTGGCGGCCGCGGCCTCCGTGATCAAGCACTGGCCGATCGCGCGGCGGCAGACGTTGTCGTTGACGGGCCGCCTCTTCCAGGCCAGATCCCGGCTGGAGAACCTGATCCTGGCCTCGGAGGAGCGGATCGTCCGCTCCCTGGATCTCGATACTCTCGGCGGCTCGGTGGGAGTTCAGTACGCCGTCGCCGTCAAGCGCTCCAGGAAGGCCGGGAACTTCAGCGACCTGCGTGTGGAGACAGGGGTCGAGATGGGCGTCGAGTCCAACCGCCTCGACCTTGGCCCCAGCCCGCTCCGGCGGTTCGCGGCCTCCCTGGGGCTGGTCTTCCGCAACCAGTGGGGGCGGGTGCGTGCCACCTTCACGTATCTCGACCTGGGAAGCATCCTGCCGTGAAATGGGCCCTGGCGACCTCGGCGCTTCTCCTTCTGCTGCTGGCCGCCGCCCCCCTCGGGGCCGTGCAGGCGCCGGCGATCGAAGGAGCGCGCGAGGGGGTCGTGCTCTCCCGCCTGCCGCCGATCTTCGGCGAGGAGGAGGTGCGCAAGCAGCTCGCCACCGGCCTCACCACCAGCTTCGCCTTCGAGGCGAGCGGCCGGACCGCGGGGAGCGGCAAGATCAAGGGGGCCGCCCGCGTCGACGTCCGCTACGATCTGTGGGACGAGGTCTACATCGTGACGCGGATCGATGCCACGGGCCGCGCCTCGCGGGTGACCCTCCCCTCTTTCGAGCGCCTCGGCGAGTGGTGGCGGGACGCCCGGCTGGTGCTGATCCGGGGCCCCGCCGCCGCCGGGCTCGCCAGCGTCGAGGTGGCGCTGCGGGTGATCCCCTTCTCCCAGGCCGAGCAGCTCGACACCCAGCGCTGGTTCTCGCAGGCGCTCTCGGCGGAGAAGTCCGGCAGCGCCGGAGCGGTGTCCGAGGCCGTCGAGGATCAGCCCGAGTCGTTCGGCCAGGTGATCAATCTGTTGATGGCCACCTCGATCGGCAGGCCCGCCCTGCTCGAATACTCGTGGCGGCTGCCGGTTCCTCCGGGGAAGAAGAAATGAACGTCCGCTCCGCCCTCGTGACCCTCTCCGGGATGCTGCTCGCCGCCGCCGCGGTGCTCTGGCTGTTCGACCGCGAGATCTCCGGGCCCTGGTTCCGGCTGGGCGTGCAGCCGGAGATCGTCGCCACCCTGGAGCGCTCGATGCGGGACCAGAAAGCCCTCGCACGGCAGGATCCCGGGCACCGGGAGGAGTACCGGTCACGTTTCGAGGCCACGCAGGGGCTGCTCAACCACCTCCGCATCCTCGAGCACAATCACGAGGGGATCGCGCGGCGCTGGGAGACGATCCTGCTCGCCGCCGTCCTCGCCGTCCTCGCCGTGGCCGGCGGGTTCCACCTCCTCCGCCAGCGGCGCCTGGATTCCCGCCTGGAACGGTTGCGGCTCGGCCTGATCGCGCTGTCGGACGGCCAGGAGGGGCTGGAGATCGGCGACCGCGGCCGGGACACGGTCGGCAGGATCGCCGGCATGATCGAGGACACCTCGCGGGCCATGGCGCGCGACCGCAAGCGCCTGGCCTATCTCCGGAACCTCTCCGGCTGGCAGGAGACCGCCCGCCGGCACGCCCATGAGATGCGGACGCCGCTCACCGCCGCCCGTCTGGAGCTGGCCCGCCTCGAACGGCTGCTCGGCGGCGAGGGTCTCGACGAGGCGCGGCAGGTGGCGGCCAGCGTCGGCGAGGAGCTCGAACGGCTCGGCCGCTTCACCCAGCAGTTCACCTCCTTCGCCCGCCTGCCGCAGCCCCGGGCGCAGGTGCACGACCTCGGCGCCGTGGTCCAGGAATTCGTCGCCACCTTCGCCGCCGCCTGGCCGGGCCTCGATCTCCGCTTCGAGCCGCCGGCGGATCCCCTGCCGGCGGCTGTCGACCGCGACATGCTCCGCCAGGTGCTGGTGAACCTCTGCGACAACAGCGCGCTCGCCATCCGCTCCCTGGAGGCCGGTTCGCGGGAAAACGCACGCGGCACGGTGACCCTGCGCGCCGGCGAGGCCGGGCGCGGCAGCGTCTTCCTGGAAGTCGCGGACGACGGCCCCGGCATCGCGCCCGAGATCCGGCCCCGCCTCTTCGAGCCCTACGCCACCACTCGCCAGGTCGGCGAGGGCATGGGACTCGGGCTCGCCATCTCGAAAAAGATCCTGCTCGACCACGGCGGCGATCTGGAGCTGCTGGCGAGCTCCGGCGCCGGCGCGAGCTTCCGCCTCACCTTTCCCCGCAAGCTGGAGGATGCCGCGGCATGAGTCGACTACTGATTGTTGAGGATGACGAAAAGATCCGCGCGAGCCTCCTCCTCCAGCTCCGCGAGGAGGGGTACGCCCCCCAGGCCATGGCCTCCGCCGAGGAGGCGTCGGCCTATCTGGAAGATCCAACGGTAGCCCTCCCCGAGCTGCTGCTCCTGGACGTCCGCCTGCGCGCGATGAGCGGCGTCGACCTGGTGCGGCGGCTGGCGGCGGCGAAGCGCTTCCCGCCGACCATCATCATTTCGGGCGAGGCGTCGATCAGCGAGACGGTCGAGGCCCTGCGGCTCGGCGTGCACGACTTCATCGAGAAGCCGTTCAGCCGCGAGCGCCTCCTGCAGGCGATCCGCAACACGCTGGAGCATCAGGCCCTGAAGCGCGAGGTCGCCTCGCTCAAGGCCGATCTGCGCGGCGAGTCCGAGATCCTCGGCAGCTCGCCGGCGATCGAGGAGATGCGGCGCAAGATCGCCCGCGCCGCGGCCACCGACGCCCGCATCCTGATCGCGGGCGAGAGCGGCACCGGCAAGGAGCTGGTGGCGAGCGCTCTCCACCAGCAGAGCGCGCGTAGCGCCAAGGCCTTCATCAAGATCAACTGCGCCGCGATCCCCCATCACCTGGTGGAGGACGAGCTGTTCGGCCACGCCAAGGGGGCGTTCACCGACGCCAAGAACGCCAAGCCCGGCCTCTTCGAGGAGGCCGACGGCGGCACCCTGTTCCTCGACGAGATCGGGGACATGGACCTGACCGTCCAGTCGCGCCTGCTGCGGGTGCTGGAGGACGGCCGCGTGCGGCGGGTCGGCGAGACGCGGGACCGGCAGGTGGACGTGCGGGTGCTCACCGCCACCCATCGCCATCTGGAGGAGGAGGTGAAGGCCGGCCGCTTCCGGGAGGATCTCTACTTCCGGCTGGCCCATCTGCCGATCTCGGTGCCCGCCCTGCGCGAGCGCAGAGAGGACATCCCGCTGCTCTTCGGCCACTTCCTGGACCGCTTCTCCCGCCAGCACCGGGTGCGCCCGCGGCAGGCGGACCCGGAGCTGCTCCCCTACATCGAGCGCTACGCCTGGCCGGGGAATGTCCGCGAGCTGCGGAACCTCTGCGAGCGGCTGGTCGTCTTCGGGGCCGATCCGCTGACGCCCGGACCAGCTCCCCTCCTCCTTCTTCGAGCCCGCGCGGATGCCGGAGACCGGCCTCCTGCTCTCGCCGGCCACGCTGCCGATCGTCCCCCTGAAGGACTTCAAGGCGCAGTGCGAGCGCGAGTACATCGAGAGCGTCCTCCACCGCACCCGCTGGAACTTCACCGCCGCCGCCAAGGTGCTCGACGTGCAGCGCACCTATCTGCACCAGAAGGTGAAGGTGCTGGGGATCCGGCGGCCGGGGGTGGGCGCGGAGGAGGAGATGGAGGCGGCGGGATAGGTTCAGCGTTGGCCGGAGGCGGTAGAGACGTTCCAGGTCCTATACGACACCCTTTCGGGGCCACGGGGACCGCGGAACGTCTCCGAGGGGGCACCGCCGGCCCGAACCGGCAATGCCCTACGCGGGCACACGAATCTTTTGTTGAGCTTAGGGCTAAATTTGATCTAATTAAGTTCATACCTGCCGCACGGCAGCCGATGTTCCGCTGCTTAGACGGCCACCGGCATGAGTCGAAAAACCTTGGCGGCTCTTCCCGCCTGCTCGATCTCGCCCGCACGAAGAGCCTTTCTGACGGTATCCAGCTTTTCCACGTCTTCGAGAGACAAGTACGGTGCCCATCCTTCCCGGTCACCGATCAGTTCGACCTCGACTTCGGCAACGTACTGGCCCTCTCGTACGAGTTTGATCTGTCGGCGAGTCGTCATGGCTTCCTCTTCATAAAGTCAGCGGTCCAGCGTTCGACATCCGGCCTGTAGGCCGTGATCAGGACTGCGGGAGAGGACGCTCGCCGCGGGATTCCCCACACCACATGGAGGAACTGGTCCTCGCTGTCCTTCTGCAGGACAAGAACGCAGGGCCCTTTCGGGTAGTCCGGGTAATCCTCAATGACTTTGGCGTCCTCCACACCGGCAATTACATCCGTCGCCAGAATACCATCCGCCGCCAGCTCGTCGTAACCATGATTCGAGATCCGGACCTCGCGCCGGCGGACCAACTCCTGAATAGCCCGAAAGGTGCCGCTCATCGTGCCTTCGACCTGTACCCCGCCCCCCGCAACACCTTCCCCGGCAGCTTTCCCGTCATCTTTCCGCCGTCGATCACCGGCACGCCGTTGACCAGCACGTAGTCCATCCCCTGCGCGAGCTGATTGGGGTTCTCGAAGGTGGCGAGGTCCTTGATCGTCGCGGGATCGAAGACGACCACGTCGGCCCACATCCCCTGCTTGAGGACGCCGCGGTCGGTCAGGCGCATGCGCTGGGCGGGGAGGGAGGTGAACTTGCGGATGGCGTCGGGGAGGGTGAGCTGCCCGTCCTCGCGGACGTACTTTCTCAGGATTCGCGGGAAGGTGCCGTAGGCCCTCGGGTGCGGGTGCTCCTTGCCGAGCTGCCCTTCGGGCGAGGTCCCCTGGGAGTCGTTGCAGACGGCGACCCAGGGCTGCTTCAGGGCGAGCAGCACGTCCGGCTCGGACATGCCGAAGACCGCGACCGAGGTGTAGCCGTGGTCCTCGATCAGGAGGTCGAAGAGGGTGTCGATCGGGTCCTTGCCGCGCATCTTCGCCACCTCGGCCAGGGTCTTCCCCTGGAGCGGCACGAGGGCGGGGTTCTGGAAGACCGAGAGCAGGATCGCCTCGGGGCCGGGGATCTCCTGCCATTCGTTGTCCCAGGCGGCGGGCTCGGTGGACTCCATCTCCTTGCGGATGCGCTCCCGGGTGGCCGGGTCTTTCAGCCGCGCGAGCATCTTGTCGTCGCCCCCCTCGTGGGCCCAGGGGGGGATGAAGGCCGAGAAGGAGTTGAACCAGGCCGGGTAGGCGTAGGTGTCGGCGGTGATGTCCACGCCGTCCTTGCGCGCCGCCTCGATCCTGGCGACGACCTCGGGCATGCGCCCCCAGTTCCGCTTGCCGGCGGCCTTCAGGTGCCAGATCTCGACCGGCGTGTGCGCCTCGCGGGCGATGCGGATCGCCTCGTCGATCGCCGCCATCTCGGCCTCGCTCTCGCTGCGCATGTGGGTGGCGTAGATGCCGCCAAGGCGCGAGCTTTCGGCGGCCAGGGCGATCAGCTCCTCGGTGGAGGCGTAGGGCGCCGGGGCGTACTGGAGCGAGGTCGAGACCCCGACCGCCCCCTGCTCCATGGCCTCGCGGACCAGGCCCTTCATGCGCTCCAGCTCGGCGCGAGGCGGCGCGGTTCTCCTGCCCGATCACCAGCCGCCGCACCTGGGTGGCGCCGACGAAAGAGGCCAGGTTGATCCCCATCCCCTGCTTTTCGAGCCGCTGGAAGTATTCGCTCAGGGTGCGCCAGTCCGGCTTGATCCCAGCGTGCTCGTAGCCCAGCTTGTCCTCGGCGACGAGGGTGTCCGAGAGCGGCGCGATCGATCCCCCCTCGCCGGTGATCTCGGTGGTGATCCCCTGGAAGATCTTGGAGGGGAGCCGCGGCTCGACCAGGATCGTCAGCTCCGACTGCCCCAGCATGTCGATGAATCCCGGGGCCACGACCTTGCCCGCGACGTCGATCCGCCGCTTGGCCGGAGCCTGGGCGAGGTTGCCGATCGCCGCGATCCGCCCGCCGCGGATGCCGACGTCCCCCGAATACCAGGGGGAGCCGGTGCCGTCGACGATCCGGCCGTGCTCGAGAACGAGGTCGAAGGGGATCTCCGCGGCGCGGAGCCCGGAGGCAAAGACGAGGAGCAGGAGGGCGGATTGGACGAGATTTCTGAGTTTCATGACGATCTTTCCCCTTGAATTCGGGAGGGCGGCCCATGGTTCTCACTGGGCGATCGCCGCCCAGCCTGGGGGACCCCTCTCCCGGCCGGGGAGACCCCTCTCCCCGCCTGGGGGACCCCTCTCCCCGCCGGGGGGACCCCTCTCCCCACCGGGGGGACCCCTCTCCCCGCCTGGGGGACCCCTCTCCCGGCCGGGGATACCCCTCTCCCGCCCGGGGGAGCCCTCCCCCAACTTTGGGGAGCCCTTCCCCCGGCATTTTTTACCCCGGCTGCTGCCAGAGCTTGACGCCGCCGAGGAGCCCGGCGACGTTCTCGATCAGCTTCACGTTGGCCGGCAGCTTGAAGTCGATCTCCTTGGCGTTGCCGCCGCCGAGATAGAGGACGCGGTAGTTGAAGATCGGCGCCAGTTGCCGGATGACTTTCTTCACCCGGCGGTTCCAGCGCTTCTTGCCGGCGCTTTCCAGGGCCGCGTTGCCCACCATCTCCTCGTAGGTCTTCTTCCGCCGGAACGGATGGTGGGCCATCTCGATGTTCGGCACGTAGTGGCCGTCGACGTAGAGCGCGAAGCCCATGCCGGTGCCGAGGGTCAGCACCAGCTCGGTGCCGCTCCCCTCGATCGCCGCGAGCCCCTGGACCCCGGCGTCGTTGGCGACCCGGGCGGGCTTGCCGGTCAGCTTCTCCAGCGCCTTGGCGAGATCGAAGCCCTCCCAGTCGGGATCGAGGTTCGGCGCGGTCAGGGTGCGCCCCTTCACCACCACCCCGGGGAAGCCGGCCGCCACGCGGTCGAAGCCGGGCATCTCGCCGACGATCTCCTTGATCACCGCCAGCATGGCCTCCGGCGTGGCCGGTTGCGGCGTCTCGAGGCGGACCCGCTCGCAGGTGGGGCGATCCGCGGCGTCGGCGGTGAAACCCTTGATGCCGCTGCCGCCGATGTCGAGGCAGAACGTGATCGGCGATCCCGTCTTCTTCATCTTCATCCCGGCTCCTCCCCTGGGTGGACGACGGGAGGATTCTACGACACCGCCAGCGCCGCCGCCGCCCGGGCGATGGCCGCCTTCAGCTTCTCGACGTCCACCGGCTTGACCAGGTGCTCGCGGAAGCCCGACTCGCGGCTGCGGCGGAGGTCCTCCTCCATGCCGAAACCGCTGACCGCGATCCCCTGCAGGCCGTAGCGGTCCCGCAGCTCGCGCATGAGATCGAAGCCGTTGCCGTCCGGCAGCCCGAGGTCGCTCACCACGAGGTCGAAGGTGTGGCTCTCGGCGAGCCGGCGGGCGGTGCGCACGTCGGGCGCCGGCTTGACGTCGTGACCGGCGAGCTCGAGCAGGGCCGTCATCACCTCCAGCGTCGGCTCGTTGTCCTCCACCAGCAGGAGCCGGAGCGCCGGCGCGTCGGCGGGCTTCGCGGCGGTCCCGGCCGGCTCGGCGGCCGCGGGCGCGACCAGCGTGGCAAGACCCAGCGTGAAGGTGGCCCCCAGCCCGCGGCCGGGGCTCAGGCCGGTGAGCGTGCCGCCGTGCTGATCCACCAGCGCCTTGGAGATGGCGAGGCCGAGCCCCAGGCCGCCGAAGGTGCGGGTGATCTCGGGATTCCCCTGCTCGAAGGCGTTGAACAGGCGCGGCAGGTCCTCGGGCGCGATGCCGATGCCGGGATCGATCACCGCGACCTCGATCCGCCCGGGCTCGGGGTTGCTGGTGATCACCCGGATCCGCCCGCCGGCGGGGGTGAACTTGACGGCGTTCTTGAGCAGGTTCCAGAACACCTGCTGCAGCCGCGCCGAGTCCGCCTGGACGTGGTGCTCGGCGGCGCCGGGCTCGAGGTCGATCGCGAGCTGCCGGTTCTCCCCGCCCTCGCGGCAGATCGCCACCGCGTGCTCGAGCAGCGCATGGACGTCGGTCACTTCGAAATGGAGGGTGAGCTTGCCGCGGGAGACGCGGGTGAGGTCGAGGAGGTCGTCGATCAGCTTCGCCTCGAGCTCGACGTTGCGCTGGATCATCCGCAGGTCGGCGCGCAGGGACTCCGGCAGGTCGGCGGAGCGGGCGAGGGCCGAAACCCGCATCAGCACGGGGGTCAGCGGCGTGCGCAGCTCGTGGCTCAGGGCGGCCAGGAAGTGATCCTTCGCCTTGCTCGCCGCCTCGGCGCGGCCGTAGAGACGGGCGTTGTCGATGGCCAGGGAGGCGCGCGAGGCGAGCCCCTCGGCGAGCTCCAGGTCAGGCGGCCCGAAATTCCGCCCGGAGACGTCGGAGGTGGCGAGGAGCATCACTCCCAGGACCTCCCCGCGGGCGGCCAGCGGGACGGAGATGAACGAGCGCGGGACCAGTTGCACGAAGCCGTCGAGCATGTCCGGGTCCTGATGGACGGACAGCGCCATTTCGTAATTCACGCGGGTCACGAATCTGGCTCTCCCCGGCCTCGACCGCCCGCCAGAGCATGCTCCCGAGGTTTTTGGGGAGCCCCTCGAAGACCTGCCCCAGCCGCCGCAGCACCCCCTCCTTGCCCGGATCGACGTGCAGCAGGGCCACCTGCCGCAGACGGGGCCCCTCCTGCAGCTCGAAGATCAGGCCGTAGTCCGCCAGGCGGGGGACGGTGAGATGCAGGAGGCTCTGCAGGGTCTCCGCGTAGTCGAGCGACTCGGAGAGGGCGCTCCCGGCCTCGGCGAGCAGCGCCGCCCGCCCCTCGGCCCGCTTGCGCTCGGTCAGATCGAGCACGAAACCGACCGACGCGTCCGATTCCGGCAGCAGGGCGGAGCCGACCATGACCGGCACCCGGCTGCCGTCGCCGCGGCGGAACTCCTTCTCGTAAGGGGTGCAGGCGCCGGTCGTCATCAGCTCGACCATCGCCCGCTGGTCCGCCTCCTCCCAGCCGGGGGGCGCCAGCTCGACCCAGCTCAGCTCGCCCCCCTCGAGCTCCCGCCGGCTGTGGCCGAGCATGGTGAGGAAGGCGTCGTTGGCGCCGGTGATCCGCGCCTTCTCGTCGGCGTAGTAGATGCCGAGGATGTTGGATTCGAACAGGCGCTCGATCCGTGCCCGGCTCTCCCGCAGGGCCTGGAGCAGGGACCGCTCGGTTTTTAGCCGGCGGGCGAGACCGTGCTCGCCCGTGCGAAGGGACCGGCGGCGCATGAATTTGAACAACGGAGCAACCTTTTTCCCCGGATAAGAAGAGATCCTGGGGGCAATATAGCAAAAACGATCGGGCCCCGCCGGGGAAACCACCGGGCGGCCCGAAAACGGGCGCTCAGTCGCGGGCCAGCACCTCGCCGTGGACGTTGAGCAGGGCCTTGCGCGCCTTCCTGGGCAGCTTGAGCTTGACGTCCACCGGCACGCTCGCCTCCCCGACCATCGGCACCATCCCCACCCGCGCGGTCTCATTCTTGCCGAACTCCACGTAGATGGGGACCAGGGCGCGGAAGTCCTTCCCCACCCCCTCCTGCCGGAGGGTGCCGTGGATGCGGGTCTCCTCCCCCGCCGGCTCCACTTTCAGGTCCACCACGTAACGGGGCACCTCGGCGCCGTAGACCCACTGGTTGAAGAACCAGTCCATCTTGCCGTTGCCGGTGGCGTTCATCGCCGGCACCATGTGCCGCTCGACGACCTTCTGGAAATCGGCGGTGGAGGCGAACTTGCCGCCATAGGTGGAGGTGTAGTCCTTCATCATCTCGATGAACCGGGCGTCCGAATCCTTGGAGCTCCAGTCGTACATCATCATGCGCAGCATGTGGAGCACGTAGCCCCCCTTGGGATAGATCAGGAAGGCGGCGCCGGGGGTCCTGGCGGTGGAGAGACGCCAGCCTTCGGTGATCGGCCCGGCCTCGTAGAAGGCCGTCGCGTTGCCCGGACGCTTCTCCACGATCTCCTTGCGCCGCTCGCGCCAGAACCGGTCGTACTCGGGCCAGCCCTTCGTGCGATGGACCGCCAGGGACGCCGAGAACTCGGAGAACCCCTCCTCCAGCCACTGGTCGCGGTAGGTCTCGGCGCCCACCAGATGCCCCCACCACTGATGGGCGAACTCGTGATAGCCCACCTGATCGACGAAGTCCTTGGCCTGGTTCAGGCCGAGCCGCTGCCGCTGCGTGCCGTCCAGGAAGGCGATGTAGGGGAGGAAGATCAGCGACGGCCACGACTGTCCGAAGCTGAATCTGGACTGCTGGGTGATCGCCACGTGGGTCTGCGGCAGCGGCCCGAAGTAGGCGGTGAACAGCCGGGCCGAGTTGAGCCCGTCGGCCAGCGATGCCTCCGCCAGCCGCCCCGTGTTGACCTTGCCCAGGCTGGGCCCCGGAGCGCCACCGCCGAGCGAGTAGTACTCCCCCTCGGGGAGCTCGTCGAGAGCTCCGTAATCGCTGAGATAGCCGTTGATCTGCTTGATGATGTCCGGCGTCCCCGGATTGGTGAAGACCTGGACGTCGATCTTGCTGGTCTCGTCCTGCTTGTTGGTCTCCTTGAACTTGCCGTAGTTGAAGCCGGCGACCTGCACGGGCTGCTCGGTCTTCCAGTGCGAGACGCTCTCCCGGCCCTCGGCCTTCTCGCCGAGCCGGGTGCCCACCGAGATGATCTGGTTGCCGGCCGGCACGCGGTAGGTCAGGTCGAACAGCGCCGGATCGGAGAAGATCCCGACATTCGGATACCAGCTCTCGCGGGCGCCGACGTAGTAGTTCTTGTCGCCGCCGTCGAGCAGGACCTTGTCCCCCTTGTAGGAGAGCTTCAGCCGCACGACCGCTCCCTTGGCCAGGGGCTCGGGGAACACCACGGCCGCGGTGGCGTCCTCCTTCTCCTCCTCCTGCACGAAGGCGAGCGGCTTCCAGGCCGGCTCCGCGGCCTCGGCGGCTTCTATCGCGTAGGTGCCCTCCTGGAGACGCAAGGACCCCAGGAGGTGGACCGGCAGCACCCGCAGCTTCGGCATCAGCGTCTTGAAGCGCAGGGTCGTCGTGCCGGCCAGGTCCGTGTCGCGCGCGATGGTCGTCTCCACCGTGTAGTCCAGGGCGTCGGCCAGGCGCTTCTCGGGGCTTTTGCGCTTGGCGTCCACCTCGGCCCGGCGGTCGCAGTGGTACCAGATCCCCCCCTTGACGTTGTCGGCGACCAGGAAGACCGTGTCCTCCTCGCCCAGCCGGGCGCCGAAATTCAGCGCCTCGGCGCCGTTCGGATCGACCGCCGCGAGCGCCGGCGGGTATTTCTTGCCGTCGACCAGCGCCAGGAAGACGCCGCTCATCAGCCCCGGCTGGTTGAGGATGTCCTCGAGCACGCGGACGTGGAAGTTGATCCGGAAATCCTTCCGCTGCCGCTTGAGGTAGGACTCGTAGACGGAGACCGCCCGCGAGTCGGGGGCGCCGGTCTTCGCCGCCGCGTGCTGCTCGATCTCCTGGGCGGTGTCGTCCGCGAACAGCAGGACCAGGTCGTCGAACTCGTCGGCGAGCGTCTCGAAGCCCTTGTCGCCGCCGGAGGCGAGCGCGAGCTGGCGCCGCTCGTTCTCGGTCGCCGGGCTGAGCCGGTAGCTGCCGTGCCCCACGAAGACCGCCCCCACCGTGCGCCCGCCGACCGGCGCGAGAAAATGGAACACCCCCGAGTCGAACTGGAACCGGAAGGCGTCCCGCTCCAGCACCAGGCCGCTGACCGGCACCGTCCGGCCGTCCGGCCGCGCCGCGCGCAGGGCGGCGTAAGTGGGATCCGTGGCCGCCGAGGCGGCGAGGGGGAACAGCAGAAGCGTCAGCAGAACGGTTAGGGAAAAGAGACGGCTCACGATACAACCTCCTTGACGGGAATTCTTGCCCACAAGTATACGTGTTAAGTCTGGAGAATGTATTTCAGCGGCAGGGAATCCACGGCGCGGGCGAGACCCAGACCACTCCTCGAGCCCATGGTAGGATACAGCGCGACCGCGAGCGACCCTTATGGTGCCCAGAATCAGGCAGATACAGATCCAGAATTATCGGAGCCTCGAGAAGGCTGTGGTCGATCTCGAGCCGTTCACAGCTTTCGTGGGCCCCAACGGAGCCGGCAAAAGCAACTTCGTCAACGCGTTGGTGTTTGTACAGGAAAGCCTGTCCCATGGAATTGAGAGCGCTTCCAAAGCTCGCGGAAGCTCTTTGTTCCAGCCTCGCTGGTCAATCACCCAGGACGACGTCCGCGTTGGCTTCCGCTTCCTCCTCGATCTCGCGGAAGGGACCCGTGCCGACTACGCTTTCGAGCTTCTCCCGGAGGAGATTCGAACGCTTCCATGTCGCTCGTGAGCGATGCACCCTCCGATCTCTCGATCGCGGGGAATCGATGTTCGAAATCGCCGAGGGTGAATTCATCCACCCCATTCCGGGGATTCGTCCGAAGATGGAACCCGACCGTCTGGCTCTCTTCGCCGCTTCGGCGACCGAGGAGTTCCGGCCAGTCTACGATTTCCTGTCGGCCATGAGAGTCTATTCCATCGAACCCTTTCGAATCACGGATGCCGAGGAGACCGACTCCGGGGAAGCTTTGGAAACTCATGGCGCCAACGCGGCGAGCGTGCTGCGGTCACTCGCGGAAAGGTCTCCAGAGGTCTTCGAACGCATCAACAGGCTCTTGGCCCAGGCTGTCCAGGGTGTCGACAGGGTGGAAGCGCGCACCCAGGGTCAGAAAGTGAGCCTAGCGTTCTGGAAGGATCTGGAAAAACCCGCGCTGATGCCTTTCTATACCTTTGACATGTCGGACGGCACCCTGCGGATTCTCGGCTTGCTTCTGGCGCTTTACCAGCCCTGGCAGCCATCGCTCATCGCGATCGAAGAGCCCGAGGCCTCGGTTCATCCGGCCGCCGCGGAATTGATTGTCCAGATCCTTCTGGATGCCGCGCACGAACGTCAGATCCTCATCACGACCCACAGCCCCGACATCCTGGACGCCAAGGAGCTCTCCGACAGCCAGATCCGCCTGGTCACTCAGGAGAAGGGGCGAACGATCGTGGCATCTCTCTCCCAAGCCAGCCGGCAGGCGATTCGCGAGCGGCTCTATACCCCAGGCGAGTTGTTGAGGATCAACGGGCTGAGTCAGGATATCGAAGCCGCTCAGAGCGCGTCCCGGCGTTTGGATCTATTCAGCGAAACTGCGATCTGATTCGTGATCAGGACTATCCTTCCCATCGTCGAAGGGCACTCCGAAGAGGGGGCCGTGCCGGTCCTCCTCCGCCGTCTCCTGCCACAACTGGGGCGTCCGGAGATCCAGGTGGCCCGGCCGTTCCGCGTCTCCCGGCTCAAGATGGTCCGTCCAGGCGAGATCGAACGCGCCATCGTTCAAGGTATCCGGGACCGGAGAGACGTCGCGGCCGTCCTGGTGATCCTCGACGCGGATGACGACGACCCTCTGGGCCTCGAAGCCTCCCTTCTGGAGCGATGCCGGACGGCAAGCCCCCTCCCTTCCGCGGTGGTGGCGGCCTGCCGGGAATTCGAAGCCTGGTTCCTGGGCAGCAAGGACTCTCTGCGCGGGGTCTGCGGAATCCGGCCCGACGCGAACGCGCCCGATGGTCCGGAGTCGATCCGGGACGCCAAAGGACGCCTTACGAGCAACATGGCCGGCAGCCGCCGATATCTTGAAGTCGCCGACCAGCCCGTATTCGCGGCGCGGATGGACCTCGATCTCGCCCTGCGGCGCTGCCTCTCGTTCCAGAGGCTCGCCACGGAGCTGGAAAGGATTCTCGCCGCGTCGTCCTGACGGAATCCCCTCCAGCCTGTCCGCCCCTTCAGGGCACGTCGTAGGTGTCGATCTTCTTCCCTTGCAGGTATTTGTCGAACCAGGCGGTGATGTGGCGCAGCCGCTCGATGCGGTGCCAGGGCTGGCCCGAGCGCGACAGCTCGTGGGTCTCGCCCGGGAAGCGCACCATGACGGTCGGCTTGTGCAGGTACTTGAGGGCGCGGAACATCTGCTCGCCGCCGGCCGCGGGAGGCGTCCGGTAGTCGTCCTCCCCCTCGATCAGCATCAGCGGCGTGGTCACCTTGTCGACGTGGGTGATCGGCGAGAGGCGGGCGAAGTCCTCCGGCTTCTCCCAGGGCGCGCCGCGGAACCACATGGGGCGGAAGAGGGTGAAATCGGCGGTGTAGAAGAACGTCGACCAGTCGGCGATCGAGCGCTGCGAGGCGGCCGCCGCGAAGCGGTCCGTCTGAGTGACGATCCAGTTGGTCAGGATGCCGCCGCCGCTGCCGCCGGTCACCCCCAGCCGCTTGGGATCGGCGATGCCACGCTTCACCATCTCGTCGACGCCGGCCAGGAGGTCCTTGGCGTCGTCGCCCGGGAAGTTGTACTGGATGACGTTGCCGAACTCCTGGCCGTAGGAAGAGCTCCCCCGCGGGTTCGGATAGAGCACCACGTACCCCTTGGCGGCCATCCACTGCATCTCGTGGAAGAAGGTGTAGCCGAAGGCCGAGTGCGGACCGCCGTGGATGTTGAGGATCAGCGGGTACTTCCTGCCCGCTTTGTAGTCCGCCGGTTTCTGTACGAAGGCGTGGATCTCCCGGCCGTCGAAGCTCTTGTAGGTGATCTCCTCGGGCGCGGTGAGCTCGATCTGCGAGAAGAGCTCCTGGTTGGGACGCGCCAGCGGCGTCAGGCGGCCGGTGGCGGCGTCGAGCGAGTAGAGGTCGCCGATCACCGTCGGGGTGGAGATCACCACCGCCAGGCGCGAGCCGTCCGGAGTCGCCGTGTAGGAGACGACCTCCTGATCCCCCTGGGTGACGTGGGTGATCTTGCCGGTCTCGACGTCGAAGCGCTCCAGATTGACCCGGCCGCGCTCCGCCACCGCGGCGATGATGGAGCGGCCGTCCCGGCTCCAGACCACCGGCTGCGGGCTGCCGCCGCTCGGCGGGTGCTGGTCGGCCGCCAGCCCCTCGAGGAGATCGGCGTCCAGGTCGGCGGCCAGATTGCGCGGCCTGGCGCCCGGCGTGGCGTCGGCCACGAAGAGATCGCCCTGGTTGAAGGAGCGGTCCGCCTGCGGGTTCGCGAAGCCTCCGAAGCCGAATTTCCGGCCGTCCGGCGAGAGCGCCACGTCCCCCATCCCGCCATCGAAGCTGAGCACGCGGCGGATCTCGCCGCCGCCGGCCGGGATGGCGAACAGCTCGCTGTGAGGCGGCTTGTAATAGGCCTCTTTCTCGGTGTCCGCGGCGAAATAGATCGTCGAGCCGTCCGGCGACCAGACCGGGTTCCCCTGATCGAACTCGCCCGAGGTGAGCCGCTTCGGTTCCGGCAGCTTGAGGAAGCCGGCCGCCGGGACCGGCACCGTCCAGAGATGGCTGGGATGGGTGAGGTCGGCATAGCCGCCGCCGTTGAAGCGGTAGATCGCCCGGGTGATCACCCGGACGTCGCTCTCGACGCTCCTCCTCGGCCTTCTTCTCATCCTTTGCCTTCTCGTCCTTCCCCTTCTCGTCCTTCGCCTTCGCCTTCTCCGCCCTTCCACTTCTGGAGGTCCTTGTCGTTCGCCGAGCTGGCGAAGGCGATGCGACTTGCCGTCCGGGGACCACGCCGGGGAACCCGCCCCCTGGGGGACCTCGGTCAGGGCGACGGCCTCGCCCCCCTGGGTGGAAATGAGGTAGATCTGCGGCGGCTCGCCGTGGCCGTCCTTCATGGCGGAGCGGCTGAAGGCGATCCGCGAGCCGTCCGGCGACCACCGGGGCGAGGAGTCGGACGGGCCGCTGGTGAACGAGCGCGGCGGCTCGCTGCCGTCCGTGGGCACGATCCAGAGGGCGGTGTCGTAGCCGTTCTTCTTCTCGTTGACGGTCACGCGGACGAAGACGACCCGCTTGCCGTCCGGCGAGATCTGCGGGTCGGCGACCCAGACGAATTTGAAGAGGTCGGTCTCGGCGATCGGCCGCTTCGCGGCGCTCGAGGGTTGGGGAACCGCCAGCAGAAAGGCGGCGACGAGGACGGCCGCGGCGCGGCGGGATCTGAGAATGGAAAACATCATGGGGCTCCTCCGAGGGTTGGACATAACCCCATCTTAACGAGATCGGGAGCCGGATGTTGCGGCCTCCCTCCCGTGATCTCTCGGGAGGGAGGACCGGATCCTATGATGGGCAGGATAATGGGCAGGCTCAGAGCGGGCAACTGCCGTGGCTCGGGCACCAGACCAGGGCACCGCCGCAATCGGCGTAGCAATTCCTGACTGCGAAACAACCCGTATAACCCGCGGCCCCGGTGCAGGACACCGAACCGCTGGGCGAGCATGCGGCCGTGGCGGTGCAGCCGCCACCCGTCGGGCAGGCGGGGCAGTTGATCGTTCCCGTGGTCGTCCCCGTGCAGTACCCTCTCTGGCCGGCGGAGCAGTTGGAGTTGACCGCGCTGCTGGAGGTTCCGGTGCAGGTCACCGTGGAGCCATCCCAGCAGTTGGCCGTGGAGGTCGACTTGGTGGGAAGACCCCGGCGCGCGGCCACATCCTCAGCCTGCGGCTGGGCGCTGACCTCCGGCGCGGGCGCGAAGATCGCGGCGAAAGCGGCGCTCGCCGCCGGATCCGGCGCGGCCAGCGCGGGCAAGGAGCAAAAAGCGAACAACAAGGCGGATACCCCAAACAGAGCTGCCTTTTTCATATCCACTCCTCCTGTGTATGCGAGAAGTGTATAGAATCAGCTCATTTAAATCTAGTCACTTCTTCAGCCCGATCTCTCGCAGCCGCTGCTCCAGGAACTGCCCGGCGGTGATCGGCGGGTACTTGGGCGGGTTGTCCGCGCTGACGAACCGCTCGTGGATCGTCAGGTCGCACGCCGAGTAGGGGTGGACGAAGAAGGGCATCGAGTAGCGGTCGCGGGCGGCGTTCTCCGCCGGATTGACCACCCGGTGGGTGGCGGCGGGGACGACCTCGTTGGTGAAGCGGGAGAGCATGTCGCCGGCGTCGACCACGATCTGCCCCGGACCGGTCTCGACCGCCATCCACTCCCCCTGGCGGGTGAGGATCTCGAGCCCCGAGTCGGTCGCCTCGCAGAGCAGGGTGATGAGGTTGATGTCCTCGTGCGCGGCGGCGCGCACCGCCGGGGCCTGGTCGGGCCGGACCGGCGGGTAGTGGATGACGCGCAGGATGCTGTTGCCCACCTTCATCATCGAGGCGAAGGTGTCGCGCGGCATGTCGAAATACTCGGCGAGCGCGCGCAGCAGGTTCTCGGCCACCCGCTCCAGGCTGCTGTAGAGGCGCTGCGTGGGCTGCCGGATCTCCGGGATCTCCGCCGGCCAGACGTTCTCCGGGTACTCCTGCCGGTACGGATGCCCTTCCGGCGGCTCCTGCCCGATGTGCCAGAACTCCTTGAGGTCGGGCAGCGGATTGTCCTTGGCGTGCTCGACGCCGAACGGCGTGTACCCGCGGGCTCCCCCCTCGACCCCCGCGTACCGCCGCTTGACCTCGTCCGGCAGCTCGAAGAAGCGCTTCCAGAGGTCGTAGGTGCCGCGGATCAGCGACGAGTCGATCCCATGCCCCTCGACGTTGAGGAAACCGAACTCGCTCAAGCCCTGCCCCAGGGTCTCGATCAGCCGCGAGCGGGCCGCGGCGTCGCCGGCGGTGTAGTCGTTCAGGTCCACGGTGGGGATGTTCTTCGCTGGGCTCATGGGATCTCCCTCTCGGTTCGTTCTCGTGCGGAGTCTATCAGGAGACAAATATCAGGAGAGGACGCGGCGCACGGCGACCGCGAGATCCGTCCGCAACGGCGGCAGCGGAACCGCCAGCTTCCCTTCCCCCGTGTGGACGGCCTCGAAGCAGCCGAGGCATTTTCCCTCGACCGTATCCCAGGGGGTGACGCGGTAGCGGCCGGCGCCGAGGCCGGGGATCGCCACCGTCGCCGCCACCGGCTCGGCGTCGGCGCGCACCCTCCCCTTCCTGTCCAGCCGGTCCACCCGCAGGAGCCAGACGACCGCCTGCGCTTCGTCGCCGCAGGCGAAGCCGACACAGCCGCGCCCCTCGACATCGACCTCGAAGTTGAGGTTCCGCCGCCGGAAACGGGTCCAGTCGATCAAGGGCAGAAAGCCGGCGAGGGCCTGCTGGGCGTCGCGCATCCCGGGGGTCAGCCGGTGCGGGTTCCGGTTGGGCCAGCGCATGCCGCCGCCCGCGCCGCCCGAGGCCAGGTGGGCCCACTGGATGTGCCGGAAGTATTCGTCGTCGAACGGCTCCGGCAGAGTCCGGTGATGGTCCTTGAAAGTGTGGATCGGCCCGTGCTCGCTGTCGAGGAAAGGGCGCTCCGGGGGGACCTCGGCGAGCGCCTCGCGCATCAGCCGGCCGACGGCGGCCGCGGCCTCGACCGTGTTGCGCGGGATGATCGATCGTCCCCTGCTCGTAGAGATGGATGCTGTGGAAGTCGAGCGCGGGGTGGCGGAGGACCGGCTCCACCGTTCCGGGGTGCTCGATCAGCAGCGGGCCGAAGATCGAGACCGTCTGCGGATGCGCCCGGCCGTGGAGCTGCGATCTCCCGCCGGCGCAGGATGTTGCTCAGATCCTGGATGAGCTCGGCGAAGCAGCCGGGATCGCCGCCGCCATAGGCCGGATGGAGCTCGTTCCAGAGGTCCCAGGCGAACAGGACGCCGCTGCCCCCCAGCGCTCGGTGGCGAAGAGCAGCCGCCGCTTGATGGCCTCGCGGGTCCGCGGGCAGGTCAGCATCCCCGAGCGCGCCCGGCACGGCCCGCCGTTGGCCCGGTTGTAGGGGTGGTGCTTCCACTTCTTCCACATCCAGAAGGTGTCGAACGGCGTCAGCAGGATGCGGAGGCCATGGCGGGCACAGAGATCGAAGAGGTCGTCCCAGAGCTGGACCATCACCGGATTGAACGTGCCCGCCGGCCGCTCGAAATACCGGTACCGCCCTTGCGCGTACTCCATCATCAGCCGCAGGCAGGTCACGCCATGGGCGGCGAGATCCGCCAGGTAGCGCTCGACGCCGGCCAGATCCCGCCGGCGGAAGAGCCCCTCCAGGTCCTGCCAGGTGATGGCATCGTTCTGACCGATCGGAGCCCAGCTCTCGCCGCGATCGGTCTGGAAGTACGGGGCTCCGGGGGAGACCTCGATCCAGGGGAGCTGGGGCGGCAGGGGCTGGGGAGGGTTGCTGCGGCTCATACGGCTTGGCGCTCCCGAGAAGTCCGGGAGTGGGTATTTTGGGTAGCAAGAGGTAGGCCAGAATCGTGTCCGGACGATACGTGATTCTGGCAGATCTGCCCTGGCACATCCCGTGCTAACGTTCCCACCGGGCGGGGGGTAAACCATGCTGCGGCGCATTCTCAATCGAAATCAAGACGAGCTCCTGGCCGAAAACCGGCGTCTGCTGGGCGATCTGCGGCAGGCGCTGGCGCGTTTCGACGCCTCGGCGGAGGACCAGGCGACCCTCAAGCGGTCGGCCCTGCAGCTCGACGAGCTCTTCCTGCTCGTCGTCGCCGGCGAGTTCAACGCCGGCAAGAGCGCCTTCATCAACGCCCTGCTGGGGAGCAAGACCCTGGAGGAGGGGGTCACCCCCACCACCACCCACGTCCACATCATCAAATACGGCGCCTCGGTCTCCCGCACGGCCCTCGAGACGGCGCTCGACGTCATCACCGCGCCGGTCGAGCTGCTCCAGGACATCAACATCGTCGATACCCCGGGCACCAACGCCATCCATCGCGAGCACGAGGCGATCACCCGCGAGTTCGTGCCGCGCTCGGACATGGTGCTCTTCGTCACCTCGGCCGACCGCCCGTTCACCGAGAGCGAGCGCGCCTTCCTCCAGGGCATCCGCGACTGGGGGAAGAAGATCGTGATCGTGGTCAACAAGATCGACACCGTCGAGACCGCCGAGGACATCGACCGCATCCTCGCCTTCGTCGCCGAGAGCGCCCGCACCCTCCTCGGCTTCACGCCGGAGATCTTCCCGGTGGCGGCCCGCCTCGCCCTGCGCGGCAAGACCGGCAACGACCCCGCCCTCCTCGCCCAGAGCCGGTTCGAGGCGCTGGAGAGCTACATCGTCGACACCCTCGACGAAAAGGAGCGGGTGCGCCTCAAGCTGATGAACCCCCTGGGGGTCGCCGAGCACCTCTCGAAGCGCTACCTGGAGATCACCGACGGCCGGCTCGGCCTGCTCAAGGAGGACTTCGCGGCGATCGAGGACATCGAGCGCCAGATGGCCGTGTTCAAGGAGGACATGCAGCGCGAGTTCCGCTTCCGCCTCGCCGACGTCAGCAACGTCCTCAACGAGTTCGAGAACCGCGGGATGAGCTTCTTCGACGACACCATGCGCCTCGCCCGCGTCGTCGACCTGATGAACAAGTCGAAGATGAAGGCCGACTTCGAGCGCACCGTGGTCGCCGACCTGCCGCAGCGGATCGAGAAGCGGGTGACCGAGATCATCGACTGGCTGGTCAGCTCCGAGCTGCGGCAGTGGCAGGCGGTGACCGAGCACCTGGCGCTGCGGCGGCAGCAGCACGCCGACCGCATCGTGGGGCAGGTCGGCCGCAGCTTCGACTTCGACCGCACGCGGCTGCTCGACAGCGTCGGGCGCACCGCCCAGCGCTCGGTCGAGACTTTCGACCGCGAGCGGGAGTCGAACCGTCTCGCCGACTCGGTCAAGATGGCGGTCACCACCACGGCGCTGGCCGAGGTCGGGGCGCTCGGCCTCGGAGTCCTGCTCACCCATCTCGCCGTCACCGCGGCCGCGGACTTCACCGGCATCCTCGCCGCCGGCACGGTCGCCGTCCTCGGCTTCTTCATCATCCCCAACCGCCGCCGCGACGCGAAGAAGGATCTGCGCGACAAGATCGAAGCCATGCGCGACCAGCTCATGACCTCGCTCACCGCCCAGTTCGACAGCGAGGTCGAGGGGAGCATGCGCCGGATCGACGAGGCGATCGGCCCCTACACCCGCTTCGTCCGCGCCGAGCGCGAGCACCTGAACACCGCCCGCGAGGAGCTCGACGCGGTCACCCAGGGGCTGGTGGGGCTGCGGAGCCGTGTGGAATCACTGTAAGCTCCCCGCCGTCAACCAGATTTCAGCCGGCAGGAGAGCCATTTCTTGAGCCAGACCGTCAAGAGACCCGACACCGAAACCGCCGTCCCCACCACCGCCAAGCCGCGCAAACCCAGGATCGGCGACGTCCTCCGGGGCCTGCGGCAGCCCAAGATCGCCATCATGCTGGGGCTGGGTTTCTCCTCGGGCCTGCCGTTCTTCCTCACCGCGAATACCCTCGGCTACTGGATGCGCGACGAGGGGCTGACTCTCAAGACGATCGGCTTTCTTTCCTGGGTGGGGCTCGCGTACTCCTTCAAGTTCCTCTGGTCGCCGCTGATCGACCGGCTCGACGCGCCGTGGCTCGGGAAACGGCTGGGACGGCGGCGGGGCTGGATCCTGACCGCGCAGATCGTGATCGGTTGCGGTCTGCTGGCCATCGCCATGCTCGGACCGAAGCACGGCCTCCTCGCCCTCGGGCTGGCGGCCCTGACCGTGGCCTTCGCCTCGGCGACCCAGGACATCGTGGTCGATGCCTGGCGGATCGAGGCCGCCGACACCAATGAGGAGCTCGGCCTCCTCTCCAGCGCCTATCAGCTCGGCTACCGGATCGCCGTCATCATCAGCGACGCCATGATCCTCTTCGCCGCCAGTCATCTGGGATGGCCGACCTCCTATGTCCTGATGGCCCTGCTGATGACGTTGGGCATCGCCGCGACGCTCAAGGCGACGGAGCCGGCGGGCGCGGACAAGGTCCTGCACGAGAAATCGGCCGAGGCGCCGCTGTGGACGGGCAGGGGGCTGTTCGACGCGGTGGTCGGACCGTTCCTCGCCTTTTTCAAGACCTGGGGGTGGGTGGGCCTCCTGATGCTGGTGTTCATCAGCCTCTACCGGCTGCCGGAGTTCGTCATGGGGCCGATGGCGACCCCCTTCTACCATGACCTCGGGCTCTCCAAGGACATGGTGGGCGCCGTGCGGACCACGGTGGGGCTGGCCGCCTCCTTCCTCGGCATCGCGGCCGGCGGGCTGCTGATCGCCCGCTTCGGCTACATGCGGGCGCTGATCCTCGGCGGGCTCCTGCAAGGCGCCGGCATCGCGAGCTTCGCGATCCTCGCCATGTACGGCGGGGATCCGCGGCTGTTCGGCGCCGTGATGATGTGCGACAACTTCGGCGTCAGCATCGCCGGCGTGGCGCTGGTGACCTACATGTCGAGCCTCACCAGCCTCGGCTACACGGCGACTCAATACGCCCTGCTCAGCTCCGCCTACGCGATCGTGGGCAAGTTTCTCAAGGGGTTCTCCGGCGCGGTGGTCGACGGCCTCCAGGCCCAGGGGCATACCCTGATGGAGTCCTACGCCATCTTCTTCGCCGGCGCGGGCGCGATCGGCCTGCCGGCGATCCTGCTCTGCCTCTGGCTGGCGGCGGTGTCAGGCCGGAACCCGCGAAACCCTGCGGCGCCTGGCGCGTAGTGTGAATCAGCAGGCCGGCTCTCGGCCGGACCTGGAAGGAGAGAACCAACATGCCGCTCTACCGCTCTCGCAAGCACAAAATCATCGCCGGAGTCTGCGGCGGCCTCGCCGAATGGCTCGGCTGGGACCCCACGGCGGTCCGCATCGCCTACGTGATCATCTCCATCGCCTCAGTGGGCTTCCCCGGGACGATCGCCTATTTCATCCTCTGGATGGTGATGCCCAAGGAGCCGGCGCTGTAGGCCGGAGAGGAACGACTGGACGGGCAGCGCTCCCATTATCTCCTCGATTCCTTGGCGGTAGGCGTACCACCGGCGCCGTCCGCCTTTCGTCTCTCCCTCCAAGCCGGCCGCCGAACCGAGGATCTCGGTCCAGTAGCTTGGAAGAATCAGACGAGCCCGCCCTTTCTCCGGGATTCCTGCGCCACGGTCCTTTTCTGCAGAACCAAGGGACCTACGGCGCCCAATACGAGGACGCCCCCAATAGAAGCAGTAGCCATCTGGCGAGTGAGTTCTCATTGTGGCAGCACTTGCTATTGGGTGGCCTCCACGTCCTGCAGCATCTGATCCAGAATTTCTTGCGTTCGCCGACGGGGCGTATATAACTTGAACCAACCAACGCCTATGGACGACACGACCGCACGTTTGTATTCTCTTTCCGGCATATCACGGACGATGCTCCGAATGTACCGTAGCTCGCCTACATCAGCTCTCCGGAAGGGAAACTCGGAATCCTGAACGATCCATGTCAAATCCTCTTCTCCGCGAATTGGAGCATAGCGCCCCCTCCGAGCACCCAGATCGAAAACGATGGCTTCGTCCTTGATATCAAATATATAGATACAGACCACCGTTGAGGGTTGTTTGCCGGGAAGCAGCATGAGTGGCGTCTCGAAAAGGTCATAAAGAAGCCTTGCTCGGCCGCCCCCTTCTCGTTCCAGAAAAGCCGTAGATCCGAACAGGCGGGACCAGTAGCTCGGCAGAGTCAACCGAGCCTGTTCTCCCCAGGAGCATCTTGAGCCACGCTCGCCCTTTGCAGAGATACAATGACTCCAAGAGCCAACAGGACAAGCCCGACAAGAAACAGCCTAGAACCTAATGACGTTTTCATTTAAAGCAAACACTCCCCACAAATCATAACGCCCCACAGATCACCCAATGAAAGCGCATGGCACGACTGGGGGCAGACCCTCCGAAACGGAAACGCTTTCCATGTCAATAGGAAGTTGAGGATAGCGGTCAAAAACGAGCAGAACGGCCAGAATGCCGACGCCCGTGAAGCCTTCAGGAAACAGCGGGCATTCATCCCCGTCACAGGCCCAAGCCGCGCCCGTGAACAGCCGCGCAATGACCGCGAGCAGAGGAAACGCCGCGAGGTTAGGCAAATCACTGGGGCGGGCGGCCATCCTCCTGCAGCTTCTCTTTCATAAGAGTGGCAATGCGTTCGGGAGGAGCGTACCACCGGAACCACCCTAGATCCACGGTCGGCACTGACGCGCGCTTGTAGTCGCTCTCGGACATCTTGCGGACGGTCTTCAAGACGTACCGCAACTCATCCAGACTAGCTCTCCGAAAGGGAATCTCCGAGCCCTGGACAATCCACCTCAGATCTTCCTCACCGCGGACCGGAGCATAGCGACCCGGTCGAGCTCCCAGATCGAAGACAATGACTTCATACTTGATATCGAACATATAGACGCAGATCACCGTCGAAGGCTCTCGGCCAGAAAGAAGCATGAGTGGTGTCTCGAAAAGGTCGTAGAGCAGATTGGCTCCGCCCCCATTCTCCTGCTCCAGGAGTACCGTCGACCCGAACAGTTGGGACCAGTAGCCGGGCAGGATCAACTGTGCTTGTTTTCCACCTAAAATATCTTGGGCCACGATTTTCTTCTGTAGGAACAAAGAAGCTCCAACAAATAATAGAACGATCCCAATCAGCAGGATCTTGCTACTCGGCATCGCAAGTGATACTCTCATTTACAACAACACTCCGCACAGACCCTGACTCTCCATAGATCGTCAGAATGAAACAACGTCGTACGGCTAGGAACGTCAACAACAACCCTGTAGCTCCTTCCTCCCCTACTCGAAGAACTAATAACCCATGAGTGCGGGAATGGCCACCTCGCGGGAGCATAGGGAGGTGGGCCCACAGATGCAAGATAGGTCCGATTCAACTTCGGATAACTCTCTGGGCAGTCGACGTAGAAGGTGAGCTGATTCGCTGGCCCCGGGAAAGCCTTGTGGAAAAAAGTCCTAATGACACCTCCTGTCAATTCGCCAAACGAGGTGAAGCAGATACTCGTACAAACCTGTCGCAGACCATACGGGTCGACATAAGCAATAGGATTATCTGACACATAGGTGTAGAAGTTTGAACCTCCTTCATAGCGCGCCGGATCTCTTTAAATTAAAAACCCCCCATGTTCCCCCCCCCCCCCCCTCCCTCTTCGAAAGGCCGCCCGGTGGCACCGACAGTGCCACCGGGCGCCGTCTCCTTCGTAGGATTCGACAACCAGTTGATCGGGCTTTCCGGGCTGCGTGAGCCAGTTACAAATACGATTATGACGGCAGGAGGATCCTCAAGTCAGCCGGGAAGGCGTCGTTCATCCTGTTCATCGGTGCTGGCGAGTGGGTCAGACGTGGACCTAGCAGGAACTGCGCCTCTTTGGGCCCGGCGTCGATGAGCCGTTGGCTGTGGAGAAGAATGGAGAAGTCGGTCTCAATGGAGGGCGGCCTAGGCTCGGTCGTTGGGGTCACTGATGCCTCGGGAGTAATTCGAAACCACTGTATCTACGTGCCTGGGGGCTATTCGGGCTCCGAACGAGGCTCTCTCAAATCCCTTTGGCTACACGGGCCGGGATGTTCGCTGAGGGAGGATTTGCTCTATGGCCGCCTCGCTCAATACGATCCTGTCTGGCCGGAATGATTACCCCCCCACCTCAAACCACTCTCTCCGGCGTCCTTGATCTCGATTTTTTCGGTCAGCGAGAACGGGACGATCGACGTGTAGGTGATCGTGCCTCCCGCGACCGAGCTCAGTTGCAGCACGTTCTGCGTGGCTGAGAAGTTCCCGACCGTCAGCGCGACGAGTTGGGAGCCCACGTTGCCGGCCCGGTCGGAGACCTCCAGCAGCAGCGCGTAGGCGCCGTTGGCGAGCCCCAGCGTCGGCCAGACTCCAAGCGAGCCGTTGGACACCGCCGCGGCGCCAGTCTGCAGCACGGTCCAACTGGCGGGAGAGCTGCCAGCGCCCCACTTCAGCGTCCAGCCCTGCAAGTTCGAGTCGCTGGCGGTACCGGTCACCGGCACGTTGGCGCTTCCGCCCTGATGCACATTGGCGAGGAGTTGGCCCACCGTGGGAGAAGCGATCGCGGCGGTAGGCGCCGTGACGTCGAGGACGGCGGTCGCCGTCGCGGTCGCCGTGGCCGTGCCGTCGCTGGCGGCCACGGCGAGCGTATAGATCCCGTCGGGCTGCAGGACACCGCCGGAGCTCCTGCCGTCCCAACTCCAGGAGATCGCCTTCCCCGCACCGGACGCGGTACGTACGACGGCACCCGTCGAATTCTTCACGCTCACCGTCCACATGACGTCGTCGAAGTTGAAGCTCGCCGCGACGGCCGCGCTGTCCTGCACGCCGTCGCCGTTCGGGCTGAAGCAGGGTGGCGATACCGCCAGGCCGCTGATCGTCAGTTGCCGGCTGGAATCGATCAACACCGAGCCGCGGACGGTCGCAGCCACCTCACTGGTAGCCGCCGTGCCCGCCAGCTCGTAGCGATAGGTCCCGTTGGGCTGCGCCACGCCGGAACCGTTCTTGCCATCCCAGGCCACGATGGCGGGGGTACTGCCGGTGAGGGTACGGACGGCGGTCCCGCCGCTGTTGTAGACCGTCACCGTCCAGGTTCCGGACAGGGCGGTGTCGAAGAGAAAAACCGTGTTGATGCCGGCCGCGGGGTTGAACGTCCGGTTCAAGTGCGTGAACGAGGTGAAGAACTGGGGAGAGGAGGGAGGGGAGGTCAGCCAGGGCTCGAAGCTGACGTTGCCCGGCACGGATTGCCCGGTGCCCGGCCCCGCTCCGGAAGGCCCGCTCGCCGCGTTCCAATAGCTCAGCCGCGCGTCCACCGGCACGCCCGCGACGCCGATGATTCCTCCCGCCGCGTTGCTGGAGAAGCTGCCATTGTGGATCGTGGGGGATGAGGGAGGGGTGGAAGCGACCAGATTGATCCCACCCTGATAAGAACTCGAGAGCGTCACATGATCGAGCACGGGGGAGCTCCCCTCGATAACGATGTCGCCATTGAGGATATAACCGCCGTACGACACCGTGACATAGGAGAGCTGGCTCGCCGAGGAACCCGGCTTCAAGGAGATGCCGGACCAGTTGCCCGGCGCCTGAGGGACGCTCGCCGACGTGAGCACGATGGGGAGGGCGCCGGTCCCGATAGCGGTCAGCGTGCCCGCGACCTCGAGTTTTTTACCGGCGCTGAACCTGGCGGTGACCCCGGGAGCCACCGTCAGAGTGCCCGAGGAGTTCACGATCACGCTTCCCGTCACCCACCAGTCAAGCCCCGGAAGCCAGGTTTCGGCGCCATTGATGGTGCCGCCGCGGTGATTGATCCCGTTCTTGGCGCCACTCCCGTTGCCGGTCGCCGTTACCGCCGCCAGGCTCGTGAGCAGCGTGCCGGCTTCCAGGCCGATCGCATAGCTGGTATTGCTGGCAAAGCTCGTGCTCGTGACGTCGGCGGTGGCGCCAGCGGACAGATTCAGCCCATACAGCGCATTGCCCGTGATCGTAGAATCGCTCAAGGTCAGCGCCGCTCCCGAGCCAGTTACGGCGATCCCGGACTGATAGGAGCTCGATACCGTCACATGATCGAAGCTCGGAGAGCTGCTTTCGATCAGGATCTCCCCGTTCTGAGTGTAGCCGCCGTAGGAGACGGTCACATACGACAACCGGCTGGCCGAGGAGCCGGAGCGCAGGTAGAGGCCTTTCCAGTTGCCCGGTCCGGGAGTTGCCGCCGAGGATGTGAAGGTGATGGGGCTGGCGCTCGTCCCTACCGCCATGAGCGTCCCCGAAACCTCCAGCGCCCTGGTGACGGACGGAAACTTGACGACAACTCCGGGATCGATCGTCAGGATGGCCCCGCTGGCCACGAGGAGATTCGAGGTGACCACGTAAGGACTGCCCGCCAGAGTCCACGCCGTGTTGGCGGAGATCGTCCCGCCAACGTTGGTATCCGCCGCCGCCAGGCCGCTGACCAGGAGGCCGGCACACACGAAACGGGCGCTCAAGCCGGAGTTTTTCATTTCGCGCCTTCAGGATGGTTGGCACGGACCACGATCTTCGTCACGCCGACCGCGACAGGACCCAGTTCCGAAGCCCAGTTCACCACCAGCCGATGCTCCCCCGGGGGCAGGCTCGCCGGGGCGAGCGTCAATTGCATGGGGTTCCGGGGCTTCCCCTGCCGCAGGATCAATCGATCGTCGACATACGCGGTAAGCTCCGAGAGTTGATGGACGAAATGCTCGTCACCCTCCTCGACCTCCACCTTCAAGGTCAAACGCGGGTCCACGGTCCAGGCTCGACGTGTGCCGTCCCAGCTTCCCGCCGGCGTCAGAAGCAGGCGCGGGCTTCTGTCCTCGAAAGCGTTGAGGCCGCCGTGGTGGGCTCCCCCCATCACCGCGTGGGCGCGCGGGAGGTACGCCTCTGGCGGACGGTGCGCCCGGGCATAGCCGCGAAAAGTCTGCGAGCGGTTGCCGACCGTGATCATCGAGGCGGGCGGCAGAGAAGCGGCCACGATCGATACTGCGAAGTCTGAAAGCTCCGGAATGGAGACCGTACCGCTCTCGTCCATTCCATTCCACTTCTCCACCACGGCTCCGGCCACCCGCGGAGCCCGGTCGACGAGCGTCCTCAAGATCGGTCCCGCGACTCGCCGGTGGCGGGATCCCTACTCGCCTGTCCGGCTTGGATGTGAACACGCGCCGGACGGGACAGCGAGTAGCTGAGAACCCCGTCCAGCCGCGAATAGGCTCGCGCTTCGGCTCCCAAGAACAGGGTGAAATGGCCGAGGGGTCGTAGACATCGTGCCGGCCAGAGCCGTTGAACTCGAGCATGAGGGAATAGGCTTCGTCCGGCACGATCCTGCCAGCGCGTCCATGCCATCATTCCGAATCCTCTTGCGCACAAGTAAATAGTAAAAACAGTCTGTCGGACCTGTATGCCAAAGTCAACGGCTTGACTTCGCCGTCTCGTTCTGGAGGCGACTCTGGGCAGCCGTTCTTCCCTCAGGCCATGCTATCGTCTCCTCTGCCGCGATGCGGCAGGACCGGAGGACAACCCCATGAGTATCGCCAGCATCATCCCCCAGATCGTCACCGGCTCGGCCCGCGTCTCCTCACGGGCGGAGATGGACGCCGCGGTCGCGGTGCTCCAGGAGAACAAGGGCGCCTGGACCGCGGTGACCGTGCGCGAGCGGCGGGCGCTCCTCGCCGAGCTCAGCCGCGGCTTCCTCGCCGTCGCCGAGCGCTGGGCCGCCCTCGGCGTCGAGGCCGAGGGGCTCGACCCCGCGCAACCCGGCTCGGGCGAGGAGGCGCTGGTGGGGCCCTACTTCATCCTGCGCAACCTGCGGCTGCTGCGCGAGTCGCTGCTCGATATCGAGACCCACGGCCGCCCCCGCATCCCCGGCGGCGTGCGCACCCGGGCGAACGGGCAGGTGGTGGCGCGGATCTTCCCCATCGACCTCTACGACCGCGCCTTCTACGCCGGCGTCACCGCCGACGTCTGGATGGAGCCGGGAGTGACCGAGAAGGACCTCCCCGAGACCCAGGCCGTGGTCTACCACGCGCCCGTCCGCCAGGGGCGCGTCGCCCTGGTGCTCGGCGGCGGCAACGTCTCCTCGATCGGCCCGATGGACGCCCTCTACAAGCTGTTCGTCGAGGATCAGGTGGTGGTCTTCAAGACCCATCCGGTCAACGTCTACCTGGGACCGCTGATGGAAGAGGCGTTTCAGCCGCTGATCGAGCGCGGCTTCTTCCGCGTGGTCTACGGCGGCGCCGAGGAGGGGGCCTACCTCTGCCGCCATGACGGCGTGGACGAGATCCACATCACCGGCTCCGACCAGACCTACGAGGCCATCGTCTTCGGCCCCGGCGACGAGGGGCGGCGGCGCAAGGAGGCCGCCGAGCCGCTACTCACCAAGCGCTTCACCTCCGAGCTCGGCAACGTCAGCCCGGTGATCGTGGTGCCCGGCCCGTGGGACGACGGCGATCTCGAGTACCAGGCCGAGAATCTGGCGACGATGATCACCAACAACGCCGGCTTCAACTGCAACGCCGGGCGGATGATCGTCCAGCACGCCTCCTGGAACCAGCGGGGGGAGCTGGTCGACCGGGTCGGCAAGTTCCTCACCGAGATCCCCGTCCGCCGCGCCTACTACCCCGGCGCGCCCCGCCGCTACGAGGCGTTCCTCGCGGCGCACATGGAGACCGCCCGGATCTTCGGCGTCCGCGCCCTCGACAAGCTGCCGTGGATGCTGATCCCCGGCGTCGATCCCGGGAAGCGGGACGACATCTGCTTCACCACCGAAGCCTTCTGCGGCGTCTGCGGCGAGACCGGCCTCGAGGCGGCGAGCGTCCCGGAGTACATCGACAAGGCCGTGGCCTTCTGCAACGACACGATCTGGGGGACGCTCAACGTCACTCTGATCGTCCACCCCGAGTCGCTGAAGAACCCGGAAATCAAGAAGGCGGTCGAGCGGGCGATCGCCAACCTCCGCTACGGCACGGTCTCGGTGAACCACTGGGCGGCGATCGGCTTCGGCCTGGTCGCCACCCCCTGGGGTGCGTTCCCCGGCCATACGCCACAGGACATTCAGTCCGGCACCGGCTTCGTCCACAACACGCTGATGTTCGACCGCCCGCAGAAGACGGTGATCCAGGCCCCCTTCTACGTCTGGCCCAAGCCGGTCTGGTTCGCCACCCACAAGATGGCGCACCGGATCACGCCCAAGCTCTACGAGTTCGAGGCGGCGCCTTCGATCGGCAAGCTGCCGGGGATCCTGGGGCTGGCGCTAAGGGGGTAGCGCAGGCCCCGGCGGGAGTTTTATTTCTTCAGCCGGTAGCAGGCGCTGAGCAGCTCCAGCGGAGGCTCCCCCTGATAGGGCCCGCGGACGATCGTGCCGGTCGTCGTGATCGTCAGCGGAACCTGGTCGGGCAGCGGATGCCGCATCTTGAGGACGATCCCCGCGGCCTCCGTCTCGGCGCACACCCGGTAGGGAGGGGCCACCGTGATCCTCCGGCTGGCTCTCCCCCAGTCCACGTTGATCCCCGTCACCTGGGTCCTCCCGCCGGCCCGGTCGTAATTGATCACCGTAAAGATCTGCCCCGGCTCCGCCGGAGGAATGAAGCGCGCGGTGGCGAACCGGGCCCGCGCGGCGAATGCCGGAACGATGACGGCGAGCAGAAGGAACGCCAGTAAGACGACGGGTGAGCTGTACAGCTTGCGCATGGGGCTCTCTCCTTTGTGAGGACCGGTGAAGATCCTCTGCAAGATAGGTACCCTGTGCGCTCGTTCAGGTTCTATCCGCCGCGCGCCGCTCGATCTCCTCCTCGGAGAGCTCCTCCTTGCGGGTCGCGATGTACCAGTGGTTGCCGGCAGGATCCACCACACCGCCGGAGCGGTCGCCGTAGAACATGTCGGCGGGCTCGAACAGCGAGGTGGCGCCGGCCTCGATGGCGCGGCGAAAAGTGGCGTCGGTGTCCGGCACGTACAGATGAAGGGCGCAGCGCATCGTCTTCCACTGCTCGTTGCCGTCGGCCAGCTCGACCATGGAGTCGCCGATCCTCACCTGGCAGTGGCCGAGGGAGCCGTCCGGCTTCCGGGAGCGGTAGATCTCCTCGGCCCCGAAAGCCTGCTTCATGAACTCGATCAGCCGCGCCGCCCCCTCCACGATCAGATAGGGCGTCACGCTGTGGTAACCGGCGGGTATGGGATTCACTGGGCTCATCGTCCTCTCCTTTCAGATCTGTCCTCGAAGGAGATTCTGACGCGGCGGGGACCGGCCCGTCTTGTAAAAAATTGACCCTCAGTCGAGGATCGGGACGTGGTTGAGGTGCTCGCCGCGCTGCGCCAGCCAAGCCGAGGGGTTGAGGCCGGAGAAGGCCCGGAAGTCGCGGATGAAGTGCGCCTGATCGAAGTAGCCGCAGGAGAGGGCGACCTCCGTCCAGTCGATCCGGCTCCCCTCGTCGTTTCCCGGAAGATGCACTCGGCGCATCACCTCGTGGAACCGCCGGACGCGGCAGAACAGCTTGGGGGTGAGCCCCACCTGCTCGGCGAAGACCTGGATGAACCGCCGCGGGCTCAGGCCCAGTTGATCGGTCACCTCGGCCACCGTCCGCGCGTGCGGCACCTGGAGGAACTCCCGCAGGGCGAAGCGGACCGCCGGATGGCGCTCCGGGTTCGCGGGCCATCCGCTCCAGCAGGGCCGTTTCGACGACGCGGAACTTGGCCTCGGGCGTCGGAGCCGCGAGCAGGCGGTCGCGCAGATCGACCGCCGCCGCGCCCCACAGCGTATCGAGCGAAACGTGGGCATCCTGGAACGCGGCCGGTCTCCCGGTCGTAGGTGCGGATCTCGTCCTCCTGCAGATTGATCATCAGGCCGATCATCCCTGTTGGCAGGATGCGGTCCTTCCCGTGCGGCGCGGGCGGGCCCTCGTTGAGCCAGATACTGGCCAAGAAGTCGGACAGCGGGGGCGGGGGCAGGTGGGTGTGAAAGGCCATTCGATGCGAGAAAACAGCTCAGTTTTTACCACCCGGAAGGTTTTGCAAGCCTGCTTCGGGATTCTGCCGATCGAAAACCAGCCGACGGATCTCCCCTTCTCCTTCTCGGTATTCAATCCGCAAGACATCATCCTCCCAGGGCAGGTTCTTCAATTTCATGTAGCTGAAATATTCTTCGTCTTCGTCCTCTTTCAAATTGACAGGAGATCGATCCGCGAAACAGTCGTCGATGCCGAACGCCTGTTTTCCGGCCAGTTTCAAATCCTTCGTAAGCTTCAGCCAGATGAGCGTGGAATCCCACCCGCCGGCACCGCACCGCCCCTGGATGTTGCAGTTGGGTGGAGCCCAGGCCACCAGCACCACATAGACGTAGGATGCCTTCTCTCGCGCATCCACCAACCCGAAGGAAGCTCCGGTACCATATTTTTCGTTGACCGTGGGATCGTATTGCTGGCCTGTGCATCCCGAGATGTCTCGCGCAAGGTCGAGGCTCAGCCTTTGGGTCCCTCGATGAATTCGAATCCGGCCGCCCTCGCCGCCGAGTTCGTCGATCGTGACGGGTGTCCTAATGCCGGAGGGCGCTTCCAGACGGCGCGCCTCCAAAGCGGTACCGCCCGCCACGAAAATCAGGACGCCGAGCAGCAGCACGACAGAAGATTTACAAATCATGACATGTCCGCCCCATACTCGCGGAGAATTTCGCGGAGCACCGAGCGGTGGCAACGCGCCTCGTTTTCGCAGTAGCACCCCACTGACAAGTCGGTCTGATGGGAGAGCGCAGCTAGCAGCGCGAGCAGGCGTTGCGTCTTGACGTCCCGCATCTCGGCGCGGTAGCTCTTCGCCCACCGAGCCCATTGCTGATCCGTGAAGGTCTCGGACAGCGCCCGGCTCACCAGCTCCTGGCTCGGCGCGAGGTCCGGGAGCCAGACATCGTAGTAGTCCAGCCGGGCGTAGTTTTCCTTCTTCACGCCACGCGGCGGCCGCCTCACCGTACCGAGACGGAGCCCCTCCCCTTCCATCCGCGGCGTTCCGAGACGGACGACGCGAAGGCTCATCGGATCTCCGGCAGATCGCGGTATGTCGGCATCACCCGATTTTATCTCAACCCGCGAACCTCCCGCCGCCAGAACGGCCAGGCATCGCGGAGATAGAGAGCGAACGGGAGCCACCAGATGAAATCGTTGGTGACGCAGAGGATCGCGGCCTTCGGCGGCCAGGCGCCGCTCCAGAGGAGTTGCGCGAGGCCGATGGGACCCAGAATCTTGCCGGTGAGGCCGACCGCCGCCAGCAGCCAGCCGCGTCTCGGGCGCGCGCGCCACCTCCAGATAGAGGATGCCGTAGAGCCCGACCACCATTCCCAGGCAGGCGAAGATCTGCGGAGTGTTCGACAGCGGCATCCCCGCGAAGCGGAACAGCCACTGCGGATCGAGGGCGGAGAACAGTCCCCAGCCGATGTTGTAGAGGCCCGCGGCCACGAAGACGGCACGGTGGAATCTCCGGCGTGGGATCAAGGAATGTCCTCCCTGGGGGAGAATCATAGCAGGGACATCAGGGACAACAGTCCTTCGTGCCCTGCCGTCCTTGCTGTCCCTTGCGTCCCTGTTCTGGCTTTCTACCGCGCCAGCTCCTACCCCGCCTTCACCGTCCCCGCCGGGTCGCGCCTTACTCGTGGGCCGCCGCGATCTCCTCGGCGCCGGCGATGGGCGCGGCCGCGATCGTCCGCGCGGGCTTGTCGTCCTTGCAGCCGTAGACGAAGACCGGCGTCCCCTTCGGCACCATCCGCGGCAGGCGCTGGGAGGCGAACATGGGGACGCGGATGCAGCCGTGGCTCGCCGGATAGGCGGGAACGTCCAGGCTGCCGTGAATGGCGATGCCCCCCACGATGTACAAGGGGTTGTACATCTGTCCGAGCGGGCTGGTCTTCCAGCCGGAGGCCTTGGCGAAAACCTCCAGATGGCCGCAGGGGGTGACCGCGTGCGTCTCGGGGTACCCGTTCTCGTGGAATCTCTTGCCGCTTCCCGAGGAGATCGGGAGGATGTTCCCCACCTTCCCCTCGTCGTCGACCAGGAAGAGCACCTGGCGGGCGAGGTCCACCTCGATATGCGTCCCCAATTCGCGGGGGCGGGGCGGCGTGGCGACCGAGAGGGCGTTGAGCTCCGCCCGGGTCAGCCGGCCGGTGGCCTTGGCGCGCTGGATCTTCTGGAACGCGACCAGCGCGTGGCGCGAGGCGTCGTCCCAGACGCCGTCGACCGGTCCGGTCCAGTAACCGAGATCGGCGAGCCGCTGCTCGGCCTCACGGATGTCGACGCGGGTCAGCGTCGACGATTTCGCAACGGCAACGGACGGCGAGCAGCGGCGGCGATTGCGGGAATGGCGAGAAGAATCAGAAGGACGGAAACGGCACGACGCGGTGCGACAACATCGGAAAACCCCCTTGACCCTGAGCGGCGGCCCCCCCTGTTGAGGTCGCATTCATCTATACGTACAGCGACCAGAAACCTTCTCACCCCGGGGGGCGATCTAAGGCTCTAGCAACAGCAATGCCAGCAGCGCGGCGCGCTCGGGGATGCCGGTCGAGCACCACGTGCTCGTGGACGGCGTGGGCGCCGTCGCCGAGCGCTCCCAGGCCGTCGAGCGTGGGGGTGAAGCGGCTGGTCAGGCTGCCGTCCGAGGCGCCGCCGGCCGTCCCCTCGCCGAGCGGGATTCCCAGCTCGCCGGCCCGCCGTTGCGCCGCCGCGAAAAGAGCGCGGTTGCCGGGCGTCGGCTCCAGCGGCGGCCGGTCGATCCCGCCCAGCACCTCGATCCGCGTGCCGGGGGTGGCGGCGGCGAGCCCGAGCACCTCGCGCTCGATCCGCACGGCGTCCTCCCCCGCCAGCACCCGGATGTCGAGCTCGGCCCGCGCCTCGGGCGCGACGACGTTGGCCCGCAGGCCCCCCGCGATCACCCCGACGTTGACGGTCACCCCGCGCTCCGGATCGGCGAGGGCGTAGAGCCACTGGATCACGCGGGCGAGCTCGCGGATGGCGCTCGCGCCCTTTCTCCGGATCGAGCCCGGAGTGGGCGGCCTTGCCGAAGACCTTGATCGTGAAGCGCAACGATCCCTTGCGCCGGGTCTTGAGATCGCCGGCGGCGCCGAGCGACGGCTCGAGCACGAAGACCCGGCGCACCCGCCGCGCCAGCGCATTGATGCGCGGGAGCGATTCGGGGCTGCCGATCTCCTCGTCGGAGTTGATGAAGAAGGCCGGCTCGATCTCCGGGGAGAAGCCGAGCTCGCGCAGGGCGCGCAGGGCGAAGATCCCCTGCACGAGGCCGCACTTCATGTCGTAGGCGCCGGGGCCGAAGAGGCGGCCGTCGCGGATCTCGACCGGCATTCGCTCGACGGTCCCCAGCGGCCAGACGGTGTCGCAATGTCCGATGAGGAGCTGAGCCCCGTGGCCGCGGCGGCGGTCCCGGCGCACGGCCCAGAGCTGGCCGCCGGTCTTCCGTCCGGGAAAACGCTGCCCTGGGAGGCGGCGGGTGCGCATCCCGGCCGCTTCCAGCTCCGCCGCGAGGCGGGCGAAGACCGGCTCCTGGGCGGCGGGATCGTGGGACGGCGATTCGAGCCGGACGAGGTCGCGCAGGAGAGCGGTCATCTCCTCTTGGCGGGCGCGGAGGTGGGCGAGAAGGGTCTGGGCGGCGGTCACTTCTCCGCCGCCACCGCGCCCTCGGTCTCGAGCCCCCGCCAGGTCTCCTCGCTGTCGTCGAAGATCGGCAGGTTCGGCATGCGGCCGCGGGCGGCGTTGATGTGCCACCCCCAGAGGAGGGCCCACTTGAGGTAGGTGCCGTACGCCTGGAGCATGCAGAAGACGAGGCCGTGCATGCCGTCGAGGATGCCGAGCTGGAAGATGTAGGTGCGGAAGAAGCGCCAGATCGAGCGGCCGAAGATCTCGGAGAAGCCGGAGCGGCGCTTCTCGCGCCAGTGCTGGGCGGCGCCCCAGAAGCTGTACTTCTCGATCCGCCGGACGTACTCGTCGAGCGAATCGGCCATGTAGTGGTCCATGGGATTGCGCAGCTCCGGCGCCGGGCCGCGGGTGATCATGTCGGCGTGCACCCGGCGGTTGGGGTAGCGGGCGGAGCCGTTCTTGATCAGCCGCACGACGCGGTCGTGCTGCCAGCCGGAGAAGCGGATCAGGTGGTCGAGGAAGTAGACCCGCCGCTTGATCGTGTAGGCCTCGTGGGTGGGCCCGGCGGCGAGCAGGTCCTCGATCTCCTTCTGCAGCGCCGGGGTGCAGCGCTCGTCGGCGTCGAAGATCAGGATCCACTCGGCGGTGACCTGGTCCATGGCCCAGTTCTTCTGCGAGGCCGAGCCGTAGTAGGTGCGCTGGTAGAAGCGGACCTTCTCGAAGCCGCGGACGATCTCGGGGGTGCGGTCGGTCGAGAAGGAGTCGACGACCAGGATCTCGTCGCACCAGAGCAGCGACTCGATGCAGCCGGCGATGTGCACCTCCTCGTTGAAGGTGGTGACGATCGCCGACACGCGGGGCCGGACGGACGGGTTCTGGGGGCTGGCAGGCATACGGATCTCCTCGCCAAGCGTATCAGAGGGCTCCGCCTGCTAGAATCCCGGCGAGTCATCGGACCGTCAACGAGAACCCGAAATCCGAGACCCGTGCGCTCCTACATCGTCTTCCTGATCCTGTTCGCGGTAAAGGTCTTCGCCCGGATCTTCTACCGGATGGACGTCGCCTGGATCGGCGACCCGCCGGCCGACCGCTGGCGCCGCATCCGCCTGGCCGCCATCCTCAACCACACCAGCCTCTACGAGGCGCTGTTCACCGCCGCCTGCCCCAACCACTTCCTCTGGCGGCTGGCCCGCCACGGGGTGGTGCCGATCGCCCAGAAGACGACCGACCGCGCCCTGGTGGGGCGCTTCTACGGGCTGGTGGCCGCGCGGGTGGTGTCGATCAGCCGCGAGCGCGACGAGACCTGGAGCGAGGTGCTGCGCCAGATCGACCCGGACGCCATGGTGCTGATCCTGCCCGAGGGGCGGATGAAGCGCGCCACCGGCCTCGACTCCCAGGGCAAGCCGATGACGGTGCGCGGCGGCATCGCCGACATCCTGGAGACCATGGGCGAGGGGCGGATGCTGCTCGCCTACAGCGGCGGCCTGCACCACATTCAGGCGCCGGGCGACCGCTTCCCCCGCCTGTTCAAGACGATCCGCCTGCGGCTGGAGATCGTCGACATGGCCGAATACCGCGCCGCCAGTCTGGAAGCGGGGGGGGCCAGGGGGTTCCGGCGGGCCGTGGTGCGGGACCTCGAGCGGCGGCGGGACCTCCACTGTCCGGTCGATCGCGGAGACCGACGGCGCGGTGCGGGCGGGGATCGGGAAGCGGGCGGCGGACAGCTCTGAAGGGGCGGCGGCGGAGTAGTCTCGCCCCAGGCAGACCTGGGCTGCGGCCCCAGACGTACTACAATGCCCCCGAGAGGCGCGCGCGTTTTGTTCGGCAGACCCATCGAAATCATCGAAATCCTCGGCTTCAAGATTCGGATCGACCCGTCCTGGTTCGTGGTCGCCGTTCTCGTGAGCTGGAATTTCGCCTCGGTCGCCTTCCCCGCCCAGTTCCCGGGCCTCCCCAAGAGCCACCTACGTCTGGATGGCGGCAGCCGTCGCCGCGGGCTACTTCCTCTCCGTCCTCTTCCACGAGCTGTCGCACGCGCTGGTGGCGCGGACGTACGGCATCGAGATGCGGGGGATCACCCTGTTCTTCTTCGGCGGCTTCGCCGAGATGCCGGGGGAGCCCCCCTCGCCGGAGGCGGAGCTGGTGATCGCGGCGGCCGGGCCGGGGGCGAGCTTCGGCCTCGCGCTCGGGCTCGCCGGCCTCGGCCTCGTCGGCAGCGCCGCCGGCCTGGTGGATCCGGCGGTGGGGGTGCTCTTCTACCTCAGCGGCCTCAACGGCGTCCTCACCCTGCTCAGCCTGGTCCCCGCCTTCCCGCTCGACGGCGGGCGCATCCTGCGCGCCCTGCTCTGGGGGTGGCGGAAGGATCTGTCCTGGGCCACCCGCGTCGCGGCGGGGATCGGCTCCGGCCTCGGCCTGCTGCTGATCGGGCTCGGCGTCGTCGCCATCCTCAACGGCGGCTTCTACCCCGGGTTCATGACGTTCCTGATCGGGCTGTTCGTGCGCAACGCCGCCAACGGCTCCTACCAGCAGCTCCTGCTGCGCCGGGCGCTCGCCGGGGAGCCGGTGTCACGCTTCATGCACCCCGACCCGGTAACGGTGCCGCGCGCCATCTCCGTAATGGAGCTGGTCCAGAGCTACATCTACCGCTACCACTACAAGATGTTCCCGGTGGTGGACGACTCCGGGCGCCTGCTCGGCTGCGTCACCTCCCGGCAGGTCCGCAACCTCCCCCGCGACGAATGGGACCGCCAGTCGGTCGGCGCGCTGGCCGAGCGCTGCACCCCCGAGAACACCGTGCAGGCCGATACCGACGCCATGGAGGCGCTCGCCCGCATGAGCCGCACCGGCGCCGACGGCCTGATGGTCGTCGACGGCGACCGCCTCCTCGGCATCCTCTCGCTCAAGGATCTGCTCCGCTTCTTCTCGCTGAAGACGGAGCTCGAAGAGACCGGGAAGGGCTGAGCGATGACGGCTCGAGGGTACCGGCTGCTTCTCGGCGTTCTGGTTCTCACCCTTTTCCCCTCGCTGGGAGGGCCGGACATCGCCTCGATGGATCAGGACGCCGGTGAGGGCAGGCTCGAAACCTCTGAGAGTGACCGCTCCGGCTCGTCCGGACCGGAGCCGCTGAGCGCCTTGCCTCCCGAGTCCCCGCTGTCCACGATCCTCTTCATCCCCTTTCTCGAACCGCTTCTGAGTCTCTCTCCTGCTCCTCCGGTGCGCGGCCGGCGTGCCCGCCAGTCGGCACGTCTCGGCGGTCAGCGCCCGCCCCCGGAGCTCCGGCCCAAGGTGGAGTCATGATCGACCTCAAGAGTCCGGCATCCCACGCCTCCCGTGGAACCACATCGGGTTCCCACCGTAGCGCCGTCGAGCGGGTCGTCGCTCTGCTGCGGAAAGACCTCGCCGAAGACCTCTCTCTCGAGGAGATGGCCCAGCAGGTTTTCCTCAGCCCGTTCCATTTCAACCGCGTCTTCCGCCAGTTGACCGGCATCCCCCCAGGCCAGTTCCATAGCGCGCTGCGGCTGCAAGCGGCCAAGAAGCTGCTCCTGGAGACCGGAATGAGCGTCTTCGACGTCTGCTTCGAGGTGGGTTACAAGAGCCCCAGCACCTTCGTCCGCCGCTTCACGGATCTGGTCGGCGTGTCGCCCCACCAGTGGCGCAGCCAAGCCGGCCCGGCCGCCGCCTTCCTGTCGGGCCTGAACCAGATCGCGCTCCCTCTGCCCGGCCGGACCCTCGCCGGCGGCATCTCGGTACGCATCGGTACGCCGATGGAGCTCTCGGGATTGATCTTCGCCGGGCTCTTCCCCCGCGCCATCCCGCAAGGGCGGCCGATCGGCTGCGCGATTCTCTCCCGGCCGGGGCGGTACGAGCTGCCGTCCGTGCCCGACGGCGACTACTTCCTGTTCGCCGCCGCGCTCCCCGCGACCCCTGCTCCCTCCGCCGGGTTGCTGTGCGGAGAAGAAATGCTGCGCTCCGGGGTGCGCGGCGAGCGGATCCGGGTGCGGCAAGGGCGAAGCGCGACGGGCGACCTGGCGCTCCGCTCCCCCGACCCCATCGACCCTCCGATCCTGCTCGCCTTTCCGGTGCTCGCCGCGGAGCGGCTGACGGCCGGGGCGGCGCAGGATTAGGGGCTATTTCCCGCCGATCTCGGCCGCTCCGATGTCGCAGATCGCGACCGAATCGTGGTTGCCGTCCTTGGGTCTGGTCTCCCCCCGCTGGTCCACGGCCTCGCAAGCGCTCCCACCGCCGCCGGGAACGGCCCGGCTGCCGGAGTCGACGATCGGGCTCCTGCTCGCGGGGCGGTGCAGCTTGTTCTTCCCCCCATCCATGTCCTGCAAGGGGGTGAATTGCGGGTCGACTCCTGTCAGGTTGCCGGTCTCGTCCCCTTCCAGGAGGCAATCGGCCCGGTTCTGGATCAGGTTGTACCCCTCCGACTGGAGGATCCCTTCGCACTCGGGGGCCTCCGGCGCCACCCCGCCGGCCACCGCCGTGTTGCCCAGCCGCAGGGTGCCGATATTGCTGAGGTTCCCCCCGTACCGTCCCGCCTGGTTGTTGTACAGGGTCACGTTGTTGAGCCGCAGGCTCGCGACGTTGCGAATCGCCCCGCCGTTGTTGACGGCGACGTTGCCGCTGAAGGTGGTATTCACCGCCGTGATCGTGCTGCTGTTGAAGACGGCCCCGCCGTGGTCGCCAGCGCGGTTGCCGAAGAAGGTCGTGCGTGAGATCGCCGCCGATCCCCCGCCGGCCACCGGCACGTTGTAGAAGCCGCCCCCGGTGCCGCCGGTGCCGCTCGCGTTGTTGAGGCTGATCGTGCAGCCGGTCAGGGTCAGCTCGCCGTCGTTGCGGATCCCTCCGCCGTCGTCCCCGGCAACGTTGTCGGTCACCACCACGTTCTCCAGCCGCAGGACGCCCAGGTTCCAGAGGCCGGCCCCATCCGTGCCGGCGGCGGTCAGCCCGCCGCGGACCGTCAAGTCGTCGAGGCGGAGAACCCCCGCTTCGGCGATCCAGAAGATCCGGAACGGCGGGGTGTGGCCGGCCCGGCTCCGCTCGATGACAGAGCCGTGGCCGTGAATCGTGATCTCGCTAGCCACCGGCGGCAGCCCGCTCTCCCCTTCGAGGAGATTGCGGCCGTCCGGCAGGCTGAGGGTGTACACACCGCCCGGAGCCAGCTCGACGACGTCGACGCCGGGCCGGGAGTTGGCGAGGCGGATGGCGGCGCCCACCGTACAGAAAGGCTTTCCGGTCTGATCGCTGCAACCGGCGGCGGCCGAGTCGACCTGGAGGACCGGATTTTTCCCCACCAGATTGTCCCCCGTCGGATCGCCCGCCGCGGCGAGGCTCGAAGCCGCGGCGATCCCCAGCGCCAGCGCCACGGCGAGGCGCCGCTCGACAGCCGCGCGGATCATGGCTCCCCGCGGTAGAGCTGCGCGACCGCCCGGTTCTCGCGGAAGACCTGGATGCGGTCGTTCCCTGAATCGGTCACGAAGATGTTCCCCGCCTCGTCGACCGCCACCGCGGCCGGGAAGGAGAGCTCCCCCCGCTCCGCGCCACCAGTGCCGAAGGCGCCGAGGAACTTCCCCGTGGGATCGAACTTCTGCACGCGGTGGTTGTTGCAATCGGCGACGTAGAGGTTCCCCTCGCCGTCCACCGCGGCCCCCTTCGGGCGATAGAACTGGCCGGGCTTGCCGCCGCTCCCGCCCCACTGCGCGAGGAGCTTGCCGCTCAGATCGAACTTCTGGATCCGCTGATTGTCCGTGTCCACCACGTAGAGGTTGCCGCGACGGTCGACGGCGATGCCGCCGGGGAGGTTGAACTCCCCCGGCCCCGACCCCCGGCCCCCCCACTTGGCAAGGAATTTCCCCTCGCGGGTGAACTTCTGGATGCGGTGATTGTCGGTGTCGGCGACGTAGATGTTGTCCTCGGCGTCCACCGCCACCGCCAGCGGATTGCGGAGCTCGCCGTCGCCGCTCCCCTCCTTGCCGAACGAGCGCACGGGCTCTCCCGGCAGATGCTGCATGTCGATCGGCGGGCCGGTGGTGACCTCGATGCGGTGGTTGCCCGCGTCGGCGATGATCATCTCGAGCCGGCTGTTGACCGCCACCCCCTGCGGGTAGTCGAACTGTCCCGGCCCCTCCCCCGACGCCCCCCACTTCTCGATGAACATGCCGGTGCCGGTGAAGGCGCGCAGCCGGTGGTTGTTGGTGTCGGTGAGGACCACCGAGACGGTGCCGTTCCAATCCTTGTAGACGGCGATCCCGGAGGGGTTGTCATATTGGCCGATGTCGCTCCCCGACTCCCCCCAGGTCAGGCCGAAGGTGGCAAGGTTGGTGCCGCCGCAGGCGATCGGCTTCATCGGGAAGTCCATCGCCTTTTCGGGGGTCGCCCCCTCGATGCGGGCGAGCAGGGTGCCGTCTTCCTTGAGGGCGTAGATGATCCGCTTCGGGAAATCGTGCTCGAGGTTCTCGAACACCGCCTTCTTGCCCTCCAGGCGGACGAGCTTGAAGGAGACCGAGGCCTTGCCGCCGGGCATCGGCGTCATCCAGACCTCGTCCCCCTTCTGCTCGATCCTGATGAACTCGAAATAGCGGGTCTTGGCGTTCTCGATCGTGTGCGAGGTGCCGAGCATCAGCCCCGCGGTCGGCGCGTTGTAGCGCTCCTCGACCGTGCCCTCGCCCTTGGCGAGCTTCCCTTTCCAGCATCCCGACATGAAGGACAGATCGGACAACGACGCCGCCGAGGCGGCCGCTCCCGCCAGGCCGGTGGCGAGCAGGGTGGCCGCCACGGATCGAAGCCTTCTCGAGAACATTCACTCCTCCTTTTCAAGATCGCTGTTCGCTATTGCGAGGACGGCTTCTTCACGCTCTTCGGCTTGGCCGGCGCCGGCGAGCCGGTCGCGCCACCGGTCTTGCCCTTCCCCCGGATGGATTGGCTGAACTGCGTGCGATACCGCGCGGCCTCGGCCAATCCCGCTTCGAACTGGCTCTGGGTGATCTGCGTCATATCTTCGCAGGTCCCGGGATCGAAATCGAAGGGCGGTGGATCGCCGGGATCGCCAAACTTCTGGAGCGCGGCACTCATCTTGGGATCCTTGCGCCGGGCCTCGGCCAGGCTGAACGGCTTGTGGAACGCCACCGTGATGTTGCGCGGCGGTATCTCCATCACGCCGGTGGCGAAGGCAACGCCCGGCTGATGGTTGATGATCTTGACGTCGTTGAGATAGACGTCATAGATCGCGTTGTAGACGATCATCGCCGGATAGTCATTGGTCTTCTGCAGCGAGACGCCGAGGCTCTTCGGCTTGACCGTGTCGGCGAGCTTGAAGGTGATGTTGGCGTTGAGCACCTTGCTGTAGCCGTAGAGCTCCCAGGCGTCGATCGTGAACTCGAACTGCCGGTAGCCGAGGCCGTTGCGGACCGGCCTTTCGCGGACCAGGCGCATGAAGGCGTCCAGCTTCAACACCTCCGCCGGCTGGGTCTCCCCCTCCAGGGTGATCGGGATGGTGATGATCGAATGCTCGTACTCGATCTCCCCCTGCTCCGGGAAGCTCTTCTGCGCGGCCTGCGCCGACGCTCCGCTCAGCAACAGCGCGAGCATCAGCGACGAGATCGGGACATACCCCTTGAAGCGGACCATGATCCACTCTCCTTTCCGTGAGTTGTTGCGAAAAACCCGTTCAGGCTCCCCAAGGTACGGGGAAGGACGGAGAGGCTCAAGCTCCTGGATTGCTCATTTCGATCCCCCGGGCGGCGCTCATCGCCGCACCAGGCGGGGGAGGAGGAGGAAGGTCGAGGCGTAGGCGGCCAGAATGGCGGTGGCGAGCAGCAGCCCGAGGGTCTGGTTCGGCTTCAGGGCGGAGGCGGTCAGCACCAGGAAACCGAGGGCGAGCACGACGGCGTTCCAGCGGATCGCCCGCCCCGTCGTGGCGAGGGCGAGGGCGACCGCCGCGGCATGGTCCCCACCGGCGGCGCGGCCGGTCTCGTAGGCGTGCCAGAAGTGGAGGCCGAAATCGACGCCGACCCCCACCGAGAGGGCGGCGAACAGGCTGCTCGCGATCCCCAGCGGCACCCCCGTGTAGCCCATCAGGCCGAAAACCGCCGCCGCCGCGGCCAGCACGGGCGCGACGACCACCGCCGTCGCGCGTGGGCTGCGGTAGACGGCGAGGAGGAGCGCCGCCACCCCCGCCAGGGTCCAGGAGATGGAACGGATCTGATTGCCGACGATCGATCCCACCACTCCCAGGGCGAGGGGGACGTCGCCGCTGAAGTGCAGGTGGAGCGGGCCGCCGGCCACCAGGGGCTCGACCTCGCGGCGCAGGAAGTCGCGCAGCTCCAGTCCGCGCAGGTAGTCCGGGCTGTTGACGAACAGCCGCAGGCGGGCCGAACGGGCATCGGCGGAGACGAGCTGAGGGAGGTCGAGATGGCCGCGCAGGATGACGCTGAGGGCGGAGAGGGTCCGCAACTCTCCCGGGTCGAGCGCGGAGAGCTCGCCCGGCTTGCCCACGACGTCGCCCAGCATGCGCAGGGGCACCAGCGGGCTGATCACTCCGCCGACGTGCGGGCCCTCCCGGGCGCGGCGCGACAGCCGCTCCAGCAGGACGACCCCCTCCCGCCCGCGAAAGAAGCCGGCCTCCCCTCCGGAGAGGACGATGTCGAAGCGGTAGGAGCCCCAGAACCTGGCGTTGAAATCGCGCTCGGCCGAGACCAGGGCGGAGCCGGGGTTGAAGTTGTCCACCCAGGAGTCCTGGACGGTGAGCAGGAAGATCCCCGGCACGCTCAGGACCACCAGCCCCAGGCCGATTGCCAGGGCCTGGGTTTCGCGCCCGGCGAGGCGGAGCTCGAAGGGATCCCCCGGCCGGACCTGTCCAAGGCCAGGCAGGCGCCGGGGGCGGAAGGCGGCGGGCGGCAGCAGGAGGACGAGGGCCGGGATCAGGGTGAAAGCGAGGAGCAGGGCGAGGAGGATCCCGGCGCCGGCGAAAATGCCGAACTGGCGCAGCGGCTCGATCCTCCCCGAGGGGAAGGAGAAGAACCCCACCGCGGTGGTCAGCGAGGTCAGCACGATCGGCCGCTGGAGCTCGCGCAATGTCTCCTCGACCGCCCGGCGCGTCCCCTCGCGACCTTCAGGGACCTCCCCCGGCACGCCGAGGCGGCTCTGCAGCCGCTCGAGGAAATGCACCTCGTCGGCCACCCCCATGGCCAGCAGGAGGACCGGCAGGATGGTGGTGACCAGCGTCACCGGCACGCCGCAGCGCCCCATCGCGCCCAGGGTGCAGGCCATCAGCACCGCCACCTCCACCATCACCACGGCCACCGCCGCCGGCGTGCGCAGCGAGAGGAAGATCAGCAGGGCGACCGCCGCCGCCATCAGGGGGGTCAGCCAGGCCAGGTCGCGGAAGACGGTGCGCCCCAGCTCCACCTCGGCGATCAGCGGACCGGTCAACCGGAGCTCGAAGGCTCCCCCCCGCTGGGAGGAGACCCAGCTCGCGAGCTGCTCCACCAGCTCCTCGCGGCCGTGCCCCTTCCGCAGCGGAATGTAGACCGCCGCCGAGCCGCCGTCCGCCGCCAGGAAGAGGCCGGGGACGAGCGGATGCCGGCGGACGCGCGCCAGGAGCCCCTGAAACGCCGCGGGTTCGTCCGGAATCTCGTCGAGATACCGGGGCACGTCGGCGAGCGAGATCCAGCTCGCGGGAGGATCGAGCAGACTGGCGAGGGAGCGCACCCCCGCGAGGTGCGCGGCGGGCAGCAGACCCACCGCCTGGTGGGCGGCGGCGATCCGGCGGAATCCCGCCGGCGAGGCGATCGCCGGACCGCCCAGACGGGAGCTGAGCAGAAGGATGACCTGCTCGGGGTCGCGGAAGGTCTCGCGGTCCCGGATCGTCAGGGCCACGACCGGCTCGCCGCGCGGATAGACGGCGGCTCCGTCCGTGCGCAGCTCCAGCCGGGCCAGGCCGGGAACCAGGAAGATGGTCAGGGCTCCGAAGAGGGCGAGGCACCCGGCGGGCCATCTCAGGGCCCAGCGAGTGAGAATCATCATGCCGGCGACGCCTCGCGCCGTGCCTGTCCGCGGGGCTTCATAAGTGTCCACAGACTACGCCGGACCGCTGTGGGTGGGTAAAGATCCCGGCTTGCTCACTTCTGCCGTGGGACGACCGGCCTCTTGTAGGAAAGGCCGGACAGGTCTAAATTTAGCAGCCAAGGATATCCTGATTGGCCACTCGGCTCGTTCCGCGGCCCGGAAAGCACCAGATATTGAGAGCGAGAGGAGCGAAACCCTGAGCACATCCACTGAAGAGCGCGGCACCCCCCTGGCCTACGCGAAAACCGCGCCCTCTCGCCGGCCCCTCGGCGCCGCCGTGAAACGCGCGCTCTTCGGCATCTCGCCGGAGGAGACCTCGTTCGCCCGGCGCCGGTTCCGCGGCGGCACCGGCACCGCGGTGCGCGAGCGGCTGGAGCAGGTCGGCCTCTGTTTCGTCGCCGGCTATCACGCGGCGCTCGAGGAGAGCGCGCCGGAGACCGCCGCGGCGCGCATCGACGCCGAGCTCGACCGCGAGTTCCGCGGCTTCGCCTACGAGGGGGCGGGGATGGCCCTGGCCCTGCTCGACACCCTGGCGCCCTGGCGGCGGGACCGCCTCGCCCGCTTCCTCGCCGGTCCGGGGGAGGCCCACACCTACATCATCCACGTCGGGGCGGGGTGGATCCTGGCCCGGCTGCCGCTCTCCCCCGAGCGGCTGCTCGCCCGGCTCGACCCGATCCTCGGCTGGCTGGCCCTCGACGGCTATGGCTTTCATGAAGGGTTCTTCCACTGGCCGCGGTCGGTCGCGCGCCAGGAGGTGCCGCGCAAGCTCCGCGGCTACGCCCGCCGGGGGTTCGACCAGGGGCTCGGCCGCAGCCTCTGGTTCGTCGACGGCGCCGACGTCCGGCTCCTGCCGCGGACGATCGGCGCCTTTCCCGCCAGCCGCCAGCCGGATCTCTGGGCCGGCCTCGGGCTCGCCGCCGGCTACGCGGGAGGGCGCGGCCGCGCCGATCTCGAAGAGCTGCGGCGGGCGGCCGGGGCGTACGCGCCCGAGCTCGCGCAGGGGACCGTCTTCGCGGCCAAGGCACGCCAGCGGGCCGGCAACATCGTGGCCCCGACGGAGCTCGCCGCGGAGGTGATCTGCGGCCTGAGCGCCGCCGAAGCCGCCGCGGTCTCCGACGCGGCTCTGCCGGGGCTGCCGGCCGACCGCCCGGATGAGCCGGCTTTCGAGGTCTGGCGACGGCGCATTCAGGATCATTTCAGGAAGGAAAGGGGCTGACACCGATGAACCCCCAGCGGTCCGGCTTTTTCCGCCGTAACGCGACGCGGCTGACGGCGGTGGCGGTGATCGCCGCCCTCTACGGCTTCGCCCGCCAGCCCACGCTGCCGGAGCCCGAGCGGCAGGCCCTCGCCTCCCGCTTCGCCTTCACCCGCGAGCCGCTCGCGGTGCCCCCCGGCGACCTCGGCCGCACGGTGCGCGAGGTGCATCCGAGCCTCAAGGACATCCGGTCCTGGATCTCCAGCGTCGGCGCCGGGGTGGCGCTCAACGATCTCGACGGCGACGGGCTGCCGAACGACCTCTGCTCGGTCGACCCGCGGGTGGACCTGGCGCTGGTGGAGCCGGTGCCGGGCACCGGCGCCCGCTTTCCCGTGTTCGCCCTCGACGCCGCCCCGCTGCGCTATGACGCGCGGACCATGGCCCCCATGGGGTGCCTCCCCGGCGACTTCAACGAGGACGGCCGGATGGACCTCCTGGTCTACTACTGGGGGCGGACGCCGGTCGTCTTCCTGCGCCGCGCCGGCGCGGATCTCCTGGCGGCCGCGGCCTTCCGGCCGGTCGAGGTCCTCTCCGGGCAAGCGGCGGGGCAGGAGATCTGGAACACCAACGCGCTGACCAGCGCCGATGTCGACGGCGACGGCCACCTCGACCTGATCGTCGGCAACTATTTCCCGGACGGCATGCGGGTGCTGGACGCCCAGGCGACCGACTCCGCCCACATGCACCGCTCGATGTCGCGCTCGGAGAACGGCGGCAAGGACCGGCTGCTGCTCGGGGCCGGCGGCACCGCCGGGCCGGAGCCGACCGTCCGCTTCGCCGACGCGCCCGGCGCCTTCGATCCGCAGACGACCTACTCCTGGACGCTGGCGGTGGGCGCCGCGGACCTCGACGGCGACCTGCTGCCGGAGATCTACTTCGGCAACGACTTCGGCAACGACCGCCTGCTGCGCAACCTCTCGACGCCGGGGCACCCGCGCTTCGCCGTGCTCGAGGGGCGGCGGACCTTCACCACCCCGACCTCGAAGATCCTCGGCCACGACTCCTTCAAGGGGATGGGGGTCGACTTCGCCGACATCAACGGCGACGGCATCCCCGACCTGTACGTCAGCAACATCGCGCAGAACTACGCGCTCGAGGAGAGCCACTTCGTCTGGGTGAGCACCGGCGACCGCCAGGCGGCAGGCGCCGGGATGGCCGCCGGCGTGGCCCCCTACCGCGACCGCGGCGAGGATCTCGGCCTGTCGCGCAGCGGCTGGGGGTGGGATGCCCGCTTCGACGATTTCGACGACGACGGCGTGCCCGAGGCGATGCAGGCGATCGGCTTCGTGCGCGGCGAGAAGAACCGCTGGCCGGAGCTGCACGAGCTCGCCATGGGCAACGACAACAACATGCTCTTCCCCGGCGCCTGGCCGCACGTCAAGCCGGGCGACGACCTCTCCGGGCAGCTGCACAACCCCTTCTTCGTGCGCGCGAAGGACGGCCGCTACTACGACCTCGCCGCCGAGCTGGGGCTCGACGACAACCACGTCAGCCGGGGGATCGCCATCGCCGACGTCGACGGCGACGGCGCTCTCGACTTCGCCGATCGCCAACCAGTGGGAGCCGTCGGACTTCTTCCACAACGTCAGCCCGCGCCGGGGGAGCTCGCTGGAGATCGTGCCGCGGCTGCCTGCCGCGGATGCGGCGGCCGCCGGCAGCGCGGCCGGCGGTGGGGGCGCAGGCCACGGTCTGGCTCCCCGACGGCCGCCGCCTGACGGGCCAGGTCGACGGCGGCAGCGGCCACTCGGGCAAGCGGGCGCCGGAGCTCCACTTCGGCCTCGGCCGGACCGGCGCCGGCACGCCGCTGCGGGTCGACTTCCGCTGGCGCGACGGCGCCGGCCGGGTGCGCGCGGAGACGGTCCGCCTCGCCCCCGGACGGCACACGATTCTCCTCGGTGGACCGACGGCGGCCGCGCCTCCTCCGGCCGTGGCCGCCGGGACCTCCAAGATGCAACCTGCGGGCACGGGAAAGGCGGGCTGATCCGATGGCGGAACAAATCGCGGCGAAGAAGGACATGCGGCTGGCGGCGCTCCGGCGGTTCGCCACCGCCATCACGGTCCTCAACGTCCTCGGGCACACGGTGCTCGGCTTCGAGCAGTCGCTGGCGCAGCCGGTGATCGCCCTGCTCACCGCCTACGCGACCGAGATCCTGCTCGAGACCCTGGAATCGCGCCGGCTCGGCCGCAAGCCCCGCTTCCTCGGCCCCGGCACGGCGTTCGTCGACTTCATGCTCTCGGCCCACATCACCGGCCTGGCGGTCGCGATGCTGCTCTACGCCAACGACCGGCTGCTGCCGATCGCCTTCGCGGCGGCGGTCGCGATCGGCTCGAAGCACCTGTTCCGCGTCGGCACCAACGGCGCCAGCCGGCACTTCTTCAACCCGTCGAACCTGGGGATCACGGCGACGCTGCTCGCCTTCCCCTGGGTGGGGATCGCCCAGCCGTACATGTTCACCGAGAACCTCAGCGGCGGCTGGGACTGGTTCCTGCCGGCGGTGATCATCTGCTCGGGCACCTTCCTCAACTCGATGTTCACCAGGCGGATCCCGCTGATCGTCACCTGGCTCGGCGTCTTCGTGCTTGCAGGCCGCGGCGCGCCACTTCCTGTTCGGCAACCTCTTCCTGCCGTCGCTGAACCCGATGACCGGCGTCGCCTTCCTGCTGTTCACCTTCTACATGGTGACCGACCCGGCGACGACGCCGGTGACCCGGCGCGGGCAGATCGCCTTCGGCGCCGCGATGGCCGCGGCCTACGGCCTCCTGATGTCGTTCCACATCGTCTTCGGCCTGTTCTTCGGCCTGACCCTGGTCTGCACCGGCCGCGGCGTGCTGCTCTACGCCCAGAGCCTGGCGGCGCAGCGGGCCGAGGCCCGGGAACGGCCCGACGTCCGGATCGCGGCGGAGGCCTGATTTGAGGACCGGGGCCATGGAGGGGATCGCGATCGTCGGGATGGCCTGCCGCTATCCCGACGCGCGCACCCCTGGCGAGCTGTGGGAGAACGTCCTCGCCCGCCGCCGCGCCTTCCGGCGCATCCCGCCGGAGCGCCTGCGGATCGAGGACTACCTCACCGCCGACGCCGCCGACCCCGACGGCCTCTACGCCACCGAGGCGGCGGTGCTGGAAGGGTGGGAGTTCGACCGCGTCCGCTTCCGCGTCGCCGGCCCCACCTTCCGCTCGGCCGACCTCGCCCACTGGCTCGCCCTCGAGGTCGCCGCGCAGGCGCTCGCCGACGCCGGCTTCCCCGACGCCGAGGGGCTGCCGCGCGACGCCACCGGCGTGCTGCTCGGCAACTCGCTGACCGGCGAGTTCTCGCGCGCCAACCTGCTGCGCCTGCGCTGGCCCTACGTGCGCCGGACCCTCGCCGGCCAGCTCGCCGCCGAGGGGTGGGACGAAGGGCGGATCGCCGCCTTCCTCGCCCGCATGGAGCCGGACTACAAGAGCCCCTTCCCGGCGCCGATGGAGGAGACGCTCGCCGGCGGCCTCTCGAACACCATCGCCGGCCGCATCTGCAACCATTTCGACCTCCACGGCGGCGGCTACACGCTGGACGGCGCCTGCGCCTCCTCGCTGCTCGCGGTGGCCAACGCCTGCTCGGGGCTGGCCGCCGGCGACCTCGACGCGGCGCTCGCCGGCGGCGTCGACCTCTCGCTCGACCCCTTCGAGCTGGTGGGCTTCGCCCGCACCGGCGCGCTGACGCCCGGCGAGATGCGGGTCTACGACGCCCATTCGGCCGGCTTCATCCCCGGCGAGGGGTGCGGCTTCGTGGTGCTGATGCGCGAGGGCGACGCCGAGCGGCTCGGCTGCCGGATCTACGCCGTGCTGCGCGGCTGGGGGATCTCCTCGGACGGCCACGGCGGCATCAGCCGTCCCGAGGCCGAGGGGCAGAAGCTCGCGCTGGCCCGCGCCTACCGGCGCGCCGGCTTCGGCATCGAGACCGTCGGCTACTTCGAGGGGCACGGCACCGGCACCGCCGTCGGCGACGCCGCCGAGCTCACCGCCCTGACCACCGCCCGCCGGGAGGCCGCGCCGGACGCGCCCCTGGCGCCGATCGGCTCGATCAAGGGGAACATCGGCCACACCAAGGCGGCGGCCGGGGTCGCCGGGCTGATCAAGGCGACCCTCGCCGTCCACGCGCAGGTGATCCCCCCGGCCACCGGCTGCGAGCAGCCGCACCCCTGGTTCCAGGGTCCGGAGGCGGCGCTGCGCATCTCGGACCGCGGCGAGCCCTGGCCCCCCGCCCAGCCGCTGCGCGCCGCCGTCTCCGCCATGGGCTTCGGCGGCATCAACGCCCACGTGGTGATCGAAGGCGCGGCCGCGCCGCGCCGCCGGTCGCTGGCGGCCCGCGAGCGCGACCTGCTCGCCTCCTGGCAGGACGCCGAGCTGCTGCTGCTCGCCGCCGCCGACGCGGAGTCGCTGGCGGTCCGGGCCGAGCGCCTGGCCGAGACCGCGGCGCGCCTGTCGCGGGCCGAGCTGGCCGACCTCGCGGCGGCGCTCCAGCGCGAGCTGGAGGACGGCCCGGCGCGGGCGGCGGTGGTCGCCGGCCAAGCCCGCCGAGGCCGCCGAACGGCTGCGCCGGCTGGCGGCGCGGCTGCGCCGCGGCGACACGGTCCACCTCGACCCGCGCCACGGGATCTTCCTCGGCGCCGGAGTCCGCGGCCGGCGCATCGGCTTCCTCTTCCCGGGCCAGGGAGCGCCGTCGCATCTCGACGGCGGGCTCCTGCGCCGCCGCTTCGAGGACCTCGCGGGCTTTTACGAGGATGCCCTGCTGGCCGCTCGGCGGCGAGGAGCGCGGATGGCGTCGATACGGCCGTGGCTCAGCCGGCGATCCTCGCCCATTCGCTGGCCGGCCTGCGGCTGCTCGACCGCCTCGGGCTGCGCGCCGGGGTGGCGGTCGGCCACAGCCTGGGGGAGATCGCGGCCCTCCACTGGGGCGGCGCCCTGGACGCCGGCAGCGCCCTGCGCCTCGCCGCCGAGCGCGGCAAGGCGATGGCCGCGGCGGCGGCGGCAACGTGCCGAGGGCGCCATGGCGAGCCTCGGCGCCGATCCCGCGACCGTCGAGGCGCTGCTCGGCCCGGGAGCGGCGATCGCCGTCTACAACTCCCCCCAGCGCACGGTGATCTCCGGCGACCAGGACGCCGTCGAGGCCGCCTCGGAGCGCGCCCGCGCCGCGGGGATCGAGGTGCGGCGGCTGCGCGTCTCGCACGCCTTCCACTCGCCGCACATGGAGGCGGCCGGGCCGCGCCTCGCCGCCGAGCTGGCGGCGATCCCGTTCCGGCCGCTCTCCCGGCCGGTCGCCTCCACCGTCCTCGGCACCCTGCTCGCCCCCGGAACGGACCTGCCGGCCCTGCTGTGCGGCCAGCTCACCTCCCCGGTCCGCTTCACCGAGGCGCTCGCCGCGGCGGACCGCGTCGATCTCTGGATCGAGGTCGGTCCCGGCCGCGCCCTCTCGGAGCTGGCCGGCGAGGTCCTCGCCGCGCCGGCGATCCCGCTCGACGTCGGCGGACCCTCGATCGCCGGAGTGCTGGCGGCCGCGGGCGCGGCGTTCGCGCTGGGCGTGCCGGTGGCCACCGTCGTGCTGTTCGAGGGGCGGTTCACCCGGCCGTTCGACCGCGACCGCCCGCTGAAGTTCCTGGCGAACCCCTGCGAGATGGCGCCGGTGATTGGAACGCCCCCTCCCGGCCTCCCCCCGGGTACGGGGAGAGGAGAAAGGAAGGGAAGAGGACCCGAGGCTTCCCGCCGGTGGCCTCCTCCCTCTCACCACTCCGCGGGAGGTGCTGCGCCAGCTCGTCGCCGAGCGCGCCGAGCTCCCGCTCGCGTCGGTGCAGGACGGCAGCCACATGCTCTCCGACCTCCATCTGAACTCGATCTCCGTCGGTCAACTGGTGGTCGAGGCGGCGCGCCGGCTGGGGCTGCGCCCGCCGTCCTCCCCCACCGACTACGCGCGGGCGACGGTCGCCGAGGTGGCGGAGGCGCTCTCGCAGCAGGCGCCGCTGGTTCCGGGGGCCGCCAGCGAGCCCGCCGCCCCGGCCGGCGTCGACTCCTGGGTGCGGCCGTTCACGGTGGAGCTCGTCGAGCGCCCCCTCCCCCGCCGCGGCAAGGAGGAGGCGCGGCGAGAAAGGGAGCTGGCGCGTGATCGCTCCGCCGCACCATCCGCTCGCCACCGCGCTCGCCGGGCCGCTCGCCAGTCAACTGCCGGGGAGCGGCGTCGCGCTCTTCCTCCCCCGGAGGTGGACGAGCGGCACGGCGGGCTCTTCGTCGAGGCCGCGCAGGCTGCCCTCGCCGCGCCCGGCCCGCTCCGCTTCGCCCTGATCCAGCAGGGGGGCGTCGGCGGCGGCTTCGCCCGCACCCTGCACCAGGAGATGCCGGGGACGGCCACCTGCGTCGTGGAGCTCCCCTTCGACCACCCCGGCGCCGCCGCCTGGGTGGCCGCCGAGATCGCCGCCGCCTCGACCGGTTACGTCGAGGCCCACTACGATGCCGCGGGGGTCCGCCGCGTCCCGGTGCTGCGCCTCCTGCCGGCAACCGGCGAACCCGGCGGGCCCGGCGCCCCGGCGGGTTGCCGCTCGGCCCCGAGGACGTCCTGCTGGTCACCGGCGGCGGCAAGGGGATCGCCTCCGAGTGCGCCCTCGACCTCGCCCGCGAGACCGGCGCCCGCCTGGCCCTGATCGGCCGCTCGCTGCCGGCGCGGGACGCCGAGCTCGCGGCCAACCTCGAGCGGATGGCCGCCGCCGGCGTGCGCCTCCTCTATCTCCCTGCCGACGTCACCGACGGCGAGGCCGTGCGCGCCGCGATCGCCCGCGCCGAGGCCGAGCTGGGCCCGGTGACCGCCTTCCTGCACGGCGCCGGCGCCAACGTGCCCCGCCCCCTCTCGGCGCTCGACGACGAGTCGTTCCGGCGCACCTTCGCTCCCAAGGCCGCCGGCTTGCGCAACGTGCTCGCGGCGGTCGATCCGGCGCGGCTGCGGCTGCTCGTCACCTTCGGCTCGATCATCGCCCGCATCGGGCTCCCCGGCGAGGCCGACTACGCGGTCGCCAACGAATGGCTGGCGCGGGCCACCGAGCGGTTCGCCGGCGAGCACCCCGGCTGCCGCTGCCTGACCCTCGAATGGTCGGTCTGGGCCGGCGTCGGCATGGGCGAGAAGCTCGGCACCCTGGAGAGCCTGATGGCGCGGGGGATCTCGCCGATCCCGCCGGGGACCGGCGCCGGCCTGCTGCGCGAATTGATCTCGGCGCCGCAACCCGCCGTCTCGCTGGTGGTCGCCGGCCGTTTCGGCGAGCCGCCGACCCTGCCGCTGGAGCGCCCCGACCTGCCGCTGCTCCGCTACCTCGAAACGCCGCGGGTCTACGTGCCCGGCGTCGAGCTGGTGGTGGACGCCGTGGTCTCGGCCGACACCGACCCCCATCTCGCCGACCACGTCTTCCGCGGCGAGCCGCTGTTCGCCGCCGTCCTGGGGATGGAGGCGATGGCCCAGGCCGCGATGGCGCTCCTCCGGACGGAAGAGATCCCGAGCTTCGAGGACGTCGTCTTCCAGCGCCCGGTGGCGGTGCAGCCCGGGCACTCGACCACGATCCGCGTCGCCGCCCTGGTGCGCGAGCCGGGCACCGTCGAGGTGGTGCTGCGCGACGCCTCCACCGGCTTCGCGGCCGACCACTTCCGCGCCCTCTGCCGCTTCGGCGGCGGCCGACGACACCGCGCCCCGCCTCCTCGCCACCTTCCGGGCGGCCGGTCGGGCCGCGTCGGGCTCGATCCCGCGGGGGACCTCTATGGCGGCGTCCTCTTCCACCAGGGCCGTTTCCAGCGCCTCCAGGGGTACCGCAGCCTGCGCGCCACCGAGTGCCTGGCGGAGATCTCGTCCGACGGCTCCACCGTCTGGTTCGGCCGCTATCTGCCGGACCGCCTGGTGCTCGGCGACCCCGGCGCGCGCGACGCCTCGATCCATGCCATTCAGGCCTGCATCCCGCACGCGACCCTGCTGCCGACGGCGGTCGAGCGGGTGGTCAGCCGCGGCCTGGCGGCCGACGCTCCCCTCCTGCTCGCCGCCCGCGAGCGGAGCCGGAACGGCAACGAGTTCGTCTACGATTTCGAGGTGCTGACCACCGACGGGCAACTGCGCGAGCGCTGGGAGGGCCTGACCCTGCGCGCCGTCGACCGCATCGCCCCGCCCGCCGCCTGGACGGCCGCCCTGCTCGCCCCCTACGTCGAGCGGCGGCTGCAGGACCTCCTCCCCGGCTCCGGCGTGCGGGTGACCCTCGGCCGTGGCGACGGCTCCTGCGCTCCATCATCCCCTCCGCCACCGGCCGGACGGCGCGCCCGAGGCGGCCGAAGGGCGGCGAGCGTCTCGCGCTCCCACGCCGGCGAGCTCGTGCTGGCGGTCGCCGGCGGCGGCCGCATCGGCTGCGATCTCCAGACGGTGGACGAGCGGTCGGCGGAGGTCTGGCTCGACCTGCTCGGGCCCGAGCGCTCGCGGCTCGCCGAGCTGATCGCCCGCGAGCGCGGCGAGCCGTTCGCCGACGCGGCCACCCGCGTCTGGGCGGCGGCCGAGAGCCTGACCAAGGCGGGGGCTCCCCATGGCGCGCCGCTGGTCCTGGAAAGCAGGGGACCGGCAGCGGCGGGGTCCTGGAGGGCGGCGGGGACGACCGCTGGCTCCTGCTGCGCTCGGGGGATCTGCGCATCGGCACCTTCGTCGCGCCGGTCCGCGAGCTGGCGGGCGCCGCGGCGCTCGCCGTGCTGGTCGAGAGCGCGCATTGAAAGCCTACGAATACCGCCATCTGGTGGGGTTCGAGGAGACCAACCTGGTCGGCAACGTCTATTACGTCAACCACCTGCGCTGGCAGGGGCGCTGCCGCGAGATGTTCCTGCACGACCACGCCCCGGAGATCCTGGACGAGCTCTCCCGCGACCTCGCCCTCGCCACCGTCCGCTGCTCCTGCGAGTACCTGGCCGAGCTCGAGGCCTTCGACGAGATCGTCCTGCGCATGCGCCTGGGCGGCGTCGTCCAGAACCGCATCACCCTCAATTTCGAATATTGGCGGCAGAACAAGGAAGGCGAAGAGCTGATCGCCCGCGGCGAGCAGGTGATCGCCTGCATGCGCCGCGAGGGGAAGCGCACCGTCCCCACGCCCATCCCCGCCCCCCTGCGCGAAGCCCTCAAGCCCTACGCTTAGAGCCAGCGTATGCTCTGGATTTCACGCGCGTCCCTGCGCTGGCCGGTCCCGACGCTGCTCCTCTTCCTGCTCGGCAGCGCCGTGGCGGCCGCCGGCCTGTTCCGGCTGGAGGTCCGCACCGACGGCGCGGCGATCTATCCGCAGGGGGACGCCACGGTCGAGCGGACGCTGCGCGACCGCGAGACCTTCCTCGAGCCCGACCAGATCATCCTGCTGGTGAGCTCCCGGCCCGGCGGCCCGGCCGTCGCCTCGCCGGCGGGGTTCCGCTTCCTGCGGCGGACCTACTTCGAGATGCGCAAGCTGCCCGGCGTGAGCTCCTTCGGCGTCCACTCGCTCGCCGACATGGTCGAGCCGCCGCCGCCGGGGAAGCTCCAGATCGTCACCCCGCTCGACGAGATCCCCGACGATCCCGCCGCCTTCGCCGACCTGCTCGCGCGCATCCGCCGGATCCCGGTCGCGGCCGGCATCTTCCTCTCCCGCGACGGCCGCGCCGCGCCGTTCTACATCCCGCTCGCCAAGGGGGCCGACCGGCGCGAGGTGATCCGCGATCTGGAGAGCTGGCGGGCCTCGCGGGCCGCCGCCCCCTTCGAGCTGCGGATCACCGGGCCGGTAGCCGCCGAGGCGGTGCTCGGCGAGGCCGTGCTGCGCGACCTCACGCGCCTGGTGCCGGTGATGGTCGCCGCCCTCGCCCTGCTGCTCGGCGTCGCGCTGCGCACGCCGGTCGGCGTCATCGCCCCGCTGGCGCAGGTGCTCGCGACCCTGCTCTGGACCCTCGGCCTGATGGGCTGGGCGGGGGTGCCCGTCACCCTGGTGACCACCATCCTCCCGGTGCTGCTGATGGCGATGTCGATGACCGACGAGATCCACCTGCACGAGCGGATTCAGCACCGGCTGGCCGGCATCCCCCGCGAGGTCCCCGCCCGCGAGCGCCTCCTGGCGGCGACCGAGGGCTCCTTCGCCGACATCGCCTCGCCGCTCATCCTCACCTCGCTGACCACCGCGGCGGGCTCCTACTCCTTCCTCGGCGCCGCCATGGCGCCGCTGCGCGACCTCGGCCTGTTCGCCGGCTCGGGGCTGCTGCTCGCCATGCTCTTCACCTTCAGCCTGGTCCCCGCCCTGATCGCCGTGCTGCCCCCGCGCTGGGCCGAGCGCCGCAGCCCCGAGCGGCCGCGGCGGGACCTCGATCTCGAACGGCGGTTCTCCGCCCGCGCCCGCGCCTTCGCGCTGACCGGCGCGGCGCTCCTGGCGCTGGCGGTCCCCGGGCTCTTCCGGCTGCGGGTGCAGGACTCCTGGATCGACAACTTCGATCCCCGCTCCCCGCTGGTCGCCGCCGAGCGGATCTTCAACCGCTCGTTCTGGGGGAGCTACCGCTTCGACGTCGTGTTCACCGGGCCGGAGCGGGAGTTCTTCTGGACCGCCCGCGGGGTCGCCCTGCTGGAGGATTTCGACCGCCTGGCGCGCTCGGCGCCGCACGTCGGCGGCTGGCTCGGGCCGCTGCAATACCTGGAGGTCGGCGCCCGCGCCCAGGGGGACGAGCTGCCGATCTCGCGGCTGCCGCCGGTCTCGGTGAAGGGGACCGGCCAGATCATCGAGATCCTGGCGATCCGGATCAGCCTGCGCCAGTACCTGACCGCGGACCAGAGCACGGCCCGCGTCCGCCTGTTCGTCCCCAGCGCCGACTACGCCCGGGGGCGCGAGCTGCGCGCCTGGCTCGAACGGCGGCTGCCCGCCCTCGCCGCCCGCCGCGGCGCCCGGGTCCATGTTTCGGGGGACGTGCCGGTGGGCCTCGCGGTGGTGGGATCGATCGTCGGCAACCAGCTCAGCTCGATCGGCTGGACCGCCGCGACCATCGCGCTGATGCTGCTCGCCGCCTTCCGCAGCCCGCGCTGGACGGCGGTCCTGATGGCCCCGGTGCTCGCCGCCACCCTGCTGCTGTTCGGGGCCCTGGGCTACGCCGGCGTTCCGCTCGGCATCGCCACCAGCATGTTCGCGGCCCTCACCCTGGGCGCCGGGGTCGACTTCGCCCTCCACTACGTCCACGCCTACCGGCGCGAGCGGCGGGCCGGCCGCCCCCACGACGAGGCGGTGCTCGCCACCCTGCGCACCGCCGGCCGCGGCGTGCTCTGGAACGCCGTCGTCCTCGCCTGCGGCTTCTCGGTGCTCGCCGTCTCCGCCATCAAGCCGAACGCCAGCCTGGGGCTCCTCCTGGCGGCGGCGATGCTGGTGAGCTACGCGACGACGGTCGGCCTGCTGCCGGAGATCCTGCGGCGGTGGGGCGGCGGGAGCTGAGAGAAGGAGAAGGGCCGGCCCGGGCGGACCGGCCCCTGGCGGAACGGGGCGGATTTACTGCCGGCCGCCCGGCTTCTTCTTGATCGTACCGGCCGGCTGCTCGGCCGGCTGCGTCGGGTCGGTCGGTCGGCGCGATCACCGCCGGGCAGAGCTTCTGCTGCTGGGTGACCGCCTTGGTGGCGGTGGTGCCCGTGGTGCCCGTGGTCGTCGCGCAGTCCGTGGGCGGCCTGGAGACGTGACGCAGCGAGTAGACGGCGTGGTCGTGACTGACGTCGCCGCACGGATTCCAGGGGGGGGACGGAGTGTAGCCGACGTGGAACTCGAGACCGGCGAAGCCGGCGCGCGCGCGCCCCACCGTGGTGTATTCGTTGACGCCGTTGAACGTGCCGTCCACCGCGATGCCGGCGCGGATCGGCGTGATCCCCTTGGTGATGGGATCGAAGTTGTTCGGCCCGTGGGCGACCTCCCAGCAGACGTTCGAGGCGCCCAGCGTCAGCGGCGACGGGCAGCCGGTCACCGCGCCGCAGTCGATCACCACCTGGTTGGCCGGGTTGCCGACCTCGGTGAAGATCAGCTTCGGCAGCACCGGGAAGCTCGAGTTGAACCGGCCGCCGTCCGGGGTCAGGCGGGTGGCCGTGATCGTGCCCGTGCCCGAGGGGGTCTCGGAGAGCGCGATGACCAGGGTCGTAGGTCAGGCCGTCGATCGTGGTCTGCCCCTTGAGGCGCAGCGCCTTGATCCCGAGGCTGAACGTGCGCGTCTCGGGGAAGGTGGTGAACACCACCGACGGCGGGAAACGCTCCAGCAGGGTGTCGATCGAGCCCAGGTTGGGCGGATCGAGCGGGGCGCCGCTCAGCGAGACGAGGCGGGATTCACCACCGCGCCCGGACCGAAGAACGCGGCGATCGGGAAGACACTCAGGTCGACCTGGGAGCTGTTGGCCGGCGTCACCCAGCCGTCATTGCCGGGGGCCACCGTGATCGGCTGAGCCGAAACCGGGACCGCGGCGGCCGCCAGCACCAGGCCGGCGAGCGTCCATTTCGCAAAGCTTCTCACCATGCTTCCTCCTTCGTTAGAGAAGTAATATTTACTTCTATGAGTAGAGGTGCAACGGAACGGAGAAGGCGGGACAAACGCCGGCCCGGAGAAGAGGACCTCCTATCGCCCGGCCCGGTTGCGGCGCCGGATCCGGTTCAGCAGCCGGCGGCGGCGCGTGATCCGCGGGCGCTTCTCCCCTTGCAGCAGGGCGAGCTCGCGCTCGATCTCCGAGTTGACCTCGCCCCCCATCAGGATGGCGAAGGCGGTCAGGTAGAACCAGACGAGCAGCAGGATCACCGCGCCGAGCGAGCCATAGGCCGTGGTGTAGGAGTGGAAATAGTCGAGATAGACCCGCAGGCCGAACGAGGCGAGCAGCCAGAGGGCGACGCCGGTGACCGCCCCCGGGCTCCCCCAGTGGCGCCCCTGCACCTCGCCGAGGTTGGGCGCGTAGTTGTAGACCATCTCGAAGGAGAGGATCACGAACACCAGGATCAGCAGCCAGCGCAGGAAGAAGTGCCAGACCGCCGCGAACAGGAAGCCGACGCCCAGGCGCTGCGCCAGCGTCTCGCCGACCGCGCCGCCATAGAAGATCAGGAACAGGGCGCAGACGATCAGCACCGCGAAGGTGAGCGTCAGCGCGATCGCCACCAGCCGCCGCTGCCACCAGGGGCGGGTCTCCTTGAGCCCGCACGCCGTGTTGAGCGTGCGCGAGACCGCGATCATGCCGTTCGAGGCCACCCAGACGGCCGCCGCCAGCGACAGGTAGAGCTTGGTCCCCGTGCGGGCGCTGCGGATCTCGGTCAGCGTGTGGTTGAGCAGCTCCGTCACGTCGCGGCTGGGGGAGATCCGCGCCACGTAGACGAACAGGTCCCACCCCAGCTTCGGGTTGGTCTCCGCGAGATAGCCGAGCAGCGTGGTGAGGAACAGCAGCAGCGGGAAGATCGAGAACAGGAAGAAGTACGCCAGCTCCGCGCACCGCCCGAGCAGCTCGTCCTCATAGATCTGCCGCCACAGCCGCCATCCGAGCTCCTTCCAGGTCAGCCCGGCGCGGGTCCAGAGGGTGGCCATGGTCCGCAACAATAGCAAAGGGCAAAGGCCGGCCGTTTTCCTCCCCCGGAACGGGGGAGGCCAGGAGGGGGCCCTCTCAGAGTCCGGAACGTCTCCTTTTCTGGGGCGCCCCCTCCTAGCCTCCCCCTGTCCAACCCACCCCCACCCTCAGGGAGAGGAACCAGACCCTCTCCGCGCCCGGGGTGATGAGGGCCCATGCTAGAGTTTCCACCTTGAACGTTTCGATCGAGAAACCCCGCCGATGACCCCCAAAAAGGCCACAGAACAGGCCACCGAACGGATCGCCAGGCTGCGCTCCGAGATCCGCCATCACGAGTACCTCTATTACGTCGAGGATCGCCCGGTGATCTCCGACACCGAGTTCGACCGCCTCTTCCACGAGCTGGAAGAGCTGGAGAAGGAGCACCCGGACCTCGTCGCCGAGGACTCCCCCACCCAGCGGGTCGCCGGCACGCCGGTCGACGGCTTCCCCACCGTCGCGCACGCGGCGCCCATGCTGTCGCTCGACTCCAACCAGGACGAGGCCGCCCTGCGCCGCTTCGACGAGCGCCTGCGCAAGGGATTGGGGCCGGACGTCGCCGTCGAGTACGTGCTCGAGCCCAAGCTCGACGGCCTCTCCGTGGAGCTCGTCTACCGCGACGGCCTCCTCCTCCAGGCGGCCACCCGCGGCGACGGGCGCAAGGGGGAGGGGATCACCGCCAACGTCCGCACCATCACGAGCGTCCCCCTGAAGCTGCGCGACGGCGAGCGCCCGGTGCCGCCGTTCCTCTCCATCCGCGGCGAGATCATCATGTTCGCCAAGGACTTCGACCGCTTGAACGAACGGCTGATCGCCGAGGGCAAGGAGCCCTTCGCCAGCCCGCGCAACTCCGCCGCCGGCTCCGTGCGCCAGCTCGACCCGCAGCTCACCGCCTCCCGCCGCCTCCATCTCTTCGCCTACGACATCCTCGCCTCCGAGGGGGTCTCGGGGCTGGAGACCCAGTGGGACGTGCTGACGGCCCTGCGCGCCTGGGGGCTCAAGGTCAACGAGCGGGTGACCCGGGGGGCGACCGTCGACGACATCCTCGCCTACCACGCCGGCTTCGAGGCCGAGCGCGACGACCTCGGCTACGAGATCGACGGCGTGGTGATCAAGCTCGACGACCTCGCCCACCGCGACACCCTGGGCTGGACCTCCCGCCATCCGCGCTGGGCCTTCGCCTACAAGTTCCCGCCGCGCAAGGAGATCACCCGCATCCTCTCGATCCTCCCCTCGGTCGGGCGGACCGGCGTCGTCACCCCCGTCGCCATCATGCTGCCGGTCGAGATCGGCGGCGTGACCGTGGCCCGCGCCACCCTGCACAACCGCGAGGAGGTGGCGCGCAAGGACGTCCGCGAGGGGGACCGCGTGCGCGTCCAGCGGGCCGGCGACGTCATCCCGCAGGTGATCGAGCGGATCGAGGAGCCCGATCACGAGCGTGCCCCCGAGTGGCGGATGCCCGCCGCCTGCCCCTCCTGCGGCACGGCGCTGATCGAGCGCGGCCCCTTCACCGTCTGCCCCAACAGCTTCGAGTGCCCGGCCCAGCTCGCCGGCCGCATCGTCCACTTCGCCTCCCGCGACGCCCTCGACATCGAGGGGCTGGGGGACGAGACCGCCAAGCTGTTCGTCGCCGAGGGGTTGGTCCGCCAGCTCCCCGACCTCTTCGAGATCCGCGCCGAGCAGCTCCTGCATCTGGAAGGGTTCGCCCAGAAGTCGGCCAACAAGCTGGTGGACGCCCTGAAAAAGGCCGCCGCGGCCGCCGAGCTCCCCCGCTTCCTCTATGGACTGGGGGTTCCGGAGGTCGGCGTCGCCGTGGCCCGCGACCTCGCCCGGCACTTCGGCACCTTCGCCCGCCTGCGCGCGGCCGACGAGACGGCGCTCCAGGAGGTCCCGGGGGTCGGGCCGCGGATGTCCGAGCAGATCCTCGACTTCTTCGGCGAGCCGAAGAACGCCGCCGTGCTCGACGAGCTGACGGCCAGGCTCCATCTCGTCGAGACCGAGCCGTCCCAGCCGTCCGAAGAGGGGGCGGCGCGCGTAAAACCTCTTGCGGGGCAGAAGTGGGTCTTCACCGGCGGCCTGACCCAGCTCACCCGCCGCGACGCCCAAGGCTACGTCGAATCCCTGGGCGCCCGCGCCACCGGCTCCGTCAGCAAGTCGACCGACGTCGTGGTGGTCGGCGAAGACGCCGGCTCCAAGGCCGAGGACGCGCAGAAGCTGGGGGTCCAGACCATGAACGAAGAGGAATTCCTCGTCTTCCTCCGCGGGAACGGAATTGCCGTCTAGCCTGTTCTACGGAGAGGAGGCGGAGTCCGGCCAGAAGAAAGGGAGCCCACCAATGAAATTCGCAGTGACACTGATCGCCCTCGCGCTGTTCGGCGCCCTCGCGCTCGTCGCGGCCGTCGCGCCGGCGCCCAAGGCTGAGAAGAAAGGATCGACCCAAGTGATCGAGAAAGTCGTCAAGACCGAAGACGAGTGGAAGAAGGTCCTCACCCCCGAGCAGTTCAACGTGCTGCGCAAGCACGGCACCGAGCGGGCCTTCACCAGCCCGCTGAACGACAACCACCAGAAGGGGGTGTTCGTTTGCGCCGCCTGCGGCCTGACGCTCTACAGCTCCGACCAGAAGTTCGAGTCCGGAACCGGCTGGCCGAGCTTCTGGGCGCCGATCGATCCCACTCACATCGGCACCACCACGGACCGCAGCTTCTTCCAGACCCGCACCGAGGTCCACTGCGCCCGTTGCGGCGGCCACCTCGGCCACGTCTTCGAGGACGGCCCGAAGCCGACCGGCCTGCGCTACTGCATGAACGGCGTCTCGCTGAAGTTCGAGCCCGCGAAGTAGTCTCGCACCGGTAGAAAAAAGACGGGGCTCTCCGCGTCCAGACGCAGGAGCCCCGTCAAACCGCCCGGGTTTTCTTTCGATTCAGTTGTCAAAGAGCGTTTTGCTCGTCAAAAGCGCTCCGCGAGCCTCATTCCCCGCCGCTCGAGCTTCATTCCCTGCCCTTCGAGAAGCATTCCCCGCCCCTCGCGGCCGATCCGCTCCCTCTCGCGCCCCATTCCCCACCGGCCGCGACCCGTTCCCTCCAGGGAATCAGGGATGAAGTCCAGAGCTTCGCCCCATTCCCCACCCTTCACGCTCCATGGAGCCCCCGGAACCAGGCATTCCCCACGGGGAACGCCGCCCGAGATCCAGGGAACGGGCCGCCAGAGGACATTCATATCATGCAAATTGAAGATCAACGTCTCATTCCCTCTGGGGAATGCCTCATTCCCCCTTCGCCGCAACTCATTCCCCCGAGGGAACATCAATTTCCCTCTAGGGAATCCACCGCGAAGCGAGCCTCTGAGGCGCTGAACGCTCCCGGCTCTCCGCCACGGGGTCTTGACGACATCCTCCATGCAGTGAATACTATTCACATCGCGCTTGCCTGTCCAGAGGCTTCGAGAAGAGGCGCTCAGCAGCCCGGCGAAGGGCCAGGGGCGGCCCGATGGATCGCCGGACTCCGCCGTAGCACGCGGCGTCGAGGCCGCGCTCCGTCGCCGTCCCGAGGAACGGCCCGAGCTCTTTGACAATTGATGGACCTGCCAGGGGGAACGGATGCGGGGCCGTTCCCTCTGGCTCCTACCTGGATCGGCCCGAACCGCGTCTAGCCGTTTCCCCAGCGAAATGATACCTACTGTATACGCGGATATTATATAATTCGATTCTCTTTAGCCGGCGGATATTCCGGCGGCAAGGGCGACAAGGAGGTCATTGCGATGGCGAAGCGGATGCGCTGGGTTGGCCTGACAGTCTTGACAGGACTCATGGTTATAACTGCTGAAGGCGCCGGATGGGCATCGTGCAGCACTTGTCAGGTGTGCAGGGAGAGGACCCACATCACGATTCCAGCCGATTACTGCTCGCCAGCAAGTGGCGAGGACGGCTCGCTGTGCTGCTCCGAGTTCGATTCCGGCGCTGGAACGTACTGCGGTGAATATGGTTCCTCATGCTACGGAATCATCATCCATGGCGGCGGCGGCTCCGGTGGATCTGGGGGCGGCGGCGGCGCCTGCACCTATCAAGGTGGCTGGTGTCCTGCTGAATGCATGAGCTGCAGCGGCGGCGGCGGGGTGTTCGCGACCTAGCTGAACTCCCGAATGTCTTGTGCCTTGACCCGCCGGTCGTTACCACCAACCTTCACAGAGGCAGGTGGATCGTTGAGCAAGAATGTCTCTTTCCACGCGCGCTGGGCGGTTTTCGCCACTCTTGGCTGCTCTATCGCCGCCGCTGCCGTTAGTGAGCCGCCAGCGGCTACTCATGCGGCGACGGCCCAGATCCATGTCAGGCTGGTCTCGGCGGCGGGGGCTCCCCTGAGCGGAGAGGGGTTCGTCGTTTTCAAGGGGCCTGCTTCCGCTCATCCCGTGGTGGTGCCGACGAAATTGCCCGCCTCCGCGACGGCCGAGCTGCCCGCCGGCTCGCAGTGGACGCTGATCGCGGACTTTCCCGGTCACTTCGCTGCCGCGTCCGTCCTTCAGGTGCCCCGCGACGCGCCGGCCGGTCCCATGGAAGTCCAGGTGACGCTACGGCCGGCCGGTACGCTGACCGGCAAGTTCGTCGTGGATGGAAAAGAGAAGATGCCGGAGGGACTGGAGGCTCGGTTCGAGCCGACCCGCGAGGCTCTTCTCAAGAAGCAGGACATACCGGCGGGAGTGGCCCCATGCGCCGTCGGGCCTGCCGGAGACTGGCGATGCCGGCTGCCGGCGGGGCGGCTCGACATCGCCCTGCATCCGCAGGGATTCGTCCCCCACTATCTCTGGAATACCAGCGTCACGGCCGGCGAGACGAGCTCCCTCGGATCGCGGAAACTCCTCCGCGGTGCTTCGGTGGCGGGATGGATCACCAGGGAGGATGGTACGCCGGCAGAGAAGTGCCGGGTACGCCTCGAGCCGGCGACAGCGCCGGGCCGGCCGAACAGTCCCGTGCTGGAGTTCCTGCGGACCGTCGCCAGCGAGGTTCCCTGCCAGAAGAAGGGATTCTTCCAGTTCCCGGCGGTCGCTGCCGGTTCCTATGCGCTCGTTGCGCGGGAGGACGATGCCCGGGCTCAGATGTCGCCCGTCGAGGTCTGGCAGGGTGCCGAATCGAGGCTCACGGTACCGATCGTGCTCCGGCGTCCCGTCGACTTCGAGGTGATGCTCTCTCCGCCGACCGATTGGCTTGGCCGTCCTTGGCGTCTCGAGGCGCGCCGGGCCGACGAGTATCGATCGGGATGGGAGGAGCCCTCCTACCGCGCCGAGGCGACCCCGGAGGGCCGCGTACGGATCCCCAGACAATCCCCTGGCCGCTTCTGGATCACGGTCTACGACCGGCTCGGCAACCAGATCTTCTCAGACCCGCGGGTGGATCTCTCCGATCCTTTGCAGTCCGTATCCGATCGCCATTGACCTGCTCTGGGTCGAAGGCAGGATTCACCTGGGCGACGAGCCCGTGACCGGACGGCTCTTTTTTGGCGGGCGAAACGGCGCGACCTCTGTCGAGATGACCTCCAACGCCGAGGGACGCTTCGAGGGACCGCTCCCGAAACCAGGCCCCTGGAAGGTGGACATCGAAAGCGACGAGCCTCGACTGAAGACCTCTGTCAAGGTAGAGGTGAAACCCAAGGGCGGTCGCGCTCGGTGGTGATCGACCTGCCCGACACCAAGGTCTACGGACGCGTGGTCGACCCCTCGGGAAAGCCCGCGCGGAGCGCGGAAGTCACGCTCAGCTCGACGGTCAGCTCCATGGCTACCTACGCCGATGAAAAGGGAGAATTCGAGATCCGCGCCTTCCCCAAGGGCGCGGCTCAGCTGGCGGCGCGAGCGGTCTGGTGGAGAGCACGAAGTCAGCGACACCTACAGGTTTGAAGCCTCTGGCGAATCGCCCCACGGCCCTGTCGTGCTCACCTTGCAGCGCAATCGTTCCATCCGGGGAAAAGTCCTCGCGGCGACCGGGCCCGTGATCGGTGCGACCGTGAGCGCCTGGCCGTTGACGGGCGGAGACGGAAGCATTTCGACGGTACGCTCGGGGATCGACGGCAGCTTCGAGTTGAAGATACCCGCGGGGACCCAGGCCGTTCAGGCGATCGTGAGCCCCCCGGGAGGGGCGCTCAAAGCCTATGAAGTGAACGTTGCGAGCGACGCCGACCTCCTGTTCCAGGTCGAGCCTTCAGGCGGCGAGGTGGTCGTAAGTCTCGGCAAAGGTGAAGTATCCGACGACCGGATTCTTGTCGTCTGGCAAGACAATATCGGGATCCCCTTCGGGACGCTCGTCCGCTGGACGGAGGGGCACGGAGCTCGCTTCCGGCAGGGCAACCAGTTCCACCTTCCGCAACTGGCGCCGGGCAACTACACGGTGTGCCTCGGGGCCGCGGCGGTGGTGGCGTCGAGTGAGCTCGATGCCTGGAAAAACCGGGCGAGCTGCGCGTCCGGCTATCTTTCAGCGGCCTCCGCGCTCGACCTGCGCCTGCCTTGAGCGCGGGCGTGGCCTGCTCGGCTTCGGCCAAGGCAAATAGGGTTAGCCAGGTAGGTTGCGTGCTTGGCGAAACGGCGAAACGCCTGGCACCAAGCCAAGCCCCCGGCGAAACGCCTGGCACCTCGTCTCGGTGGCTCCCGGTGGCTCCTGCTTGGCCTTCTCGTAGAGCTTCTTCCGGAGTCGCTCGACTTGATCGGGTTCTAGACTCATCGTCAATCCCAGTCTCCGTCTCGTTTAGAAGCATGCCTGAACCAGGGCTCCGTCCCTCCACCGGCGTTAACCGGCTTGTACTACCCCAAATAGGGCTTGTACTACCCCAAATAGGTGCCAGCCAACTCTGTGAAGAGTAGCCAAGGAGTCGCCGGCCTGAACCTCTTTACGCCATCGCCACCGCACCGAAAAGCATCTTGGAGGCTCTGAAGTCGCAATCTCGCCTCGCGACGAGCACCCTAAGGGCCCCGCATCGTCTATTCTGAATCTACTTTCCGATCGCTACCGGCCTTCGTGGCACACTTTCGCCACGCCCTCGTCGAGAGCTCACTCCAAAAGCTGTAGGTCGCGCGCCCTGACGCGAAGCTATCCGCCCACGAACGGCAAGGCGGGAGGAAAGCTTCCGGCCGGAAACGATACGCTGCGGTCTCCCGCTCTGAGCTTCTCCGCGGCATCCCGGAAAGCGGCCACGAACCATCGATAGCCCTCCCAGAGCTCATCGCGCACCCGGGCGCTCAGCGCATGGAAGAGCGGCGCGGGCGATCTCTTGGAGCGCTTCGGACGATCGTGGGGATGCTGGCCCAGGATCGCCGCGATGCCCAGCGGCTGGCTGCCTGTTCTCGACCTTCGGGCCGCGGCCTCCTCGTCGATCTCATGGATCAAGTTGAGGGCGCGCCCTCTCCAGACTTCGGGCGGAAGGTCTTTCCAGCAAGGGAGAGGGGAGAGATGCAGCGTTTCGACGCTCGCGTACTTGAGACGGTCGAAATCTTCTCCCCGGTTGCGAGCGGCATACTCCTGGGTCCGGTCGAACCAGATGCCCCTGAGCGGTGAGTCTTCGATCAGCGCCTTGGCGGCGTGCACTCCCGGCCAATCCCGGGGCCGCTCGACAAGACCCTCCTTGGGACCGTGGCTCAAAATATATTTCAGCCGCGCGATCTGGGCTCCTTCTTCTCCACTGACCACGATCGCCTGATATCTCCGCGACCAGATCTTGTCCGGCCAGCCGTAGAGACGGCTGATCTCCCTCGCGAGATTGGAATTCACATGGCACATGAAACGGGCGAGTTGGCGGACATTGTCGACGTCGAGCAGGAGGTGGTAATGATTCGACGCGAACACGTAGCCGCAGCAACGGACTTCGTAGAGGCGCTGGGCCCGTCCCAGGACGCCGACGATGACCTCGTCGAGCGCCCGGCCGGGCCGAAGAAGGAAACGGCTGTGGAGGGTCCGGCAGGTGACCTCGACCAGGGCACCGCCGTCGGGGACGTAGCGGAGTCGTCGGCTCATGCCCAGATAAGACGTAAAAACGGTCCCCAATCTTCTTCGCCCTAGAACGGCGGGGGTTTGCGAGGGGGGTTTTGGGCTTGTTTCGCGGTTCACGAAATGAACAAGAGCGGTAAGAGGTCGCGGCAGGGTAGTCGGCCAGCCCTCCGCCCGCCCGTCAGCGAATCACCTGGCACTTCCCCGAGCTTCCTCCCGAGCTTCCCGAGCCCGAGCCTGCTTCCCGACCCGAGCCGAGCGATCGCCTTCCTTCTGGCCAAGAGGAGTTTCATCCGGTAAACTGCACGCTCATTTGCAAATCCGCATGAGCGGATTCGAAAGGAGCACACACCATGAAGAAGAGAGTCGGCCTTTTCCTGTTCTCCCTGGCCCTCACGAGCCTTGCCCTCGTTCCTGGACCGGCGCCGGCCCATGCCCGCTGCCTGAAGCCTGCCTGCTTCGCATCTCCGGGCTGTTGCCAGGCCAGGGAGTGCACGACCTGGTGCAACTCCCAGGGCCTTGGTGCGCCGGTCTGCTCGGGCAACGGGGAGGGCGGTTGCTGCTCTTGCCTGCCCCCCGAGGGCTGACCTCAGGCGCCGGGATGCGGATGCCGGCGCTTCAGTAGAGGGGT
>CAVXIG010000022.1:0-67440 GCA_963761645.1 uncultured Acidobacteriota bacterium
AAGAGCGCGCGGCAGGTTCTTATATAAAGGTTTTTTCTTTCCATCGCGGACTCGTCGTAGATCCGTTCGAGCTCGGCCTCGGGGAACACCGCCGTGGCAGCGGATGGAGCGTCGCTCATCTTCTCCGAGATCTCCCACATATGTTGGAGGAATTGCTCGGGCGAGCAGCCGAAAGCGGCGCAGAGCTTCTTGAAGTTGCCCTTCCCGAGGGGGCTTTGCCCCGTTCGTATTTGGAGATCGAAGTCGGATTGATTCCGGTTTTTTCGGCGAGCTCCTCCTGCGTCCAGCCGGCTCTTCGCCTGAGCCAGAGGATCGTTTCGCCGATATGCTGGGGATTCCAAACCTCGCGCTTCATCCGAGAACATCGTACGTATCTCGGAGTTTTCGTCAATGTCAACAAATACGTCACAAAGAGAGCTGAAGTGCGACAAAACTTCCTCAATCCGAGCAAGTTCTTGGCGTGTTTCCCTGCGGATGGAATCCCCCGCCGCCCGGGAAGACGCCAAGTTTCTGGCGTAACCCAGCAGTTCCGGGAAACGGAAAAAGAGGATGCGAAGACGTGCCGGGCCGGTTCAGCGTACGGCCGTGTACTCGGAGAGGATGCCGTGCTCGACGTACCGCTTGGGGCTGGAGAAGCCGGCCTCCGCGAGGGCCTGCAGGATGGTGGCCGGGGGGACGCAGGTCTCGATCGTGTCCCAGTAGTACTCCATCATCTCCCGCGAGCTCTTGCCGCCGCGGCCGAAGCGGGCGATGAGCGGCGCGATGCGACCCATGTAGAAGCTGAGCAGGCGGTGGGCCAGGCGCGACGACGGCGGGGTGATCTCCAGCAGCAGCACCCGGCCGCCGGGCTTGAGCACCCGGCGGTACTCCTGGAAGGTGGCGCGCAGGTCGACGACGTGGCGGAGCGCGTAGCCCATGCTCAGCACGTCGAACCGCTCGTCGGGGAAGGGGAGGGTCTCGGCGACCGCGCGCACCCGGCGGCGCACCCCCCGCTTCGCCGCGTGGCTCAGCATGCCGAGGCTCGGATCGAGCGCGACCACCCGGCCGCCGATCCCCACCACGGACTGGGCCTGCGCGGCGACCACCCCCGTGCCGGAGCCGGTGTCGAGCACGCGCATCCCCGGCTTGAGGCCGGCCCGCAGCAGGGCCTGCTTGCGGTACCAGGTTCCGGAGCCGAAGCTCAGCGCCTGGTTGATCCAGTCGTAGTCGGTCGCCGCCTCGTTGAACATGGCGCCGACGACGCTGCGGCGCTCCTCCTCGCTGCGGTAGTACCGCTCGAGGGGCGGGTGCGGGCGTAGAGGAGCGGTGCCGGCCGTCTGCGGGGTGTCTGCCATAGGGGTGGGCGATTATCGCACGCCCCGGGCCTCGAGACCGGGGGGCCAGCGAGGATCAGCGCTTCATGCTATGATCTTACGCCCCGTTTATGGTGCCGACGTCATGATCGATCTACGCAAAGCCCCGCACGAGCTGTTCGCTCAGGTCCTGGAGAGCAATCTCCAGGGGATCGGGCCGGCGCGCAAGCTCTACGGCCATTTCGCCGACGCCATTCTGCTGCGGCTGGGGGCGGAGTGCGTCTGGATCCTGGGCGGAGACGCCGAGGTGCGCGTGGTGCGCGGGGATTACACGCTGTGCGATTTCGCCCGCGGGGTCGCCTTCCTGCGCGACGAGCGGCCGCCGACCGCGCGGACGGTGGTGCTGGCGCGGGTGACGGTCCATGGCCGGCAGGTGGCGGTGGTGGGCGTGGCGCGGCGGGAGCGGGAGTTCGGCCAGTCGGCCCGGCGCGTTCTCGACCGGCTGTGCGGCGTGCTCGCCCTGGAGCTCGGCCGCCGCGAGGAGGCTCGTCTCGCCAAGGTGCTCGACCGCATCCGCGGCAAGATCGTCTCCGAGCTGCGCCCGCGCGACCTGGCCTACCAGATCCTCGACAGCCTGCATCAGCTCGTGGACTACGACCACTCCTCGGCCTTCCTCACCTACGACCCGGCGGGGATGGTCTTCCGCATCGAGGCCGAGAAGATGGTCTGGACCAAGGGGAAGAGCGCCTTCGTGGGGCACGAGATCCCGGCCGAGGCGCTGGTCGGCGCGCTCGGCGACCGCCCGGGCATCCGGCGGCTGGCGGCGGCGGACGCGGCTGACGATCCGTTCTGGGCGACGCTGACCTACCACCGCGGGCAGGGCATTCCGGCGCCGGCCAGCCTGATCTGCGCGCCGCTCTATTTCGGCGGCGAGTTCCTGGGGCTGCTCAACATCGCCTCCTGGAAGCGGCGGCCGTTCGACCCCTGGGACGTGACGGTCGTCGAGCGCTTCCTGCCCGCGGCGGCGGTGTCGATCCGCAACGCGCGGCTCAACATGTCGCTCGAACGGCAGGCGATCCAGGCCGAGCTCAAGGCGACCCTGGTCACCCTCGCCAGCGCCGTCGCTCACGACGTCAACAACGCCGTGGGGACGATCCTGCCGCTCGTCCAGCAGGTCCGCGCCGAGCTGAAAGAGGGGATCGCCGATCCGGAGACGCTCGACCGCGACCTCGCGCTGGTCGTCGAGAAGGCGCGGCTCTGCCAGCGCATCTTCGGCAACATGCTGCGGGTGGCGCGCGGCGGCCGCCCGGGCGACGGACCGGTGGACGTCAACCAGGTGGTGCGCGAGACCGTCCCCTTCTTCCAGGGAGCCGCGGGGCGCCGCGGCATCGAGACCGTGCTGGACCTCGAGGAGAGGCTGCCGCCGATCCGCTTCTCGCGGCTCGACCTCCAGCACATCGTGCTGAACCTGGTGAACAACGCGCTGGAGGCGATGGGGGAGCAGGGGAGCCGCATCGTGATCTCGACCCGCTGGGCCGGCGACGGCGAGGCCCGCCTGATCGTGAGGGACGACGGCCCGGGCATCCCCCCCGAACTGCTGGACAAGGTGCAGGAGCCCTTCTTCTCGACCCGGCATGGCGGCGTCGGGCTCGGCCTCGCCATCTGCCGCTCGCTCGCCTGGCAGAACGGCGGCGGCCTGGAGATCGCCAGCGCCGCGGGCGAGGGGACGAGCGTCGAGGTCGAGCTGCGGCTCGCCGGCGAGGACGGCGCCGAGGCGGCGGTCGCATGAGAAGCAACGACCGCATCCTCGTGGTGGACGACGACGCCGGCATGCGGCGGGCGATCGACCGCGTGCTCTCGCCCGTCTACCGGGTCGAGTGCGTGGCCGGGGCGACCGACGCCATGGCGCTGCTGGAGCGGGAGGAGTTCGATCTCGCCCTGCTGGACGTGCGCCTGAAGGACGGCGACGGCTACTCGCTCTGCCAGGAGATCCGCGCCCGCCGGCCGGAGACGGACGTGATCCTGATCACCGGCTCGATCTCCGAGCCGGACGAGAAGCTCTTCCGCTCGCTGGAGGAGGGGGCCTTCTACTTCCTCTTCAAGCCGTTCGACCGCCGGGTGCTGCTGGCGCTGGTCGAGCGCTGCCTGCGTCTGCAGAGCGAGCGGGAGACCAAGGACCGCTATGCGCAGGCGCTCGCCGGCGACCTGGAGAAGGCGCGTCTCTTCCAGCACAGCCTCCTGCCGCGCGAGCCGGTCGCCGGCGCCGGCTGGCGGATCGACGGGCGGCTCCTCTCCTGCGACGCCCTGGGCGGCGACTTCTACCTGGCGCAGGCGGTGGAGGGGGGGCTCGCCTTCTCGGTGAGCGACGTGGTGGGGCACGGCGTCAGCGCCGCCATGTACGCCGGCATGCTGCGCTCGACCCTGGACGCCGCCCGGCGCCGCGGGGTCGATCCCGAAAGGGTGTCGCGGGAAGTCCTGCTCGGGATCGACTTCTTCGAGGCCGCGGCCTGCGCCACCATGGTCTACGCCCTGCTGCTGCCGGACGGCCGTCTGCGCTACATCAACGCCGGCCACCCGCCGCTCCTCTGGCTGAAGGGGGACGGCGGCATCGAGCCTCTGGGCGCCACGGGGCCGCTGCTCAACCGGATCTTCCGCGACCGGCCGCTGCCGGTGGCAGAAGTGGCCCTGGCCCCCGGAGACCGCGTCCTCGCCTACACGGACGGCACCTTCGAGGCCCGCAACCCCGCCGACCAGGAGCTGGGCACCGAAAGGCTGGAGGAGGCCTTCGCGGACCTCCGCGACCGGCCGATCGGCGAGGCCGTGGACGCGCTGATGGATCTGGTGATGGCCTTCTGCGGAGGGCGGCCGGTGACGGATGACGTGACGGTGGTGATGATCGAACGGAAGAGTAGGGATTCGAGGATCTTTCAATTCTGCGGTATCAGATCCCCAGACGGAGAGTGTCCCCCTTCGGTTGCCCTCTGAGGCTTCATCTCGGGTTCAACGGGGGACCGGCTCCCCCAGGAGGGACGGCCCCAATTCTCACTGGGCAGCCGCTGCCCAGTGAGGGGAATCGCCTCGAGTTCTCACTGGGCAGTGGCTGCCCAGTGAGGGCAGGCGCATATTCTCAGTGGGCAGTGACTGCCCAGTAAGGGGGAGCCTCCGGTTCTCACTGGGCGGCGGCTGCCCAGTGAGGGCAGGCTCCGGTTCTCACTGGGCGGTGACTGCCCAGTGAGATTCGCCGCTACCCCCGCCACCCCAGAACCTCGTCGATCGACACCTGCGACACCGAGTGGTATCCGGGCCGCGCCTTCTCGTAGATCCGCAACGCCCTCTCGGCCCCTTCGGGGCTCTTCGCCATCGCCGTGTAGAGCGGCAGGACGTACTTGCGCCGGCCGACTTTCATCAGGAACTGCTCGAGCGCGGGATAGGCGGGCTCGTACTTGCTGTCGACCACCTTGAGGAGCCAGACGTCGAGGATCTCGGAGTTTCCCGACTGGCTGAGGTGGAACGTCGCGTCGAGGTCGGCCATCTTCTGCGCGTCGACGGCCTCGGGGAGGTTGCGCAGGAAGTGGAGCCAGTGGTGCGTCGTCCAGCCGGTGGTGGTGAGCTGGGCGGCGGGCGTGCCGGCCGTGAAGGCCTGGACGGCCCGGTCCACGGCGACGAAGGCGTCGGAGTGGGGGTGCATCGCGTTCGCGGGGATGCCGGGGTTGAAGACCCAGGCGTCGATCTGGAGCTTCTTCGCCTGCGCCTCGTCGCCGCCCAGGAGGTTCTGCTTCAGGTATTGGACGAAGCGGACCGAGTCCATCGACTGGAACGCGAAGGTGTCGAAGTAGGTGCGCAGGAAGCGGTCGAGCTTCTCGCGCCCGACCGAGGCCTCCAGCGTGCGCAGGAAGAGCGCCCCCTTCTCGTAGGCGATGCCGCCCGATCCCCTCGTCCGGATCGCGGCCGGTGAGGTCGAGGGCGAGGCGGGTGTCGGGCTTGTCGATCCCGCCGGCTTCCTTGATCGCGTCGTCGAGGTCCTGGCGGCCGAGCACGGCGAGCATGTCGGAGTAGGGGCGGCCGTAGACGGCTTCCATGATCCGCCCCTCGAAGTAGGTGGTGAACCCCTCGTTGAGCCAGAAGTCGCTCCAGGTGGCATTGGTCACCAGGTTGCCCGACCAGGAGTGGGCGAGCTCGTGGGCGACGAGGGTGACCAGCGAGCGGTCGCCGGCCAGGATCGTCGGCGTCGCGAAGGTCAGCCGCGGGTTCTCCATGCCGCCGTAGGGGTAGCTCGCGGGGAGGATCAGCAGATCGTACCGCCCCCATTTATAGGGGCCGTAGAGCTTCTCGGCCGCGGCGATCATCTTCGGCGTGTCGGCGAGCTCCCAGGCGGCGCGCTCGGCCACGGCCGGCAGCGCGTAGACGCCGCTGATCGGCCCCAGCGGCCGGAACTCCAGGTCCCCGATCGCGAGCGCCAGCAGGTAGGAGGGGATGCGCTGCGGCATCTTGAAGCGGTAGACGCCGTCGGCGCTCTTCTGGTCGGATTCTCGGCGCTCATCACCGCCATCAGCCCGCGCGGGGCGTGGATGGTGGCCTCGTAGGTCATGCGCACGCCGGGGGAGTCCTGGCAGGGGACCCAGGTGCGGGCGAGGATCGCCTCCGACTGCGTGTAGAGGAACGGCGAGGGGCTGCCGGCCTGCTCGGGGGTGAGCCACTGCAGGGCCGCCGCCTCCGGTTTCGTCGTGTAGTCGATGTTGACCCAGGTGGTGGCGGGGGTGATCTCCACCTCCAGCGGCCGGCCCAGGAACTTCACCTCGTCGCCGAGCTTGAAGCGCGCCTCGGTCTTGCCGTCGTCCAGCGTGACCCGCCGGATGTCGAGGTTCCGCGTATCGAGGACCAGGCGATTCGCGCCGGTCAGGTTGCGCAGGCGCAGGCTGGCGCGGCCGGTGAGCTGGCGCTGGGTGAAATCAGCCGTCAGATCCAGCACCAGGTGCTCGACCGCGACCTCCTCGGGATGGGCGAACGAGTGCGGGTCCTGCGCCGTCTCCGCGAGGATCTTGACGGCCGGGATCGGGGTCGCCTGGGGATGGGCTTGGGCGGTGGCCGGCCGGGGCGTGCCGTCGGCACCGGCTTCGGCGCGCCGCCTCCGGCGCAGGCGGCGAGGAGCGGAAGGGCGAGGAGGAGCGGGGCGCGGAAGAGCTTCATCGTGTCAGTCACCTCGGAGAGGGAGAACAAGGGAGGAGTGGGGGAAATTCACCCCTGGAGCGCCGGCGCTCCCAGGATTTCACGCGATCGCCGGCTCGCCATGATCCAGCGCCTTGTTCATGCGCTGGACGATGGCGTAGACCTCGGGGCGGGTTAGCTTCGAGCCCGGGCCGGCCTCCTCGATGCGGTCGAGCGTGGCGGTCGCCAGCCGCACGGGGAGGGCGACGAAGGCGACCATCCCGCGCTCGGCGCCGGCGCCCTGGAGATCGAGCACGTACTCTCTCGCGGCCTGGAGATCGCGCCGCGCCAGCGCCATCACCTCGGCGCGCTCGACGCCGTCGGGCAGGTAGCGCCGTCCTTGAGTGGCATCCGAGGCCGAGTCCTTGAGGATGTTGACGAGTTGAAGCCCCTCGCCGAAGGCGCGCGAGCGCTCGCGCAGCCCGGAGGCGACCGGCTCCAGACGGGGGCGGCCGAGCAGGAAGAGCTCGGTCAGCAGCTCGCCGACGATGCCGGCCACCACGTAGCAGTAGTCCTGGAGGTCCCGCACGTCGCGCAGCCGCAGCTCCCCTTCGTCGGTGGTGCGGGCGACGAACCCGGCCATGCCGCGCGAGGTGCGCAGCACGTGCTCGCGGATCAGCCCGACGGCTTCGGGGGAGAGGGCGAAGAAGGCGTCGAGGACGAAGGGGAGGTCGGCCAGCAGCTCCCGGTAGCCGAGCTGCTCGCACGGCACCTCCTCGGCCCAGCGGCGGGAGACCTTCTCGATCTCCTCGCGCCCGGGATTCTCCAGCAGCTCGTCGAACCGGCCGAGCGCCTCGACGCGCAGGGCGCGCGGCCAGCTCGCCGCGTCCTCGAAGGTGTCGGCGACGCGGAAGAGGAGGTAGGAGAGGGTCACTTCCCGGCGCAGCGGCTCGGGCAGCAGCGGGATGGCGAGCGCGAACGTGCGGCTGGTCGCGATCAGGAGCTGTTCCAGATCGGCCATCCGCGACTCCCGCTCTTCGGTCTCCGCCTGCACGCGGAGAGGATAGCAGACCTCTAAAGCACTTCGGTGCCGGGCACGTCCTCCCCTCGCAGCGCCCGTTCGAGGAGGCCGGGGACGAGGCCGTTGGCGAGCCGCGAGGGGATGCCGAGCCGCGCCAGGGCGAGGGCGGTCTCGACGCGGTGGAGCATGCCGCCGGTGACGTCGGTGCCGGACGGCGCGCCGATCGCCGTGGCGGCGCGGTCGAGATCGCCGGCGGAGAGGGTGGGAACGGTCTTCCCCTCGGCGTCGTAGAGGCCATCCGTCTCGCCGAGCCAGAGGGCGCGGCGGACCGTCCGCCCCTGCTCCGCAAGGGTGCGGGCCAGGATCTCGAACAGCTTCTCGGTCGAGCAGATCGAGATCCCCCAGGCGCGGTCGGTCACCACGTCGCCGTAGAGCACGGGGAGGAGCCCGCGGTCGAGCGCCAGCAGGAGCGGCTCGGCGGCGAAGGCGGCCGGCCGGCCCGCCTCGGAGACCACGCAGCTCGACGGCGAGATGGAGAAGGGGAGGGCGCCGGCCTCGACCAGGGCCTCGATCACGATCCGGTGGAGGGCGGCGGCCCGTTCCTGCGTCCTGGAGACGCCGGGGAGCTGTTCGGCGGAATGGAGGCCCGACGCGATGCCGGACTCGCCGGGCGGCGACGTGGCCGAAAGAGCCGCTGCCGTGGGCGACGATCAGGCGAAAGGGGATGTCCCGCGCGGCGCGGGCGATCTCCCCGGCCAGGCGGGAGATCACCTCGAGGCGCGGCGTTTCCGGCCGCGCCTTGTCGGTGATCAGGCTGCCGCCCAGTTTTATGAGGACGATCTCAGAACAGATGCTCCGCCTCCTGGTCGGGGCCGGGGCCGATGCCGTCGCGGATCACGAAGCCGACGGCGGGCAGGTCCTCCAGGCGCTCGGCGACGTCGTCCTCGGAATCGGCGTCGCAGATCACGTGCACGTTGGCGCCGGCGTCCATGGTGGCCCAGGCGGCCAGCCCTTCCTGCCGCAGCTCGCGCACGGCGCGCAGCACCGCGAGCGTGCCGGGGCTCCAGTAGAAGATCGGCGGATTGGAGGACATGGTGATCAGGTGGAGGTCGATCGCCTCCTGCTCGAGCACCGGCCCGAGGGCCTCGAGATCCCGCTCCTTGATCGCCTTGCGCACCTTGTCGAGCCGGTCGGGCAGGAGCTCCAGGCGCTTGGTGTAGTAGGGGCTGGTGGTGGCGAGGCGGTGCCCTTCGATCGAGGGGATGGTCTTGGGGCCGATCTCGACGACGGCGATGACGTTGCGCAGGTCCCAGTGCTCGGCGTCGGCGATCTGGCGGGCGTAGCTGTCCTCGTCGCTCCCCTCCGACTGCGGGGCCGGCCACTCGACGAAGCCGCCGAAGATCGAGCGGCAGGCCGAGCCGGAGCCGCTGCGGCGGGCGAGCAGCGAGAGGTCCTTCTGCGACGCCTTCTTGCCGAACGCTCCGGCGGCGGCGAGGGTCAGCGCCGCGAACCCGGAGGCGGAGGAGGCGAGGCCTCCCGCGGTGGGGAAGGTGTTGCGCGTCGCCACCCGCACCGGCTCCTTGCGGCCGGCCCACTTGCGGATGCGGTCGAGCTGCGCGCGCACCCGGCGGGCGAACTCGGGGTCGGGGGTGCCGAAACCGCCGTCCGGCTCGGCGCGCCAGACCTCGTCCTCGCCGCCGTGATCCAGCGTCTCGACGGTGCACTGGCTCACGCAGTGCTCCAGCGTCATCGAGATGGACGTGTTCATCGGAGTCGCGCTCGCGAGGTCGCGGGCCCCCCAATATTTGACGAAGGCGATGTTGGCCGGCGCGGATACCGTGGTCTTGCTCATGCGTCGGTCTCTCCAGACGGAGCCCCTCGGCTCCTAAATGCACGGGGTGGAAGGGGAAAGGCCGGAGAAAGCTCCAACCGGAGATCCACTCAGAATCAGCATGATAGACCAGGAGCGACCCGGCGCCAGAGCCGGAGAGCGCTCCGGCCCCCGAAATCTTCGCCGCGCCCCCCGCGGCCTCGACCTGGCGGACCAGGGCGCGGACCTCGGGCGTGACGACGCCCATCTCTTCCAGGGCCGCCTCGCACTCCGCGATCAGCTCGCGGGCGCGCGCCGGATCCTCCTCCTCGCGCTCCAACTCGGCGCGGAAACCGCGGGTCGCGGCCTCGATGCGGTCGAGCAGCCGCTCGTGCCCCGCGGGATCCTGGTCGCGGCGGTGGCGCACGGCGGCCACCACGGCGCCGGTGGTCTCGGCCGGCATGCCGGTGTCGTAGACGCGGAGGCGGGAGAGCAGCGGGGAGCGGAGAGGGACCCGCTCGACCGCGAGCCCGCCGGCCGGCAGCCGGCGCGCCCAGAGCAGGCCGCCATGGAGCACGGTCGCGCCGTCGATCCCAGAGGGGAGGCCGTGCTGGCGCCGCTCGGCCTCGAGGACGATCCGCTCGACGGCGTCAGGATTCAGCTCCTCCCCCCGGAAACTCAGATAGGCGGCGACGATCCCGGTGGCGGTGGCCGCCGAGCTGCCGAAGCCGGAGCCGACCGGCAGCGCCGATTCGATCCGCAGATGGAGCCCGGGCGGGATCTGCCTCGCCCAGCGCCGCCGCGGCCTCGCCGAGGGCGACCTTGACGAGGTGGGACCGGTCGTCGCCGCGCACGGCGCGGAAGCGCTCGGGGCCGGGCTCGCGGGCATACTCGTCCCAGCTCTCGCGGGCGGCCCGGGCGTGGGCGCGCACCGCGTCCCAGGTGGTCTCCTCGGCGTGGGGGAGGGAAGGGAGATCGAGGCGGACGGTGGAACCCGGCAGCGGCGAGAGGCGGACGGTGAGCCGCAGGTCGATGGCGGCGGCGAGCGCGGGGCGGCCGTAGACCACGGCGTGCTCGCCCATCAGGATGAGCTTGCCGGGGGTCGAGACCGCGACGGCGGCGGGTGCCGCCGCCGGATCGGCCCCGGAATGGGGGCCGGTACGGAGAGCGCGGGGGATCAGCCGGCCTCCGCGCTAGGTCGGAAGCGGCAGTTGGGGAATCTCGCCGCGCCCGAGCTTCTCGTGGGCGCGCGCCAGATCGTTCGAGGTGAAGGCGGCCATCAGCGACAGCTCGCCCGCGAGCACGACCGCGCCCAGGATCTCGGCCAGCTTGATGACGGCGTCGCCGCGGCGCTCGGGGTCCGGCGAGACGCCGAGCACGGCGAGGGCCTCGCGCTGGGTGTCGAGCGCGGTGCCGCCGCCGATCGCGCCGAGCGGCACGTCGGGCATGAAGATCGAGGCGAACACCGAGTCCGGCCCGCGCGACTCGATGCAGGTGATCCCCATCGAGCTCTCGACGACGTGGGCCGGGTCCTGGCCGGTGGCGATGAAGAACGCCGCGCAGACGTTGGCGTAGTGGGCGTTGTAGCCCATCGAGCCGGCGGCGATCGAGCCCAGGAGGTTCTTGCGGTACTGCACCTCGACCAGGCTGCGGGCGTCGGTCTTCAGGATGTGGTGGAGGATCGGCGCGTCGAGCAGGATCTCGGCGTAGATGCGCTTGCCGCGCCCCTCGTGCCAGTTGATCGCCGCCGGCTTCTTGTCCACGCAGTAGTTGCCCGAGAGGCCGATGCAGGGCACGCCGGTCGCCGGCTCGATCAGCTCGTTGACCGCGCGGTCGCAGGCGATGGTGGCCATGTTCATCCCCATCGCGTCGCCGGTGTCGAAGCGGAAGCGGAGGAAGACCGTGGTGCCGAAGGCGTACGGGCGCACCTCGAGGAGCTTGAGATGGCTGCTCGTCCCCTCGGTGAGATGGCGGATCTCCTCCTCGTGGTCCTGGATCCACTGCAGGAAGGCCTGCGTCTGCACGATCCCGGAGGTGCGGAAGACGGGAGCGCGGGTCATCCCCACGTCCTCGATCCGCACCACGGCGCCGCCGGCCTCGCGCAGGGCGGCGCAGCCGCGGTTGGTGCTCGCCACCAGGGCGGCCTCGGTGGTCGCCAGCGGCACCCAGAAATCGCCGTCGGCGTGCTTGCCGCGGACCCGCAGGGGGCCGACGACCCCCATCGGGATCTGCGCCACGCCGATGAAGTTCTCGCAGTTGCGGTGGGAGGCCCGCTGCACGTCCAGCGAGTGATGGCCGATGTTGGAGAGCGGCGTGCTCGTCATCTCCTCCAGGGCCTGGCGGCGGATCTCCGCCGCCTCCTCCGCGGACAGGTGCTTGGGGATCTCATGGAAGCGGCGCTCGCCCGCGACCAGCGAGCGGACGAGCTCCTCGCGGGTGAGGGGGACCATGGACACGGATGCGGAATTGGCGATCTTGCTCATCTCACGACCCTTTAAGGAGCTTCGTACGTTGAAGCTCCGCGATGGTTTTTACACCCAGGCAGAACATACAGATTTTGAGCTCGCGCACGGTGCGCCGCACCTTGTCGGCGACCCGCTCGGCGGACTCCATGGCCGGCGCCAGGAAGGGGTGGGCGAAACCGGCGAGACCGGCGCCGAGGGCGATCGCCTTCGCGGCGTCGAGCCCGTTGCGGACGCCGCCGCTGGCGATCACCGTCACCCCCTCGACGCGGCGGACCTGCCGGACCGACTCCGGCGTCGGCAGTCCCCAGCCTGCGAAAAGCTCGCCAATCTCGAGGTCGTCGGCCCGCTGCGCCTCGATCCGGGCCCAGCTCGTGCCGCCCACTCCCGCCGTGTCGACGATGCGCACTCCCTGGCTCGCCAGGGCGCGCGCCGTGGTCTCCGAAATCCCGCAGCCGATCTCCTTGACCACCACCGGCACCCCGACCTCCCGCACCACCTCGCCGATCTTCGGCAGCAGCCCGGAGAAGTTGCACTGCCCTTCGGGCTGGATCGCCTCCTGCAGCGCGTTCAGGTGCAGGATCAGGGCGTCGGCCCCGATCATGTCCACGGCCTGCCGGCACTCGCGCACGCCCATGCCGTAATTGAGCTGGACGGCGCCGAGGTTGGCCAGCAACACGACTGAAGGAGCGACCTCGCGGACGCGAAAGGTATCAGCTTTCGCTGGATCTTCCAAAGCTTTGCGCTGCGACCCCACCCCCATGGCGACGCCCGTCCGCTCGGCGCCTTCCGCGAGGTTGCGGTTGATCCGGCCGGCCATCTCCGTGCCGCCGGTCATCGAGGAGATCAGCAGCGGCGCCGCCAGCCGGCGGCCCAGGAACTCGACCGAGGTGTCGATCTCCTCGATGTCGATCTCGGGGCACGCCTCGGGCTCGAAGCGGTAGTCGTCGAAGAAGCTGTGGCCGAGCTGCATGCGCTGGTCGAGCGCGAGCTGGATGTGCTCGGCCTTGCGGTCGCGCTCCTCGCCGAGCGATCGGCTCCGGGAGCGCTCAACTCCGAGGCGCTCACTGCTCGCGCCCCCAGAGGTAGTCGATCAGCCCGGCGAGGAAGAGGCGCCCTTCCGGCCTGCAGATCGGCGCCCGAGAGCGCCGCCAGCGCGGACGCGGGCGGCCCGCAGCCGTTCCCCGATCATCGCGGCGACCGCCTCGCGCGCGCCGGTCTCCGCCAGCACCCGCCGCGCCGCCGCCGTCTGCTCCGGCGTCGCCTCCGGATTGCCGAGGGCGGCGTCGAGGGTGCGGCGCTGCTCCGGGGTGGCCCTGGCCAGCGCGTGATGGATGAGGAAGGTGAACTTCCCCTCCTTGAGATCGGCGTCGACCGGCTTGCCCACGGTGTCCGGGTCGCCGAACATCCCCAGGAGATCGTCCTGGAGCTGGAAGGCCTCGCCCACCGCGGCGCCGTAGCGCGACAGCTCGGCGAGCACCTCCGGCGGCGCGCCGGCCAGCAGCGCCCCGAGCTGGATCGGCCGCTCGGCCGTGTAGCGGCCGGACTTCAGGCGCAGCACCCGCAGCAGCTCCTCCTCGGTCGCCGCGCGCCGCTGCGCCACCTGGAGCTCCAGGTACTGGCCGCCGATCACCTCCTGGCACATCGCCGAGAAGCAGCGGGCGAGCTCGCCGCCGCCATTACCGCCGGCCAATGCCCCGCCCGGTCGAGACCCGGCACGCCAGCTCCACCGCCCAGCTCTGGGCGAGGTCGCCGAGCAGGATGGCGGCGGAGCGGCCGAAGTCGTCGGCGTCGCCATGGAAGCCGTGCGTCCGGTGGGCGTCGCTGAAGCGCACGTGCGCCGCCGGCAGCCCGCGCCGGAACTCGGCGTGGTCCATGATGTCGTCGTGGATCAGCAGGTAGGTATGGAGGAGCTCGGTCGACAGGGCGAGAGGGAGCACCTCCGCGTCCGCGGCGCCGCCGCAGGCGCGGTAGGTGTAGTAGACGAGGGCCGGGCGCAGCCGCTTGCCCCCCTGGGTCGCGAGCTGGCCGACGCCGTCGATCAGCTCCAGCGTCTCCGGGGAGCCGAGGGCGATCGCCTCCTCGCGCTTGGCGTCGAGCCAGTCGCCGAGGGCGCGGTCGAGCTGATCGCGGAAGCCGGCGAGCAGGCTGGTGAAGCCTTCAGGCACAGCCGCCGGGCGGTCGGTCGAGGGAGCTGCGGTCGAGAGTCCCATTCCTTGTCGTTTTGCCCCTGCTCGCGTCCGTTCCGGGTCCCTGGGAAGTTCGTCCTGGTCTCGGCAAAGTGTAACCGAAGGACCTGGGAGATTGTTCCTGCCAGGTACAAGCTCGGATGATAGATGAAGGACTTTGCGATGTAAAGTCGGGATGCGGCGAGGCAGGTTGAGACGGCGTTGATATTCTCCCCCCATGCCAACCCCAACCCTCGACCTCTACCAAGTCGACGCCTTTACCGACCGCCCGTTCGCCGGCAACCCGGCCGCGGTCTGCCTGTTGCCGGAGCCGCGGGACGCGCGGTGGATGCAGGATGTGGCCCGCGAGATGAACCTCTCGGAGACCGCCTTTCTCGATCCAGAGGACGGCGGCGGCTTCAACCTGCGCTGGTTCACGCCGGCCATCGAGGTGGAGCTGTGCGGCCACGCCACCCTGGCGAGCGCTCACGTGCTGTGGGCGACCGGGCGGCTGGGAGCGGGGGAGAGGGCGCGCTTCCATACCCTGAGCGGGCTGCTCACCGCCGAGCGGCAGGGAGAGTGGATCGAGCTGGATTTCCCGGCCCGGGGGGTCGAGGAGGTTGAGCCTCCCGCCGGACTACTGGCGGCGCTCGGCGCTGAGCCGCGGTTCGTGGGCAAGAGCCGCTACGACTACTTCGTGGAGGTGCCGTCCGAGGACGCGGTCCGCGCCCTGGCCCCCGACTTCCAGGCGCTGAAGTCCCTGCCGGTGCGCGGCGTCGTCGTGACCGCGCGAAGCTCCGCCGCCCCGTTCGACTTCGTCTCCCGCTTCTTCGCGCCGGGCTCGGGCGTGGACGAGGACCCGGTGACCGGTTCCGCCCACTGCACGCTGGGACCCTACTGGGCCTCACGGCTGGAGAAGGAGGACCTTCTCGCCTATCAGGCGTCGGCGCGGGGCGGCGTCGTGAAGGTGCGGGTGGAGGGGGACCGCGTCAAGCTCGGCGGCCAGGCGGTGATGGTGCTGCGGGGGAGCCTGCTCGCCGGTTAAAGAGCAGGAGGGGAGCGCGGAGACCTCCGCGCCCCCCCGTCCTGGGTCAAGCTCTACTGGTCCTCGCCGTTCCCCGGCGGCTCGGGCCGGCGGGGCGGGGAGAAGCTCTCGTGGAAGTAGCGGAGGAGCCGGTGGAAGCCGTCCAGCATCTCGCTGAACGCCCTCTCCTGCTCGAAGGGCAGCGGATCGCGCCGGCCGAGAACCTTCTGGACCTCCGACCTTCCGCCGCCGTCCGGCTTCGGAGCGGTCTCCGCTTCCTCCGCGACCCCCTCACCCCGCCGTTTGATCCCTTCCGGACGGCCGTTGATGATCTGGATCGCGTTGTGAAGGTCGTTCAGATCGCACCCGAGAGTGTCGAGGATCTTCTCCAGGGTCTCGAGCGAGGGGCGCTGGCGGCCGGTTTCATAGGCCGAGAGCATGCCTTTGGTAATGCCGGCGGCCTCCGCCACCTGGTACTGCTTCTTGCCTTGACGGTCGCGCAGCCAGCGCAGCGCCTGGCCGAGGCCGTTCAAGATGGGTGTGCGCACGGTGGTTATCTCCTGAGATCCCGCCCGGGATCTCTGTTAAAGCGGGTTGCCTCCCCTCGCCGGAACTTGTTCACGATCGTCGTTCCCATGGGCGTATATTAGGCGTAATCAGTGGCGTAAGTCAAGCAGACTGGAAGACGGAATTTCCGCCTTTCCGGTCCCCCTGCCGAACTCCCTTCCGCCCTCTGGTCCTGGTAGCATCCGGCGAATGATCGAGCTCGCCGGGATCGAAGAAGCCGCCCGCCGCCTTGCCCCCCACTTACGCCATACCCCCGTCCTCGACGTGGGCCCGCTGCCGGGTGGCGATCCCGGGAGCCGGCTCCTCCTGAAACTGGAGAATCTCCAGGTGACCGGCTCGTTCAAGGCGCGGGGAGCGACCAACAAGGTCCTGACTCTCCCTACTACCCAAGTGTCGCGCGGGCTGGTAACCGCGTCGGGAGGGAATCACGGCCTCGGCGTCGCCTTCGCCGGGCGCCTCGCCGGCGTGCCCGTGACCATCTATCTGCCCGCCAACGTGCCGCCGGCCAAGGGCGTAAAGCTGGAGCGCTGGGGGGCGAAAGTCGTCTGGGAAGGGGAGGTCTGGGACGACGCCAACGCGGCGGCGCTCGCGGCCGCCGACCGCGAGGGGATGACCTATATTCACCCCTTCGCGGACGTCGAGGTGATGGCCGGCCAGGGCACCCTCGCCCTCGAGACCCTCGACGACGCTCCCGCGGCCGACCTCTTCGTGGTGGCGATCGGCGGCGGCGGCCTGATCTCCGGGGTCGCCACGGCGGTGAAGGGGAGGCGGCCGGAGGCGAAAGTGATCGGCGTCGAGGCGACCGGCGCCCCCAAGATCTACCAGAGCCTGCGCGCCGGCCGGCTCGTCGAGCTCCCCGGCGTCTCGACCGCCGCCAACACCATGGCTCCCCGCGCCAGCCACGAGATGAACTTCGCGGTCATCCGCGAGCGGGTGGACGACGTCGTCCTGGTCACCGACGAGGAGATGTACGAGGCCGCCCGCCGGCTCTGGTTCGAGGCCGGCATCGCCGCCGAGCTCTCCGGCGCCGCCGCCCTCGCCGCCCTCGCCTCGGGGCGCATTCCCCTCGCCGGCGTCAAGGCTGCCTGCGCCATCGTCTGCGGGGCCGGCACCGACGGGCTCGCGGCTGAGAACAAGGGACGAAAGGGACCTGCAGGGACAGCAGGGACACCGAGGAGATGCCTCTGGTGATCCTGCTGTCTCTGGCGTCCCTTCGTCTCTTGCCGTCCCGGCAGGTTTCCCGAATTCGCTGTCCCGGTTTGTTAGCTTCCCGCCACGTTTAGTACAAGCTTTGCTGTGTAGCTCGTGGTTAAGTAGCCCGGGGGTCCGGGTGTGGATGTTGGTTTTTACTTGCTGTTCTTGTCTTTCTTACCTCGGAGGGGATCATGATTTCATCTGAAGTCTCTGCAGTCCAAGTCCGCAAAGGCGCGTCGACAGCCGTACCCGGACCCCAGGGTTATCCCATCATCGGCGCCCTGCCCAAGGTGTTGAAAGACCCGCTGCCGTTCCTGTCCCAGGCGGTGCGGGACTATGGCGACGTCGTCCATCTGGGCGGCTTCGGCTCCCAGCAGTTCTATCTCGTCACCCATCCGCGCGACATCGAGCGGGTCTGGAAGACCCATCACCGCAACTACGTCCGGGGCTCCAACTTCGAGCTTCTGCGGCCGCTCGGCGGCAAGGGGCTGTTCCTCAACGAGGGGGACTCCTGGCGCAGCCAGCGGAAGCTCCTGCAGCCTTCCTTTCACATCACCCGGCTGATGGGCATGGTGGACACCATCAACACCTCGATCGCGGCCAAGATGGAACGCTGGCGGCGCGAGATCACGCCGGGGAAGCCGTTCGATCTCGAGCACGAGATGATGGATCTGCTGATCGACGTCTCGGCCCGGACGCTCTTCGGCACCGAGGTGGCCGGCGACGCGGCGACGATCCACCAGACCATCACCACCGCCTTCTCGATCCTTCATCGCCGCGTCCTCTCCGCCGTGCCGTTGCCCTGGTGGGTGCCGTTCCCCAGCCACGTCCGCTTCCTGCGCGCCGTCGCCGAGCTGGAAAAGGTGGTCTACCGCCTGATCGACCAGCGCCGCCGCAGCGGCGTCGAGGGGAACGACGTGCTCTCGACGCTCCTCTCCGTCCGCGACGAAGCGGGGGAGCCCATGCCCGACCGGCAGATCCGCGACGAGGTGGTCACCATGCTGGTCGCCGGCCACGAGTCGACCGGGGCCAGCCTGTCGTGGGCCCTCTATCTCCTCTCCCGCTATCCGCTGGTGGCGCGGCGGGTCCAGGAGGAGCTGGCCGAGGTGCTGGGCGGCCGCACGCCGGGGTTCCAGGACCTGCCGCGGCTGCCGTACCTCTCGATGGTGCTCAAGGAGACCCTGCGTCTCTATCCGCCGTTCTGGATGCTCACCCGCACGCCGGTGGTCGACGACGAGCTCTCCGGGCACCGCGTCGCCGCCGGCTCGATCCTGATGTTCTCGTCCTACGTCACCCAGCGGCGGCCGGACTTCTGGCCCAATCCGGAGGCGTTCGATCCCGAGCGCTTCACCCCCGAGCGGTCGGAAGGGCGCCCGCAGTTCGCCTATTTCCCCTTCGGCGGCGGCCCCCGCCTCTGCATCGGCGGCCGGCTGGCGGAGATGCAGTCGCTGCTGGTGCTGGCGACGGTGCTCCAGCGCTACGACTTCCACGCCGTGCCGGGCCGGCGGGTGGAGCCGGCGGCGATGCTCTCCCTGCGCCCCAAAGGGGGATTGTGGATGACGATGCACGAGCGGACGAATTGAGAGGGGCGGTGTCGCCTCTGCGGTACGTTGGACCGGCGCAAGATCGAGATTCCGGGGATCGTGGGGCAATTGAAATCTTGTCCCCGTAACCTCTCCATCGGCCATCCCGCCAACGTACCGTAGAGGCGACCCAGGGGTCTCCGCGTTCCTGTGGTAACGTGCGCCCACTTTTTGATCCGGACGCGATGAGGTAGACGTTTTGACGCAGCACCCCCTCCTCCCTGGACCGGAGCCCGAGGATTTCCTCTGGGCGACGGGTATCGAAGACACCTTCGTCCCGCAGACCCGCAAGGGGCACCGCGCCCTCGACGAGTACCAGTTGATGGGCCACTACGAGCACTGGCGCGAGGATCTCGTCCTCTGCCGCGAGCTCGGCGTGCGGGCGATCCGCTGGGGCATCCCCTGGTATCGCGTCGAGCCCCTGCCCGGCGAGTTCGACTGGAGCTGGACCGACCAGGTGATCCCCTACCTGGTCGAGGAGCTGAGGATCACCCCCATCCTCGACCTGATGCACTACGGCTGCCCCTTCTGGCTGCGCCGCGAGTTCGCCGCCGACGACTATCCGCGCGCCGTCGCCGCCTACGCGAAGGCGGTCGCCGAGCGCTACAAGGGGCTGATCCGCTGGTACACGCCGCTCAACGAGCCGATCGTCAACGCCCTGTTCTGCGGCAAGAAGGGTCTCTGGCCCCCCTACCTGCGCGGCGACGCCGGCTATCTCAAGCTGATGCTGCAGCTCGTGCGCGGGATCCAGCGCACCGTCACGGCGATCAAGGAGGTCGATCCCGGCGCGCTGATGGTCCACGTCGAGGCCACCGGCCTCGCCCGCGCCGCCCGCGCCGATCTCGAGGCGCTCGCCGTCGAGGACCAGCGCCGCGGCTTCCTCGCCTACGATCTGCTGGCGGGGAAGCTGACGCCCGACCACCCGCTCTACACCTGGCTGCTGCGCAACGGCGCCGGCCCGGACGAGCTGACGTCGATCCGCCGCAACGCCATCCCGCTCGACGTCATCGGCATGAACTTCTATCCGCAGTGGTCCACCCAGCAGGTCTCGGTGAACCGCAAGGGGCGGCTCGCCTGGCGCGCGGTCGAGCAGGACGGCGCCGGCTTCGTCCATCTGATCGAGGACTACTACAAGCAGTACGGCGCGCCGATCATGGTCACCGAGACCAGCGCCAAGGGGGACGTCGACGTCCGCGCGCGCTGGCTCGACACCTCGATCGCCGCCATCCGCCACCTCCGCGCCGAAGGCGTGCCCGTGCTCGGCTACACCTGGTTCCCGCTGTTCACGATGATCGACTGGCGCTACCGCTACGGCAAACGCCCGGTCGAGGACTTCCGGCTCGACCTCGGCCTCTACACCATGGCGCCCGAGGGCGCCGGACGGCGCTGGGAGCCGACGCCGCTGGTGGAGCAGTTCCGGCGGTATGTGGAGGACCCGGAGGCGGCGGTGGGGCGGATGGGGGCGGCGTTGCGGGCTTGAGCGTAGATCAACGTCCGTGGCCTGCGACCTGAGGTCGCAGGCCGCGGACGCCTCAACAAAAATTCTGGACGGAGGCCGACCCCATGACCTACACCAACCCCGTCTACCCCCACTCCTTCCCCGACCCCTTCGTCCTCAAGCACCGCGGCGAGTACTGGGGCTACTGCACCGGCCTCTGGCAGGACGGCCGCGCCTTCGGAGTGGTCCACTCCCGGGATCTCGCCGATTGGCGGCCGCTGGCCGGCGCGATGGAGCCTCTGCCGGGCGACCACCCCTGCTACTGGGCGCCCGAGGTCGCGTATTTCGCGGGGCGCTTCTACCTCTATTACAGCGTCGGCAACGAGGAGCGGATGGAGATCCGGGTCGCCGTCGCCGATCATCCGGCCGGCCCCTTCGTCGATTCGGGACGCCGGCTGACCTCCGAGCCCTTCGCCATCGACGCTCACGTCTACTCGCACGTAGACGATTCGAGATGGCTCTTCTACGCGACCGATTTCCTCGACCAGAGCCACATCGGCACGGGCACCGTCCGCGACCGGCTGCTCGACCCCTTCACCCTGGAGGGGAACCCGCGGCCCGTCACCCTGCCGCGCCACGACTGGCACGTCTATCACCCGAACCGGCCCGAAAAGGGGGGCGTGCGCTGGCACACCGTCGAGGGGCCGTTCGTGCTCCGGCGCAAGGGCGTGCTCTACGAGATGTTCAGCGGCGGCAACTGGCAGAACCCCACCTACGGCGTGAGCTATGCCACGACACGAAATTTCCTCGATCCGTGCGAGTGGGAGCAGGCCGCGGACGGCGAGCGGGTGCTGCCCATCCTGCGCTCCGGGGGGGAGGTGGTGGGCCCCGGCCACAATTCGGTCGTGCGCGGGCCGGACAACCGGCAGCTCTACTGCGTCTATCACCGCTGGTCAGCCGATTCGAAGGATCGCATCCTGGCCATCGATCCGCTCGACTGGGCCGGCGAGCGCATGCTGGTCCTCGGCCCCACGACCACGCCGCAACCCGGCCCGAATCCGCCGGCGATCGCCGACCTTCTCGACGCCCCCGCCGTGCTCCAGCCCGGAGAGGCGGTCCGCCATGAGACGGGCTCGCCGTCGTTCCTCGTCGAGGTGAGCGTGCGGGGGAACGTCGCGGTGGCCCTGTGGGATGAGGACCGGGAGCTTCTGCGTCTTCCTTTCCAGGCTTCCGGGGCCTTTCGTCTCCTCCGGCTGGAGGTGGACGGCCCCCGCGTCTGCCTGTCCCGTGACGAAGGGGTACCGCTCTGGCGGGGCAATTCCTCCGGGAAGGCCGCCGGCATCTCCCTGGCCGCTGAGGAGGCTCCCGCCGAGCTTTCCGGCCTCGCCCTCACCGCCGGCTGGGAAAACCTCTTCGAGGAGGACGGAGATCCGGGCGCCCTCGGCTGGGAGATCCTGGACGGCGGGATGTGGCGAGTGGAGAAGGGACGGCTCCGCGGCGAGGGGACCTCCTGGATCGCGAAAGGTCCCGCGCTCGGCTCTTATCTCGCAGTCGTCAACGCGCGCCTGGACCAGGGGGACGGCTACGCCTTCGCCCCCGCCGGGGCGGAAGGCCCCCGGATCCATCTCGAACGCCGCGGAACGGAGTGGACCCTGAGAGAAGGTGAGCAGTTTTTTACACTCCCTGCGGCATTCGACCCTTCTGTCGAGCAGCAGTTCCGCTTCCGCAAGATCGGAGAAGAGATGGAGATCGCCTGGGAGGGGCTCCAGCTCGGCACCGTCGAGGTTCCGCCGGGGCCCGCCCGGGTGGCGCTTGCCGCCATACGCGGCTCGGCCTCGTTCGAGGCGGTCCGCGTCACTACGCTATAGGAGAGGGAGAGGAAGAAAAGGGGCGAGGCCTGACGAGGAGGAAAAAGGCCCGTCGCGGGAATTGCCAGGGAGACTTACCAGGGATTTTCCTTGACCGGCCGGCGACGAAGGAGGATCGTCCCCACTTTTGCCGCACGCCAACCGAGTCAGTTGCCGGCCCCGCCCACCTCAACCCTTTAGCAAGGATCGAGCCAGCTTCCATTCTGTCCCTCCCCAGGCTTTCCGTGGCACAGACTACAAGGCGGGCCGGATCGGCGGCTCTCGGGCTAAGATGGCCCGTCGGCCCCGGGACCTTCGTACAGGCGGATCTTCGGGCAGGCTACGGGAGAGCGACGATGGAAATCAAGAAAGTCGGCGTCATCGGCGCCGGTGTGATGGGGGTCGGGGTGGGGCAGAGCCTCGCCCAGAGCGGCATGGAGGCCGTCCTGGTGGATGTCTCCGAGGAGGTCCTGGAGCACGCGAAAGCGGAGATCCGGAAGAACCTCCGCTTTGCGGGGATGTTCCAGAAGGGCGCGGCCGCCAAGGAGGCCGCCAAGGAAGATACCGCGACCGTCCTCGGCCGCATCCATTTCAGCACGCGGCTCGAAGACCTCGCGGACGTCGACTTCGTGGTCGAGAACGTCCCCGAGAAGTGGGAGATCAAGAAGGAGATCTACCCGCGGATCGACGTCATCTGCCCCGAGCGGGCCGTCTTCGCGGTCAACACCTCCTGCTACTCGATCACCCGCGTCGGCGCCCTCACCCGGCGGCCGGACCGGGTGATCGGCATGCACTTCATGAATCCGGTCCCGCTGAAGCCGATGGTCGAGGCGATCCGCGGCCATCACACCAGCGAGGCCACGATCGAGACCGCCCGCCAGTTCCTGCGCCAGATGGGCAAGGATTGCATCCTGGTCAACGACCTGCCCGGCTTCGTCACCAACCGGATTCTGATGCTGACCATCAACGAGGCGGTCTTCGTGCTGCAGGACGGCGTCGCCACCGCCGAACAGGTCGACCAGATCTTCAAGACCTGCTTCGGGCACAAGATGGGACCGCTCGAGACCGCCGACCTGATCGGGCTCGACACCATCCTCTATTCGATCGAGGTGCTCCACGAGAGCTACAACGACAGCAAGTACCGCCCCTGCCCGCTGCTCAAGAAGATGGTCGACGCCGGCCTGCACGGCCGCAAGAACGGCAAGGGCTTCTACGATTACGGTATTTCCCTCTAGAGAGAGCGAGCGCATGGACGAGACCCACGAAAAGATCAAGGAGTTCCTGTCGCGGTTCTTCAAGAATCACGATCTGCAGCCGAACGAGGACATCTTCGCCCTCGGCTTCGTCAACTCGCTGCTGGCGATGCAGCTCGTCGCCTTCGTCGAGAAGGAGTTCGGCGTCACCGTCGGCGACGAGGACCTCGACCTCGACAACTTCCGCACCATCGACGCGATCGCGAACCTGGTCGCGCGCAAGCGGGGCGCCGCGGCTTGAACCTGGAGCTGAGCCCCGAGCAGCGGGCCGCCCGCGCCGAGTTCCGCGCCTTCGTCGCGGCCGAGATCGCGCCGCACGCCGACCGCTGGGACCGCGAGGCCGCGACGCCCGCCGCGCTGATCGACCGGCTCCGCGAGCGCGGCTATCTCGGCTCCAACGTCGCCCGCGAGTGGGGCGGAACCGGCCGCGACATGATCGCCTACGGCCTGCTGACCGAGGAGATCGGCCGCGGCTGCTCCTCCGTGCGCTCGCTGCTCACCGTGCACGACATGGTGGCCCATGCCATCCAGCGCTGGGGGAGTGCCGCGCAGAAGCAGCGCTACCTGCCGGCGATGGCGCGCGGTGAGATCCTGGGCGCCCTCGCCCTCTCCGAGCCCGAGGCCGGCAGCGACGCCAAGAGCGTCCAGACCACGGCCGCTGACGCGGGAGATGCCTGGGTGCTCGACGGCCGGAAGAAGTGGACCACCTACGGCCAGCTCGCCGGCCTCTTCCTGGTCCTCGCCCAAGCCGACGGCAAGCCGACCGCCTTTCTGGTCGAGCGCGAGACCCCCGGCGTCGCCGTCCGCCCGCTGCACGGGATCACCGGCACCCGCGCCTCGATGCTCGCCGAGATCTTCTTCGAGGGGTGCCGGGTGCCGAAGGAAAACCTGCTCGGCCGCCCCGGCTTCGGCGTCTCGCACGTGATCTCCGCCGCGCTGGAGCATGGGCGCTACAGCGTCGCCTGGGGCTCGGTCGGCCTCGGCCAGGCCTGCCTCGACGCCTCCAGGGCCTATGCCGCCGGGCGCCGGCAGTTCGGCGTTCCGATCGCCGATCACCAGCTCATCCGCCGCATGCTGACCAACATGATCGTCGAGGTGCGCGCCGCCCGCCTGCTCTGCCTGCGGGCCGGGTGGCTGCGCGACGCCGGCGATCCCGGCGCCTCCGGCGAGATCATGGTCGCCAAGTACTACGCCTCGACCATGGCCACCCGCGCCGCCAGCGACGCCGTCCAGATCCACGGCGCCAACGGCTGCAGCGAGGACTATCCCGTCGGCCGCTACCTGCGCGATTCCCGGGTGATGGAGATCATCGAGGGGAGCACGCAGATCCAGCAGATCACCATCCCACTCTTCGAGCTGCAGGAGTTTTGAATGGCTACCGAAGCTTCAGCTCACGCCGCCGCCGTCCACGCGGCGAAGAAAAAAGAGAAGCAATCGATCAAGTGCGTGGTCTGGGACCTCGACAACACCGTCTGGGACGGCATCCTGCTCGAGGACGCCGAGGTGACGCTGCGCCCGCACGTCGTTCATATCCTTAAAACCCTGGACGAGCGGGGGATCCTGCATTCGATCGCCAGCCGCAACGATCACGACGTGGCGATGGCGAAGCTGAAGGAATTCGGCATCGACGAATATTTTCTCTACCCGCAGATCAACTGGGGCTCCAAGGCCGCTTCGATCACCCAGATCGCGCAGGACATCAACATCGGCCTCGACGCCATCGCCTTTGTCGACGACCAGCCGTTCGAGCGCGAGGAGGTGGCCTTCACCCACGACAAGGTGCTCTGCGTCGATTCCGCCCTGCTCGAGGACTTCCTCGACCACCCCGCGCTCAACCCCCGCTTCATCACCGAGGACTCGCGCCTGCGCCGCCGGATGTATCAGGCGGACATCGAGCGCAACCGGGTGGAGGCGGAGTACGTGGGGCCCAAGGAGGAGTTCCTCGCCACCCTCGGGATGATCTTCACCATCGCCCCCTGCCGCGAGGAGGACCTCAAGCGCGCCGAGGAGCTGACCGTGCGCACCAACCAGCTCAACACCACCGGCTACACCTACTCCTACGAGGAGCTGGACGCGCTGCGGCAGTCGCCGCGCCACAAGCTGTGGATCTCGAGCCTGGAAGACCGCCACGGCACCTACGGCAAGATCGGCCTCACCCTGCTGGAGATGGACGGGGACGTCTGGACGGTGAAGCTCCTGCTGATGTCCTGCCGGGTGATGTCCAAGGGGGTGGGGACGATCATGATCCATCACGTGCTGCGGCTGGCGAAGGCGGCGGGCGCGAAGCTGCGCGCCGAGTTCGTCTCCAACGACCGCAACCGCCAGATGCTGATCACCTACCGTTTCGCCGGCTTCAAGGAGATCGCGAGAGAGGGGGAGGTGGCCATCCTGGAAAACGACTACTCGGCCCTCCAGCCCCCGCCGCCCTACGTGGACCTGCGGATCGTCGATTAGGGCAGGGCTGGGGACACCGAGAAGCGCGCGGCATGGACGTCGAAGTCGGTCCCGGTCTCGGGGCTGTACCCTTTATCGACCGACCAGACAAAGGCGAAGACGCCGTTGGGACCGAAAGCGACCTTCGGCTCCTCGCCACAGGCGGCATACCCCGGAGCCACGGGAAACTCGGGACCCGCGGGCGTGCCGTCGCGCCGGTAGAGCCGCGCCCGTACCTGGCCGCACTGAGCGCGAGTGGGGGAGCGGGAGAAGCTCTGCCACGCCACCACGAAGTTGCCCTCCCGATCCATTGCTACCGACGGTACGAAGTCCTTCTCGAATCGCTCCTCGTTGACCCGGAACTCCGGGCCGACCTTCTGGCCCGTCTTCGAGAACCGCTGGCCGAAGATCGAGCGGAGCAACCCGCCCGGAAACTGAGTCTGCCAGACGACTACGAAGTTCCCTTCGGCGTCGGCGGCCACCGAAGGTGCGTACTGCGTTCCACGGAGCGTAGTGTTGACGACGAACTCCTGGCTGATCGACTTGCCGTCCGAGGAGAAGCGCCGGCCGTGGATGTCGGAGTAATCGCGAGGATTAGAAACAGGATCACCATTGCCCACAGACCAGACGACGGTTGCATTACCCTGACCATCGACAGCCAGGCTCCGGACTCCTGGATTCAGCGCTCCCGAAAGCTTACCAGGAACCTGAAAATAGGGACTGACCACAGAGTCGTCTGGAGCAAGAACGCGTGCGTAGACGCTCACTCGTGGCTTGGCGCAGACCGCACACGGAGTCCCCAGCGTGACTAGAAACAGGCTATCGTTCGGGAGGGCTGCCGCAGCAACACAGAATGCCGAAGCTGGAGGTTCGGGACTAACGAGAAAACGATTCCCCAGCGCAACGCCACCTGAGCCAAATCTCTGCCCATAGACAAGGTCGAAGCCCTCTTCGTTGCTTCGCGTGTAGATGATTTTAAGATCGCCACTACGCGAGGGGACGATCAGGGGGGTTGTTATAGGCGTGAAGGCGACGTCGCTCGTATCCGCCAAGATCCGCACTGGGCCCAGAGTTCCCTGTGCAGAAACGACTCTCGCCATCACGCGATCGAATTCCGCATCCGGTCCGATGATATCTAACCAAGCGATCCAAAGCCTCCCGTCATCGTCGAATTGGAGGTCAGGGCTGTCCTGTGCTCCCAGGCTCTCAGAGTTGACCAGGAATGCCGAACCGATAGGCCTCTGGGCCGCCAGAGGCAAGGCGGACAGGCATGCCACAACGCAGGCTACGAGTCGTGGCCGCCACGTGTGCCGTTTTCTGCTTTTCATTTTTCAACCTATTCTCATTCCGGAGAGGTTACAGCGGCTTCCTCTCCTATTGAGCGTCCTTGTGGATCGTACCATCTTTCGCGCAAGCCCTTCCCTTGCCCTTCGGCATCGAGACCTTCCCAGACCAGCCTGAAGCTTCCGTCGCGCTGCACCTGGAGGGCGGCAAGCCTCCCGACTCCGGCATGAGTCGAGTTTACCCGGATGGGCTGTCCCTCGAGAGCGCCGCCACGCAAGATCCGCTGGGCGTAGACGTCACCCCCCTCATTCTCCCGATCCTCTTCTGTCCAGGCAACCCACAGGTTGCCCTGGCCGTCGGCTTGCACGAGTGACATTGCCGCCACTCCTCCCGGATGAGATGGCAGGTCGATGATCTCCTTCTCGGTGGCGCCCTTGCCATCGAAGATTTGAACCTTGATCGAACCTGGATCGTCCCCGAGGGGGTAGCGCGTCCAACTCACCGCCGCCTTATTGTAGGGATCGGCCGTCACGCTCGGTTCCGCCTGCTGTCCTGAGGCGGGTGCGCTGACCGCGAAGATCTCGGAGAGCGGGATTCCCTCGTTGTCGTACCACTGCGCGGAGATTTCATCGAGCCCCGTAACAGGGCTCTCAGCCTCCCAGACGATGAAGAAATTGCCAGAGGTGTCTCGTGCCGCCGTGGGGAGCTTCTGAAAGGAGATGCCGTCCGGGCTGACCACGATTGGCTTCGCGACCGGTAAACCGTCGCTACCTATGATTTGCGCGAGGATCGCCGAGGTCGAGGAATCCGTGGAGAGCTCCGCCCAGACCTCGAGGTCGTTGAGTTTCGAATCGCCAGTTCCCTCCGTGAGGTCAATGGCAAAAGGTGAGGTGCCGCCTCCCGATTTCCCCTTGGTCAGACGGAGAAGCCAATCGCAAGGAGACGGTGTGGGGCAACCTCTTGGCTGAGTGAGAGTGATGTCGGTTCCTGGAATGCATATGGCTTTTTTGTCCGCCAGATTTCCTCGTGGATCCACCCAGAACTTGCTCCATCCATCTCCGCAGCTAAGCCCAGGCAATGCATTGGAAACACCGGTTGTCTTGATCTTCACGCCTGTAAAGGAGGAGGTCACCCCTGGGACATAAACCAGCGCGTAGCTGGAGTTTCCGGCGAGAAACATCCGCTTCTTCTCGTTTGCCGGGTTGGCATTCGTGAAGATCGGCGAGGTTGTCGCCGTGTTCACCACTGGATTATTGGCGATCAGGTTGGAGCGCGGCTCGAGATCGGTCCAGGGGGCTCCACTCAAGAGGCCGGCCATTCTTGACAGATCCCCGTCCGCCTTGGATTGGTCGTTCCCATAGCTGTCCGAGTAGATCCCGGGATTGGTCCAGTTGTAAACGCCCTTGACGGCGATGGTGTAGCCGAAAGAGCCCGACAGGGCGCTGGCATAGGCGGTGGCACGGACTCCTTCACGGTTGTCGGGGTCCTCGGCAGCGGTCTCGAAGTCTTCGTAGGCTCCTTCGGAGTTGACGGCTGGCTTCTTCTGTCCCGGGGGCAGGACGGCCGGGCAGGCCTGGACCGTCGATAGGGCGCCCTGGCAGCGGAAGCGGAGCGTCAACTCGCGCGCCCGGCAGACCGAGCGGGCATACTCCTGGCCGTCTCCATAGGTGCACGGCATCCCCTGATTTCCCTTGTGGCCGCTTTGATAGAACTCGAAGCTCAGCCAGCTCGCGGTATGAAAGAGGTCATAGTCGGTCACGGCGGCGCCGCCGGCGAGTTGGTTTCCCACCAGGTGCCGCGGCGCCGCGCTGCCGGGCGAACCGCGGAGAGCCTGGCCTACCGCCGTCATGGCATCCTGGACCTTGAGGCCGTCGTCGAGCGGCTCGGTGACCTTGTCGTCGAAACCCGGGGAGAAGAACACGAAGCTCCCGGCGAGCCGCGCCGCGAGCTGGCGCGCAAAGGCCTCCGCCGCGCTCTTGCCCGGGTACTCCTGCAGCGGCGTGATCTCTGTGCCCGGGCCGCCGCGGTCGGTGGGATCGATGAGCCCTGCCACGACCACCACGATCCCCGCGTCGTTGGCGTCTTTGACCATCGAGTCCAGCTTTCGCCAGTAGGCCGGGTCGAGATAGCTGCACTCGTTGGGGACTACTTTGTAGTTGGCTGGGTTACAGCCCGCTCCCGCGAGGAAGCCTGTGTAGCCGGAGGCGGGAGGAGAAGGCCGGGAGGCCGGAGCGTTCACATATTGAGTGGCCGGAGCCACGAGGAGGACCGTGAACTTCTTGGCGGCCCGATCGGCGACGTAGTTCTTCCACAGATCCGCGCTCGGCGGAGAGCCCAGGGAAGGGAGGGAAAAGCCTTTGGGCGCCGACCAGGCGGTGTCCGCGATCCAGGGAAACGTCGTCGTGCCGTCGCCGTAGACCAGAAAGCTGCCGCTCGCTTTCGGCGCCGGCAGCCCCAGCGTATAGAGCTTGTTCATCCCAACGTAAGCCGTCACCTTGAGCGCTCCGCTCTGGGTCAGCCCGGCATCCCCGGCGCAACTGGGAGTGGTCCCTCCCGGAGCCGCCAGCGTCGAGCAGGAGGTCTGCCAGCACCAGTCGCCGGCCGGAAGGGTGGTCCGTACCTTGAAGGCCCTGGCGGAACTTCCCTGGGTGCCGTCCCAGAACCCCGCCTGTTGAAAGCACCCCGGAAGTTTGCAGGTCGACGGAGGAGCGCCACAGGCGGTGCCGAGGAAGAAGGTCGCCTGGAGGCGCAAATCCCGATAAGGGTTGGAGTTCGCTCCCGTGGAGTAGTCGGTGCTCGAAGTGAGCTCGCGCTCCCAGCGTTCCCAGGCCACCGCCGTGTCGCGCGCCAGACTCACCGAGTCCCAATAGAAGGCCACGCCGTTGGAGCCCGGGAAATCCTGCAGGAGGCGGATCCTGACTTTTGCGGTGCTCGGCCCGGTGGTGAAAAATCCGCTTACGCTCTCCCAGCCGGAGATCCGGCCGACGCTCGTGCCGACGATCCGGCTCGAAAGCGGAGCGTCGGTGCTCGACAGTTCCAGGATCTGGAGCCGGGCCTGCTTGTTTTGCGTGGAACCAATGTTCACCTCTGAGCGGGCGGCCAGCCGGAAGGTCACGTCCGGGGGCACAGGGATGGCATCGGAACAGACTCCCACGTCTCCCGTCTGCGCAACCGTCACCTTCAGGGAGCGTGCCCCCTGATCGACGGGACTCGTAACCACCCCCAGGGTGGCGGCCCCGGAATTGACGCACTGGCTCCAGTTTTGGACCAGAGCGCCGGAGACTGTCTCAAAGGATGGATTTGGAGCGAGGTTTGTCTGCCCCGAGGCAACAGAGGGGAAGATCAGCAGTGACAGCCCCGCGAGACTTCGCAAAGCATACGAATACCTTCCAAACGCCCTCAGGGGGGCGAGCTCTCTCCTCACCATTGTCGTTGTCTCCTTGGAAGGATACTATCATCCTGGAGTCGATGGCTGCCATTCTTTAATGTTGATCATCTACCGTTTCGCCGGCTTCAAGGAGATCGCCAGAGAGGGGGGAGGTGGGCATCATGGAAACGACTACTCGGCCATCCAGATTAGGGCCTTCGATCCTCGCTAGCCTTTCGGCGGAGGCGGTAGAGACGTTCACAGGTCCTATACGACACCCCTGGAAGGCCACGGGGACCGCGTGACGTCTCTTCGAAGGGCTTGACGCGCCATCCGCCACTCCCCGTGAGAAGGCCATCGACCTTATTTAGAAGCGTTCAGCTTCGGCCTGCCCCGTTCAGGGATCGCCATCGGCGGCGGCATGCCCTCCGGCGGAGACGTTCCGCGGTCCCCATGGCCTCCCAAAGGGTGTCGTATAGGACCTGGAACGTCTACCGCCTTCGCCGAGGGGCTTCCTTCTGTCGGGGCGGTGACATTTTTTTGATATCGAGGATATTGAGCCCTGCCAAATTCTGTCAGTTCCGAACGATACCCAGCCGCAAATCTCTTTAGAATCAATGGACTGTAGTCTGGCAGGCCCCTTGCTCTAGAGGGGAGTGCACTTACAATCCAATGGTTGGCTGGCTCTCCGGGTTGGCTCTTCTCCGGGTTGGCTCTCAGCGGGCGGCTCAAGCGCCCCCCTCAGGGGGGGCGCGCTCTTCTCTCCGCGAAGCGCCGCACCGGGTGAATCCTCGCAAGGGGCGGAGGACGGTCGAAGCCATGCGCGCGTCGACCGGTCTCAGGCCGTGCGCCGGATCGCGATCGCCTGCCGGTTGCTGCCCAACAGCGACGCCAGCGACAGGATCACCAGGGTCACCAGGAAGATCACGTAGGCCAGGATCTCGGGCGAGAGCCCCACCACCTGGACCGGCAGCGCCGGGTCGTGCCGCATGATCGCCGCCTTCATGCCGGTGTAGTGCATGCCGCACACCGCCAGCCCCATCACCAGGGCGCTGGCGACGATCTGCCACAGGCGGGTGGTGTTGAAGACCAGCCACAGGGCGGCGATCGACGCCACGACCGCGATTCCCAGCGAGATCGCCACGATCACCAGGTCGTAGGACAACCGGGCCTGCATCCCATCGCGGCCATGCCCGTGTAGTGCATGGCGGCCACCCCTAAGCCCATGGCCGTGCCGCCGACGACCAGCCGCCACAGGCTGGTCGGCCCCTTCCCCACGACGTAGATGCCGAGGCCGGTGACGACCACCGCCACCAGCAGCGAGGCCAGGGTGATCGGCACGTCATAGGCCACCGGCATGCCCATGTCGAAGGCCAGCATGCCGATGAAGTGCATCGACCAGATCGCCCCCGCCCCCATCGCCAGGGCCCCGGCCAGGAGGGAGCGCCACTTCTCGGCGCCGCGGGCTCCGGCGTGCTGGCGGCAGAGCCTGAGCGCGGTGAAGGAGCCCAGGACCGAGATCACGTAGGAGAGCGTGACGAGGAGAAGATTGTAGTGTTGCGGCATCGTGTCCATGACACCTCCCGGTTTCAGGTTTGGAGGGCGGCGATCACGCCCGACTGTGAGCTCGCTCCTGGGGCGTCGCGATCGGCCGCGGTCCGCTCGAGGCTGATGATGAGGTAGCTCCGATGGCTGCGCCAAGTGATCGGGATGACGAAGCTCTTCAGGTGGTGGGGAAAAGAGAGTTTGTCCGACCGCCCGCAGAGCACGATCGGAACCGAGATCAGGAACTCGCTGCCGAAGAACTGGCGGGCGTTGCCGGCGATGGTGTTGGCGACCTCGCCCACCAGATCCTGGTGGTCGGAGAAGCCGACCTTCGTCTCGCCGAGGCGGTGCAGCAGCTCGGTGAGCTGGTCGGCGCCGGAGGTGAAGTACACCGCGCCGCGGCGGCGCCCGGAGACGCCGATCACGCCGGTGAAATCCAGGATGACCGAGGCCTCGCCCTTGAGGTAGGGAGGATCGACCTCCGCCGGCTCGCCGGTGGCCCGTTGGAAATAGCGCACCACGCCGCCGATGAAGACCTTGATCTCCTCGTCGTTCATCGTTCCCCCAAGCCTCAGGATCCGGTGACCAGGTTGGCGAGCGCCAGGTTGAGATCCTCGGCCGAGAACGGCTTGACAACGTACTCGTTGGCGCCCCGTTCCACCGCCTCGATGGCGGTCTCGGCGTCGCCCAGGGCCGAGATCACCATCAGGCGGGTGTCCGGCTTCAGGGCCATCATCTTGGAGATACAGGTCAGGCCGTCCATCTCGGGCATGGTCAGGTCCATGGTGACGAACTCCGGGCAGTAGCGCTCGAACAGCTCCATCGCCTCGCGACCGTTGGCGGCCTGGTAGATCTCGGTCACCCGGTCCGAGAAGATGTGCCGCTGGATGCTCCGCCGGATGGTGCTCGAATCGTCGACGATCAACAACTTGCCACTGGTCCCCAGCACGGTTCTAACCTCCATTTGGCAGCGCGATGTAGAACTCACAGAACTGGCCCGTCTTCTGCCGCAGCGAGATCCGCCCACCCAGCTTGGCCAGCGCGTCGTGCACGGCGCTCATGCCGAAGCCGCGCCCGGCATCTTCGGTCGCCTGGTCGGCGGTGGAGAAGCCGGGACGGAAGATCATCTGGTCGAGCGCCTCCGGTTTCCACCGGTTCTGCTCGCGGTCGACCAGCGGCTCGAGAATCGAGGGCTCGCTCTTGGCCAGCTCCTGCACCCGCTCGATCACCCGCTTGTAGTCGATGCCCCGGCCGTCGTCCTTGAACAGGAACTCGAGGTGGCCATTGTTCTGCCGGGCCGCCACCATGATATGCCCCTCCTCCGGTTTGCCCGCCACCTGCCGCTCGGCCGGGGTCTCGATGCCGTGGACGATCGAGTTGCGGACCAACTGGGCCATGACGTTGCGGAGCGCGCTCTTGTACTTGAACGGGATCGCCAGGTCGCCGGGAGCGCGGAACGCCACCACGACCTTCTTGCCCGACTTCTCCGCCAGATCGTTGACGAAGCGGGTCACCAGCGCCGAGAGCCCCTCGGTGTCGCTGGCGCCGGGGGCTGCCTTGAGGCTGCGCTGGGTCTCGGCGAAGCGGGCCAGCACGTCGCGGATCTCGCCCAGGCTGTCGACCATCTCCGACAACTCGAGCACGATCGGGATGAAGTCGCTGCCGTCCATGATGGTCCGGCCCTGGAGCGCGGCGAGCTTCTCCTCGAAGCGGTTGGCGGCGGCGGAAATAGTCGATGCGCAGCATCGCCGCCGTGCCCTTGATGGTGTGGACGCTCTTGAAGATGTCGTCCGCCAAGTGGCGGTAGAAGGTGTTGCGATCGGGGATCGAGAGCAATGCCGACCGACCCTCGCGCAGCAGCGCGTTGATGGTCTCGAGCTCGCTGTGGGCGTCCTCGATGAACTCGCGCAGCACCTGGGGCTCGACGTGCATCACCGACAGCAGCAGCTCGGATTGGCGCTCCATGCGCTGCTGCGACTGCTTGAGCTGCTGCGCCAGCAGCACCCGGGGGGTGACGTCGGCCACCGTCACCATCGCGTGGCGGATCTCGCCGCCCTCGCGGATGCGCTCGAAGGTGAAGGTCAGGAATTTCTGCTCGAGCTGGCCGCTGCGGCCGGGGAACGAGGCCTCGATCTCCTTCAAGGGGTTGATCTTGGCAATCACGCTGTCGGTCTTGGCCGGGTTGAGCAGCAAGCGCAGGAAGCGGGCGGTGAGCTCGTGGGTGCGCTTGGGGGTGATCCGCTGGATCAGGTCGAGGAAGTCAGCCCCCGCCAGCTCCTCCTGGCCGAAGATCTGCCGTGTCGCGGCCGAGTACTTGGCCTCGATCGCGAGCTCGGGGGTGAGCAGGAACAGGCCCTCGCGCACCGTTCCCATAATGGTGTCGGTGAGGCCCAGCGAGCGCCCGAGCTCGACGTTGGCCTGCTTCAGGCCGGCAGTGTTGGCCGCCAGCTGGTCGACCATCTGGTTGAACGCGTCCGCGAGCACCGCGATCTCGTCCCGCCCCGGCATGCTGACCCGCACGTCGAGCTCGCCGTCGCGCACCAGGGTGGCGGCCTCCGCCAGGGTGGTGACGGGCGTGATCCAGCGGCGGGAGAGAAACAGATAGGAGGGCAGCAGCACGGCGAGCAGGATGCCGGAGATCAGCAGCAGCAGCGAGCGGGAGATGCGGACGGCGGCCTGCTCCAGCTCGCTCCTGGGCGAGACCTGGACCAGCTTCCAGTCGGTCTCGGGCACCGGGAAGACGAGGGCCAGGGAAGGTTGCCCGTTGAGCGGATCGGCCGGCATTTCGACACGGATCGGGACGTGGACCGCCACCGCCGCTCCGCCCGCCGGCGGCCGCCGGAGGGCGTCCGCGATCGGCCGGAAACCGGGATGGCGATCCGCCACCTCGCCGGCGGTGAGCGTCGCGCCGGCCTTCCCGGCCCCGCCTCGGCTCGCCAAGCCCACAAGCTCGGGGCGGGGAAAAGAGAGGAACCGTTGATCGCGGTCGAGCAGGAAGGCGTAGCCGCTGGCCTCGGCCCGCCACGCCTGAGAGAGACGATGCAGGTTGGACGGGTCGAGGGTCCTCTCGCCGGCGAGCCATCGCCGCACCTCCTCCACTCTCCGCCTGCCGACTTCCTCCACCTTGCCGGCGGATTGCTCCGCGACCTGCTGCCGGCCATAGGTGTTCATGACCAGCGCGATGCCCATGAGGATCAGGGAGAAGAGCGCCAGCAGCCCGACCGTTCCCTGCCACGCCAAGCTCCCCAGCCGCGGCCGTCGGCGGCTGGCCGTGGGCTGCCGCTGAGCCGCCACGGCTGGTGCATCACCAGCAGAAGGCGTTTCTACCTCGTTCAACCAGTCTCCTTTCGCGGATAGCATATCCCGGGTGTGCGCTACATTGAGCATAGCGCAAATGTAATCCCATGTGGGCGCCGCCGCCCTATTCCTGATTTCACAGCTTAATCGCATATTGACAGGTAGCTACCACACCGCTCAGGGAAGCGATCAGCACGAAAACAACTCTTTTCATACGGTGTCTCCTTCCCTGTACGGAATCATCCCGTCCACATGACTACTGTTAATCGTTCCTTTTGAATCGGCGGCGTTTGCCGCGCCAATCCGGGCGCAGGGTGAGGCTACGAGGACCGGCGATCCGCGCATTACGAATTGGAGTGGTTTTGAGCTACCACCGCGGGCCGGGGCCGGGCCATGGGCGGAGGTCTGAGCGGCGGTCAGCGGCCGCTGAAAAAGAAAACGGCCGGCAGGGTTGCCCCTGGCCGGCCGGGTTCATGGTCGTGCGGTGCTGCCTAGGCCTGGCGCTTGCGGCGCAGGGTGAGAGCGGCGCTCAGCACCAGCAGGATGGCGAGGGCCGCGAGGCCGACGCTGTCCAGGGTGGGGATGATCGCGGCCGGCTGGCCGGAGATCTGCGCCTGGCCGGAGTTGTTGGCCGGCGTGGCGTCGCCCTCGTTGGCGGTAGCGGTGGCCGTGTTGGTGATGGTGCCCGTCTGGGTGACCGTGACCGTCAGATGGCAGGTCGCCGAGGCGGTCACCGCCAGAGCGCCGACGTTCCAGGTCAGGGTCGGAGCGGCGAAGCTGGCCCCGCAGTCATTGGAGACGTAGGTGAGGCCCGCGGGCAGGATGTCGGTCACCGTCACTCCGGTGGCGTTGCCGGCCCGTTGTTGGTCACCGTCAGGGCGAAAACCGCGTTGTCGCCGACGCGAATCGGAGGGGCGGTCGTCAGGGTCTTGGTCAGCGACAGGTCGGCCGAGGCGGTGATCGTGTCGGTGTCGGTGGCGCTGTTGTTGGCCGCGGCGGGATCGGGCGTGGCGCTCGACACCGTCGCGGTGTTGACCAGGGTGCCGACCGCGGCGGCGGAGATCGTGCAGGTCGCGGTGTAGGTCACCGAGCTGCCGGCCGGGAGGTTGAGCGCCGCGTCGTTGATGTTGCCGCTGCCCGCCGCGGTGTTGCCGGTGGCGCCGCCGGCGGCGGTGCTGGTGTAGGAGACGCTGGTGCAGGCCGCCGGGAAGTTGTCGACCACGCTCGCCGGGTTCGCCGCCGTCGGGCCGGCGTTCGACGCCGTGATCGTGTAGATCGTGCTGCCGCCCGCCGCGACGGCGGCAACGCCGTCGGTCTTGGTGATCGACAGATCGGCCGAGGCGCAACTGAAGGTGTCGATGTCGAGCGACCAGCTATCGAGGCTGCCGCCGTCGCCGGCGAGGTCGTCGGAGATGGTCAGCGTCCAGGTGCCGTTCGGGTCCTCGCCGATGAAAGCCGCCATCGCCTCCTCGGGAACCAGCGGCGTCGCCGTGGTCAGGTTCACGTAGGCGTGGTCGGTCACCAGGCCGTCGTTGGTGGTGTACGGCACCTGCCCGGCCGGGTTCGCGTCGTCGTCCCAGAGGGTGCCGTTGAAGACGTTGTCGTTGCCCGCCCCGTTGTCGGTGGTCAGGGTCACGACCGTCCCGGCGGGGGAGGTGAGCGTGATGTCGAGGTCGGCCGAGAAGGTGTGCATGATGTTGGTGATCGCGTTGACGTCGAGGATCGAGGTGCCGGCGCCGGAGACCACGATCGTCGAGGTCACCACGGCCGGACCGGTCGGGATCGCCACCGGCGTGGACTGGGTCACCGTCGGCACGGTGGTGACGATCGGCGCGTTGGGGAACGTGGTGACGGCCATCGACCAGCTATCGAGGCTGCCGCCGTCGCCGGCGAGGTCGTCGGAGATGGTCAGCGTCCAGGTGCCGTTCGGATCCTCGCCGATGAACGCTCCCAGCGCTTCCTCGGGGACCAGCGGCGTGGCCGTGGTCAGGTTCACGTAGGCGTGGTCGGTCACCAGGCCGTTGTTGGTGGTGTACGGCACCTGCCCGGCCGGGTTCGCGTTGTCGTCCCAGACGGTGCCGTTGAAGACGTTGTCGTTGCCCGCCCCGTTGTCGGTGGTCAGGGTCACGACCGTCCCGGCGGGGGAGGTGATGGTGATGTCGAGGTCGGCCGCGAAGGTGTGCTGGATGAAGGTCGTCAGGTCGAGATCGAAGAGGTACGGCCCGGCGCCGGACACCACGATCGTCGAGGTCACCACGGCCGGGCCGGTCGGGATCGCGACCGGCGTGGAATTCGTGAAGTTGGTCGTCGTCTGGCCGCAGCCGGCCGGCGTCGCCGGCACGACCTTCGTGGGGGCCCGCCGCCGCGCCGCTCGCCGCGCCGCCGCCGCCCACGTGGCCCGGATCGTCGCCGCCCATGGAGGCGGAGAGACTCCGGTACTGCCCCTCGGCGGTCGCGTACGCCGCGGCGGCCTGGGTGTTGGTCCGGATCTGCGGCTTGAGGTCCTTCATCTGCTGCGCCAGGCTGAGCATCTGCTGGTAGGTCGCGTTCTTGTCGATCGCGGCCGAGGCGAGGCTGGCGCCGCAGAGCAGGGTGATCGCCATGATCGCGGCACAAGCCCGCCGGGGATGTCGTCCTGCAAATCGCCGGGGTGGTGGGGAAGTGTAGTCTGCCATTCTTAACCCTCCTGATTGATGCGAGGCAACTTCTTATGTTTTACGTTGCTCAATGAGCCTGACGCGATTCGAATATTTTCTTGCGGTCACTGAGGGGTCCCCCAGGCAAGACGATAAGGAGGTGTTCCGGAAAACTACCCGCTCATAGTAGCCAAGTGCGGCTCGGAAATAAAGCGGAAGCTGTAAAAGTCGCCCCGGAGCCAGGCCCGGGGAACGGGGTTGCTCTCCCGGGGCGCGGGTGATACTTATCCCGGACCTATCCTGGAGTGCGACGACGGCATGGAGGGCGGAGACGTGGAGCGTGGAAAAAGACGGAGTCTGTTCATGACGAGCGGCCCGCGGCTCGCGGCGACCGCTCTGGCCCTCATCTTCGGCGCCACGGCCGCGCGGGGGGACATCTCGGGCTTCGTCCGGGTCGCCGGCAGCGGTACGCCCGGAACGCCGGTCCCGGGCGCCCGGGTCCACATCCGCGCCGACTCCTCGGTGGTGGCGGTCACCGGCGCCGACGGCAGCTTCACCCTGGCCGCGAATCCCGCCGGCCTCGTCGAGCTCGCGGCCTCGATCCCCTACAGCCGGTCCGCGGCCGTCAACTACCTGATCGGCGGCGCGCCGGCGAACAACGGCGACAGCGGCGTCGACATCCGGCTCGCCGTCCTGCCCGCGGAACAATCCGAGCTACAAACCGCCCACGGCGGACATCTGCGGCAGCTGCCACCTCTCGGTCTATCCGTTGTGGTCCGGCTCGAACCACTCGGGCGCCGCGCGCAACGAGTGGGTCCTCGACCTGTTCTCCGGCACCGGCACCGCGGGCGGCGGCGCGGGCTACGTCTTCCGCAATACGCACGACGCCGGCGAGACGGGCTTTTGCGCCACCTGCCACGCGCCGATGGCGGACGTCTTCAATCCCGGCCAGACGATGCTCGACGAGGTGAGCGACGGCGCCGGGAGCGAGGGCGTCAGTTGCGTGGCCTGCCACCAGATGGACTCGGTCGACGCCGGCAACCTCGACGCCCTGCACTTCCTCGGCAAGTCCACCTACCGCTTCCCCGACGACTCGGCGGGCCCGACGTGGAGGTATGTCTGGGGTCCCCTCGACGACGTCACCTTCAAAGGCATGAAGGTGTCGCATTCGACGCTCCACCGCACCTCGCTGCTCTGCGCGGCCTGCCATCAGTACGTCAACCCGGAAACCGGGGCGCCGGGGCAGAACACCTACCGGGAATGGGCGGCTTCGTCGTTCGCGACGCCCGGCCCCGGCCAGCGCAACTGCCAGAATTGCCACATGCCGGACGCGACCGACGACGATCCCCTCTGCGTCTTCGTCGCCGATCCCGCGGACCGCCCGGCCCAGGACCGCCGCCGGCACGTCTTCGTCGGCTCGACGCCCGACATGCTGCAGAACAACCTCTCGCTGACCGTCGCGGGCGAGGAGATCCCGGGGCGCGTCCGCGTGGTCGCCGAGGTCGCCAACTTCGGCGCCGGGCACTCGTTTCCGACCGGGGTTTCGATCCGCAACGCCATCCTGCTGGTGACCGCGACGCTGAACGGCCAGCCGCTGCCGCAGGCCGCCGGTCCGACGGTGCCGTTCTGGGGGAGCGACGACGTGCCGGGCACGCAGCCGGGCGATCTGGCCGGCCTGCCGGGCAAGGGGTTCGCGAAGATCCTCGAGGGGCGGATCAACGGCCAGGGCCCGACGGTGCGGCCGGTGCTGTTCATCGATGCCGAGGGGGTCTTCTCCAACACTCTGATCCCCTCGGGCGCCACCGACACGACCACGATCGAGTTCCAACTGCCTCCCGGCGTCCCGCCAGGCGCGAGGGTGGCGATCCAGGCACGGCTGCTCTACCGCCGGACCTTCCGCGCCCTCCAGGTGGAGAAGGGGTGGACGCAGAGCGCCCACAGCACGCCGATCGAGATCGAGGTCACCCGCCAGGCGGCCGACCTGACTCTCGCCGGCGGCACCGCCGCGACCGAGGTCCCCGCGGCGTCGTCCGCGGGCCTCCTCGTGCTGGCCCTGGCTCTCGCCACCCTCGGCGCCTACCGTCTCGTCCGCCGGAAAGCCTGAGCGGCTCACCCGCGCTTGCGGGCGACGACGAACATCTGCTGGCTCTGGGCGGTGAACGGCTCCCGGTGATGTCCGCCTGCGATCGATTCCACCTCGAGGCCCGCGCGCTCGAGCATGAGCTCCAGCTCGTAGCGGAAGATCGGGCGCCAGTGCATTGAGTAGGCGGCTCGCCGGACGAGCCCGTCGGGCGCGACCTCGTCATACCACCCGAAGAGCTCCTGCACCTGATCGGCCCCGATCGGTCCGATCGCGGCGAACCGCGTGTAGAGGTTGCCGGTATGCGGGTTGCGCCGGGTGACGAACGGTCTGGGGACCGGCTCTCCGCGGAACGAGAGAACCAGCGGGTTCATCACGTCGATCGCCAGGCGGCCGTTGTCGTCGAGGTGCCGTGCCGCCGCGACGAGCGCCGCGCACTGGTCCTCGAATCGCGTCACGCAGAGAAGGCTGTTGAAGGCGACGATGATCAGCGCGAACCGTTTGCCGAGATCGAAATTCGCGATGTCCCCGCGCGCCAGCGAGATCCTCGCCGCGACCGCCGGCTCTTCCCGTCCGAGGTTCTCGCGAAAGCGGCTCAGCATCGGCTCGGAGATGTCGATTCCCGTCACGCTGAATCCACGGCGAGCCAGCGGGATCGCCACCCGGCCGGTGCCGCAGCAGAGCTCGAGCACCGATCCCCCCTGAGACTCGTTCGCGAGCTCCTGATACCGGTCGATGTCGTACGCGATCCCCTGATCGATGGTCGCCGGATCGAAATTCTCCGGGAAGGGGGAGATCGCCTGGCCGGGATAGTCGCCGTCGTAGTAATAGATCGAGCTGTGATCGTCGGGGAGATCGGCGTTCATTCAGGGCCTCATTGTATCGTCTCCGCGTGCGCTGAGTCGCCGTTTCCGTGGCTCGAGTTGAAGGCACAAAGGGTGCATAGGCTCTCGATGAATGGGGGAAGACCTGCGTGACAAAGGAGAGACCATGACTGAAACAGCCACTTCACTGAGCGGTCAAACCATCCGGTGGAAGTTCGAGGAGGGGCCCACGGCCGGCGGCACCTACGAGCATGCTTTCAATGCCGACGGCAGCGTCTCGTTCCGCAAGCTGGACGGCGCCGCGGAAGGCAAGCCGACGCGGGTGAAAAAATATGGCTCGTTCGAGGTCGCGCCGGCGGTCCACCTGGTGTCCTACCTGGCGGAGGAGTCCGGATACACCCTGACCATCGCGATGAATTTCGACACCGGCCGGCTGTACGGCTTCGCGTCCAACGACAAGGAGTGGCACCCCGTGTCCGGCACGCTGGAGGTCGTGAAGTAGGACCGGAGCAGGCGCGGAGGACAGGGGCTGGCGCACCTGGAAGATTGAGAGGACTTGCCCTCTCGCCGAGATCAGGGAGACTTCATGAAAGCCAGACTGTCCTTCGCGTTCGCGGTCCTCGCCTTCAGCATGGTCCTGGCACCCGCTCCCGCGGCCACGACGCCGAAGCAGTGCGCCGACTTTTGCTCTCGGGCCCGTTGCATCGGTGGCTATGTCTGCGGGCTGTACACCAACTCCACGGGACAGACGGTCTGCGGCTGTCATCTGCTCTTAGGAGCCGGCCGCTTCAATCAGACTTCCTGCTGGTCAGGCTCGCGATGACGACGGCGAGCTCCGCGGGCTCGACCGGCTTGGGAACGTGCATGCTGTAGCCGGCCCTCAGGGCCAGCAGGCGGTCTTCGACCCGTGCGTAGGCGGTCAGCGCCACGGCCGGGATGCGGCCGCCGTCGCGGGCGGCTTCGAGGGCTCGCACCCTTTTGATCAGGGAGTAGCCGTCCTCTTCCGGCATGCCGATGTCGGAGACCAGGATGTCGGGCTCGTACTCCTCGAGGGCGGCGAGCACCTCGGCCGCGGAGGCGCAGGTCCTCACCTCGGCCCCGCACTGCTCGAGCATGGTCTTGAGCAGATGCCGGGCATCCGCCTCGTCGTCGATCGCCAGGACCTTGATGCCATTGAGATCCGGGGGGCAGTCGAAGGGCACGGTTCCGCTCACCGCGGGATGAACCGGCGGCGGCTCCTCCGGTTTCGCCGGCAGGGTGGATTTGCGAATCACCATCAACGGCAACTTGACGGTGAAGATGGCCCCCTGCTGGTCGCTCCGGTTGCCCCCCTCGACCGTGCCGCCATGCAATTCGACGAGCTGGCGCACGATGGCGAGCCCCAGCCCCAGGCCGCCATGCCGCTTGCTCGCCGAGCTGTCGGCCTGGCGGAAGCGGTCGAAGACATACGGCAGGAAGTCTTCCTCGATGCCGGGGCCGGTGTCGCTCACCGAGATCTCGAGATGGGAATTGATGCGCTGGAGCTGCACCTGCACGCGCCCCTGCTTGGGGGTGAATTTGATCGCGTTGGAAAGCAGGTTCCAGATCACCTGCTGCATGCGTACGGGATCGCCGAGGACGACGCCGGCGCCGAAATCCAGCACCACCTGGATGCGGATCTCCTTGGCCTCGGCGGCGGGGCGCGAGGTGTCCACGGCGGCGTGAATGACCGAGGTCAGATCGAGCGGCTGCGCGTCGAGGCGGAGCTTGCCGGAGACGATCCGCGACACGTCCAGCATGTCGTCGATCAGCCGCGCCTGCAGCTTGGCGTTGCGATCGATGGTCTCGACCGCGCGGGTGTAGATCGACTCCTCCAGGCGGCCGGTGCTCAGCATCCGGGTCCAGCCGAGGATCGCGTTCAGCGGGTTGCGCAGCTCGTGCGAGAGCAGGCCCAGGAACTCGTCCTTCGCCCGGCTGGCGATCTCGGCTTCCTGGCGCGCCGCCTGCTCGCTCCGGAGGAGGGCTTCCCGCTCCTGGAGCGCGCGCTGGGCGTTCTGATAGAGCCGGGCATTGTCCATGGCGACCGCGGTCTGGGCGGCGAGCCCCTCGACGATCCGCTCGTGCCGGGCGGTGAAGATCCCCTCTTCCGGGTGGCCGAAGAAGAGTCCGCCCAGCACCTCGCCCGACCGCGAGATCACGGACACGGCCAGGTAGCTGGTCACCGGCAGGTGGCCGGGGGGCATGCCGTGATAGGGGCGAAAAGGCCCCGTATCGCGGATCTTTCTTGACGTTGGCGACGCGGATCGTCCCCTCGCCCCGGAAGGTCGGCCCGAACATGTGCGTGGCGCGCGGCATCGGGAATTGCGCGAAGGCCTCGCGCGGCACCCCCGACAGGGTATAGAGCATGTAGGAGCCGCCATCCTCGTTGTAGACGTTGTAGAAGAAGGAGCCGAACTGCGCGCCGCACAGCTCGGTGGCGGCGTCGGTCACCGCCTGCACGAGCTTCTGCTGATCCAGCTCCGCCGAGAGCAGGCGCCCGATCTGGTTGATGGTCTCCAGCACTTCGGACTGCTCTTTGAGCTTCGCCTCGGCCTGCAGGCGTTCGATGCCGAGCGCGATGCCGTCGGCGATCACCGCCAGCGCCTGCAGGGTCGCCTTGGTCAGGGGACGGCGGGCGAACAGGGCGACGACCCCGATCAGGCGCTCCTCGACCACGAGAGGGTACCCGGCGAAGGCGACCATGCCCTCCCGGCGGGCCCATTCCTGGTCCTGGACGGCGGGATCGCCGATCACTTCATTGGTGAGATGCGGGCGGCGTTCCCGGGCGATCGCGCCGATCTTGAAGCTGCCCACCGGGATCCGGCTGTGCGGGCCGTTCAGGTGCGTGTACAGGCCCGCGCTGGCTTGCAGCTCCAGGACCTCGGAGGCTCGGTTGAGCGTCCAGATCCGGGCCAGCGCCGCGTCGAGATGCCGGACGATCGCCTCGCAGCAGTGGGACAGGGCCTCGTGCTGGTCGTGTACCCGCACCAGCGTCGTGCTGACCTCGGAGCTGAGCGCGGCGAGCCTCTCCTGCTGGGAAGAGAGATCTTCATCCGGGCCTTCATCTGGGCGGGCGAAGCTTATGTCCTGGGAGGTCAGACTCATAAAGATCCTCACGAGAAACTGTCAAGGCCAGAAGCTAAAGCAAGATCCTTGCCCGTGGGTTTCTCGACCGGGGAGCGAGGGAGTTAGAGTACCCCCATGGAGCGCTATCTCGTCAACGAGATCTTCTACAGCCTGCAGGGGGAAGGAGTGCGCGCCGGGACGCCCAACCTTTTCCTGCGGCTCTCCCGGTGCAACCTCGCCTGCAAGGTGGAGACGCACGGCTTCGACTGCGACACCGAGTTCGAGTCCGGCCGGTGGATGACCCCGCCGGAGATCCTGGCCGAATTCCGCCAGCTCTCGGAGCGCTGCGACTGGGTGATCCTCACCGGCGGCGAGCCGGCCCTGCAGGTGGACCGCGAGTTGATCGACGTCCTCCACGACGCCGGCTACAAGCTGGCGATCGAGACCAACGGCAGCTTTCCACTGCCGGAAGGGATCGACTGGATCACCGTCAGCCCCAAGGTGGCCGAGCACGCCATCCGCCAGCGCCGGGCCAGCGAGGTCAAGTACGTGCGCGGCCACGGCCAGGCGATCCCGAGGACGGTGGTCGAGGCCGAGCACTACCTGATCTCCCCGGCCTTCGAGGGCGCCGAGGTCGACCCCCGCACCCTCGACTGGTGCATCCGGCTCTGCCGGGACAACCCCCCCTGGCGGCTCTCCGTCCAGCAGCACAAGCTGTGGAAGGTGCGTTGACGGCCCGGCGGGCTATGATCCAGGACTCGATATCCGGGATTCGATGATTTTTGGTATTGGGTGCAAGGAGCTGCAGGCAAGGAGCGGGGCAAGGAGCCAGAGGAATGCGGATGAACGGGAACGGTCTCGCGAAGTGGACGGCGGTCACCTTCCTGGTGCTGCTGGTCAACACCGCGTATATCGCGGCGTTCGCCTCGCCGACGATCTTCTATATGTCGAACGTGCTGGTCCACCTGGTGCTGGGGGTGGTCCTGGCCGTGGCCTTCGCCGTGCTGCTGGTCAAGCGGCCGGAGCTGCGGCCGGGCCTGGTGCCGGCGGGCGTCCTCTTCCTGATCGCGCTGGCCGCCGGGATCTGGCTGGCCGCCGCGGGCAACGTGCGGGCCCACCGGCCGGTGCTCTGGGCCCACGTCGCCGCCGCCGGCCTGGGGGTGATCGCCCTCGGGATCTGGCTCTGGCGGCGGAGCGCGGCCGGCCCGGGCTGGGCGCGGTTCCGGCAGGCGTTCGCGGTCGCGGCCGTGCTGCTGGTGGCCCTGCCGGCCGCCACGATGCTCTGGCGCAAGGCGACTCCCAACCCCAACCACCGCATCGTCAATCCGCTGGTCGTCCCCGCTTCCATGCAGGAGGAGGGGGGCGGGCCGAAGTCGCCGTTCTTCCCCTCGTCGGCGAAGACCAACGTCGGCGGCATCATCCCGTCCAACTTCTTCATGGATTCGGCGCGCTGCGGCGAGTGCCACAAGGACATCTATCAGCAGTGGAACAGCTCGGCCCACCACTTCGCCTCGTTCAACAATCAGTTCTACCGTAAATCGATCGAATACATGCAGGACACCGTCGGCACCCAGCCGAGCAAGTGGTGCGCCGGCTGCCACGACCACGCGGTGTTCTTCAACGGCCGCTTCGAGAAGCCGATCAAGGATCAGATCGACACGCCCGAGGCGCACACCGGGCTCGCCTGCACCTCCTGCCATGCCATCACGCACGTCGGCAGCTCGATGGGCAACGGCGACTTCACCATCGAGTATCCGCCGCTCCACGAGCTGGCGAGCAGCAAGAACCCGGTGATCCGCAAGATGGACAGCTTCCTGACCTATCTCCATCCCGAGCCGCACCGCAAGACGTTCATGAAGCCGTTCATGCGCGACTCGGCGGAGTTCTGCTCGTCCTGCCACAAGGTGCACCTCGACGTGCCGGTGAACTCCTACCGCTGGGTCCGCGGCTTCAACGACTACGACAACTGGCAGGCGAGCGGCGTCTCGGGGCAGGGGGCGCGGTCGTTCTACTACCCGGCCGAGTCGAAGACCTGCTCCGGCTGCCACATGCCGCTGGTCGATTCGCAGGATCCCGGCAACCGCGGCGGCAAGGTCCACTCCCACCGCTTCCCGGCGGCCAACACGGCCCTCGCCTTCGTCAACCAGGACAAGCCCCAGATGGACGCCGTCGAGAAGTTCCTGAAATCGGGCTTCATCACGGCGGACATCTTCGCGGTCTCGCCGGTGGACGAGGGGAAGGGGGAGACGGCGATGGTGCGGCGGAGCGCGCCCAAGGACGCCGGGCCGCAGATCAACACCACCTTCGCGGTGGGCGAGGAGGCCGAGCAGGGGGGCGCGGTGGTGATCCGCGATGTCGGCCAGGTGGCGGCGCCGATCGACAAGGCGGCCCCGCCGCTCAAGGCCGGCTCGACGGTGCGGGTGGACGTGGTGGTGCGCACCCGCGCCATCGGCCACTTCTTCCCGGGCGGCACCGTGGACGCCTTCGACGTCTGGCTCGAGCTCCAGGGGCGCGATGCCACCGGCAAGCTGGTCTACTGGAGCGGCCGCGTGGACGACGACGGCAAGGGGCCGGTCGAGCAGGGGGCGCACTTCTACCGCTCCTACGCGCTCGACGGCGAGGGGAACCCGATCGACAAGCGCAACGCCTGGCAGGCGCGCAGCGTGCTCTACGTCCGCCTGATCCCGCCCGGGGCGGCCGACGTCGCCCACTACCGCGTGCGCATCCCGGCCGACGCCGTGGGGCCGATCACGCTGACGGCGAAGCTCAACTACCGGAAGTTCGCCCACACTTACACCCAGTTCGCCTACGCGGGCCAGCCGAAGCCGGGGCAGGCGCACCTGATCACCCCCCACGCCAACAGCGCCGAGTGGTCGTTCGATCCGGCCAACATCCCGGCCAACGTCTCGGGCAAGATCAAGGGGGAGATCCCCAGCCTGCCGATCGTCACCGTCGCCACCGCCGAGGCCAAGCTCCCCTTGGGAGGCAACGGCGCTCCGCAATGGCGCCAGGTGACGGACAAGAAGGACCGCGAGCGCTGGAACGATTACGGGATCGGCCTCCTGCTCCAGGGGGACCTCAAGGGGGCCGAGTTCGCCTTCAAGAAGGCCACCGAGGCCGAGCCGGGCTACGCCGACGGCTGGCTGAACGTGGCCCGGGCGCTGATCCGCGAGGGGGAGGTCGGGGCCGCCCGGCCGTACGTCGAGAAGGCGATTTCGATCACTCCGGGGCTGCCGCGCGGCTACTTCTTCAAGGCGATGATCGAGAAGGCCGAGGGGAACTACGACGGCGCGCTCGCCTCGCTGCGCACCGTCGACGCCAAATATCCGCGCGACCGCGTGGTGCTCAACCAGATGGCGCGCATCCTGTTCCTCAAGCGCCAGTACAAGCAGGCGCTCGCCGTGCTGGAGCGCGTCGGCCTCGTCGATCCCGAGGACGTGCAGATGCACTACACCGCCATGCTCTGCTGGCGCGCCCTGGGCAACGCCGAAAAATCGGCGCGCGAGGCGGTGCTCTTCCGGCGCTTCAAGGCCGACGAATCGGCGCAATCGATCACCGAACGGCGCCGCCTGCAGAGCCCCGAGGACAACAACGAGCGCCAGCCCATCCATGAGCACGAAAGCGTGCCGCTGCCGAGCCTGCAGCGGACGGCGGAGGGGGCGGCGATCGCGGGGGGGTGAGGGGCACTTCGATCAGCATTCGCGGCCTGCGACCTCAACCCCTATCCCCTTCTCCTGAAGGAGAGGGGGACGACTGTGGCAGATTCCCGTAAGGCTGCCAGGAGAGGGCCGAGGGTGAGGTCGCAGGCCGCGAGCGCCTTGGTTTTTGGAACACAGATCAGGAGATGAAGCCTTGAAGCGACTCTGTACCCTATCCGCCATCCCCCTCGCCGCCCTGGCCCTGATCGCCGCGGCGCCGGCGCCCGCTCCCAAAGCGCCCGCCCCCCAGGCAGGGGTGCGGTTCACCGATATCACCGCCGCCTCGGGGGTGAAGTTCACCCACAACAGCGGCCGCTCGGGGAAGAAATACCTGCCCGAGACCATGGGCGCCGGAGTGGCGGTGTTCGACGCCGACGGCGACGGCTGGCTCGACATCCTGCTGGTCAACGGCCGCGACTGGCAGCCGGGCAAGCGGAAGTCGCTGCCGGCCCTCTACCGCAACAACCGCAACGGCACCTTCGCCGACGCCACCCGGGGGAGCGGCCTCGACGTCGAGACCTACGGTATGGGCGTCACGGCGGGGGACTACGACAACGACGGCCGCCAGGACGTCTATCTCACCTCGCTCGACGGCGACCGGCTGTTCCACAACGAGGGGGGCGGCCGGTTCCGCGACGTGACGGCCGCCTCGGGGATCCGGAACGCCAACTTCGGCACCAGCGCCGCCTGGCTCGACTACGACCGCGACGGCAAGGCCGACCTGTTCGTGGCCAACTACGTCCAGTGGAGCCGCGAGAAGGACCTCTGGTGCTCGCTCGACGGCGCCCACAAGTCCTATTGCACCCCCGAGTCCTACAAGGGGGTGGCGCCGAAGCTCTACCACAACCTCGGCGGCGGCAAATTCGCGGACGTCAGCCAGCCGGCCGGGGTCGCCGAGGCCTCCGCCAAGTCGCTCGGCGTCACCGTGCTCGACTACAACACCGACGGCTGGCCGGACCTCTTCGTGGCCAACGACACCCAGCCCAACAAGCTCTACCGCAACCAGAAGAACGGCACCTTCAAGGACGAGGCGGTGGAGGCGGGCGTCGCCTTCTCCGAGGAGGGGACCGCCCGCGGCGCCATGGGCGTCGACGCCGCCGACTACGACCGCTCCGGGCGTCCGCACCTGCTGGTGGGCAACTTCAGCAACGAGATGCTGGCCCTCTACCACAACGAGGGGAACGGCGTGTTCGTGGACGAGGCGCCCTCCTCGTCCGTGGGGCAGGCCAGCCTGCTGACCCTCACCTTCGGCGTCTTCTTCTTCGATTACGACCTCGACGGCCTGCCCGACATCTTCGCCGCCAACGGCCATCTCGAGGAGGAGATCAACCGCGTGCAGCCGCGGGTGACCTACAAGCAGGCGCCGCTGATCTTCCGCAACCAGGGGAAGGGGAAGTTCCAGGCCGTGACCGCCGCCCTGGGGCCGGACATCGCCCGTCCGATCGTCGGCCGCGGCGCGGCCTACGGCGACCTCGACAACGACGGCGACCTCGACGTCGTGGTCACCACCAACAACGGCCCCGCCTACGTCTTCCGCAACGACGGCGGCAACCGCAACCGCTGGCTGCGGGTGCGCACCGTGGGAGCGAAATCGAACCGCGACGGCCTCGGCGCCATCGTGAGGGTGACCAGCGCCGCGGGCAAACAGTGGACCCTGGTGCGCAGCGGCTCCTCCTACTGCTCCCAGAGCCAGACCGCCCCCACCTTCGGCCTCGGGCAGGACAAAGTGGTGCAGACGCTGGAAGTCGAGTGGCCGAGCGGCGCCAAGCAGAAGTTCACGAATGTGCCCACGAATCAGGTGGTGACGGTCGACGAGGCCCGCGGAATCGTGCCGGCGGGTGCGCCGGCGAAGCCGGCGCGGTAGGAGAGCGGTGTCCCCGGCACCTTGCCAAGGTATAGTAATTCCGCTAGCACAGAAATTGCAGAAAGGATCTCCAACCCGTGGCCACTCGCAAAGTGGACCACCCACAAAAGGAGAGATCCATGAAGCGACTCATTCTTTGCGCCGTAGCCGTCCTGCTCACCTCGGGCGCCCTCGCCACCAGGCCCGCCTTCGCCTGCGTAGTAAATCCGGCGTGTTATACCAACGATGACTGTATTGATGTCTGCGGTTACAGCGCACCCTGCAATAGCTGCTCGGGCCTCTGTCGCTGCTAAATCGTGCGGACTTTGGGGAGCTTCCAGCGCGGAGGCTCCCTCGCGCAGCCGTCCTGGGTGATCAGGAGGCGCTCTGAAAGGGCGAACTTTGAACAGCCCGGGCTTCAGCCAGCCTCGACTGGTACTGTCTGACCACCGGCGCGACGGACACCCGGGCCCCGCGCTCCGAAGGGAGATTGCCATGAGGCCTCTCCGTCTTTCGTCCAGGGCCCCCACTACGTCCCGAGCTCCTGTCGTCCCTGCCCACCCGGGCTCGAGGTGCCGCGAGCGAAGCCCAGGCGACGCGACACAAGCTCGTATCCGGCAAGAATATCCATACATTGCCGCAACCTATGGTTAGGTTGGCGCGTCCTATCGATACATTGCCGCAATCTGCCCTTACGGCCTCCTGGCTTCCCGAAGTATGAACCCGTCGTGGGACCATTCCGAGCAAGATCGCGCTGAGTTGCCGCAAAATGGGGAAACTTCGGCTCGACATCGCCTTGAAATGCCGCGATATGACGCCACATTGCATACACTTAGCGGCATTCAGTTGAGAGTCTTGAAAATTTGCCGCATCCTATCCATACTTCGGCGCAACCTTCTCGGAAGCGCGGCAACATGCGCGGAATCTCTGTCCTTCTGGAGCTATCTTGCATCATATTATCTATCTTTCGCTCCATCCGATTCAACCGTTGATCCATAATTGCCCCATGTCGCGCCAATCTTGCTCTATTTCGCGCCATTTTATGGATGATTGAGACCGCCGATGCGTCTGATGCACCAATTTCTATCCGCCGCGAGTTGAGGTAGAGTCCGGCGCCGCAAGCCGGGAGTATCTCGCATCAGCGGTAGTGTGCTCTTGCGCCGACGCGCTGTGGTATCGTCCCGGCGGGGCTCCGGTTGCGGCATTGCCGCCCGGTGTTGGTGCGATATGCCGCGACATCACGGCGGCGGAGGGGGCCTCTTACCGCTGGATGCCGGCGAGGAGACGAAGGATGAGCACGTCGTTTTCCGTTGCGGAGATCCTGGCCCGGCTGGAGGCGAGGATCGCGCATCACGAGGAGCAGGTGGCGTTCCATCAGCAGCAGGAGATCCATCATCGCGAGCAGAGCGCCGCGCACGCCGTCGAGCTCGAGACGGTGCGGCGGCACTTCGAGTCCTTCCAGGCGACCGCCCTGCCGGCGGCGGACCTGGCCGGCGTGCCGATGCTCTCCGCGGCGGCGGGGGAGGAGGGGCCGGAGGACCTCGGAGAATTCGTCGGCAAGCGGATCATGGCCAGCAAGCTGATCGTGCGCGTGGTCCACCGCCTCGGCGAGGACCAGACCTTCGGAGCCAGCCAGGTGGCACAGGAGACCAACCGCCGCTACCGCGGCCAGTTGAAGAAGCCGGTGGACGCGCGCATGGCCTCTGTCGTCCTCCGCCGCCTGCGCGACGCCGGCGAGCTCCACCAGGTCCAATCCGGAGGCGCCGCCCACGAGGCGCTCTACTCCAAGCGGCCCCAGGGGTAAGGCTCACCCTCTTCTACACATCTTTCCTCCAGCCCCGCAGGGGCGTCAGGAAGTAGCCCGGCGGCGGACACGGCCGGCCTTGCCTTGTACCGAAACGGAGGGGACTGCCGCTCAGCCCACGGTTGGGCCGCGTCGCGGGACGCCGGCTTGTCCTTTGGTATTTCAGCTAGTAGGATATGCCGCACCTCGTGGTCAGTGATCCAGGGCAGATTCACGCCGAGGTCGCCGTACGAGCAGCGGTCGCTGCCCAGTCGCCAACGAATCGATTTAAAGCCCTAGGCACCGTTGCCCGGAGCAGAGGCCGCTCCTTTCATCCATCGACTGGGAGTACTGAGACATGAATTGGAAGTCGCTCGTCCTGCTGCTGTTCCTTTCCGCCGCGCCGCAAGCTTTCGCCGCCAATATCTCGATCCAGGGCAACGTGTTCGGTTCGCCGCTCACGATCACCGCCGAGACGACCCGCTTTGCCGGCGCGATCTATTCTGTCACGTTCCGGGGCAAGCAGTATATCAACGCCACCGATCACGGGCGCGAGTTGCAATCCGCATCGTCGTTCGACAGCCTGGGCGAGTGCTTCAATCCGACGGAGGCAGGCTCAGCGGCGGACGCGGACCACCTGACGAGCTCGAGCATGCTCCTGAGCTACTCGCTCTCTCCAGGCGTGCTGCAGACGACCAACAACATGGCATTCTGGCTGGCACCGGGACAGGCTTACGGCCGGCCGTGCAGCCCGGAGACGTCGATCAGCACCGCGCAGAACACAACGGTGCTTTCGGGGCACCTGCTCAGCAAAACGGTGACGATCGGCTACCAAGGCATTCCGAACGTCCTCAATTACCAAATCAGCTTTGTTCCAGCCGAATCGCATCAGACCGCGACCTTCGAAGCGCTGACGGGCTACATGCCGCCCGACTTCTCTATGTTTCTCGGTTACGCGCCCGCGGGGCGCACATTGAACCGACTTTCCGATGGGCCGGGCGAGCAGCCGGATCCGGTGATCCTCGCGACGCGCGACGGGCGGCATGCGATGGGCGTGCTGTCGTACGGGCTCCCGCAGCCGGCCTTCCCGGGCGCGGGCTACGGCCGTTTCCGCTTTCCGGACACGACCAAATGGAACTGCGTGTATCGCGAAAGCGGCATCGTCGCCGGCGCGACGTACAGCTATACCTGCCTGGTGGCAATCGGCAGCGTCGACGAGATTCTTTCCGCATTCAACACGCTGGTGCCGTCCGGTGCGGCAAAGCCGTTGTTCCGGTTCTATAACGGCAGGGACCACTTCATCACGCCGAGCTACGACGAAGCGGCGCGCGCCGGTTACAGCTTCGAGGAAACGGCGTTCCGCGTTCATCCGTCGGCGCTCGATGGCGGCATGATGCCGCTCTTTCGCTGCTATGTCCCAACGAGCGGCGATCACTTTGTGTCCATCGCGAGCAACTGCGAGGGCCAGAATTTCGAGGGGCAGTACGGCTACGTTTCCTCGTACGAGCGGCCGGGCTATACCGCAGTGTACCGTTTCTGGAACGCCTCTCGCGGCGATCATCTGGTGACCACGAGCTACGCCGAAGGCGCGGGCGCGGCAGGCTACGTGTACGAGACCGTGCTTGGCTACGCGCCGGTCAATTAGCGAGGCTTTTCAGGCCTCCCCTCGCCTCAACCCCGCCGCTGAGCTCGAGAGAGCCTATAACAAGGCGTAGTCGCGCACTCGGGGGCTCGACAATGGACTAAGATGCTCGCGGGCACCCAGGGGCAGCCGTTTGAGAACGGACTAACCATGGAACAACAAGCGCACGATTCCTCGGGTGGTTACAACGCTCTGGCTCGCGAGTTCATGCTTGGCGGAACCCCGCGATCGGTGTCGCGACCGTCCGGCGGTGGGCTCGGGCGCTTGCTCCAGGGGGCGCCGTTCTGTACCTTGGCTGTGGCCACGGGGTCCCGATCTCTCAGGCCCTCATCCAGGAGGGATTCGTGGTGTATGGCGTGGATGCCTCTCCCGCGATGGTGGCGGCATTCCACGAACGATTCCCGCGGGCTCACGTGGCGTGCGAGGCCGTGGAAGACTCGGGTCTCTTCGGCCGCAAGTTCGACGCCGTGGTCGCCTGGGGCCTGCTCTTTCTGCTGGCCGCTGACGCGCAGGAGACGCTCATCCACCGGGTTGCATCGGTTCTTTTGCCTGGAGGCCGCTTCCTGTTCACGGCGCCGGAGCAGGCCTGTGCCTGGACGGACAGGCTGACCGGGCGGCAGTCGGTCTCGCTCGGCAATGAAGGCTATCGGACGATCCTCGCGGCCGCGGGACTAGAGCTGCTCGCCGAGTATCAGGACGAAGGTGAGAACCACTACTATGACGCTCGAACAGGGGCCAGTGACAGCCAACGGTTTTAACCGGCGCGAAGAGCCTGAGCCTGATCGGGTTCCGCCGCTGGGTCTGGCCGGCTCTGCCGCGCTGTTCGGGGCGGGCGCTCTGCTGCTGTTCCTGACAACGCGGGTAGCCGTCCCGGCCTTCGTCTCCGCTACCGGAGCTGAGACGGTCGTGATCTGGTTCTTGGCCGCGAGCATCGTTCTTTTTGGTCCTCTCCTTCTCACGGCTGCCCTGCTGCTGTATCGAGAACGGGATCCAGGAAGGCTGGATTCGCCGGGCACGCGGCTGCGGCTTCGCGCGATGAATGGCGGCGACTGGCTCTGGGCTGTCGGAGGGCTGGCTGCCGTCGGCGTGCTGACTGGCGGCATCGGCTCCTTGCTCCGGATGCTGCATGCCGAGAAGGGTCTTTATCCGTCTTTCATGGCTTTCGAGCCGCTGGGTCCGGGCCGGTACTGGATTCTTGGCGCGTGGCTGCCGTTTTTCGTTTTGAACATCGTTGGAGAAGAGCTCGCCTGGCGGGGTGTCGCGCTGCCGCGGCAGGAGGTTGCCTTCGGGGGGCGGGCTTGGTTGGTCAATGGAATCCTCTGGTTGCTGTTCCACGCCGCCTTCCCCTGGCAAGTCCTGTTGACTCTTCTACCGATCACGTTGATTCTGCCTTACGTGGTGCAGCGCCGGCGTAGCACCTGGGTCGGGATCGTTATCCACGCCGGGTTCGGTGCGATGGGTTTTCTGGCTCTGGCCTTCGGGCTCGCCTGAGAGTCCGCATGGCGCCGTTCGCGCAGGCTGGGCCGAAGCCAGAGACCCCGGGCTGCCACCGAATCGCCAAATCGAAAAGGAGAGTCCATCATGCCCACAGGAACCATCCGACTCCACCGAGTTCTCCGCGCCCAACCGGAGCGCGTCTATCGGGCGTTTCTAGACGCTGATGCCATGGCCAAGTGAGCGTGGGGCCGAAGTCGAGAGAGGCCGGATCGAGGAACCCAGGGGCAACGCATTGACGTCGAAATCGGGGCCCAGAGGCGATGACATAGGGACCGCCGGGCTGGGCGGCCACTACGGGAGGATTGGAGAAGACGTCGGAGTAGAGCTCCTCCTCGGAATCGAGCGGCACCAACTGGCCGCGCGGGCAGGGTCTCCTGTCGAACCGAGACCTGCTGAGGTGAGGAGCAGCAAGAGAACGAAACGAGTTCTGTTCATGGAATTATGATACTTCAGAGCCGGAAGAACGTCATTCCTTTTCAGTAGCGCCAGCCGAAAACCATGATTCCGCTGCGTTCCCCGGTATCCGCCTGCTCCTCTCGGTCAGAGAAGCAGGCGGATCACTATCCGAAACTGAAGACTACGAGGGGCGGCGTTGCCGTCAGCACAACGAGGTGTTAATGGCCGCCGTGCGCCTCGGCGTGGAAACCCGAGAATAGGGCAGCATTACATCAGGATATCGAGCTATCACGATCTCGAGGCCGGCTCTCCATGGAGAGAGCGCCTGATCGCGATGAAGACTCTCCCCGGCAGATGTTTTGCAGGATTCTGAAGTAAAAAGAAGGAAGGGGTAAACCCATGCGCACATGCCAGAAAACCTTTCTACTGCTCCTGCTTCTCGGTGCTCCCGTCTCTGCCGCGCATCAAGCCGGATTCACCTTCACGAAGATCCTGGAGTATCCGGGTCCCGTGGCTTCCGCGGGAGGCTCGCTCAACGATCAGGGGACGGCCGCGGTCACCGTCAGGACTTTAGGAGTTGGAGACGTCGTCCTGGCCGGAGATGGCCGGAGTCTCTCCGTGATCGCGCAGACGGCCTCGGCCGGCTCCTTCGGCCGGGCCGCGATCACCGACCAGGGCGACGTGATCTTCTCTGCGAGCTCCCGCGAAGGAAGCCGGATCCTCCTCAGCCGCAAGGGCCGGCTTTCCACTCTGGTCGATGTCGACGCGCCTTTGAGGGTGTTCGGAGATCTGGTCGCAAACCGGCGGGGGACCGTAGCCTATCCCACCGTCCTGGAAATGGCGGTCCATGCCGTCGTGTCCCTGGATCATGGGGAAACGGCGATCACCGCGTTGCACCCGCGGTCCGTCATGGCGCTCGACATCAATCAGCGCGGCCAGGTGCTCTCGATGACCGATCTGGGCCGCCCCACCTCCTCGGTGCTGATCGTGGGGGATGGCCGGACGGCCCGGATCGCCGCCGCCGCCGCTGATCTTCACGGCGGATTCTTTCTCGGGGCCGTGATCAACGACCGGGGGACCGTCGCTGCCTCCGCGTTTTTGGGCGAGGCAGGGCGGAGGATCTATCTCGTCGAGCCCGGGAGCGGGCTGGTGCCCGTCATCACCAGCGAGGGTCTCTTCGAGTCCTTCACGCTCGCGGGTCTGACTGATTCGGGAACGCCGGTCTTCACGGCCTCCCTGGACACGGGCGGGAGCGGGGTCTTCACCGGGCCTGATCCGGTCGCCAACAAGGTGATCGCCACCGGCGACACGCTCAACGGCGCCACGGTGCAAAGCGCTTCCGTGGTCGACGTCAACGCGTCCGGGCAACTCCTCGTCTGGGTGAGCTTCGAGGGCGGCCGCACCGCCCTGTACCGGACCCAGCACGGGGGGATCCATTGATCGGGCAGGTCGTGCCGAGGCGTTGACGCTGATCAGGAAGAGGCGTAGGATCGCGAACCATCCAGCCCTCGGAAAGTTCGTGAGCCGAGCCGCCAAACATCCATGACCGCGACCGGATCTGGTGAGACTCCGCAGTCCGGCGTTCTATCCTCGGCCGCCGAGCCGATGCTCAGCCGGGCGATCGCGCAGACTCTTCTGGCGCCGGCGGCCGACCGTGCAAGTCTCTTCGCGCAACTCGTCGGCGAGATCGTGCGGTTCATGGCGGCACACCCCGAAGAGCGTCCTTGGACCTGCGCGGTATTCAGGGGCACGGACGGCTCTACGATCTTTCGCGGCGGTGTCGGTCACTCGCTCGTCGTCGACCCGGCGGGAGGGCTCTGGCGAGCTCGAAGCTATGAGGACTTCGACACCACGTACCGATTCACGGACGGGTCGTGCGAGATCGACACGTTGACCCCGCGCTACGCGCATTTGCGCGCGTATCGTTGCCGCTGAATTCACACCGCTGATGACCGATCAAATCCGCTTCGACGACGGGGCTGCCTACGAACGATACATGGGGAAGTGGAGCCAGCTTGCCGGTGAAACTTTCCTCGACTGGCTGGCTCCAGAATCAGGTTTGCGATGGCTCGACGTCGGCTGCGGCAACGGCGCCTTTACCGAAATGCTCGTCGAGCGGTGTGCGCCGGTCTCCGTACAGGGGATCGACCCGTCCGAGGAGCAGCTTGCCTATGCTCGCACACGACCCGCGTCGCGGGTCGCACGGTTCCGTCAGGGCGACGCCATGGCACTGCCTTTCCCCGGCGACACGTTCGACGCGGCGGTCATGCCGCTGGTGATTTTCTTCGTTCCCGACCCGGCCCAGGGCGTTGCCGAAATGGTGCGAGTGGTCTGCCCGGGTGGCATCGTCACCGCCTATGCGTGGGACCTGCTGGGCGGTGATCATCCTTACGGGGCGTTGCAGGTTGAAATGCGCGGGATGGGCATTGCGGTTCCGGTACCGCCGCGCCCTGACGCGTCCCGCATCGACACCATGCGGGACTTGTGGGCGGGTGCGGGTTTGGAGGCCGTCGAAACGCGGGAGATCGCCGTGCAACGGACGTTCGCCGATTTCGACGACTACTGGACGACCATCCTCGGGGGACCGAGCGTCGGTCCACGGCTCGCGGCGATGGCGGCCGAGGATCTCGAGCTTCTCAAGGCGCGGATGCGCGCGCGCCTGCCGGCGGATGCCGCCGGCCGTATCACCTATGGTGCCAGGGCCAACGCGGTCAAGGGCCGCGTGCCCAACGAATACGGATAAGCCGTTCTGCTACGGCGAGGGCGCCAGGATCGCCAGCACCAGCAGACGATCGGCGCCGGTGTTGCGGATGCCGTGCAGGACCCCCTCGGGGGCGATCAGCATCATTCCGGCCGCCAGCGGCTCTTCCCGCCCCTCGAGCAGGAAGACGCCGCTCCCGGCCAGCACGTGGTAGACCTTGTCCATGCCGGCGTGGCCGTGCAGCCGGTGCTCCTGGCCGGGCTCGAAGGCGTTGAGGCCCACCAGGAGGCGGTCCGACTGGAAGATCGTGCTCTTGCCCATCCGCTCGTCTTCATAGACGGCGAGATCCTCGGGACGGAACGGTACCGGGTGGTCCATGCTCTATTATCCCCTCGAATCGATCCTCTGGAATCGATTCCCTTCGCGAGGAGACGACACGATGCGAAAGATCTGCTGGCTGGCCGTGGGTTTGGGGCTGGCGCTCGCCGCGGCCGTGGGGGCGCAGGAGACCGCGCGGGAGGCGGCGGTCCACAAGGCTCCGGATCCCGCCCTGGTGGAGCGGGCGCGCAGGATCCTGGACCGGGTGCCGCTCGTCGACGGCCACAACGATCTGCCCTGGGAGTACCGCAAGCGGTTCCAGAACCACATGGACAGGATCGACCTGCGGGGGGGCACCACGACGCTCGATCCCCCCTGCACACCGACATCCCGCGCCTGCGCAAGGGGGGAGTGGGGGGGCAGTTCTGGTCGGTCTACATCCCGGTCGAGATCACCGGAGCGGACGCCATCCAGGCGACGATGGAGCAGATCGACGACGTCCACCGCCTGGTCGAGCGCTACCCCGACACCTTCGAGCTGGCGAGGACGGCCGACGACGTCGTGCGCATCCACAAGGCCGGCCGCATCGCCTCGCTGATCGGCATGGAGGGGGGGCACTCGATCGATGACTCGCTCGCCGCCCTGCGCCAGTTCTACGCCGCGGGCGCCCGCTACATGACGATCACCCACACCAAGAACACCGACTGGGCCGATTCGGCGACCGACGCGCCCCAGCACGGCGGCCTCACCCGCTTCGGCGAGGAGGTGGTGCGCGAGATGAACCGCCTCGGCATGCTGGTGGACCTCTCGCACGTGTCGCCGGAGACGATGAAGAAGGCGATCGCCGTCTCCGCGGCGCCGGTGATCTTCTCCCACTCCTCGGCGCGCGCCCTCGACGACCACCCCCGCAACGTGCCGGACGACGTGCTCCGCCTGATGCCGAAGAACGGCGGGGTGGTGATGGTGACCTTCGTCCCCTCCTTCGCCTCCGCGGCCGTGCGGCAGTGGAACGCCATGGACACCGGGGAGGAGGCGCGCCTGAAGGCCCTCTATCCGGCCGATCCCGAGCGGGTGAAGCGGGAGCGGGACGACTGGCGCAAGCAGAACCCCGCGCCCGCGGGCCACTCTCGAGCAGGTGGCGGACCACATCGAGCACGTCCGCCAGGTCGCGGGCATCGATCACGTGGGGATCGGCTCGGACTTCGACGGCATCGAGAGCGTGCCCTTCGGGCTGGAGAGCGTGTCCGACTATCCCGCGCTGCTCGCCGAGCTGCTGCGCCGCGGCTGGACCGACGAGGAGATCGGGAAGCTCGCGGGCCTCAACGTCCTGCGCGCCTTTCGCGAAGCCGAGCGGGTCGCCGCGCGCCTGCGGAAGGAGCGCCCGGCCTCGGATGCGTTGATCGAGGAGCTGGATGGTAAAAAGGAAACGGTGAAGGCTCCGTAGGAGGCGGCCCCCGCCCAAGCGATCCTCGCCCCCGGCCCCTCTCCCACCGCCCTCCCGCCGACCGGGAGAGGGGAGCTTGACGGGGGAGACCTCGTTCGTAGGGTGCGCTGTGCGCACCAGAAACGGTGAGGGTGCGCACAGCGCACCCTACAAGCCACGCCTGCTCAGTAAAGGCCCCCCTCTCCCGGTCGGGGGGAGTGCGGTGGGAGAGGGGCCGGGGGGTGAGGATTCGGGGTGGGGGACGCCCCAGAGGGCAACACGCCCCGGCCCCCAAAGGCATGCCTTTTGCTGAAACCCCTCTCCCTGGCGGGATGAGACACCCGCCGAAAGGGGTGCGGATGACGCGGCGAGCCTGCCGGGTTCTTCTCTCGTTTCTGTCCCTGGGTTTCACCTTTCTCACGGCGCCCGGCGCGCTCCGGGCGGCGGTTCAGGAAGATCATGCGCGGGTCCGCTCCTGGCTGCAGGAGGTGGATCTCCTCATCACCCCGCGCGAGCGCGAGGTCTTCCAGGGGCTCAAGACCCCGGCCGACCGCGAGGCGTTCATCCAGCGCTTCTGGCAGGTGCGCGATCCCTATCCGGAGACCCCGCGCAACGAGGCGCGGGAGCGGTGGGAGGAGCGCCTCGCCGAGGTCCGGACGCGCTGGGGCGACCTCCAGGACGACCGCTCGCGGGTCTTCCTCGTCAACGGCGAGCCGAGCGAAGTGTTCCAGGCTCATTGCGCCGGCCAGAACCTGCAGGTCTGGACCTATCAGCCGCAGTTCCAGAGCCGCTTCCGGATGACCCTCGTCTTCCATCTCGCCGACCGGGCTCCGGCCCGGCTCTGGCGCGCTGGAGATCGCCCGGACCTCTCCTCGCCGGACCTGGGGGATTGCGCCGCCGACGCCAGCTTCGCCGAGGCGGCGACCTGGATCCGGCGGGTCGGGAAGGAGACCTACGCCGTGGTCCTGCAGCGGGCGCTCGCCAGTCCGAAGCCGCGGGAATGGGTGTCGAGCTTCCGTCCGGCCGCTCCCGAGGGGCGCGCCAGGGCGGTGCGCTCTCTGCCGGCCCGTCTGGATGTCGATTTCCCCGGGCGGCAGGGGGAGGGGATCGTGCGTATCCGGGTCGCCCCCGGCGAGCTGCCAGAGCAGGTGTCCCGGATGCTGGGCGATTCGCGCGAGGTGTTCGTCTCCGGCCGGATCCTGCGCGGCGACGAGATGGTGGACAGCTTCCGCTATCGCTTCGAGGCGCCGGCAACCGCCGCGGCCGCCGGCGCCGGGCCGCTCGCCTTCGAGCGCCGGCTGGGCCCGGGGCGCTACAAGCTGGAGGTCCAGCTCGACGCTCCCGCCGCGGACAGCTCCTTCGTGGGCGAGCGCGAGCTGGCGGTGCCCAGCGTCCCGGCGGCCATCACTGCCGCCGCTGCCGCCGCTGCCGCCGCTCCGGCTCCGCCCGCTCCGCCGGCCCCGCAAGCCTCGTCCGAAGTCCTTCAGAGCCCGTTCGCGGAGGCCGACGCCGCGCTCGCGGCGCCCCGTCCGGGGGTGCGCATCCTGGCGCCCGAGGGCAAGCTGATCGCGGGCCTCCAGCGCATCGAGGCGCGGGTGGACCGGGCGGCGGGGCTCCCCGACGCCGAGCAGATCGAGCGCGTGGCCTTCTCCCTGGACGGCCGGCCGCTGCTGACTCGCAACCGGGCCCCCTACGTGGCCGAGATCGACCTTGGCCGGACGCCGCGGAGCCACCGTCTGGCGGTGGAGGGGATGAACGCCCGGGGAGAGGTGCTGGCCAGGGATCAGCTGGAGCTGAACGCCGGCGGGCAGCGGTTCGCCGCCCGTCTCGTCGAGCCCCAGCCGGGCAGGCAGTACCGCCGGAGCCTGCGGGCGCGGGTCGAGGTGGAGGCCCCCGCGGACCAGGCCCTCGACCGCGTCGAGCTCTATCTCGGCGAGAAGCGGGTGGCGACGCTCTATCAGCCCCCGTTCTCGCAGCCGCTCACGCTGCCGGATTCCGGAGGCATCGGCTATGTCCGCGCCGTGGCCTACCTGGCGGACGGCACCGCGACGGAGGACACGGTGCTGCTCAACTCATCCATGACGCCGGAGAAGATGGAGATCCGCCTCGTCGAGCTCTACACGCACGTGATCGACCGGGCGGGCAGGCCGGTCGAGGGGTTCGGCGCCGGCGAGGTCCGCGTCTTCGAGGACGGCGTGCGGCAGTCGGTCCGCCGGGTTGAGCGGGTCGAGGACGCGCCCCTGCGCCTGGTGACGCTGATCGACAGCTCGGCCTCCATGCGGCCGCGGCTGGAGCCGGCGCGGCAGGCGGCGCTCCAGTTCCTGCGCCGGACGCTGCGGCCACGCGATCAGGCGGCGGTGATCACCTTCAACCGCTCCCCCCACGTGGCGGTTGGGCTCACCGGGGATCTAGAGGCCCTGGAGAACGGCCTCTCCGGCCTGATGGCGGACGAGGACACCTCGCTCTACGACAGCCTGATCTTCTCCCTCCAGTATCTCGGCGGCGCCCCTGGACAGCGGGCCATCCTGCTGCTCTCGGACGGCGAGGACCACACCAGCACGTTCGGCTTCGCGGAGGCCCTGGAAAGCGCTCGGCGGGCCGGCATCGCCGTTTACGCGATCGGGATCGACCTGCCGAAGGGCGGGCCCACCGAGCAGCTCGCCAGGCTGGCGGCGGAGACCGGGGGGAGGAGCTTCTTCCTGCGCGGCACGGGGGATCTCGACCGCGCCTATCAGGAGATCGAGCGCGATCTGCGCTCGCGCTACCGGATCTCCTATCAGTCCTCGAACACCAAGGCGAGCGATGCCTTCCGCGTGGTTCGGGTCGAGCTGGCCCGGCCGGGGGCGGAGGCGCGGACGATCAGCGGGTATTACCCTTAGGAAAAAACAAGGGACACAAGGGACGGCAGGGACTTCAGGGACAACAGGTCAGGAAAGGTTTTCAGGTCTCTGACGTCCCTGTTGTCCCTTGGGTCCCTTGTTCACCCCCCCACATGCACCAGCAGCTTGCGGGCACCCGCGTGGTGGCGGTGCTCCCAGAGGTAGATCCCCTGCCAGGTGCCGAGGCCGAGGTCGCCGTCGAGGATGGGGATCGAGAGCGAGGCCGCGGTGAGCGCGGCCTTGATGTGCGAGGGCATGTCGTCCGGCCCTTCGGCGGTGTGGGTGTAGAGGGCGTCGCGCTCGGGGACCAGGCGGTTCAGCCAGTTTTCGAGATCGCGGCGCGCCGAGGGGTCGGCGTTCTCCTGGATCGTCAGGCTCGCGGAGGTGTGCTGGAGGAAGACCGTGCAGAGCCCCTCGCGCACTCCGCTCTCGCGCACGGCGGCCTTTATTTGATCGGTCACATCATGGAGCCCCTGGCCGGGGGCGTGAATGGAAATCTTTTTTACCATGAGGTCACGATAATCCGCTAGGTGCCTCGAGATCCAGGAGAAGCTGCGCCGCCGAGGAGAGGAGCGCTTCCGGTTCGTCGACATGGAGTCCCTGGAAGCATTGCTGCTGATAGGCGGCATCCCCCGTGAACGCGAGCAGCGCCTTGAGCAGATTGTTCCGGCCGAACCCCCGGTAGGCTTCTTCGACCTTCTGCCAAGCCTCCTCTGGAATCGGGCCGACGCTTCGCCGGAGCGCGCTCAAATCGATCAGGTCCCGCGACAGCACCTGGCGGTCCGCCCAGCGATCGGAATTCGCCATCAGTTTCTCGGCATAGCAATCGACGAGCGATAGACAACCCACCGGCAGCCCCTCGGGCCTCACGCCGGGATCGAATTCGATCCGAGCTTCGCGGAGCATCTCGACGCGGATCGTCTCCCCGTCCATCTCGACGGGGAACCGGAACCCGTACTGATCGAATTTGATCTCGCGTGCAAGGTGAAGCTCTCTCTTCCGATCCGGCTTGAAAAGAGCCTCGTAGCCGAGGGACGAGACCGCGAATCTCAGCTCCGCATAACCTTCCGCGTCGGAGCAGAGGAACATGATGCTGTGGGAATCACGGTATTCGCCGAGCTCCAGAACGATCCGCGCTCCGCCTCCGAAGAAAGCGCTGCAACGGGTCAGCAGGTCGGCGTCGAAAGCCGCGAGAACCGCCTGGACCTTGCGATGCCGTTCACGCCGGAACATGGTCCTCACCGGCCGATCTCCATCTCCCGCTCGAGACGTTCCCGGACCTCGGCGGGGGAGAGGAGCAGGCCCGGATCGTCCGGCGACGGGAACACCGCGACCCGCAGGCCGTCCTCCGCGAGCAGGAGGAGGAGCTCGTCGAGCATCTCGTCGAGCGTGACCGGCTCCGGGAGCGCCCCTTCCCAGGGCCCCACGGCGCAGGCCGCGGCGAGGGCGGCGTGCGGCCAGAGCGGCAGCGCGTCGGTGGCGCTGGCGACCACCCAGCCGTCGGCGTCGCGCAGGCCCCAGCCCTCCTCCCAGTCGGCGAGGAGCTGGAAGAACTGGATGGCGCGGTCCCCGGCGGGAAGCGCGAGGAGCTGCCGGGCCTCGTCCTCGGTGATCTCCCAGGTCATGGCGGGATCGCCCATTCAGACCCCTGGATCCTCGCCGGGCCCGCCGGCGACGCCCACGGGGACGGGCTCTTCCTGACGCACCTCCATGTTGCCGATCCCCTCCTCGCCCCGCAGCTCGCCGAGGATCCAGTCGGAGAGCGTCTCCCGCTCGTGGTCGTCGAGCGAGATGCCGGCGGTGTCGCAGAGGCTCACCACGTTGCGGAAGAAGCAGGCGCCGAGGGCGAGCGGCTCCTCGGCGCCGTTCTGGCCGAAGCGGTGGCCGCCGAAGGTGATGCCGCGCAGGATGAAGTTGACGCTGGCGCGGGCGATCGGCGACCCCTCCTCGATGCAGCGGTCGCGCACCGACTTCGAGGTGCGGGTCAGGAAGTAGCCGTGGTCGTTGACCTCCTCGGCGGTGAGGCGGAAGACCCGGGCATAGTCGCCGCGCGTCAGGTACGGCGTGTCGGTGAGCTGGTGGACGCGGTAGGCGAGGGCGTTCAGTTGCGGGTCGCCGACCAGCTCCTCGGGGCGGCCGTCGATCGGCAACTGGTGCCGCGCGGGGTCGTAGATGTAGCCGGGCTTGAGGGCCGAGATGGCGAAGCCGGGGTTCTCGCGGCCTTCGAGCAGGTCGCGGAAGGTGCCCGCTCCCGCCCAGCGGGTGGCCAGCACCTGATCGCCGAAGCGGCTGATCACCATCTGCGCGGCGCGCGCCATCGGCACCGCCGCGTCCGAGGACTCCACGACCGAGCGCACATAGGCGAGGATCTCCTCGATCAGGCGGTTGCGGTCCGCGAGGGTGAGGAAGCGCGGCGCCGACGCCGATCGGCCGGACTCGTTGCCGGCCCCTTCCGGCGTCTCCTCCGCCTCCTCCCCCTCGGCGACCAGGCCGACCCGCCAGGGGTCGCCGTCGATCATCGCCAGGTCGCGGCGGGTCGAGACCACCGCCATCGTCATGTTGCGCAGGCTGTTGAAGCCCAGCCAGTTGTTGCTGGCGGTGAACTCGGAGAACTCGCGGAAGATCGGCGGCAGCTCCGTCGCCACCAGCTCGCCGCTGGCGCTCGTCCGCTCGTAGATCTTGTCGGCGATGCCGCGGAGGAGATCGCCCATCGCCGAGTTGCTGCTCGGCCCGGCGGCCGTGCGGGTCGGCCGGGTTCGGGGTGGCGCCGATCGCCTCCTCGAGGAAGGTGTCCTGATCGATCAGCAGGTCGCAGGCCGCCTTGTAGGCCACCGAAGCGGGGCCGATGGCAAGGATGGCGCTGCGCCGGTCGTGCTTGGAGAGGCGCAGCAGCACCGGCGTGAAGTCGGCGTCGCCGGAGAGCAGGATGAACTCGTCGAACCGCGTCGGATGGCTGAGGGTGTCGAGGATGTCCATCACCATGTGGATGTCGGCGCTGGTCTTGCCGCCGCTGGTCAGCGGCGGGCAGTCCACCACCTCGATGGCCGAGCGCGTGAAGTAGGGGCGGAAGCGGCCGAACTGCGAGGGGTTGAGATAGCAGCGGCGGAAGAGGATCTTGCGCCTGCCGGGGATTTCCCGTCCTGCTGCGTCCCCTCCAGCTTGTCCTGCAGCCAGCTCAGCCAGCGGGTGGGATCGGTGGCGAACTGCTCGGCGGCCACGGGGTCTTCCCGCTGCAGTCCGAGATAGATGTTGTCGAAGTCGACGAAGAGAGCCGTCCTCATGTGAGTCGGGCTCGGGCTTGAATCCGGCATTGCAGCCTCCACAAGAATCAAAAGTTTTCTGAGAGACGCTTCGGCAGAACACCGGAGCGGCTCCGCGCCCAAAGATATCAGGCGGCTGCTATGCGTCAACCCGGCAGGAACTAAAGCGTGCTCCCACCCCTCTAATAAAGACAGGAGCGCTCCTGATGTTTTCCCCCGCCTCGGGGATCGAGGCGAGGACAAAGATTCCCCCGATGTTCCGGAGGTGGAAAATGTTCGAGCACTCTCTTATTGACCTGGACGCCGAGCTGGAAGCCAAGACCAACCCCCGGCGCCGCCGCTGGATCTCGCTGCCCCTCGCGATCGGCCTGCACCTGGTCGGGCTGACCGCCTTCGCCTTCGCCAGCTACTGGAACGTCGGCCCGGTGACCGAGCCCGACCTCAACGTCGTCTTCCTCGACGTCGCCCTGCCGCCGCCGGTGATCCAGCGGGGTGGAGGAGTTCCGCCGCCGCCCGCGCCAACCCCCCGGCCGCAGCCGGCGCCGCCGGTGCCGGAGACGCGGACGGTCCAGCCGGACCTCAATGACATGCCCGACAAGCCGCCGGCGCCGGTGCCGGGACCGGCGCAGGATTCCACCGTCCCGGGAACGGACCCTACGGCCCCTCCCGGACCGGGCGATCCCAATGGCGATCCCAACAGCCACAATGAGGTGGGGGAGATCCATGGGATGCCCGAGCCGGTCCCACCGGCTGTCGACGGTCCGGTCTATCTCACGGCCGAGATGAGCCGGCCGCGGGCGCTGCAGCCGATCCAGCCGCGCTATACGGAGCCGGCGCGGCGGGCCGGGGTCCAGGGGACGGTGATCGTCGAGGCGATCATCGACGAGAAGGGGCACGCCACCAACGTGCGGGTGGTCCGCGGCCTGCCGATGGGACTCGACCGCTCCGCCGTGGAGGCGATCCAGCAGGTCACCTTCCAGCCGGCGATGCGGGACGGACGGCCGGTCAAGGTGTACTTCAACCTGACGGTGAACTTCACGATTCAGCGGTAGGCCCGTGCTCATCGGAAAAGGCGCTGCCGGTCCGTCGCGAAACGGGCCGGCAGCGTTCGTTTTTCCGCATCAGCAGTCGGATCAGCGGATCTGCCGGAGGCCGAGGGCGCCCGCGAGGGCCAGCGCGCCGAGCAGGCCGGGAAGAGAGGCGGAGGCGCCCGGTCAGGCGCCTCCTTTTCGATCAGTGAGACGGCTTGGCAGGGCTTTCGGCGCCCTTGGGCTTGCGCAGGTCCGCCCGCAGGAAGTCGACCTCGGCGGCCGGGATCACCTCGACGTCGCCGTACTGCTTCTTCAGGGCGTCGGTGAAGGCCGCGGCGTTGCCCACCAGCACGGCGGTCATCTTCTCGGGGTGGATGGCCTGGCTGGCGAAGCGCTGGACGTCCGCCGCGCTGACCTTCGAGATCTTGTCGTTGTAGCTCTCCAGGAACTCGCGGCCGAAGCCGAAGTGCATCGCCTCGAGCACCTTGCTGGCGATGCCGTCGGCGGTCTCGATCTCGAGCGGGAAGGCGCCGGTGATGTAGGTCTTGGCGGCGTTGAGCTCGGCGTCCGGCACCGGCTTCTCCTGCAGGCCGCGGAGGACCTCGAGGGCGAGCCCGAGCGCGTCGGCCGTGGTCTCGGTCTTGGTGAAGGTCGAGACCTGGAAGAAGCCCGGCTCGCTCTCCGGGAGAAAGTAGCTGCTGGCGCCGTAGGAGAGGCCGCGCTTGCGGCGGATCTCCTCGTAGAGGCGGGCGCTGGCGTTGCCGCCGAGCACGGAGTTGTAGACCTCGGCGGTGAACAGGGCGGGGTCGCGGTAGGCGATCCCCAACTGGCCGAGGCGGATCTCGGTCTGGACGGCGTCGGGCTTGTCGATGACCACCACCCGCGTCTTGGCGGGGGCCTTCACGTCGATCCGCGGGAGCTGGCTGGGAGTGCCCTTCTTCCAGCCGCCGAAGGCGCGCTCCGCGCGGGCGAAGGCGTCGGCCGGCTGGATGTCGCCGACCACCGCGAGGATCGTCTGGTTGGGGATGAAGTGCGCCTGGTGGAAGGCCGCGAGGTCGGCGCGGCTGAGGCCGGCGAGCGACTCCGGGGTGCCGCTGGACGGCCGGCCGTAGGGGTAGGAACCGAAGATCAGCCGGTTGACGGCGGTGGTGGCCAGGTAGGACGCGCTCTGCTGGTTGATCTGCAGGCCGCTCAGGGCCTGCCGGCGCCAGCGCTCGAGCTCGTCCTCCGGGAAGGTGGGGTGGAGGACGACGTCGGAGAGCAGGTCGAACCCGAGGCCGAGCTGGTCGGAGGTGACGGCGACGTTGGCGTAGCCGGCCTCGGTGCCGGCGTTGGCGCTGAGGTTGCCGCCCACGAAGTCGATGGTCTCGGCGATCTGCTGCGCCGAGCGGGTGGAGGTCCCCTTGGTCAGCAGAGAGGCCGTGGCCTCGGCGAGGCCCGCCTTGCCGTCCGGCTCGTAGGCCTTGCCGGCGTTGAGCATCATGCGGATGGAGACCAGCGGCTGCTCGTGCTGCTCGATGGCGACGACCAGCAGGCCGTTGTCCAGCGTCTTCTGCTGGAAAGCCGGGAAGCGGACATCCCGGGCCGGGCCCGGCGGCGGAGGCGTCGCCGGGGT
>CAVXIG010000023.1:0-68690 GCA_963761645.1 uncultured Acidobacteriota bacterium
ACAAAGGGCCTTTCGGCCAGGGCGGACAGAGGACATCGTCCCCATCCAGGGCGGCCACATAGGGCCGCCCCTACAGAATACCCATCATCCTGGCTGTGACAGACAGGCTAGTTGACGCCCTCTTCCGGCGGGCAGTAGACGTCGGTGCAGGCGCAGTTCGGCCATTTACCCCAGCAAGGAACACAGCACTGTGAGCCGTCGGAGTAATAGGTACAGGTAGTTTGGCAGGTGCCGCCGACCGCCGACGATGGCGGAGTGGCGAGAGCGCCGATCAAGGCCACCGCGGCGACCAACAGAAGCAGCATCCTTTTACGCATTCCGGGCTCCTTTCAGACAGATGGAAAGCCACCTTCCTATGACCTTCATTCATTCTAGTGTGGGCTGGAAGGTGCAGCGAGACAGAGCGCTCGCCAGAGAGGCTCCGCGCGTCGGTCGGAGGAGCGGCGGGAAGCAAAAAATGCTCGGCGAGGGGTTCGCCGGGCATTTTTCCTGGCTCGCCGGCTCCAGCGGACGGCTCGCCGGGGATCTTTTGCCTCTCGCCGGCTCCGGCGGACGACTCGCCGGCTCCGGCGGACGGCTCGCCGGCTCCGGCGGATGACTCGCCGGCTCCGGCGGACGGCTCGCCGGCTTCGGCGGACGGCTCGCCGGCTCCGGCGGATGGCTCGCCGGCTTCGGCGGACGGCTCGCCGGCTTCGGCGGATGGCTCGCCGGCTCCGGCGGACGGCTCGCCGGCTCCGGCGGATGGCTCGCCGGCTCCGGCGAACGACTCGCCGGAGACTTTTTGTCTCTCGCCGGTGCCGGCGAGACCTCCGCCGGTCCTTTTCTGTCGACCCAAAAGGCCTCCGCGTGATGCCAGGCGCTTGGCGGGCGATCCGCAGCCCTTGCCCGGTGGGCGGCCGCGCGATGAGCACCGAAGCCAATGTTGCCGAGGTCCTGTCTGGACATCCGAATCCGAACGAGTTAGCTTGGAACCGTGGCCGCTTCCGACGACGATCTCCTCACCGATCGGCAGTTCGCCCGCATCTCACGCGCGCTGGCCGAGCCGCGACGTCTCCAGATCCTCAAGCAGATCGGGTCGGGTGACGACCCCATGCCGTGCAGCACCCTCCAGCGCACCCACCGCGTCAGCGCCGCGACCCTGTCGCATCACATGAAGGAATTGGAGACCGCCGGCCTGATCGAGATCCAGCGCGAAGGCAAGTTCGCCAGCCTGGTGCTCCGGCGCGACGTGCTCCACGCCTACCTGGACCGACTCGCCCGGATCTGAGCTCTCGCCGACGGCGGTTGACTTCACCCAGTGTCATTTAGATACTTGTCTAATCATCAAAATGACACCGGGCCCGCGCCTCGGGAGGCGGGGACGTCCGGCGGATCCACACGGGAGAGTCGACGATGGGCGAGCTGACGGGGAAGGTGGCGATCGTGACCGGCGCGTCGAAAGGCATCGGCGCGGGCATCGCCAAGGGGCTGGCCGCGGCGGGGGCGGCGGTGGTGGTGAACTACGCGTCGAGCAAGACCGGCGCCGACCGCGTGGTGGACGACATCACGGCGGCCGGCGGCCGGGCGCTCGCCCTTCAGGCCGACGTGTCCAACGCGGCCGACGTGCAGCGCCTGTTCGCCGAGACCACTGCGGCGTTCGGCCGGCTGGACGTGCTGGTCAACAATGCGGGCGTCTTTCAGTTCGAGCCCGCTCGAGGCGGTCACCGAGGCAGGAGTTCCACCGGGAGTTCAACACCAACGTGCTCGGCCTCATCCTGGCGACCCAGGAGGCGGTGAAGCACTTCGGGACCGGCCGGGGGCAGCGTGATCAACATCGGCTCGGTGGCGAGCACGAACACGCCGCCGATGTCGGTGGTCTACACCGCCAGCAAAGGCGCGGTCGACGCCATCACCCGCGTGCTGGCGAAGGAGCTCGGGCCGCGGAAGATCCGGGTCAACTCGATCAATCCCGGCGGCGTCGAGACCGAAGGCACGCACCGCATCGGCATCGTCGGCAGCGAGTTCCAGCAGCGGATGGTGGCCGACACGCCGCTCGGGCGGTTCGGCCAGCCCGAGGACATCGCGCCGATCGCGGTGTTCCTCGCCTCCGGGCCCAATCGGGCTGGTTACCGGCGAGATCGTCGTGGCGTCGGGTGGCATGCAATAAGGAGGAGGAAATCGTATGACCTCAGAAGACCTCATGGTCCGCACGACCCTGGGCTCATGGAAACAGAGCGTTGCTCAGGTGGATAAGACGCTGGCTTCGCTCAGCGACGAAGATCTTCAACGCGAGATCGCGCCTGGCAGAAATCGTGTCTACTATCTGCTCGGGCATCTCGCCGCAGTGAACGATCGACTGCTTCCGCTATTGCGTCTCGGCGATCGGCTGCACCCCGAGCTCGACGAGCCTTTCATCGCCAATCCCGACCGGACCTTTCCGAAGGACCCGCTGGAGCCTGCCGCCCTCAGAAGCGCCTGGTCGGAGGTCAACGAGAAGCTCCTCGCGGCCTTCGAAAAGCTCAGGCCTGAAGAGTGGCTGGAACGGCACGACGCCGTGTCGGTGGAAGACTTTGCCAAGGAGCCCCTGCGAAATCGCCTCGCCGTGATGTTGAGCCGGGCCCAGCACACGATGCTCCACGAGGGGCAGATGCGGCTCGCGAAATCGCGATAACGGAAAGCGCCCTAGGCGGCAGCCTGGACCTCGGCGGTCCCGTCTTCAAAGCGAGCCTCGGTTTCAGCTTCTGAAGGTTCCGCGAAGTGCGGCGGACCGGAGGCCATCCTCCGGGTCCGCCCTTCTCCGGCCAGGTGGAGGCTAGGCCTTGAAGCCGCGCGGATCGGCGCCGTCGGACTGGATCAGCACCAGCAGCACCAGCTCATGCAACTGGGACTGTCACAGTCGCTACAGCAGAGGCAGGCCACGGCGGGAGCCTCCCAGCGCGCGGCGGAAAGTGCCGTGGCGGCGAGCATGATCCCGAGGAAGAGCAGTCTCCGCAGCGGCCGTCGATTCAACTTTGGCTTGCATGATTACGTCTCCTTTTGTGAGAAACCCGTTGTAGCATCCGGGTCGTCCTGGTCACCCCTTCTACGAGCCGCTCGTCGGGCAGATCGTCTCTTCCGGGTGGCTCGCCTGCCTGCCAGGACGGCTCTGGGCGTCGACGAAGCAGGCGATGTCCCAGGCTTCTAGCTCCTGGCGTAGACGGTCTCGCGGTGGGCGGTCCCCTTGCGGACGAGGCGGACCTTGCCCTCGGCGAGCAGGCGGCGCAGGGCGGTCGAGGCGAGGCGGGAATCGATGGGCTTGCGGAGCTCGCGAGGATAGCGACGGTTGACCTCGGCGGCGATTCGGGTGGGCGCGAAGCTCTCGCCCGCCGGGATCTCCAGGACCGCCCGGGCCACCAGCCGGCTGGGCAGGACGGGCTTCAACGGCGGCAGCGGCTCCTCTTCCCGCGCCGGCTCGGAAGGGACGACGCGGGACGCGATCTCGGCCGCGCCTTCAGCCGATGTCTTGAACGCCTCGTAATGCCGGGCGACCGTCTCGTACTCGCCGGCATGAACGGCCCGCTGCTCGCGATGGAAGGCCTCCTGCTCGGCATGATGGGTCTCCTTGTCGCGAAGGAGCTTCATCCGCGTCTCCAGATTCGCCAGCACCTGCGCTACGGAAAGCTGTGAGCTCATCTGTCCCTCCTTGGGGGGTCCCTCTTGTCGCGAAGGCCTGCCACGGAGGATGTCCCATCCCCGCGAGCTGCTGAGCAGGAGCGAAAAACTGTCGCGATAGTCTACTTCAAAGGGACTCCAGCGACTCCCGTTCGGGAATCCTGGCCGAAGCTGACGCGTAGTCCCGAGGCTATGCGTCGCCTCCAGCGTCTACGCGTCGCCGCCTCGGCCAATGCGTCGCCTCCAGCAGCAATGCGACACCGCCAGGAGACATCGGAACCTCTCCAGCGGCAACGCAACGTCGTCCCAGGGCATCGCGACGCCTCCAGCGACTACGCGTCATCGCCAAGTTCCATTGCAACGTCGCCGTGGTCTACGCGACCTCTCCAGCGGCTATGCAACGCCTCCAGTGGCGGCGCGTCGTCGCCCGAGGACATCGCGACGCCACGGCGGTCTATGCGACGTCTCCCGTGTCATTGCGACGCCTCCGATGGCGACGCGACAGCTTCCCGGGCTTCGCTGTCTTCAGTCACTCGCCGAGGCCGGGACCTCGACGGCCGTCACGTAGGCCCTTCCGGACCGTTGCCGAATGGTGAGGAGGAGATGGACGCGGTCGGTCAGGAGCTCGACGAGGCGGTGGTTCCCGCGGACACGGACCTTCCAGTCCATGAGCATGCCGAGGCCGAGGTCGTCCTCCGGCTCTTCCTGCTCGCGCGCGTCCGCGAGGATCTCCGCCAGGTGCGCCCGCGCCGTGGCGGAGGCCAGGAAGGAGGCGTCCTGGTGGTGAGCGACGCGGTCCAGGAGGTCGTCGGTCAGCTTCGAGACCGCGACGGCCTCCCCGGTCAGGCGGACCGCCGAGGGCCTGAGATCGTTCGCCAGGGTCGCCAGGTCGGCTTCGATCTCGCGAGTGGATGCGGCAGGGTGGGCGTCAAGATACTCGCTCGTCCACCTTTCGGCCAGAGCCCAGAAGCGGTCGACATCCCGCGCGTACTCCGGCTCCGCGTAGCGCTCAATCGATCCTCCATGGCGCCGCTCGATCTCCTCACGCGTCCGGTGGATCTCCGCCAGGAGCTGGGTCCTGCCTTCGGGAGCGGAGCTCGCCGCCGCGGCGGGAAACATGATGAGGGATGAAAAGAGGCCCGAAACGAGACCTGAAACAAACCCCGCCAGGACGACCCGCTGCGTGGCATTGCGGAGGAGTCGGAGGCGCATGCCGACAGGATACCCGAGACCGGGTTGGGGCGTGGAGGAAGGCCGTGCAAGATCTTTAAGTCGTTTGCAGAAATTCTAATAGAAATCCCTCCAGGCACCCTCGAAAAGATGGGTGGCCCGTGACTTCTGAACGTGCCGGACGCCCTCGACCGCGACTGAAAGGGCGGTGAAACCGGGGCCTTGTTTTGCATTTCAGTAATGGCAAACAGTTTGCAGTGGGCCAGCCGCGCCTTCTGCCAATCAAGGCTGAAGGAATGTAATGGGGAAGGAGCTTCTGTGAAGTTCAGGATGACACTGCTTTTCTCCGTGCTCTGTCTCGCAATGACTCTCATCGGCGCTCGCGCCGGCTTGGCCCAGGCCAAGCCGCAAGAGCCGGCATGGCTGACCCGGATGTATGCGGAGGGGTGGCAGAAGGTGCAGGAGGGGGTTCTCCGGAAAAGCACGTCAGGAGGCCAGGTTGCAACGCTCACCTATGGGGAGGAAGGCCTCCGCTACACGGTGGAGAACCTCAAGCAGCAGGTCAACTTCCTGCAGCAGGCCCACAACCAGCATCCGTCCCCGGAGCTCGGCCAGGCGATCAGCAATCTGCAGCGCCAGATCGGCGCGGCGAACACGCGCCTCAGCACCCGTCAGGTCGTAGACCCGTCCAGTCAGGAATCGAGCGGCTGTGATATCGCCTATGGGGCTCACGCTTACGCCGATTACTTGCGGGACGCGCAGGCTCCCGGCGTCAGCGCCAGCGCCGACGCCTATTTCCATACGAACTGCGGATTCATCGGCAACACCTACGCTTACGCCTACGTTCAGGCCTCCACCGGGAGCGTGTTCTCCACCAAGACCCAGGAAGATCCGAGGTACGGTGGCTCGTGGCTGGACAGCGCCGCCCAGTGGAGTCTCGGCGGCAGCACGAGTTGCTCGTCGAGCAGCTATGCGCGCGCGTGGAGCGACAGCCTCGGCATCAGCTATGAGACCTCGGCCCAGAACTCCATCTGCCCCCTCCCCCCTCCCCCTCCAGTCTCGGTGTCGGTCAGCGGCACCTCCAACGGTTATACCGACAACTACTCGCCGTGCATGGACGTCACCTGGACCGCCTCCGCGTCCGGAGGAACCCCGGGCTACACCTATTACTGGTACATCGGCGGCTCGTACGAAGGCTCCGGGTACCAACTGACCAAGCAGTACTGCTATACCAACACCACGGTCACGCCCACCGTGGTGGTCTATGACAGCGGCTCTCCACAGCAGAGCGCCCAGGGTTCGTATACGACGAATATCTATTACACCCAATCCTACGACCCCTGCACAGAGAATCCTTACAGTTGCCAGTGCAACCAGAACTACTGCTGTGGTGGCTTTAGAAGGCCTTACGAGGTGTGCCCGGACATTCCGTAAACCTCATACTGAGAGCGACCGTCTGACATCGTGAACGTAAGGGAGTGGGGCCGGGCCCCGGCCCCACTCCCCGCACCGCTGACGCCGTAACCGTTTTGCATCTGGAGGAGCGATGCTCAGAATGCCTTCCATCCCGCGGCGCTTCCTGCAACCCGCGCCGCTGCTGTTCCTTCTCACCGCCATCCTCGCCCTGCCATCGACCGCACGGGCCCAGACCTGCGCCCGCACGATCACGGCGGACGTCGTCGCCTTCGATCAGGTTTTCTTCTGGAATCGCCTCGGCTCGTTCCAGCCACAGGGCCTGATGTACGCCCTGCGGCGCGACGTGGTGCCGATCAGCGGCGCCAGCCTCTCGCCCGGCAACGTTCAGTTGCGGCCGGACAAGCGGCCGCGGCCGATGGTGCTGCGGATGAACGTGGGCGACTGCCTGCGGATCAGCTTTCAGAACCTGCTGAGCCCGACCCGGCGCGACGGCGATCAATCCAACACCCGCCTGGTGTCGATCAACGCCGTGGGCATGCAGTTGACCACCTCGAACCTCGACGGCGGCACCTATGTCGGCGCCAACCCGAGCGGGCTGGTCGACGTCGGGCAGTCGATCGTCTACAACCTCTACGCCGACCGCGAGGGGGAGCACGTGATCCATAGCGCCGGCGCGGTAGCCGGCGGCGAGGGGGATGGCGGCCACACCAACTCCGGCCTGTTCGGCGCCATCGTCGTCGAGCCCACGGGCGCGCGCTGGTATCGCAGCCAGGTCACCCGCCAGGACCTCGACTACGCCACCACGGGCGCGACCCCTTATGGACAGCCGACCCTCGACTACGAGGCCGTCTACCCGGGGGGCCATCCACGGGCCGGCACGCCGGTCCTCAACATGCTGAACGGCACCGAGATCGTCCATACCGACCTCAACGCCGTCATCACCGGTTCGGCGCCGAACAACCCGAGCGCCGCGCGCACGGCCGGCTGGTTCCCGGCCGGGACGTTCCCGCTGAACCGGTACACGCACCCGGAGCGCGAGCAGCCGTTCCGCGAGTTCACCGTGATCTATCACGACGAGATCGGCGCCGTGCAGGCGTTCCCCGAATTCGAGCAGGCCCAGCTCGCGTACACCCTGCACAGCGGCCGCGATGCCTTCGCCATCAACTACGGCTCCGCGGGCATCGGGGCCGAGGTGCTCGCCAACCGCTTCGGAGTCGGTCCGATGGCGAACTGCACGGAGTGCAAATTCGAGGAGTTCTTCCTCAGCTCCTGGAGCGTCGGCGATCCGGCGATGGTGGTGGACCGCCCGGCGAACGTGGGGTGCGGCCCCCAGACCGCGAGCCCGAACACGATCGGCCAGGATCCCAATCTTCCCCTTTACGCCAATCAGCTCCGCACCGGCGCTCCCTGCGTGCCGCTGCCGGGCGCCAAGGCCACCAAGGCCTTCTTCCCGGACGATCCGTCCAATGTCCATCATGGCTATCTGAACGACCATACGCGCTTCCGGGTGCTGCACGCCGGCACCAAGGAGCACCACATCCACCACCTTCACGCGCACCAGTGGCTCCATACGGCCGACAGCGACAAGTCGACGTATCTCGACAGTCAGGCGATCGGCCCCGGCGCCTCGTTCACCGCCGAGATCACGTACGACGGCGGTGGTAATGTGAACCATACGGTGGGGGATTCGATCTTCCACTGCCATTTCTACCCCCATTTCGCGCAGGGGATGTGGGAGCTCTGGCGGGTCCACGACGTCTTCGAGCGCGGGACGCTGCTCGACGCGGCCGGCCGGCCCGCGGCGGGAGCCAACCGCGCCCTGCCGGACGGCGAGATCGCCAGCGGCACGCCGATTCCCGCCCTCGTGCCGCTGCCCGGCAAGCCGATGCCGCCCGCTCCGGGCGCCACGGTGCAGATCGCCCAGGGGCAGGCGCAGATCACGGGCGGCGGGAATCCGGGATATCCCTTCTTCGTCCCCGCCCTGGCCGGGCACCGTCCGCCCAAGCCGCCGCTCGACACGCTCGACGACGGCGGCCTGCCGCGGCACCGGATCAACGGCGGCACCTTCAACGAAGCTCACACCCGGCTCGACTTCCACAAGGAGCTGCTGAGCGCCAACGCCGAGCAGCTCCCGGAGGACGGCACGGCCGTGGAGAAGGCCGCGATGCTCTTCCACGAGCAGGCCAACCAGAACAGTTGCGAGCCCAACGGCTACTGCAGCCTGCAGACGCAGTTCCCGACCAATGGCCGGCCGCGCGTCGCCGGCGCGCCGTATGCCGAGCCCTGCCTCGACGCCGCGGCCGCGGCCAATCCGCGGATCATCAAGGCCGCCGACATCGAGGACGACGTCAAGCTCAACAAGGCCGGCTGGCACCTTCCGCAGCAGCGCTTCAGCGCCCTGTGGGCGGACGTGAACGATTATCTGGGCCTCGCCGGCGGCCCGAAGAGAGCGCCGGAGCCGCTCTTCTTCCGCGCCAACAGCGGCACCTGCATCAATTACTGGCTCACCAACCTGGCGCCCAAGGAGTACCAGCTCGACGACTTCCAGGTGCGCACCCCGACGGACGTCCTGGGCCAGCACATCCACCTGGTGAAGTTCGACGTCACGGCCTCCGACGGCGCCGGCAACGGCTTCAACTACGAGGACGGCTCGTTCAGCCCCGGCGAGGTGCGGGAGCGCATCCAGGCCATCCGCGCCGCCAACGGCTGCGCCGCCGTCGACGCGCGGGACGGCACCTTCACCTGCCCGGTCGCCAAGCCGCACCCGTTCTTCGGCGCCGGTCCCGACAAGGACGGCGATGGCCGGGACTGGATCGGCGCCCAGACCACGATCCAGCGCTGGTGGGCCGATCCGGTGCGCGACAACGCCGGCAACGACCGCACATTGCGCACCGTCTTCACCCACGATCACTTCAGCCCCTCGACCCACCAGCAGGCCGGGCTCTACGCCGGCCTGGTCATCGAGCCCGTCGGCTCGAGCTGGTATCACAACGAGACCGGAGCCCTGCTCGGCGGCCGGCACGACGGCGGCCCCACCACCTGGCAGGCGGTGATCGCTCCTCCCAACGAGCCCGATTATCGCGAGTTCCTGCTGGAGTTCGCCGATTATCAGCTCGCCTACGAGGCGGGCAACCGCGGCATCCCCGATCCGGCGAAGGCGGTCAATCCGCCGGGACGTGAAGAGGCCGGCCTGCCCGACCTGCTGCAACGCCCCCGGAGCTGCCCGATCAGCAACGCCCCGCCACCGTGCCCGGAGCTGCTGTCGGCGGACGATCCGGGAACCATGTCGATCAATTACCGCAACGAGCCTCTCGCCCTGCGGGTGCGCGATCCGCAGTCCAATTCGCAGGCCGCGGGCCAGGCGGGGGATCTCTCCTTCGCGTTCTCCTCGATCCCGCGCAGCGATCCCGCTTTCAACAGCCAGCCCGGCTTCTATCCGCCATTGACCGGCGATCTGGATGCCTATGATCCCTATACGCCCCTGTTGCGGGCCTATGAGAACGACCGGGTGCAGATCCGCGTGCTCGTCGGCGCTCACGAGGAGGGGCACAACTTCAGCATTCACGGCGTCAAGTGGCTGTTCGAGCCGTCGGAGCCCAACTCCGGCTATCGCGGCAGCCAGATGATGGGCATCTCGGAGCACTTCGAGTTCATCCTCCCGCAGGTGATCAAGAACCCGAACGGCTCGTTCGCCGACCGCCTCTGGTCGGCCGGCTCCTCGACCGACGACTACTGGAACGGCCTCTGGGGCTTCCTGCGGGCCTACAACAACCACCAGCAGGACCTCTTCGAGCTGCCGGACAGTCAACCCGGATCCAGGTCGCCCCTCGACCCGGGCACCAACGGCGCCTACGACTTCTCCTGCCCCAAGAGCGCACCGGTCCGCAATCTCGACGTCACCGCCGTCACCGCGGCCGCCGCGCTGACCGGCGGCAAGCTGGTCTACAACAGCAACAGCACGTTCGGGCCGCTGTGGGACCCGACGGCCATCCTTTATGTCCGCACGTCGGACCTCGATGTTTCCGGCCGGCTCAAGCCCGGACCGGCCATCCGGCCCGAGCCGCTGGTCCTGCGCGCGCTGGCCGGCGAGTGCATCAAGCTCACCCTGCGCAACAAGCTGCCGGCCACGCTCAGCGACGTGGACGGCTACAACACCCTGCCGATGATCGTCGAGGGCTTCAACGCCAACGACATCCGGCCGTCGAGCTACGTGGGCCTGCACCCGCAGCTCCTCTATTACGACGTCAGCCGCTTCGACGGCGCCAACGTCGGCCGCAACAGGAACCAGCTCGCGGCGCCCGGGCAGTTCGTGACCTATGAGTGGTACGCCGGCGACATCACGGTCAATCCCGGCACCACGACGGTCACCCCGACGCCGATCGAGTTCGGCGCCATCAACCTGATCTCCTCCGATCGCATCGAGCACGCGAGCAAGGGGGCGATCGGGGCGCTGATCGTCGAGCCGCAGGGTGCTTTCATCAACGAGTACAACCCCAACCGGCGCGCCGAGGCCAGCATCAGCGGCGGTTCCGAGGGGGGGTTCCGCGAGTTCGTCATGCTCTATCAGAACGACGTCAACATGCGGAGCGATCAATCCCTCGGCCAGCTCTGCAACCCCGGCTACGTTCCGCCCGCGGGCCAGGGCTGGCCGGTGGAGAACCTCGCCTGCGAGGAGGATGCGGAAGATTCAGGACAGGCGGCCATCAACTACACCACCGAGCCGCTGTGGAAACGGATGCAGTATCCACCCGGCAAGCCGTTCCCGGAGACCGACGACTTCGCCAACTGGTTCGACGTGCTCTCCAATACCAAGGTGGGCGGCGCCAATCCGCAGACGCCGGTCTTCCAGGCGGCCCCGGGCACCAAGGTCCGTTTCCGCCTGCTGATGCCCGGCGGCCATTCGCGCAACATCGTCTTCGCTCTCGACGGCCACCTCTGGGACCGGGAGCCGTACATCAACAATTCGACCCAGCTCGGCCGCAACGGCTTCTCCTTCTGGGAAGGGGCTCACATGGGGCACGGACCGAGCAACCACTTCGACGTCCTCCTGCGCAGCGGCGCCGGCGGCAAGTTCCTGATGCCGGGCGACTATCTGTACCGCGATTTCGTCTCTCCGGGGCTCGATGAGGGCTTCTGGGGGATCTTCAAGGTGCAGTAGCCGGACCGGCTCTTTCGCTTTCCATTCAGACGCGCGGCTTGCGGGCCGCGCGTTTTTTTTCAGCGCGAGGGCAAGCCCGCCAGGGGCGGCGTGCTCGCCGGCGGCTCGCGGTGGCGGGTCGCCTGCTCGAAGGCGTAGGCGAGGGCGATCAGCCGCGGCTCGGAGAACGCCGGGCCGGAGAACGTCACCCCGGATGGGAAAGGGATTCGCGACCGGCGCGGTCGGGCGGCAGGAAGCCGCCGGGCACGGTGATGCTCGGATAGCCCGCCTTCGCCGGAGCGCGCCGCGAAGCTGTTCGCCGAGGAGAGGATGGCGTCGAAGTCGTCCGCCGTGTCCCGGCGAGCCGTCGGGGCCGGCGTAGACGGCGTCCAGCGCGTCCCGGGACCGCGCGAGATCCTCGGCGCGGATCGGCCTGATAGCGGCGCGTGTCCGCGCTGCCGGGCGTGGTGTCGACCTGCGTGCGCCGCCTCGAAGGTCGTCTGGCCGTACTTCATCGGCGGCTGGTGGGCCTTGTTGAACGCCACGATCTCGGCGATCGTCCGCGCGGGGCGCGCCGGGCGTCGCCGCCAGGTAGGCGTTCAGGTCGCGCTTCAGGCCGTAGAGGAGGACGGTGGAGCAGTCCGCGGGCGGCGGGTAGCTGGAGCAGGAGACGAGTTGCGCCTGGAAGGGCGACGGCAGCAGCTCGACCCGGGCCCCTGCGCCCGCAGCGCGTCGATCGCCGCGTTCATGATGGCGGCCCGTTCCGGCGGGGATCGGCGTCACCACGGCGATGCGGGCCCCCTCGAGAGCGCTTCCGGTCGAGGAAACGGGTGTAGTCGCTGAAGCAGTGGCCCGGCTCGAGGCAGGCCGCCGTCGCCGGGTCGGCCGGATCGTGCCCGGCGAGGACGCCGAGCAGGATGGCTGCGTCCGTGACGGTGCGCGCGATGGGCCGGCGGTGTCCTGGTCGGCGGTGATCGGGATGATGCCGTCGCGGCTGACCAGGCCCAGGGTGGGCTTGATGCCCACCACGCCGTTGGCGCTCGCCGGGCTGAGGATCGACCCGGAGGTCTCGGTGCCGACCGCGAGCCGCGGCGAGATTGGCGTTCACGGCGATCGCCCGGGCCCGAGCTCGAGCCGCCCGTCGGGAGCACCGGCCGGCCGTCGCCGCCCGGCAGCGGGCGCGGATCGTAGGGATTGAATCCGAAGCCGCCGAGCGAGCTGTAGCCGGTCGGCATGCCGGTCGCGAGGAAGTTGGCGAACTCGGTGAGAGTGGCCTTGCCGAGGATGATGGCGCCGGCCTGCGCGCAGCTTGCGGGTGATGAACGCGTCGTCCGGCGGCATGCGAGCCCGCGAGCGCCACCGAGCCCGCGGTGGTCGGCATGTCCGCGGTGTCGATGTTGTCCTTGAGCAGGACGGGGATGCCGTGGAGCGGGCCCCGCACCCGGCCCGAGCGGCGCTCCGCGTCGAGCCGCCGCGCCTCTTCCGCGGCCCTGGCGTTCACGAGCAGGAACGCGTTCACGGCCGGGCCCTTCTTGTCGTAGGCCTCGACGCGCGCGAGATACAGGCGCACGATCTGCTCCGCCGTGAGGCGCCTGGTCTCCATCGCCCGCCGGAGCTCCGGAATGGTGGCCTCGACGAGCTGGAGCGTCTTGATGGGCTTGCCGCGCTTTCCGGCGGCGGCCTCCGGCGGTGCGGGGAGCGCCGCGGCGAGAGCGGCGGCTCCCAGCAGGACGAACGGATGGATTTTCATCGTGCCCCTCAGGGCATCCGCCCCTCCAGGATGGCGCAGAGCTTGGCGAGAGTCGAGGTTGCCGCCGGAGATGACGCAGACGGTCTTGCGCGCTCCCGGGACGCCCGCCAGGGCCGCGGCCACGGACGCGGCTCCGGCCCCCTCGGCGATGACGCGATGGCGCTCGGCGAGGAGCCGGATGGCGGCGGCCACCGCTGCGAGGGGGACGACGCGGGCGCCGGCGAGCAGCGTGCTCGCCAGCGGCCAGATCTCGGGGAGGAGGCTCTTGCCGCCGATGCCGTCGACGAAGCTCGGCTGGTAGTCCACGGTCTGCGGCGAGCCGGCGGCGAGGGAGGTGGCGAGCGGCGTGGCGGTCTCCACCTCGCAGCCGAAGACGCGGGCCTCGGGACGCAGGGCGGCGAGCGCCGCCGCGATGCCGCAGGAGAGCCCGCCGCCGCCGAAGGGGACGAGGACGGTGTCGACGTCCGGGAGGTCTTCGAGGATCTCCAGGGCGACGGTGCCGTTGCCCGCGATCACCGCCCGGTCGGCCACCGGATGGATGAAGAGGCCGTCGAGCCCCGGGAAGGAGTGATCGATGAGTACCTGCCACCAGCGGTCGAACGGCACCTTTACGATCCGTCCGCCCAGGCGCTCGATGGCCGCCAGCTTGGTGGCCGGCGCGTGGTCGGGCACCACGACCGCCGCCGGAATCCCGAGCTCGCGGGCGCTCCAGGCCACCCCCTGGGCCATGTTGCCGGCGCTCGCCGTGTAGACGCCGTCGCGCAGACCCTCGGGCCCGGCGATCCGCATGGCGTTGGCGGCGCCCCGCAGCTTGAAGGAGCCGATCGGGCTGCAGGTTCTCCAGCTTGATCCAGATCTCCCCCGGAGCGCCCTCGGCATTCAGGCGGATCAGGGGCGTGCGCAGGGTGACTCCGGCCAGCCGTTCGCGGGCGGCGCGGATCTCTTCGAGGGTGGGAGCGGTCAGGGATCGCATCCGGCTTCGGAGCCTACCGCAACCTGAGGCAGTTGCGGCGAGGGCGGCGCGGGGGGCTGATGCCAGATTCAAGCCCCCGCGCCGGTTTACTCCTACTTCTGGAGCGACCGCAGATACGCGGACAGGGCCTCGATGTCCCGGGCGGACAGTTGCGAGGTCTTGCCGTGGGTATCCTTGATCACCCGGATGTTGTTGGCCGCGAGGGCCGGGTTGATCTGCCGCTGGCCGTTCACCGTCACCACGAGCGGCGCCAGGTTGTTGGTCCCCAGCCGGTCGAGCTCCAGCCGCCCCTCGGGATAGGCGGCGTCCGGCGGTGAGACGCGGACCGGCCGGTCGAGGCTGACGTAGAGCGGACCCTTGCCGTCCCCGGCGAGGCCGCCGCGGCTGTCGCCGAAGGTGATCGGCACCTCCGTCGGCAGCACGACGCGCGGGCCGCCCAGGAAGTCGCCGGCCACCGCGCGCTGGTGGTCGGCGCGCACGGTGCGGAAGTTGAAGCCGCGCTCGCCGGGCTGGAGCAGCGGCGAGTCGGGTGCCAGCAGGATCTCCCGGAGGCTGTGCGCGCCGCCGTGATGGAGCCAGCGCGGCACGCTGTCCCAGAACGCCCGCAGGTGCTTGGTGTTGCGGCTGCTGATGTTCTGCCGGCCCCCTTCGTCCTGGGGCGGGCCGAACTTCTGGAAGAAGTAGTCGTTGCTCAGGCGGGTGAACGGCCCCTCGTTGTCGACGGTGGTCTCGGCCACCACGCCCGGCTCGTGGATGTTGTAGTCCTGGAAGGTGTCGTCCACCTCGCCGTTGGTGATCTTGTTGCCGTTGTGGTGGCAGCTCGCGCAGCCGCTGCCGCCCTGGGCGACCTCGTTCGTGAACAGGAACTTGCCCCGGGCCACCAGCTCGGCCTCGGACGCCGAGGGGAACTGGGTCAGCGGGTTGGGCATCAGCCGGGTCTCGTTCTGGCTCCACAGGATCTGCAGGTAGGCCATGTCGTAGTAGCCCACCTTGAAGGCCTTGCCGGAGAGGTCGGGCCGGCCGACGGCGCGCGAGCTCTCCTCGGTCTTGCGCAGCACGTAGTCCTCGCGGGCGCGGAAGCGGTCCGCCTCCGTCGCCTGGGGGAAGAGGGCGTTCGGTTTCTCCGCCGCCACCACCTCGCCGTTGCAGGCCGAGGCGTAGGCCATCAGGTCGTTGTTGAGCCCCTCGTACCACTCGGGCCAGTTGTCGGAGATGTCCTTGTTCTGGGGGGAGACCTTGACGCCGCCCACGGCGTTGGCCCCGACGTTCCACTGGTTGCCGTCGGACCGGCTCTGCCAGTGGCAGTGGCCGCAGGATTTCTGGCCGTCGTCGGAGTAGGCGGTGTTGAACAGCCAGCGCAGGCCCTTCTCCTCGTCGGTGGCGAAGAGGTTGGCGCCGTTGCCCCCCTTGACCGGGTCCGGCGTGACGCCGGTGACCCCGACCGGGACGTAACCCCGCCGGGTGAGACGGCCCGCGGAGTCCAGCTCCAGGAACGAGACGTCCTCCGTCTGCAGGTTGGCCACGTAGACGTTGCGGCCGTCCGGCGAGACGGCGATCCCCTGCGGCGTGATGCCGCCCGTGTACTCCGTCCCCACCCAGGTCAGGATCCTCGCGGGATCGGACGGGTTCTGGTCGATCCGGAAGACCTCCACCTTGTCGGAGTGCATCTGGGAGACGAACAGCAGATTCCCCTGAATGAAGATCTGCTCGGCGCCGCTGCCGCGGATGATCTTCTGCCCCGGCGCGTGATCGCCCAGGTCCGCGACCTGTCCGGGCACGACGAGCAGCGAGCGGTCGCGCTCGAAATCCACGTAGCGGTAGACGAACCGGTTGGTGGCGGTGTCGAAGACGTTGAGCTCGGTGCCGATGTCGTCGAAGGTGGTGGCCTTGGTGGCGTCGGTCATCACCGGCGTATAGCCGAGGGGGGAGCCGTTGTTGCGGACGGGGACGCCGTTCACGACCTTGGGCAGGCCGTGCCCGGTCTCCGGCTGGTTGAGCACGGAGTTGGTCTCGTGCCCGGAGACGATCCCCCAGCGCCCGGCGACCTTGACGTCGGTGGCGAGGCCGCCCACCGGGAGGGTCTGGACGAGGCGGTTGGCGTCGCCGGCGATGTCGATCACCGCGATCGTGTGGCCGAGGGTGTTGGCGACATAGAGGGTGCGGCCGTCGTTCGAGAGGGCGAGGTCGCGGGGGTTGGCGCGGTCGAGATCCGTGGTGCCGGTGGGGATCTCGGCGATCTGGGTGAAGAACGGCCCGGGATCGACCCGGAAGGCGCGCACCTGGTCCTTGAAGCGGTCGGTGACGTAGAGCCGGGTACCGTCCGCGTTGAAGGCGAGGTCCTCGCCGTAGAAGCCGGTCGAGAGCTCGCCGATCACCCGGTCGGTCGCGGTGTCGACGACGCTGGCGAAGTTGGCGTACTCGTTGAGCACCACGAGGTAGGGAACGGGGTAGATCCGCGAGTTCGCCGGCGACACCGCGAGGCCGGTGGGGCGCGTGCCCCGCGTCTCACCGGCCGGACGCAGGTCCACCCAGGTGAGCACGGAGTGGCTGGCGGTATCCACCGCGGCCACCCGCCAGTCGGGATAGCCCTCGCGGCCGGGGAGGCTGACGTAGAGCTTGCGGCCGTCCGGCGTCAGCGCGAGCGACGTCGGCCAGCTCCGGAAGGGCTGCGGCACGAACGGCCAGTGCTGGCTGCCGCTCTTGACCACCGGGTTGTTGGGGTCGATCCGCGTCCCCGGATCGGGGCGGCCGTCGATGTAGCCGGCGCCGAAGAGGATCTTGGTGAACCGCTGCAGGCCGGCGCGCAACCCCGCGGGCTCGGCGCCGACGAGGTTCTTGACCGGGTCGCTGGTGGCGCCGGTGAGGATCCTCCCCCGCGAGTCGGTCTTGACCGCCGTCGAGAAGAACCGGAGGTGGAACGGCGCCTCGGGCCCCGCGGGCGCGAGCACCAGCCGGTCGAAGGGGGACGAGAGGGTGCCTCCCGCCTGCGCTCCGACCTGGCTGACGGCCGTGCCCAAGAGGAGCAGGACGCCGGCCTGCAGGACCAGGAAGCCGGGAGAGAGGAATCTTCGGAAGCGGGAGGGACGAGGTGAAGGTAAGGGGGTTATGGGTGTCGGTTCCATCAGCTCCTCCTGGTTGCCCCGGCGCCCCGAGGCTCTCCCTGAGGGGGCGCGACGCCGGGATAGCTATAGAGGAGTTAGACAGCGAAAGGTTACAGACGGAACAACAAATCGTGGAGCGACTTTTTTGCGGACTAAGCGCGGGAGGTCCGTATCCCGGCGGGCCTGGGCTGCGTATAGTAGCCATGGATCTGGAGAATCGACGCGAGATGACCGCCCCCGGCCCCTTCGAGGCACGCTACCTGGCGTTCCTCGGGACGATCGCCAACCTTCGCCCGAGCCTGCACCGGTACTGCTCCCGGATGACCGGATCGGTCCTGGACGGCGAGGACGTCGTCCAGGAGGCGCTGTTCCAGGCCTACCGGATGCTCGACAGCTTCGACGACAGCCGGGGGGCTAGGTGCCAGGCACTTCGTCGGGATCCACCGGAGGAAGTGGCCAGATTGGGGACAGTCGTCCGTGGCCACCCTATCTTGTCTCAAGCGGTTGGTTCCACACTGCACCCAGTGCGATAGGATATCCCTTATTCACAACCGAGAGGTGAGCCACTTTGACCAATACACTGTACTATGGCGACAACCTAGACATCCTGCGCCGGTATGTTGCTAACGACTCGGTAGATCTCGTCTACCTCGACCCTCCCTTCAATTCTAACCAGAATTACAACGTCCTTTTCGCGGAACACGACGGTACCAAAGCAGCGGCACAAGTCCAAGCCTTTGAGGATACCTGGGAGTGGGACGAATCAGCCGCGCGAGCCTATCAGGATGCGGTGGAAGGTGGGGGGCAGATTTCGCTTGCATTACAGGCGTTCCGGACATTTCTCGGACCCAGTAACATGATGGCTTATCTGGCGATGATGGCTCCTCGACTGGTTGAACTCCGAAGGGTTCTGCGGGTAACAGGGAGCATATACCTGCATTGTGACCCTACTGCCAGCCACTTTCTTAAGGTTCTTCTCGACGCCATCTTCCGGCCCGAGAACTTCCGGAACGAGATAATTTGGAAGCGAACCTCAAGCCACAGCGACGCGGTCCGGTTCGGTAGGGTTCACGATTCGATTTTGTTCTATGCCAAAGGACCTGAGCCAATTTGGAATCCAATCTACCAGCCGTACGAGAAGGATTATGTCGATCAATACTATAGATATAGAGATGAAGGCGGCCGACAATTTATGTCTGACAATCTGAGCGCAGCGGGTTTGTCGGGAGGAGGGTACGAATACGAATGGAAGGGCATTAGTCGTGTCTGGCGTTGTCCGCTCGCGACTATGGAGCGCCTAGAGGAAGAAGGCCGGATTTTCTATACCCGGAATGGCATTCCTCGACTTAAGAGATACCTTGACGAAGCCAAGGGGCTCCTTATGCAAGACGTTTGGACAGATATTGAGGCATTACGTTCCTGGCACCAGGAGCGCTTAGGATATCCGACCCAAAAGCCCCTCGCCCTGCTTGAACGGATTATATCAGTAAGCAGCAACGAAGGCGATGTTGTGCTCGATCCATTTTGTGGTTGTGGAACGGCCATTGCCGCAGCGCAAAAGCTCGGAAGGAAATGGATCGGCATCGATATTACGCATCTTGCGATTAGCCTTGTAAAAGGTAGGTTGAGGGATCACTTTGGTGATTTAGTGTCTTCAGATTATGAGGTGGTTGGCGAGCCTACCTCCATCCCCGATGCGGAGGCTCTGGCATCAGATGATCCTTACCAGTTTCAATGGTGGGCGCTTGGGTTGGTTGGGGCTCGACCTAACGAACAGAAGAAGGGAGCCGACAGAGGTATTGATGGCCGTCTTTATTTCCACGATGAAGGGTCTGGCGGAAAGACCAAGCAAATTATTTTCTCAGTCAAGGCTGGAAAAGCCGGCGCCGCGCACGTCCGAGATCTTGTCGGCGTTTTGGACCGGGAGAAAGCCGCAATTGGTGTCCTAATTTCAATGCAGGAGCCCACGCGAGAGATGCGAAAAGAGGCAGCGTCTGCGGGCTTCTATGCATCCCCTTGGGGGACGACTCATCCGCGAGTGCAGCTCCTCACAATCGCAGATCTACTCTCTGGGAAGCGGGTAGATTATCCTCCCACGCAGGCTAACGTAACACTGAAGCGAGCCCCCAAGGCCGACAAGTCCAGAGCCGAGCAGCCGAAGCTCTTCGGGGAGTAAAACTCAGCAAGGACCGCGGAAGGGGTACTTCCGGCGTCGCGTTTCAACGACCTTTCGATGTGCGGGGATGTTGGCGGTAGCGACTACGCTACAGACCCGCATCGATACAACTTTCTCTATAACCGCGAGAAAGGCTGGGCCACCATGTTCAGCCGGTCCTCCTTCTCTCTCCGGTGGTCACAGGAGTCTGAATATCCTTCCTGCCCTACTTGGACGGCCGTGGGAGACACATTACGTTTACGAGTGCAAACGATCTGGCCGCAGAGCCCGGCCTGAGCACTGGCGCAGATGCCCTACTTATGCCTCGGTGCGGTCCATGGGGCGAAGCGAGCCGCGGTCCCCTCTCTGAGCCTTTCACCCAAGAGGAGCCCGAGCTTCGCCTCCCGCGCTGGCGAGGTCCATCGCCTGTCCTGTGCCCGCATCCCAAAGGGTCCGGGCCGCGTATAAGTAGCCATGGATCTGGAGAATCGACGCGAGATGACCGCCCCCGGCCCCTTCGAGGCACGCTACCTGGCGTTCCTCGGGACGATCGCCAACCTTCGCCCGAGCCTGCACCGGTACTGCTCCCGGATGACCGGATCGGTCCTGGACGGCGAGGACGTCGTCCAGGAGGCGCTGTTCCAGGCCTACCGGATGCTCGACAGCTTCGACGACAGCCGCCCCCTGGCGCCCTGGCTGTTCCGCATCGCGCACAATCGCTGCATCGATTTCCTGCGCCGCCGTGGGGTCCGCCAGGAAGCGGAGACCGCCGTCGTGGAACCGGACCGGGTCCTGCCGGCCGATCCGCCCGGACCGGCCCTCGGCCGGGCGGTCGAGCACCTGGTGCTGGCGCTGCCGCCGAAGGAGCGCGCCTGCGTGCTGCTGAAGGACGTCTTCGATTATTCGCTCGAGGAGATCGCCGATCTCGTCGACTCCACGGTGGGCGGCGTCAAGGCCGCGCTCCATCGCGGCCGCTCGAGATTGCCGGCAACGCCTGAGCCGGGAGCGCCGCGGCGCGCGAAGAGCGCGGACGAGGCGCGGCTCCTGCATCTCTATGTCGAGCGGTTCAACCGGCGCGACTGGGACGGCCTGCGGGAGCTCATCGCCGCCGACGCCCGCCTGCGCGTGGCGGACCGCTTCACCGGCTCCGTGGGCGAGTCCCCCTACTTCGGACGCTATGAGGGCTGGCCGGTGCCGTGGCGGCTGGCGGTGGGCGAGGTGGACGGCGAGCCCGTGGTCGTCATCCTGATGAACCGGGACGCCGATGAGTGGAAGCCGGAAGCGGTCGTCCGCCTCGAAGTGACCGATCACCGCGTGACGCGCATCGCGGACTACATCCACTGCCCCTGGATCCTGCCGGCGGCAGCCTCCGTCGCCGTCGACTCATCCTTGCCGAATTGATTCTGTGCTGGGTCGCGTATCCCGGATCGCCCGGGAGCCGTAGTACAGATCAGAACCGCAGTTCGACAAGGAAAGGATCGATCATGAATACGCAGATCGCCGGAATCGCAGCAGGACGTATCGTGTCGCCGGAAGAATGGGTTCTGGCCCGCAAGAAGCTGCTGGCAAAGGAGAAGGAGCTCACCCGGCTCCGGGACGAGCTGAGCCGGCAGCGCCGTGAGCTGCCCTGGGAGAAGGTCGAGAAGAGCTATGTCTTCGACGGTCCGAACGGCAGGGAGACGCTCGCGGATCTCTTCGGCGGGCGCAGCCAGTTGATCGTCTATCACTTCATGTTCGGGCCGGACTGGCAGGAGGGCTGCCCCAGTTGCTCCATGGTGGCCGATCATCTCGACGGCAGCCGCGTCCACCTGGCTCAGCGGGACGTGACGCTGGCCGTGGTCTCCCGGGCGCGCCCGGCTCAGATCGAAGCGTTTCAGCAGCGCATGGGCTGGAGCTTCAAGTGGGTCTCGTCGTACGAGAACGATTTCAACCGCGACTATCGAGTCTCGTTCACGAAAGAAGAGATGGCCCAGGGCAAGGTGCCCTACAACTACGGCCTCAACGCGTTTCCGAGCGAGGAAGCCCCCGGCGTCAGCGTCTTCATCAAGGAGGGTGACGGCGAGATCTTCCACACCTACTCCGCGTACGCGCGAGGCGTCGAGGAGCTGCTCGGGGTCTACCGCTTCCTCGACTTCGCGCCGAAGGGGCGCGACGAGGAGAGCCTGCCCTTCCCGATGGCCTGGGTCCGCCATCATGACCGGTACGAGCCCGAGGCCCCGGTGAAAGCGGCTTCCGCGTGCTGCGCGGGGGAGGAGCGCGCGTGAGCGAGCCGCGATGCTGCGAAGCGAAAGCCTCGCCGCCGCGGCGGGGTCTCAAGATCGCCGGAACCGTCATTCCGGCCGCGGTCCTGGTGCTGCTGCCGAAGTGCCCCGCGTGCCTCGTGGCCTATCTCGCGATCGGCACCGGCATCGGGGTGACGGTTCTCGACCGCGGCGCACCTGCGGACGCTGCTCCTGGTGGTGTGCGTGGCGTGCCTGGCCTACGTCGCGGCCAGGCACGTCCTGCGCCGGATCGCGATCCGGGCGAACCGATCGGCAACTTGAAGGTGGCCGGCCGGTGTACCATACCGGCCATTATGTCCAAGCTCCAGGCGATGCGTCGGGTTCGCGGCGAGCTGTATGAGCTGCGGGAGCCGGGGTCCGATCCCCGTCTGTGGAACGCGGATCTGGCTCCCACCCGCGTCGAGCAGCGGACGTGGACGACCTACAACATGGCTTCGCTGTGGGTGGGGCTGTCGGTCTGCATCCCCACCTACATGCTGGCCGCCGGGCTGGTGCAGGGGGGGATGAGCTGGTGGCAGGCGATGCTCACCATCCTGCTCGGCAACCTGATCGTGCTGGTCCCGATGGTCCTGATCGCCCATCCGGGGACCCGCTTCGGGATCCCCTTCCCGGTGCTCGCCCGCGCCTCGTTCGGCACCCGCGGCGCCAACGTGCCGGCGATCCTGCGCGGGCTGGTCGCCTGCGGCTGGTTCGGCATCCAGACCTGGATCGGCGGCCAGGCGATCCACACCATGCTGCGCACCGCGTTCCCCGGCCTGGGAGCGGGTGCCCGGCGCCGCCTGGATCGCCTTCTTCGCCTTCTGGCTGATGAACATCTACATCGTCGTGCGGGGGAGCAACGCGATCAAGCGCCTGGAGGCCTGGGCGGCGCCGTTCCTGATCGTGGCCGGCCTCGCGCTGCTCGCCTGGGCCGCCCTGCGGGCGAAGGGCCTGGGGCCGGTCCTGGCGCAGCCGAGCAAGTTCCGGACGGCGGGCGAGTTCCTGGCCTTCTTCGTGCCGTCGCTCACCGCCATGGTCGGCTTCTGGGCGACGCTCGCGCTCAACATCCCCGACCTGTCACGTTACGCCCGCGACCAGAAGGCCCAGATCCGGGGCCAGCTCTACGGCCTGCCGACGACGATGACCCTCTTCTCGTTCATCGGCGTGGCGGTGACCTCGGCCTCGGTGCTCATCTTCGGCGAGGCGATCTGGGACCCGGTGGTCCTGCTCTCGCGGCTGGGCAGCCCGCTGGTGATCCTGATCTCGCTGTTCGCGCTGCTGATCGCGACGCTCACCACCAACGTCGCCGCCAACGTGGTGGGGCCGGCCAACGACTTCGCCAACCTCTGGCCGTCGCGGATCAACTTCGCCACCGGCGGCGTGCTCACCGGCATCCTCGGGATCGTGATCATGCCCTGGCGGCTGCTCTCCGACTACGGCACCTACATCTTCGGCTGGCTGGTCGGCTACTCGAGCTTCCTGGGGCCGATCGCCGGGATCTTCATCGCCGACTACTGGCTGATCCGCCGGGCGCGGCTCTCGCTGCCCGACCTCTACGCGTCGGACGGTATTTATGGGCGCTGGAACGGCAAGGCGATCGTCTCGCTGATCGCCGGCGTCGGCGCGGCGCTGATCGGCCTGGTCGTGCCCGGCCTGCGCGCGCTCTATGACTACGCCTGGTTCGTGGGCTTCGGCGTCGCGTTCGTCCTGTACTGGGCGCTGATGCGCGGGACGCCGGTGGTGGATCTGGACGGCGTCCCGGAAGCCTGACGAATCGATCAGCCGCCGCAGGACCGGGCAAGGAGGAAGACGAGGATCGCCAGCAGAGCGAACCCGACGCCGATCACCCACGGCCTTTTCCCGGCCGGCACCAGATCGCGGGCGACGTCCCCGGCGACGCGGGCGGCGACCTCGGCCTGGGTGGGCCGTGCCGGTGGCGGGGCGGGCGGGACGGGAGCGGCGGCGGTCTCCTCCTTCACAGCCTCCTCCCTCACCGGGTCCGTCATCGCCGCCAGCTCGCGGGCCAGCCCTTCGAGCCCCTGGCGGGTGATCGACTTCGCCGAGCTCTCCACCAGCCGCTGGCCCGAGCCCGGCGATGCGGCCGCCGATCTGGGCGTCGAGGTCGTAGCGCAGGGTGGTCCCGGCCGGCGCGTCGGCGAGGCGCAGCTCCCCCTGGCCGTTCATGAAGCCGGAGGGGCCGCTGCCGTCCAGCTTCATGTGGTACCCCTCCAGCGGCAGGATGTCGGCGAGCTGCAGCGTCCCCTGGAACTGCCCCTTCACCGGCCCCACCTGGACGTTGAGGACGCCGCGGTATTCGTTCTCGCCGGTCCGCTCCAGCCGCTCGCAGCCGGGGAGCGTGCGCGCCAGCACCTCCGGGTCCAGCAGGGCCCGCCAGACCCGCTCGCGCGGCGCGTCGAAAGTGTGCTCGCCCTGGATCTTCATGAGCTCGCCTCCCGCGCCAGCTCCCAGAGCCGGCTCGGCTTGAGCGGGATCTCCAGGATCTCCAGGCCGGGGATCGCCAGCGCGTTCTCCACCGTCTGGGCGAAGAGGGCGCCGACCGGGATCGCCCCGGCCTCGCCGGCCCCCTTGGTGCCCAGCGGGTTGAGCGGCGACGTCGTCTCCTCGTGGCCGACCTCCACCCGCGGCACGTCGAGGGCGGTGGGGAGGAGGAAGTCCATGAAGCTGGCGTTGAGGAGCTGGCCGGTGTCGTCGAAGACGAGCTGCTCGTAGAAGGCGTTGCCGATCCCCTGCGCCACGCCGCCGTGCACCTGGCCGTCGACCAGGAGCGGGTTGATCACCACGCCGCAGTCGTGGACCACCACGTACTTCAGGATCTCGATCTGCATGGTCTCCGCGTCGACCTCCAGGATGCAGGCGTGGCAGCCGCTCGCCGTGGCTCCACGGTAGGGGCCGAAGTAGCGGGTGGCTTCGAGCCCCGGCTCGGTGCCCGGCTTGACCGCGCCGCGCATCGGGTTGGCGATCCTCGCCAGCTCCCCCAGCGGGATCGATTTTTCCGGATCGTCCATCGACCCGCGCCTGTGCCGCCGGCCAGCTCGATCCGCTCCGCGGCGACTCCGAGGCGTTCGGCGGCGAGCAGGATCGCCTTCTCGCGCACGCTCTTCGCCGCCTCGTGGGTGGCATTGCCGGCCACCACCGCGCCGCGGCTGGCGAAGGTGCCGGTCCCCCAGTGGAACTGGTCGCTGTCGCCGGTGACCACGTGGACGTCGTGGACCTCCACCCCGAGCTGCTGCGCGGCGACCTGGGCGAGCACGGTGAAGTGCCCCTGCCCCTGGGTGCCGATGCCGGTGACGACGGTCACCTTGCCGTTGGTCTGCACCTGCACCCGCGCCCCCTCGAACGGCCCGATGCCGGTCCCCTCGACGTAGGAGACGACGCCGATCCCGACGTGCCGCCCTTCGGCGCGCAGCCGCGGCTGCTCCTCCTTCAGAAAGCTTTCCCAGCCGATCATCCGCAGCGTCTTGTCGAGCACCGGCTCGTAGTCGCCGCTGTCGTAGTAGAGGGGGGCGAAGTCCTGATAGATGATCACGTGGTCGTGCGGGAACTCGTCGGGCTTCAGGAAGTTGCGCCGGCGGAGCTCGATGCCGTCGATCCCCAGCTCGCGGGCGGCGAGGTCCATCAGCCGCTCGATCACGAACACGCCGTGCTGGCGGCCGGCGCCGCGGTAGGGGGTGACGATCGTCTTGTTGGTGAACACCGCCCGGAACTCGCTCTGGTAGGCGGGCACCCGGTAGGGGCCCACGACGGTGCACTGGCTGTTGAGCGGCACGGTGAGGCCGTAGGGGTCGTAGGCGCCGGTGTCGTGCAGGAAGGAGTCCGCGATGCCGAGGATGATGCCGTCGCGGGTCAGGGCGATCTCCGCGTCGTGGATCTGCCCGCGCTCCTGGGTGGTGGCGACGAAGTTCTCGGCGCGGTCCTCGATCCACTTGACCGGCAGATCGAGCTGCAGGGCGATCCAGGGGATGAGGACCTCTTCCGGGTAGAACATCATGATCTTGGGGCCGAAGCCGCCGCCGATGAACGGCGTCACCAGCCGCACCTGGTGCTCGGAGAGGCCGAGCATCGCGGCCAGGCCGTTGCGCACCGGGATCGGCGCCTGGGTGGTGTCCCAGATCGTCAGCTTCTGCGCCCGCGCGTCCCACTGCGCCACCACGCCGCGGTTCTCGATCGCCGCCGCGGCGCCGCGGTCGTAGTGGAAGCGCCGGCGGATCACCACGTCGGCCTTCGCCTTCGCGGCCGCGTAGTCCCCCTTCTTCTGCGGCACGTACGCGGCGAGGTTCGAGCCCACGTCCTCGTGCACCAGGGGGGCGCCGGGCGCCAGGGCCTTCTCGAGATCGACCGCCGCCGGCAGCGGCTCGTAGTCGACCATGATGTCCGCCAGGGCATCCTCGGCGACATAGCGGGAGACGGCCACGACGACGGCGATCGGCTCGCCGAGATGGCGCACCTTGTCCTTCGCCAGCGGCACCTGGGTGCGCTGATGGAACGTCATCCCCTCGACCGGCGGCGGCGGCACCAGCAGCGGCCCGTGCTGCCAGTAGTCGCCGAGATCCTCGGCGGTATAGACGGCGACCACCCCCTCGCGCTGCCGCGCTCTGGAGACGTCGACGCCGCGCAGGCGGGCATGGGCATGCGGGCTGCGCAGGAAGGCGACGTGCACCATCCCCGGCAGATCGAGGTCGTCGATGAACAGCGCCCGCCCGGTGAGCAGGCGGGGGTCCTCGTTGCGTTTGGCGCGGGCGCCCATGGGCTGTTGCGTCGTCATGATGGTTGCCTATTCTAAATTCGCCGGTGGATAAACTCCGCCCGCCAAGCCCTCGGCCAGGAATTTCAACGCGCGTTCGAGCGTGCCGAAGCAGGGCAGGTCGGCTTCCCGCAGGACGTTGAAATCGATGAGCCGCGTCAAGGGTAGCTGATCGAGCGTCGGCTTATAAATCCGGTTCGGTGGAAAATGGTCGGACAGCCACTCCTTGACCCCGCGTCTCGACTCCCAGGAGCCTTCCCATCGTGTTCCAGGACGAAGGCCAGGCCGGGCGGACGCGCCCGTGCCGAGCGGCTTCCCTGCCATTTGATCGAGGCAGGGTAGAAAGAGCACCTCATATTCGGGACGGAGAAGGACCACGGCGGAAGGGAAGGGCAGCCGCAGGCCTCTCACCCATTCGGCAGATGGAGGGAGCGTGTTCGACTCCCCGGGCCAGGTGGAGATTCTTCCAGCGGATCGCCGGCGCCCAGACTCGCCGCAGTCCCAGATCCTCCGAGAGACGCGAGATCAGGTTATCGACAGCCCCGAGCTCTCCGTGGCCCTCGACCAGAATGTAGCCCTTTCCCAATCCTCACCCGACCCCGGCCAGCGGCTCTGGTTGAAGTCCCTCGGTGCGCAGGACATCTCCCAGCGTCAGCAGGCCCTCTCTCACTGCCTCGCGCTGTGATGCCTCCATCGGAGCCACGGTTGTCCCTTTCGGACCGCGCACCACGACCCGGACATCTTCCGCCTCCATCTGATCGAGAAGCTCCGGGCTGTGGGTGGTTACCAGGACCTGGCTCCTGAGGCTCGCCTGTTTGAGGAAGTCGTAGAGCAGAGGGATCGCGCCAGGATGGACCGTCAACTCGGGCTCTTCGATCGCGAGGACCGGAACCGGAGGCTCCTGTAGCAACGCTGTAACGATCCCGGCAACGCGCAAGGTGCCGTCAGACTCCTGAGCCGCGTCAAACCACTTCGGCTTTTTCTCGCTCCTGGAAGTGTGACGAAATTGAACCACCAGATAACTGGCCGCCTGGGAAACCTTGATATCCTCTATATCGCCCGTAAGCTTCTGGAGAGCACTGATCAGCTCCGGTTTCCACGAACGCGCTGGCTGATCTTTCAAGATGGAGGCCCAGTTCGACCCATGGCCGTCCATAGGCTTCATCGGACTGTACTTCTGGGGGCCTCTGAGGGCATCAGGGAAAATCGAGTAGACAGAGATCCTCTGCAGGGCCTGGACTAGAGGCTGAAACCGCGCATCCCCACCAATGAGCGGCAGCGCGAGGTTCGTCTCGTCAAGAGACGGTGCCAGTCCTTGTGGTCGGGCCACCCATTTTCCACGCCTGACCCGGAATTGGAGGTATTCAGTCCCACTCCAGACAGAGGCTTCCTCCTCATCCACTCTGTATTCAGATCTGTCACCTCCGAGCACGAAGGAGTAGTGGGCTGGCTGGCCATTCACTAGAAGCTGCAATCCAATGGTTGTGTCATAAAGGAGCGGGCTGTCTTGCCAGCGTCGGACGGCACCGATCCCGGAGCGATGGGTAATGGCGCCGGAAAGCCCCATGTGCATGCAGTCCGAGACGAACCGGAGAACGTCGACCACATTGCTCTTTCCCGAGCCATTAGGGCCTACCAGGGCCGTGAAGGAGCCGAGCTCCAGGTCCACGTCCCTGCCCAGGCTCCTGTAATTCGAGACGCTCAGCCGCTCGATCATGACGATCCTTCTATCACGCTAGCGCTCCTCCACGAACGCCACGATCCGCGCGAAGGCCGCCTCGCCCCCTTTGAAGCGGAAGGGGAAGCAGCCCAGCCAGACGCGCTGGTCGAGCACCTCGTCGATCTGGCCGCCGACGTTCTCGGCGTGGAAGACGCCGCGCGGGAAGAGCTTGACGTGCATGCACTGGTAGTCCGCGGGCCAGGGGAAGGCCTCGTCGATCGACATGCCGATCACCTTCTCGACCTCCGGAATCAGGTCCGGCCGCGCCTTGCGCACGTTGGTGTTGAAGGGGTGGTCGGCGGCGATGCAGTCCACCGCCAGCCAGCGGATGCCGCGGTCGAGCACCCAGTCGACGAAGCGGCTCTGCGGCCCGGGGTGCTTCAGGAAGCAGCGCGGCAGGTCGGCCTTCTCCTGGTTGTGGACCTTGTACCAATCCTCGTTGTAGAAGTGGTGATAGCCGGTATGGATCACCAGGATGTCGCCGCGCTGGATGGTGATGCCGGTCTTGCGCTCCCACTCCTCGAAGTGCTCGGGACCGTAGATCTGGTAGTCGCCGATGCCGAACTGCGAGAGGTCGACGATGCACGCCGGCCCCACCAGCGTCTCGATCGGGATGCCCGAGATGTCCGGCCCCGGATCGTAGAAGTGGATCGGCGAGTCGAGATGGGTGGCGATGTGGTTGGTCGTCGAGAGGAACTGCGCGTTCACCCCCTCGAAGGCGAGCCGCTTGACCCACTTGACGGTCGGCCCCTCGTAGAACGCGAACGACGGGGAATCGGCGCTGAAGTTCTGCGACAGGTCGAGGATCCTCACCTTGCTCATGTCATAGGGGACGTACACGGTCTCCTCCTTTCAGATCAGATTTCGATAGTGCTTCCGCGAAGGCGACCAGCGCCTCCTCGAAGATCTCCATCGGCGGCCGGACCAGGCCGGCGCCCACCTGGCCGACGCCGGCCTGGCGGTGGGCGATGCCGGTGTTGACGCGCGGCGTGATCCCGAGCTCCACCACCCGGCGCAGGTCGATCCCCACCGGCGTGCCGCGGAAGCCGAGGGCGGGGATGGTGAACTGGGCGTGCTCGGCGGCGGTGATCTCGTACATCTCGAGCGAGGCGTTGAGGGCGTCCTTCGGCGTGCCGCCGATGAAGGTGACGATCGCCGGGGCCGCCGCCATGGCGAAGGCGCCGATGCCGGCGGTCTCGGTGATGGTGCTGTCGCCGATGTCGGGGTTGGCGTCGGCGCTGGAGAAGCCGGGGAAGTAGAGGCCGTCCGGCACCTGCGCCGGGGCGGTGAACCAGCGGTCGCCGAGGCCGCTGACCCGGATGCCGAAGTCGGTGCCGTTGCGCGCCATGGCGGAGACGATCGTGCTCCCCTCGACGCCGTGGGCCGCGTCGGCCATCGCCTTGCAGCCGGCCATCACCGGGTTGAGCACCGAGAGCGGGTTGTCCCCCAGGAACCTGAGGATCTCCGGCTCCGGGTTCATCGGCGCGAGCGCCGGCGCCAGCAGCTTGAGGAAAATGAGCGAGCCGGCCTTGTTGCGGTTGTGCCCCTCGTCGCCCATGTGCAGCGCCTCGGCGATCAGCGTCCGCAGGTCGATGCCGCCCAGCCGGTCGAGCGCGCCGGCGAGCGCGGGCGCCAGGACGTCGTTCATCCAGCGCAGCTTGGCCAGGACCTCCTCGCTGAAGGCGCCGTAGCGCAGCACCTTGCCGTACCCCTCGTTGAGGTTGGAGAAGGTGCGGTGGCCGTGAGACGGCGTCCTCGACCACGTAGACCCGCATCGAGGGGGAGATGACGCCCGCCATCGGGCCGACGGCGGCGTGGTGGTGGCAGGGCTCGAGCCGGACCTCGCCGCGCTCGACGAGAGCGGCGGCCCCGGCCTCGTCGCCGGCGAGCCCCTCGAAGAGGAGGGCGCCGATCACCGCGCCGCGCAGCGGCCCCGAGGCTCGCGCCCACTCGATGGGCGGGCCGGCGTGGAGCAGGAGGCCGTCCGTCAAGCCGGGGATGACCTCCCGCGCCGGGGCGACCTCCTTGAGGATCGGCCGGGCGGCCATCATGCGCTCGACGGCGGTGCGGTTGGCCTGGTCGATGTCGATCATGAGCGGCCTTTCATCCTTGCCAGAATCCCCGCGAGCTTGTCGTCGCCTCCCGCCGGGGGTTTCCATTCGACCTGGACGGCGGCGGCGCCCTGCGCCACGAGGCTATCGTAGAAGGACTCCAGTCCGGCGTTGACGGCGGCGACCGGCCCCCGGATCGCCTCCAGCGGCACGGGTGCGCCCTGCGGCCTCTTCGCTCGCCGCCAGGCCGCCGCACCGCGGAATCCACCAGCTCGCCGACGGTGCGGAAGACCCGCGCCCCGGCCCGCTCCAGGGTCTCGATCTGCCGCGCGAGATCCTGCGGGTCCTCGTCGGTGCCGATCACCACGGCGGCGACGTCGAGATCCGGCCGCCGGGCCCGGACCTCCGCGATCGCGGGGCCAAGCTCGCCGGCGGGATCGGCGTGGGCGCCCTCGCCCAGCACGACGTCGAGCAGGATCAGCCCGACTTGCGGGTCGGCCGCCTCCTGCCGCAGCCGGCGGAGCCGCAGATCCTGATCGATCATCGGGTGCAGCCGCCCGACGGTGAATTCGTCCGCGCCGAGGTCGATGATCTTGAATCGGCCGGGCGGGAGCACGGCCGAGAGCCCCAGGTGCGCCTCATAGGCCAGCGTGCCGCCGGAGAACAGGCCGCGCAGGGAGCCGGCCGTGGGGCTTCGTCCCGGAGGTCCCTGGAGTCCCTGCCGTCCCTCTTCCACCGCCATCTCCGCCGCCTCGCTCAGGCTGGCCGCGAAGTGGAGATCGCCGAGCCGGCGCGCCGGGAGCGGCGCGCCCAGGAAGTAAACGACCACCGGCTTGCCCGCCGACCGGGCGAGCCCGAGCAGGCGGGCCGCCACCTCCGGCGCCGGCGGCTTGGAGACCAGCACGATCGTCCGCGTCTCGGGATCGCGGCGGAGAAGGTCGAGCGCCTGGATCGCGGTGATGCCGCCGATCTCCGCGGACAGGTCGCGGCCGCCGGTGCCGATCGCCTGCGAGATCCCGCCGCCCAGGGCGTGGATCTGGCTCGCGATCGCCTGCAGACCGGTGCCGGAGGCCCCGACCAGCCCGATCGCTCACCTCGGCGCACCCGGTTGGCGAAGCCGAGCCCGATGCCGCCGACGATCGCCGTCCCGCAGTCCGGCCCGAGGACGAGCAGCCCGCGCTCCCGCGCCTTCCGCTTGAGCGCCGCCTCCCGCTCGACCGGCACGTTGTCGCTGTAGAGGAAGACGTTGCGGCCGTGATCGAGCGCCTCCTCCGCGATGCCGGCGGCGTGGCGGCCCGGCACCGAGATCAGCACCCAGCGCGCCGCCGGCAGGAGCTTGAAGGCGGAGGCGAGGCTGCGCGGCCGGAAATCCTGCTCGCCGTCACTGCGCCGGACCTGGAGGAGGGCGTCGACGCGCGCCAGGGCCTCGCCCGCCGCCGCCGCGCTTTCGGCCTTGACGGCGATCAGCAGGTCGTGGGGACCGGCGGCCATCTCTTCCTCTGGAAGCAGCCCGCTCGCCGCCAGCAGCTCGCGGTTGGCCGGCGTCGCCATCACCACCCCGGCGTCGAGCACGCCCGGCAGCGCGGCGAGAGCCCTCTGGAGCTGCATCAGCACCACCGAGTCGTGGTAGGACCCGGGACGGACGGCGCAGCGGACGACGGCCTCGTCGCTCATTCGCGCAGCAGGGGCTCCATCTCGGCCGCCCAGTGGAGCAGGTCTTCGTCGTCCCCCATCACGGCGGCCACCTGGAGCCCCATCGGCAGGCCCTCCGGGTTCCGCCCGGCCGGCACGCTGACCGCCGGCATGAAGGCTTGGGTCCAGGGGAGGTTCATCACCGGATCGCCGGTGGCGTCGAGCCCCCGCGGCGCGGCGCCCACGGCCGACGGCGAGATCCAGAGATCGATCCTGTGCTGGTCCATGAGCCCGGTGATCTCGTCCCCCAGCCGCTCGCAGCCGGCGAGGTCCCGGGCCAGCTCCGCGTCCGTGATCTCCCGCCCCTTGCGGATCAGCTCGGCCGTCCGCGGATCGTAGCGGTCCTCGAAGCGCGCGAACCAGCGGGCGTGGACCCGCGCCGCCTCGGCCGCGACGACCCGGTAGTGCCGCGCCACGACCTCGTCGAAGTCCGCCATGGCGTGGACCGGCAGGATCTCGTATCCGGCATCGCCCAGGCGGTCGCAGACGGAACGGAAGTGGATCATCCCCTCCTTGGAGACGCGGGAGAGGTACGGGCCCACCGCCACGGCCAGACGGGGCCGGCGCTCGGGAGGGTAGGGGCGCCAGCGGTCGCAGAGCAGGCTGCCGACCAGGCTTGCCATCTCGAGGTCGCGCGTGAAGAAGCCCACCTCGTCGAGGGAGGGGGAGAGCGGGACCATGCCGCGGGTGGGGATCTGCGTCTTGGACGGGCTTGAACCCGACCACGCCGCAGAACGCCGCGGGGCGGAGGACCGAGCCGATCGTCTGGGTGCCGAGGGCCAGCGGGCAGAGGCCGGCGGCGACGGCGGCGGCCGAGCCGCTGCTCGATCCCCCCGGCGTGTGCTCCGGGTTCCAGGGATTGCGCGTCGGTCCCGGGGCGAAGTAGGCGAACTCGGTGGCGACGGTCTTGCCGAGGATCAGCGCGCCGGCGTTCTTCAGCGCCGTCACGCTCGGGGCTTCCGGGCCGCGGAGGACCGCCGGCGGCAGGCGGCTGCCCGCCCGGGTCTTGAAGCCGTCGACGTGGAGGACGTCCTTGACGCCGACCGGGACGCCGAACAGGGGGGGCCGTTTTCGCGGATCGGGCCAGCGGGCCTGGAGATCCTCCATCTCGCGGCGCAGGCGCTCGAACCTCCCCTTCTCGGGGAGGAAGGCGCGGATCTCGGGCTCGCGCTCGGCGAACAGCGCCTCCAGCTCCTCCAGGTGCCGAGATCGATCACTCCGCCGCCTGCCGTCGCCTCTCCGCCGCGAGCTTCACCGCGTCGACGATGTGCTGATAGCCGGTGCAGCGGCAGAGGTTGCCGGAGATCGCCTGGCGGATCTCCGCCTCGCTGGGATCGGGGTTTTCCTCCAGGAAGGGGACCAGGGTCATCAGGAAGCCCGGCGTGCAGAAGCCGCACTGCAGGCCGTGGCACTCCCAGAAGGCCTGCTGCAAGGGGTGGAGCTCGCCGGCCGAGGGGGCCAGCGCCTCGACGGTGGTGAGGGCGTGCCCGTCCGCCTGCACCGCGAGCAGGATGCAGGAGCGGACCGGCTCGCCGTCGAACAGGATGGTGCAGGCGCCGCACACCCCGTGCTCGCAGCCGACGTGGGTGCCGGTCAGGGCCAGATCGTGGCGCAGGAAGTCCGAGAGCAGCAGGCGCGGCTCGACCTCCCGCTCATAGGCGCGGCCGTTGACGGTGAGGGAGATCTTGTAATTCATGACAGGTTCGCTCCGCTCCGCGCCCGCTCGCCGGCCTTTCGCAGGACTCTCCGGGTGAGCACGCGCGCCAGGTGACGCTTGAATTCCGGGGTGGCGTGGATGTCCCCCAGCGGGTCCATCTCGTCGCCCGCCGCCTTCTCCGCCGCCGCCGCGATCGCTTCGGGCGAGAGCTCCTGCCCGGCCAGCAGCCGCGCCGCCTCGCGGGCGACGACCGGCGCGTCGCCGACGCTCAGGTAGACCAGCCGCGCCTCGCGGCAGCGGCCGGAGTCGTCGAGGGTCACCCGCGCCGCGACGCCGACCTGCGCGTAGTCGCCGTGGCGGCGGGCGACCTCCAGGAAGGCCCAGCCGGTGCGGGCGGGGGACGGCGGGATGGCGGCCTCGACCAGCATCTCGTCCGGCTCCAGGGCGGTGGCGAACAGGCCGGCGAAGAAGTCCTCGGCCGCCACCCAGCGGTCGCCGCCGGCGCGGCGGAGGCGGAAGCGGGCGCCGAGGGCCACCGCCAGGGCCGGCAGCTCGGCGGCCGGATCGGCGTGCGCCAGGCTCCCCCCGAAGGTGCCCCGGTTGCGGATCTGCGGATGGGCGATGAAGGGCACGGCCTCGTGGAGCAGCGGCGCCATGCCGGCCACCAGGGGGTCGCGCTCCAGCCGCCGCTGCCGCGCCATGGCGCCGATCCGCAGGTGCCCCTCGTCATCGCGGCGGATGAAGTCGAGCTCGGCCAGCTTGTTGATGTCGATCAGCAGCGCCGGCTCGGCGAGCCGGAAGTTCATCACCGGGATCAGGCTCTGGCCGCCGGCCAGGAGCTTGGCGTCGCCGCCATGCCGGGCGAGCGCGTCGAGGGCGGCCTCCAGCGAGGCCGGCGCCTGATACTCGAACGGGGCGGGCTTCATGGGTGATCCCTCCCCTGCGAAGATGATCCGCGGATTGTATCTCTCCGGGCGAGCAATCCGGGTAGTCCCGGCGAAGGAGTGGTCCTGGGAACGGATCGTGCTTCCCTGAAAAAGACGTGTCGGAGTGAGCGGTAGTTGTAAGGCATGTAAAACATTGAGAGGAAACGCGCGATCCGGGAAACTTCGACCGGGGGCTCGCGTTACGGAAAGCCATGGACCCACTAGACAACAACCACAAGCAGCGGCGTTACCTCATCATCGCGATCGTCGTGGTGGTGGGAGTGCTGGTCGGGCTGTTCTTCCTGCGGCGCGGCAAGGACAAGGGCGGGGATCAGTACCGTACCGAGGCGGTCAGCCGGGGGAACATCTCCGCGACCGTCAACGCCACCGGGACTCTGTCGGCGGTCACCACGGTCCAGGTCGGCAGCCAGGTCTCCGGGATCATCGCCAAGCTCTACGCCGACTTCAACAGTCAGGTGAAGCAGGGGCAGCTCCTGGCCGAGCTCGATCCCACCCCCTTCCTCCAGCAGGTGGAGCAGCGCCAGGCCGACGTCACCAAGTCGCGGATCGACATGGCCAACAACCAGCTCAACTACAACCGCCAGAAGCGGCTGGGCGCCGCCGGCCTGGTGGCGCAGTCCGAGGTGGACTCGGCCAAGGCGGCCTACGACGCGTCGCGCGCGCAGCTCGCCCAGTCGATGGCGACGCTGAAGCAGGCGCAGACCAACCTGAACTACACCAAGATCTTCTCGCCGATCGACGGCCAGGTGGTCGCCCGGCAGTACGACGTCGGCCAGACCGTCGCCGCCTCGTTCTCGGCGCCCACCCTGTTCACCATCGCCAAGGACCTGACCAAGATGCAGGTGCAGGCCGACGTCGACCAGTCCGACATCGGGCAGATCAAGCCCGGCGAGCCCGTGCAGTTCACGGTCGACGCCTACCCGGAGCAGCAGTTCCGGGGGCAGATCTCGCAGGTGCGCCTGAACGCCACGGTGACCCAGAACGTCATCACCTACCCGGTGATCATCGAGGTGCCGAACCCCGAGGGCAAGCTGCGCCCCAGCATGACGGCCAACGTCACCATCCAGGTCGACACGGTGCGCGACGTGCTGCGGGTGCCCAACTCGGCCCTGCGCTTCCGGCCGGAGACGGTGCCCGGGCAGCAGGCGGGCAGCGGCCGGAGCGGCGGCTCGCGGTCCGGCTCCGCTGGATCCGGAGGGAGCGGATCGGGCGGCTTCCAGCGGCGTGCCGGGGGCGGGGACGGCCAGGCCGGCGGCTCGGGGGCGGGTAGCTTCGGCGGCGGTCGCGGCGGCCGGCGCCAGCCCGGGCAGACCGTCTACGTCCTCAATCAGGGCGAGGACAAGAAGAGCGAGCTGCGGCAGGTCCGCATCGCGACCGGCATCACCGACGGCCGCTACACCCAGGTGACCAAGGTGCTGTCCGGCACGCTGAACCCCGGCGATCCGGTGGTCACCGGCGTCGCCACGGTCAAGGTCGAGGGCACCGCCGGCCAGCCGAACCCTGCTCGGCGGGGGCCGCGGCGGGGCGGCCGCCGGCCGTTCTGAGGACGATGAGGATCGCCAGGTACTCCGGATACGCCAATGGACGCTCCGGTCATCGAGATCCGCGACCTGACCAAGGTCTACCGCATGGGCGAGGTCGAGGTCAGCGCCCTGAAAGGGGTCAGCCTGACGGTCGAGCGCGGCGAGTTCGTGGCCATCATGGGCCCGTCGGGCTCCGGCAAGTCGACGCTGATGAACATCCTCGGCTGCCTCGACCGGCCGACCGCGGGCACCTACCGGCTCGACGGCATCGACGTCTCGCGCCTCGACCGCGACCAGCGGGCCGAGATCCGCAACGCCAAGATCGGCTTCGTGTTCCAGAGCTTCAACCTGCTGGCGCGGACCCGCGCCACGGAGAACGTCGAGCTGCCGCTGCTCTACGGCAACCTCGGCCTCTCCGCGCCGGAGCGCGCCAGGCGCTCCCGCGAGGCCCTCGCCCGGGTCGGGCTGGCGGGCCGCGAGGACCACTACCCCTCGCAGCTCTCCGGCGGCCAGCAGCAGCGGGTGGCGATCGCCCGCGCCCTGGTCACCGATCCGGCGATCGTCCTCGCCGACGAGCCCACCGGCAACCTCGACTCGCGCACCTCGGAGGAGGTGATCGCGCATCTTCCAGGAGCTCAACGACGCCGGCAAGACGGTCGTGCTGATCACCCACGAGCCGGACATCGCGGCCCACGCCACGGCGCGTCGTCTACGTGCGCGACGGCCTGATCTGGCGCGACGAGAAGATCGTCCAGACGCGGGCGAAGCTGGGGGCGCCCGTCGCCCGGCGAGGCCGGAGCCGGCGATCGCCTTCCCCTTCACGATCGCACCGCGGAGCGCCGCACCGCCCGTGGAAGAAAAACTGGAAGTCGAGGTGGCCCGATGAAAGTCTCCGCGCTGCGCATGCTGAACATCACCAAGGTCGGCCTGCATGGCGATCCTGCGCAACAAGATGCGCTCCCTGCTCACCATGCTGGGGATCATCATCGGGGTGGCCTGCGTGATCACCATGGTGGCGGTCGGCACCGGCGCCTCGAGCTCGATCCAGGCGACGATCAACTCGCTCGGCACCAACTTCATCATGCTCTTCCCCGGCGCCTCGACGCAGGGGGGCGCGCGCACGTTCAGCGGCGAGTCGAAGCTCACCCCGGAGGACGTCGACGCGATCAAGGCCGAGTGCCCGGCCGTCGCCTACGTCGTCCCCCGCGGTGCGCTCGTCCGCGCAGGTGGTGGCGGCCGACCTCAACTGGGGAACCACGGTCTACGGCGTGGGAGTGGACTGGCCGTTCATCCGCGCCTGGAACGTGGCCGACGGCGACTTCTTCACCGACGTCGACGTCCGCTCCTCCGCGAAGGTGGCGGTGCTGGGCGCCACGGTGGCCGACAGCCTCTTTCCCGGCGGCAACGCGCTGGGCTCGACGATCCGCATCAAGCACCTCCCCTTCAAGGTGGTCGGCGTGCTCGAACGCAAGGGGGGGAACATGATGGGGCAGGACCAGGACGACCAGATCATCGCCCCCTACACCACCGTGATGAAGCAGCTCCAGGGCACCCCCCGGCTCAACCAGGTGCTGATCTCGGCCCGCTCCGCCGCCGAGGTGGCGGAGGCGCAGACCCAGATCGACGCCCTGCTGCGCCAGCGCCACCGCATCCAGCCCGGCGAGGAGAGCGACTTCAGCATGCGCTCGCAGGAGGAGATCGCCTCGACCTCGGCGCAGACCTCGAAGACGCTGTCGGTCCTGCTCGGCTCGGCCGCCGCCATCTCGCTGCTGGTGGGGGGGATCGGCATCATGAACATCATGCTGGTCTCGGTCACCGAGCGCACCCGCGAGATCGGCATCCGCCTGGCGATCGGCGCCAAGGGCCGGCACGTCCTGCTGCAGTTCCTGCTCGAGGCGATCGCGCTCTCGGTCGTCGGCGGCGCCATCGGCGTCGCCCTCGGGCTGCTGATCCCCAACCTGGTGACGCGGTTCGCCGGGCTGCCGACGCAGGTGAGCTCCGGCTCCGTCCTCCTCGCCTTCGGCTTCGCCGCGGCGATCGGCATCTTCTTCGGCTTCTACCCGGCCCGCAAAGCCTCGCGGCTCGATCCGATCGACGCCCTGCGCTACGAGTAGCAGTTTGACCATCGGCTCGGAGCGCGGTTAGAGTCCTCTCGACTCCGCGCTCCAAGCCGATCATGCCCGCGCCCACCCGCCCCGATCCGGTCCGCGTCGCCCGCTGGGGACTGTTCGTCCTCACGCTCGTCAACCTGTTCAACTACCTCGACCGCTTCGTGGTCGCGTCGCTGGTCGAGAGCCTGAAGCGGCCGTTTCCCGAGGGGCTCAGACCTCTCCGACAGCGAGCTGGGATGGCTCGCGACCGGCTTCATCCTGGTCTACATGCTGACCTCGCCGATCTTCGGCACGCTCGGCGACCGTGGCGGGCGCCCGCGGCTGATCGCGGCCGGGGTGGCGGTCTGGAGCCTCGCGACCGCCCTCGGCGGCTTCGCGCGGGGCTTCGTCAGCCTGTTCATCGCGCGCTCGACGGTGGGGGTCGGGGAGGCGGCCTACGGCACGGTGTCGCCGGCCCTGCTCGCCGACTACTTCCCCGTCGAGCAGCGCGGCCGGGTGTTCGCGGTCTTCTCCGCCGCCATCCCGATCGGCTCGGCCGCGGGGTACGTGCTCGGCGGCGCCGTCGACCACTGGCTCGGCTGGCGGGCGGCCTTCTTCGTGGCCGGCGTCCCCGGCCTCCTGCTCGCCTGGCTCACCTCGCGCCTCTACGATCCGCCGCGGGGGGGCCAGGAGGGCGTGGCGGCCCAGGCCGCGGGGCATGGAGCGATCGGCGGGCAGGCGCGCGCCGCCTACGCCGCGCTGCTGCGCAACGCCCCCTACGTGCTGATCGTCCTCGGCTACGCCGCCTACACCTTCGCCCTCGGCGCGCTGGCCTTCTGGACCCCGGCGTTCCTGGAACGGGAGCGGGGCCTCGCGCGCACCGACGCCACGGTGCAGTTCGGGGTGATCGTGGTGATCACGGGGTTCCTCGGCACCTTCATCGGCGGCTGGCTCGGCGACCGCCTGCTCCCCCGCCTGCGGGAGTCCTATCTCTGGGTCTCAGGGATCGCCACGCTCGCCGCCGTGCCGTTCGCCTGGATCGCCTTCACCGCCCACGACCGCTGGGCCTACACGGCCGCGTTCGTGATCGCCGAGATCCTGGTCTTCGTCTCGACCGGCCCGGTCAACTCGGCGATCATCAACGTCGTGGAGCCGGACCGGCGGGCGACGGCGGTGGCGCTCTCGATCCTCGCCATTCATCTTCTCGGGGATGTCCCCTCGCCGCCGCTGATCGGCTTCGTCTCCGACCACTCCTCGCTCGGCCGCGCCCTGCTGATCCTCCCCTTCGCCTTCGCCGCTGCCGGCCTGATCTGGACCTGGGCCGCCTGGCGGGGCGAGCGGGCCGCGCGCCGCCTCTAAGTCAGAGCTTATCTAGGTCAAAAACTTCGCGAACGCGTCCGGGTGGATGTTCCAGCCCAGGAAGCCGGCGAGCCCCAGCACCACTCCGAACCCGGCGACCAGGACCGCGAACACCACCAGCCACCGGCTGCGGGTCAGGGCGCTGACGCCGAGCAGCGCGATCGCGATGCTGAGCAGGGCCTCCGACATGTCGAACTGGTCGTCGTGCACGTTCAGGCGGTCGTAGTCCTTCTCCGCCGCTTCCGCCGCGCGCTTGATCTCCTCCTTCTCCCGCGCGTATTTCTGGACGCTCGCCGTATAGACGGCGATCTCCTTGTCGAGCAGGGCCGCGGCCTGCGGCGCGAGTCCCGGCTCCGCCTTGCGGATCTGGAGCTGGTCGAGAACGCTCTCGGCGAGGTTCTGCTTCATCCCCTTCGCCTGGTAGTAGGACCACTGGTCGACCGCCTTCGACTGGTCCTGCGACATCGCCTGCACGATGTTGCCGTCCTTGATGTTGCCCAGCGCCATGAAGGTGGCGAAGACCGCCACCAGGATGGCGATCCAGTTGTTGAGGGTGTCGCGTGACGCCTCGGCCTTGTCCACCGCCTCGGCGATGGTCTCGCTGATCTCGCTCATGGCCCGCCTTTCGGAATAGGAGCTGCACGCTAAGCCAGCTCCGCGGCCGCCGTCAAGCTGTCCCCATCCCCTCCCCGGCGAGCACTAGGTTTTTGAGAGCACGCCGTGATTCTGATTCTCAGCCAGTCTTCATTGGAGTCCACGACCGAGGAGGTCATGGACTGGCTGGAGGCGCTCGGCGGCCGTTGCGCGCGCCTCAACGGCGACGACATCGAGGGGCGCGCGGCCCTCCGCTTCGAGGTCGCGGACGGCGAGGCCTCCCTGGGCTTCGCGGCCGGCGGGTTCGAGATCCCCCTCTCCGAGATCGGCGCCGTCTGGTTCCGGCGCTGGCTCTTCGAGCGGCGCCACGAGGGGTCGGACCTGCTCGACCCGGCCCGGGGCGGAGAACCACACGCTGCACCACCAGCTCCGGCGCCATCTCAGCCTGGAGTCCCGGCGGCTGAGCGACTTCATCTACTCGCGCTTCGACCACCTCCCCTGGCTCAGCCATCCGCGCCGGTCGAGCCTCGACAAGCTCGACGTGCTCCAGCGCGCCGCGCGGGCCGGCATCGCCACCCCGGCCACCCTGGTGACCACCGAGCGGGAGGCGCTGCGCCGCTTCTGCCTGGAGCGCGGCACGGTCATCACCAAGCCGATCGGCGAGGTCGACGCCTTCGTCGAGGGGGAGGTCTCCCACTTCCTGTTCACCACCGCCCTCGGCCTCCCCGAGATCGACGCCCTGCCGGAGCGCTTCGCCCCCTCGCTCTTCCAGGAGATGGTGGACAAGGTCTACGAGCTGCGGGTGTTCTATCTGGCGGGCGAGCTCCACGCCATGGCCATCTTTTCCCAGAACGACGCGCAGACCCGGGTCGACTTCCGGCAGTACAACCGGCAGCGGCCGAACCGCAACGTCCCCTACCGCCTTGCCCCCGAGCTCGCCGGGCGTCTCCGCGACCTGATGGACGGCCTCGGCCTCGAGACCGGGTCGATCGACCTGCTGGTGGCGCGGGACGGCCGCGAGGTCTTCCTTGAGGTCAACCCGGTCGGCCAGTTCGGGATGGTCTCCCACCCCTGCAACTACGGGCTGGAGCGCAAGGTCGCGGAGCTGCTGCTCCGCAAGGAAAAGGAAGAGAATGGCCGACGACCCTGAAGACCTCTTCGCGCGGCTCTCCCCCGAGGGGCGGGAGCTCGCGCCGGTGATCTACCGCCACCTGCATCCGCGAGGCACCCGCGCGACGGTCCTGCGGATGGTCGAGAGCCGGCCCTACCGCGCCACCGGCTACGTCTGCGGGAGCTTCCGCAAGCCGATCTCCCGGTGCTGCGGTCCGGATGAGCCCCCGATGAGTCCCTGACGTCCGCGCGGCGAGCCCGTCTTCGCGCTCTTCGCGTGCTGCATCCCGGTCAAGGGGGCGCGCCGGAGCACCCTCTGCGACCTGCAGCGGGGGTCGTTCCAGTTCATCCCCAACGGCCTCTACGAGATCCTGACCGAGCACGCCGGCAAGACCGCCGCCGAGATCAAGGCCGCCTACGACCACGAGTATGACGAGGAGATCGACGAGTACCTCGAGTTCCTGCTGCGGCCACGAATTCGGCTTCTGGTGCGACGATCCCGCGAAGTTCCCGCCGCTCGACCTCACCTGGGAGGCGCCGGAGCGGATCACCAACGCCATCCTCGACGTCGACGCGCGGTCGGACCACGACTACACGAGGATTCTGGCCGAGCTCGACGATCTCGGCTGCAAGGCGCTGGAGGTCCGCTGCTTCCATGGCTGCGCCCTGGCGGAGCTGCGCGCGATCCTGGCGGCGGCGCGCCATGGCCGCCTGCGCTCGATCGACCTGCTGATCGGCGACGCTCCCGAGCTCACGCCCGAGGCCCTGGCGCGGCTCGCCGTGGGGCACGGGCGGATCAGCGGCATCACCGTCCACTCCGCCCCGGACTCCCGGCGGCTCCCCCCCTCCCGCACCGGCGTCGTGGTCGAGTACCGCACCGAGAGGATCGATTCCCCCTCCTGCTGCGGCAAGGTCCATCCGGGCTACTTCGTGGTCAACCTCGAGACCTTCGCCGAGGGGCAACGGCACAACACCTGCCTGAACCGCAAGATCTCGGTCGACGCCCGCGGCGAGATCCGCAACTGCCCCTCGATGGCGCGCTCCTTCGGCAACCTCCGCGACACCTCGCTGCATGGCGCCCTGGCGCACCGGGACTTCGCCGCCCTCTGGTCGATCAACAAGGATCAGATCGCGATCTGCAAGGACTGCGAGTTCCGCTATCTCTGCACCGACTGCCGCGCCTACCTGAAGGACGAGCGGGACCTCTACTCCAAGCCGTCCAAGTGCGCCTACGACCCCTACACCGCCGAGTGGCGATCACCGGCGGAACGGCCGGCCCCGGCCGGCATCCCGAAAGGAGCACCCGAATGAAGAAGAGAATGGAGAGGCTCGGCGACCAGCTGTTCCAGCCGCTCGCCGACGCCGAGCAGAGCCGGATCACCGGCGGTTGGGTCAAGGACCCGCCCCAGACCTACACGGCGATCACGGCCGTCGAGACCTACGACCCGGTCCCCGACTTTACCCGCGACGGCGACAACGAGTAGCCCGCCGGCTTCCCGGGAGGAAGGGCCTCACCCTCCTCCCGGGCTTTTAAAGAAAACGGCCGATTTCTTTCAAAGCCCCCTGAGCTTTGAAAACTCCCTTTCAAAGCATCCCGAGCTTTGAAAGAAACAGGCCGTTTTCTTTAAAAGTTCCCTGAGCTTTGAAAGCCCCCTTTCAAAGTGGACCGGGCTTTGAAAGAATCAGGTCGATTTCTTTCAAAGCTCCCGGAGCCCCGCCATGAATCCCTCCGACTTTCGAGACCCCAGCGCCGGCCGCGTGATCCAGGCGCCCGGAGGGTACGCGGCCTTCGTTCCCGCTCCCCTGCCTCCGGACCTGGCGTACGACTCCGCCCTGGTCCTCCTGCTCTCCCGGGCCGACGCCGCCTTGAGCGAGCTGTCGGGCCTGGGCCGGCAGCTCCCCAATCCCCATCTGCTGATCGCTCCCTACGTCCGTCGTGAGGCGGTGCTCTCCTCGCGCATCGAGGGGACGCGGGCCAGCCTCGCGGACCTGCTGCTGGACGAGGCCGAGCCGGAACGGTCGGGAGACGGCGACGTGCGGGAGGTGCGGAACTACGTGGCGGCCCTGGAGCACGGGCTGGAGCGCCTGCGGGAGCTCCCCCTGTCGCTGCGTCTCGTCCGCGAGCTGCACGAGCATCTGATGCGGGGAGTGCGCGGGGATCAGGCCACTCCCGGGGAGTTTCGCCGTTCCCAGAACTGGATCGGGCCGGCCGGCAGCACGCCGGCGACCGCCCCCTACGTGCCGCCGCCCCCCGACGCGATGATGGACTGTCTGGCGAGCTGGGAGGGGTTCCTCCACGACCGCGAGCGGCTTCCGGACCTGATCCAGTGCGCTCTCATGCACGAGCAGTTCGAGGCGATCCACCCCTTCCTGGACGGCAACGGGCGGGTTGGCCGTCTCCTGATCACGCTCTTCCTCGTGGAGCGGGCCCGCCTCTCCCAGCCGCTGCTCTACCTTTCCGACTACATCGAGGCCCACCGGCAGGAGTATTACGACCGCCTTCAGCGGGTGAGGACGGAGGGGGACTGGTCCGGCTGGCTCCGCTTCTTCCTTGCCGGGGTGGAGGAGACGGCGCGGTCGGCGATCCGCCAGGCGAGCCGGCTGATGGATCTGCGGGAGTCCTACCGCCAGCGGCTCAGCCGGAAACCGAACGCCCTGCGGCTCCTGGACGAGCTCTTCGTTAATCCATACCTCACCGCCGCGCGGGCCGCGCAGGTCCTGAACGTCTCCAATCCGACCGCCCGGCAGGCCATCGCCCTGCTCCAGGGAGAGGGCCTGCTCGCGGAGATGACCGGCCGTTCCTGGCGCCGGATCTACCTCGCGCGTCCGATCCTGGAGGCGATCGAGGATCGGAGCTGACGGCCAGATCGCGGAGCTACCTGGCGATGATCAGGCAGCTCGTAGAGACGAAGCTTCCGGGCCTCTGGCGTCAACTCCGACGGCAACTCCGATGTCAATGCGGAGACCGCCGCGGCCCGGTTCCTCCCCGGGAAGGGGCAGGAGCCGCTCGGCGCTGATCTCGTCGCCGTTCATCGTCTCGCCATTCATTCGGGCGCCGCGGCGAGATCCGGGTTCTCCGGCTCGTCCGGCATGGCCTCTTCGAGGATCTGAGCCGCCGCTTCGGCGTGCTCCTCGGGGACCTGGATGCTCACCGGACCGGCCACGGCGTTATAACCGCCGATCGCCCCCAGGGCAAAACGACTACATCGGCCCATGCCGCAGGCCGGCGGCGGGGATGTTCCCCGTCACTCGAGGTGAGTGAAGACCAGGGTGGGCGTGCCGGTGGTCTGCGACAGCCCGGTGAGCACGCAGTGGAGATACGCCAGGGGATTGCGCACGTTGGCGACCTGCAACTGATCCCCGGCGAAGCGGCCACTGGTCACTGTGCCGGTCAGCCCGGCGGCCCCGCCGGCGCTCGAGAAGCCGAGCAACAGGTTCGAGAGCTCGACATGGCTGCCGCTGTGGTCCGCCCACTCGATATCGAGTGTGCCGGTAGCGGTCCCGGCCGAGGTGCACGTCAAGTGGCCCGTCAACTGGTACGCGAACGTGCCGGTGGTCGGCCCCTCGTCGAGCGCCACGCAGGTGGTGATCGTACCGGTGCCGGTGACGACGGTGAACGGCCCGGTCGCCGGCGGGAGGAGAAAGGCCACCGGCGGGGAGAAATTCATGGTCAGCGAGCCGGTGCAGGTGGCGTCCACGGTGGGCGTCTGAGCCGCCGCGGCACCGGTGATCCCTGCCGTTGCCAGCGTCAACATCAGAATCAGTCCCGTGCGCGCTCCGCGATTCTTGGAATGCATCGAATCTCCTTTCGTCTTTCGTGAAGACCTTGTACATCCCCAGGGTATCCCCCGCCATCCGCCGTGTCCATCCTCTCTGGAGAGGATGCCGAGGGCCTCAATATCCTCTCTAGAGAGGATGTTCAGGGCGCCGCGAGGAGAGTAGTGTGCGGTGGTCCCCTCCCCCCACGTTGCTGCCCGGACCGGGCAAACCCAAGGAGCCCCAGATGCAAAGTCCCTCACAAGCTGGAAATGCCAGAAGAAGCCCAACCCTCCTCATCGTGGCGGTGATGCTCGCCGCCGTGCTCGCATTCGCGGGCCTGCCCGCTTGGGCGCACGACGAAACCCCCGGCGCGGTCGAGAGGTATCTGCACGCCCTGGTCGACGACGGGGCCATCACGGACGCGCAACACGAGCGCATCGACCACCTCTTGGAGGCCGGCCGCCCGGCGAAGCTCGCGCGGTGGCTGGATGCTCAGGAGAGGAGCCGCCAGCTCTCGCATGACATGAACCTCTATCTCAAGGCGCTCCTCGGCCTTGGCGTTCCGGACGCCGTGAAGGCCGCGGCGCCGGCCAACTACACCGGCAATGGCAATGTCACGAAGCTCGGCCAGCTCGATTCGCAGCCGCCGAGCCCCTACTATGGCGACAACTCCTCGACCGGCACGCTCTACAACGGCATCTGGGGCTACGCCGCCGGCACGCGGGAATATGCTCTCCAGTGCAACAGCTTCGGCCTGCACATCCTCGACGTCACCGATCCGGCGGCTCCTTTCCAGGTCCAGTACATCGACATGTCGGGCGGCGTCAGCCCTCCGAAGGGCCGGGTCTGGCGGGACGTCGACATCCACCGGGACCCGGCTTCCGGAAAGACCTACGCGTACGTCGGCGCGCAGGCGAATGGCAACTTCTGGGTCGTGGACCTCTCGTACCTGTCCGATTCGGCCCCGAACGGCGTCAATTCCAACCCGATCCCCCCGGCGGGCATCGCCGACCGGGGCCGCACGAACTATGGGCACACGGTGTTCGTCAATGACGGCCTCGGCCTTCTGCTCTTGAACACGGCCAACAACGCGTCCACGCTCGGCTGCCAGATTTTCGACCTGCTGGCGGATCCGTTCAATCCGCCCCTCCTCCCGAGCTGGACGGGCAGCGGGCGCGACTGCCACGACAGCTTCGCGCGGGCCAACGTCCCGGGGTCCGGCGGCAAGGATCTGCTCTATACGGCGGATGGGTACGCCACCCGCTACCGCATCCTCGACATCACCAACGTCCGGTCCGGCGGCACGCCTACACTGCTCGGCGAATCGGCCCCGGTTTCGGGGATCTACGCCCACAGCGACTGGCTGGACGACGACTCGCATTATCTGTACTCGTTCGAGGAATTCAACGTCCGCGACATCGGCGTCTACGACGTTTCGAATCCGGCGAGCCTGACGCAGGTGACGACGTTCCAGTATTCGGCCGATGCCACGGCGAATTCCCGCATCCACAACGGCCAGGTGCGCGGAAAGTACCTGCTCACCGCCTACTACGAAGCCGGCTTCCGCGTGTTCGACATCTCGAATCCGGTCAATCCGGTGGAGGTCGGCAAATATGAAACCTGGCGCGATCCCGACGGCGACGGCACGTTCAACAAGACGATCACCGGCAATTACAACGGCGCCTGGAACCTCCATGCCTTCCTGCCGTCCGGCAACGTCCTCGTGTCCGACATGAAGTCGGGCACCTTCATCTTCCATGTCGATCCGGTCGCAACGCCGGGCGCGACGACCGGCCTCTCGGCCACGGCCGGCAACGCCCAGGCCGCCCTCACCTGGACGGCCGCGACCGGCGCCACCGGCTACGGCGTCCAACGCGGCACGACGAGCGGCGGACCCTATACGACCGTCAAGAACAACATCGTCGGGACGAGCTTCACCGACACCGGCCTGACCAACGGAACGACCTACTATTACGTCGTGACCGCGACCAACGCCGGGGGCGAGGGCGCGAGCTCGAACCAGGCCACGGCGACGCCGTCCGCCCCTACGCCGACCACCACCGCACTGACCTCCTCGCCCAACCCCTCCACGTTCGGGGGATCCGTCACGTTTACGGCGACGGTGACCTCCGGCGCCGGCGTGCCCGCCGGCACCGTCACCTTCACCGAGGGAGCCACCACCCTGGCCTCCAACGTCACCGTCAACGGCTCCGGCCAGGCCGCGTTCAGCACCTCGGCGCTGGCGGCGGGCAGCCACACTCTCACCGCCACCTTCACCGGCGGTGCCGGCTGGGCCAACAGCAGCGGTACCAATAGCGCCGCGCCGCAGGTGGTGAACCCGGCTCCCATCACCGTGACCTTCACCTCGGTCGCCGCCCAGGACGGCTGGGTGCTGGAGTCGAGCGAGACTTCCAACGCCGGCGGCTCCATCGATTCGACCGCCAGCACCACCAGCGCCCTGCGGGTGGGCGACGCGACCAGCGACCGGCAATACAAGACGGTCGTCTCCTTCGATACCTCGTCGATCCCCGACGGCGCCACGGTCCTTTCGGTGACCCTGCGCCTGCTGCGCGGCACGTCCTCCGGCACCAACCCCTTCACCACCCATGGCACCTGCTGGGTCGACGTCCAGAACGGCAGCGGCTTCTCCGGTTCGACCACCCTCCAGACGGGCGACTTCCAGGCCGCGGCGACGGCGGTCCAGTCGGCGAGCCTTTCCAACGCCGCCTCGAACGGTACCTGGTCGACAGGCAGCTTGAACGGCGCGGGCCTGGCGGCAGTCAACAAGACGGGTACGACGCAGCTCCGCGTCTACTTCAACCTCGACGACAACGATGACAACGGTAACGACTACATCGGCTACTACTCGGGCGACAACTCGACCTCGGGCAACCGCCCGCAGCTCGTGGTGACCTACCAATAATTGCTGAGGATGATCTGTGACGGGGCGATGCCGCCTCCTCCCTGAGAGGAGGCGGCATCCTCCCTGGAGAGGATGGTCAAGGCCCGGATAACCCATCTCACGCCACCGCCTTCACGGAGCGTCAAAGGAATCGAAGCGCTGCGATACAGTACCCCTCATGAGCCCCGCCAAGCCCGCCATCCGCTCCGAGGTGCGGTATGTCCTCGACGCGCTGAAGAGCGCGATCAGGATCCTCGGGTATACCGTCCGCGACATCGAGAACAGGCTGCGGTACAGCCATGGCTACCTGAGCCGCGTGTTCGCGGGGACGATCGAGCTCAAGATGGAGCACGTCATCGACATCGCCAGGGCGCTGGAGGTCGAGCCCGAGGAGCTGCTCGCATTCGTCTATCCCACGCTCAAGGACCCGGCGAGCCCGGCCGCCTACGAGCTCTGGCAGCGGGTCGGCGGGCAGCCGCCGGTCGGGACGTTCGTGATCCGCAACGTCCACAAGCAGAGCGTGACCGCCCAAGGAGGCATCATGAAGAAGGCACCGAAAAAGTTGGCCCTGAGCCGCGAGAGTCTGCGTCTCCTCGGCGAGGCGGAGCTACGCGGTTTGAACGGCGGGGCTGCCGTGCCGCGCACTGTCGCGGTCCGGGACTGCATCAGCGATCAGATCCGGACCTGCGGCTGCGCCACGTCCCCCTGCTGATCCCGCTCCAGGGCGATCGAGAGGTCTAGCCGGAGAGGAACAGCCCCTCGATCGTCCCCTGGATCTGCATCGCGGCCTCGTAGGGGTCGGCGGCGTTGCGGATCGGGCGGCCGACGACGATGTAGTCGGCGCCGTTGCGGAGGGCCTGCTCGACGGTGACCACCCGCTTCTGGTCGTCCGCGGGACGGTTCTCGGCGGGGCGGATGCCGGGAGTGACGATCAGCGGCTTCGCTCCCAGGCTGGCGCGCAGGGCGTGCGCCTCCAGCCCCGAGGCGACCACGCCGTCGCAGCCGAGCTCGATCGCCTGCCGGGCGCGCGCGAGCACCAGCTCGTGGACTTCCGTCTGGATCCCCATGTCCCGCAGATCCTCCTGGCTCAGGCTGGTCAGCACGGTGACGGCGAGGATCTGAAGGTTCCCCTTCTCCCGGCAGGCCGCCTCCAGGATGGCGGCGCTGCCGGCGTGGACGGTGGTGAGCGTGATCGGCCACTCGCGCAGCCGGCGCACGGCGGAGCGCACGGTCTCGGGGACGTCGAACAGCTTGAGGTCGGCGAAGACCTTCTTCTCCCGCTCGACCAGCCACTCGATCAGCTCGAAGTAGCCGCCGGTACCCAGTAGCTCGAGCCCGACCTTGTAGAACTGGACCGCGTCGGACAGGGTCTCGACCAGACGCTTGGCCTCCTCGATCGTCGGCACGTCGAGGGCGAAGATCAGCCGATCTTCCGGGGGGATGGTCCTGGTGGAGAGGAAGTAGGGGTCGCCGGTTTCGGGGTGCTTCGATTCGTCGAAAGTGCTCATCAGGCGTTTTAGCCCTCCGAGGGCGCAACGCTAGCACAGAAGAATAAGATATCCCCCACATGCTCGAACGCATCTTCCACATCCGCGCGGCCGGGTCGACGCCGGGCAGGGAGGTCCTCGGCGGGGTGACGACGTTCCTCACCATGGCCTACATCCTGGCGGTGAACCCGGTTTTCCTCACCGCCGCGGGGATGCCGCTGCAGGGGGCGATCCTGGCGACCGCCCTCTCCGCCGCCTTCGCGACGCTGCTCATGGCCTTCGTCGCCAACTATCCGATCGCGCTGGCGCCCGGGATGGGGATGAACGCCTTCTTCGCCTATGGCATCTGCATCGGAGCGGGGGTGCCGTGGCAGGTGGCGCTGGGGCTGGTGTTCTGGGCGGGGATCGTCTTCCTCCTGCTCACCGCGACCGGCGCCCGGCGGGTGCTGGTGGGGGCGGTGCCGGAGGTGATCAAGCTCGCCGGAGCGGTGGGGATCGGCCTGTTCATCGCCTTCATCGGCCTCCAGCACGGCGGCCTCGTGCGCGCCGACAAGAACACCCTGGTCGCGCTCGGGGATCTGCGGTCGCCGGCCGCGCTGCTGACGCTGTTCGGCCTCGCGGTGTCGCTGATCCTGATGGCGGCCGGAGTGAGCACCGCGATCTTCTGGGGGCTCGCGGCGACCCTGATCGCCGCCCTCGCCACCGGCCAGATGGCGATGCCGTCCGCGCTGGTCTCGGCGCCGGACTTCGCGCTGCCGGGCCTGCAGATCGATTTCCTGGGGGCGCTGCGGGTCCAGTACCTGCCGCTGATGCTGGTGCTCCTCTTCTTCGCGCTCTTCGACACCCTGGGGACGCTGATGGGGCTGGCGCACCAGGCCGGCCTGCTGCGCGGCGGCGAGCTGCCGCGGATCGGCCGGGCGCTCACGGTCGACGCCCTGGGGATGGTGGGCGGCGCGCTGTTCGGCACCTCGCCGGTGACCGCCTACATCGAGAGCGGCTCCGGCATCGGGGTCGGTGCGCGGACCGGGCTCGCCAGCCTGGTCACCGGGGCTCTCCTGCTCCTCTCGCTCTTCTTCACGCCGCTGGTCGGCCTGATCAGCCACGCCGACGCGGCCGGCCTGACGCCGATCACGGCGCCGGCCCTGATCCTGGTCGGGACGCTGATGGTGCGCGCCGTCAAGGAAATCGACTGGGCGGACATGACGGAAGCGGCGCCGGCCTTCTTCACCGCCCTCCTGATGCCGCTGACCTTCAACATCTCGCACGGTCTGGCGGCGGGGATCATCGTCTACGCGCTGACCAAGCTGGCGGCCCGGCGCGGGCGCGAGGTGCACTGGCTGATGTACGCGCTGGCGGTGCTGTTCGTGCTGCGGTACGCGTTTTTGCCGGCGTAGGCCCTCATCTCCCCGGCCCTCTTCTCCCGTCCCCTCCCACCCTCCCGCACCGGGAGAGGCGGGAGGGATAGTCGTAAATGATTGAAATCCATAGCTTAGACGATCGGTGCGTGTAAACAGGTAGTGGCTAGGTAGGACGCTGGTCCTGCGGGTCTATATACACCCTGCCGCCCGGTGCCTTTCCACTTCGGACATCTCCGGCAGTCTGCGCCAGCGTTTACGAAGAGGTAGCCAGTCCATAGGCTGCGCTGCCCGAGCGCGCCGTGAGCGCCGGTGCCTTCGCTCCAGTGCGCTGGCCCAAGCGCTACACCTTCTCTCTCCGGGGCCGTGCGCTCGCTCCGCGCCTTGCAGTGCCATGGAGAGGAATTCGAGGTGACCAGCTATCTTCGAGAGGGGATGCCGGGCAGTTGGCTCAAGGGAAGCAGGGAGGAGACTCTTCCTGCCGGTCTCTGGGAGAGGGAGCGTCGCGACCTGCCCCCCTCACCAAGGAAACCCCAGGCTCGCGTAGTTCTTGACCAGAAGAAACACCGCTACCACGAAGACGAAGCTCGCGAAGATGCGGCGCAAGGACCGGCTCGAGACTCGCTCGCCAAAAAAGGAGCCGAGAAGGACCCCGGCACCCGCGAGCACAGAAACGACCGCCGCGAGACGGACGTCGAAACCGTGCTCCCAATGTCCCGCCAACCCCGCCACGCAGTTAATAGCGATGACCACCAGCGACGTGCCGATCGCCTCATGCATGCGAAGACCGGCGAACAGAACCAGCGCCGGAACGATCAGAAACCCCCCGCCCACGCCCAGAAACCCCGTCAGGAACCCGACGACAACTCCGGTAACGACGATCTTCGGCAGGCTCCAGGAGCGCGGCTCCGAGTTTTGGCCGCCGGCAAGCATTCGCAGTGCCACCACCAGCATCAGCACCGCGAAGCAGACGAGGAGGAGACCGCCGGGTACTAGGTAGGTCAGGCGGCTCCCCAGAAAGGCAGCGAGAATCCCCGGGCCGGCGAACAAGACCGCCACGTGCCCTCGCACCGCCCCCCTGCGGGCATGCGACGCGGCGCCGATCAAGCTCGTGGTGCCGACCACTGCGAGCGACATCGCCACCGCTTCGTGGGGGGCGACTCCGAGAACGTAGATGAGCACCGGTACGGTAACGATCGAGCCCCCTCCGCCAATCAGGCCGAGAGACACACCGATCCCCATGCTAAGCACCATCCCGAAGAGAAATTGCGGGCTCATTCAGACGCTGCGGTTCCAGGGAAGCCGGGCCAGCAACATCGCCATGCCACACGTTCCGCTCGCCCCGGCAAAGACCAGCCCCGCCCCGACGAAACCGCTCAACAGAAGAAACCACGGAGAGACCACGGCGCCGAGCAGCGTACCCAGGAGCACCAGAGACCCCGAGCTGATCTGCACCTGGCGCATCAAATCGAGAGGCGCGTCCGCGGTCGACTCGACCGGACCGCCGGCCTCCTTCCAGGCCAGGATGCCTCCCCGCAAGTGGTACACCTCCGGAAACCCGGCGTTCAAGAGCTTCTGACCCGCCTCGGCCGAGCGCCGCCCGGTCCGGCAATGAAGGACCACCTTCTCCTTCCTCGCCTCGAGAAAGGCACTCGAATCGAAGGTCGAAAGCGGCTGGAGCTGCGTCCCGGGGATCCGCTCGGCGGCATGCTCCGCAGCCTCCCGGACATCGACAAGAAGCGCCTCTCCGCAGCTCAACCACTCCCGGATCGTTTCTGCATCGACTTCAATGGGATCGTTTCTTTTCTCTGCGAGCATCAGTCTTCCTCCTCTCCCTTGAGAGACACGAAGCGTCCCGTCGGTTCCCGTTCGGAGGCCGTCACGAACTGCGGAGGAGATCTCGCAGACTCGGGGGGAGGTCCCCCCGACCGATCGCGCGGCAGACATCCTGGGCAAGATCGAGCGTCGCGAAAAGCCCCCTACAGCGGTCGCACAAGTCGCCGGCCGCGATCGGGAGCTCGACGCCCCGGTCGAGGGCTTCCTGCTTGGCATAGAGAAGGTCGAGGCAGACCTGCCGGGAGTGATCTGGAGGCCGAGCCGGCCGCTTGGGAAGACCGCGGGCCAGCTCGCGGCGCAGAGCCAGGCGCGCGCGGTGGACCCGCGTCTTTACCGTGGCCTCCTTGAGCCCGAGGACCGACGCCACCTCAGCCATCGAAAGCTCCGCGATCTCCTTGAGGACCAGCGGCAGCCGGAAAGCCAGGGGCAGGCCGGGCAGAGCCCTGTCGACCGCCTCCTGCGCCTCCCGCCGCAGCCGCTCGTCAAAGGGGCCTTCCCGGAGCCCGCGCAAGTCGGGCATGTCGGACTCTCCGGAAGGCAACAGCTCGGTCAACGACTCCAGACGCGAAGGCTCCCCCGACCGCTTGCGATGCCGGCGCCGGCAGGTCCGTGCAGCGATGGTGTAGAGCCAGGTCGACGGCTCGCTCCGCTCCTCGAACTTCTCCCACTTGCGAAAGGCCTGGAGAAACGTCTCCTGAACCAGGTCCTCCGCCTCCGGCTGGCTTCCGCAGAGCCGCAGCCCGAGGTTGTAGATCTTCCGGCCATGCTCCTCCAACAGGCGATGAATGGCGGCATCGGCGGGCTCCTTGGACATGGGGCAACGTTGGCACACGGATTTCATCCTGGCAAGCTCGGGAACCCCCAGGGTCTTTCGTGCCTCTAAAAGGGTAGAGGAGGCCTCGGGGATGCGCGACACAAGGCGAGCCGATGGATAAGAGACACCGATCATCGCCCGGCAGCCGGCCCGCAGCCCTCACGGCGTTGCTGGCCGGCTTTCGTACTCACCGTGCCGGGATGTGAAGCGGCCGACAAAAGGAGAGACAATGCTGTTCGACCGTTTTGAAGACAAAGGCCTGGCACAGTACTCCTACGCCGTGGGCTGTCCCAAGAGTGGCAAGGTCGCCATCGTAGACCCGCGCCGCGACGTCGATATCTACCTCCGCTTCGCGGAAGAGCAGTCCCTCGAGATCAGCCAGGTGCTGGAGACCCACGTCCACGCGGATTACGCCTCAGGCGCCCGCGAGTTGGCGGAACGCACGGGAGCGGAGTTGCTGGTCTCAGGCCATGACCAGGGAGAAACGTACCAGGTTTCCTTTCCGCATCGAGACTTTATGGACGGCGAGACCCTGGAGATCGGCTCTGCCCGCATTGAGGCTCTCCACACGCCCGGACACACCCCGGAGCACCTGTCCTTCCTGGTCTATGACCTCGCTCGGACCAAGGAGACCGCGATGCTCATGCTCTCCGGGGACTTTCTCCTGATTGGCTCCCTCGGTCGCCCTGACCTGCTGGGCGAGGCAGAGACCCAGGCGCTGGCCGGACAGCTCTTTGCGAGCGTCCGTGAGAAGCTCACGAAGCTGCCTGATGGCCTTGAAATCCATCCCGCGCACGGCGCTGGCTCGATGTGCGGCTCGGGCATGAGCGGCCGGCCCGTTTCCACCCTCGGGTTTGAGCGAGCCGCCAACCCTTACCTGAACCCGAAGCTCTCGCAATCACAGTTCGTCGACAAGCTTCTCTCGGCAACGCCGCCCTTTCCCGAGTACTACAGGAGGATGAAGAAGCTGAACTCCGAAGGTCCTGCGCTGCTTCACGGGCTCCCAGGCTTGCAGGAGATCGAAGCCAAGGAGTTCCACGAGCTCGTGGACGCCGGCCACGTGGTGATCGACTTGCGCGATCAGCTCGCCTTCGGCGGCGGGCACATCCCAGATTCCTTCGGGATCGGATTCGGGCCAAACCTCTCTACATGGGCCGCCTGGGTAGTTCCGGCCGACCGTCCCATTCTTCTGGTGCCAGGGGACTCCAAAGATATCGAGGACGCCGTGAGAGCCCTGGTCCGAGTCGGGCTGGACGACATCCGCGGCTTCCTCAAAGGAGAAATCGCCGCATGGAGAGAGGCCGGCCTTCCTCTTTTCGAAACCGCTCAGACGACACCTGCCCAGCTCCAGGAAAGGCTCCAAAGCAAAGAGCCCGTCCGCGTCCTGGACGTCCGAAACGGTCAGGAATGGGAGTCGGGTCACATCGAGGGCGCGCTCCACATCCCCGGAGGTGATCTTTCTAAGAGGGCCGTGGAGATCCCCACGGATGGAAAGCCCCTCGCCGTGATCTGTGGCAGCGGCTATCGCTCCACCGTAGCCGCGAGCGTCCTGGAACGAGCCGGCTTTAGGAATCTCCTCAATGTGACCGGCGGTATGGGCGCCTGGCAGCGGGCGGGATTGCCTGTGGCTCGATGACAGCGTGGCTTGGATCGTGCTTTCTGAAGCTTGCAAGGAGGGAATGGTCTTGGAAAACCCAATCACAGTTTATGGAACAGACACCTGCAAAGACACCAACGGGACGCGCCGGCACCTCGACGAGGTGGGAGCAACCTACCGCTACGTCAACATCGACACCGACCCCGAGGCCGAACGCAAGGTCCGGGAATGGAACGAAGGCAAACTTGCCACCCCCACCGTAATCTTCGGCGACGAGTCAGACAGGCTCTCCGTGCCGAGCGCCAGCATGTTGGACGCCGAGCTCGACCGGCGGGGGCTCTTTCCTCTCTCTACCAAGGGCGATGGATCTGTGGGGCTGTGGGAGCAAAAGTAACCAGTTTTCAAAGAGGAGAGCGCCGTGGGATTCGTGACTTTCATGCGCAGCATCGCTGGCCGGTTCCTGCGGGTCGTCGCCGGTCTTGTCATCGTGTGGCTTGCACTGACTCAACTGGACGACCCGTGGAGCTACGTCGTGGCGGCGACAGGGTTGGTGCCGATCGCGGCTGGAGTGTTCAACTTCTGTCTGCTCGGCCCGCTCTTGGGCGTAGACGTCTGGGGCCGCGTGCATCATGCCCGGTAGTCCGAAGCTGCTCTCTCGCAGCATCAGCGAGCAGTAGCGTCCTGCGCCTGATGCGAGACTTTTCTATTCTCGTGGAGGAGCGCCTTGCGGGTGACGCGCAACCCCGCCCCCGGGGTGGGCTCATGGAAGACGTCCTCTTGCGGCTTTAGGGTTCGGAGGAGGGAATCCGGGCTTCGAGTAAGATGACCAGGTGAGAGGAACAACGCCGTGGTAACCCGCAATCCGCCTCCCGCGCGGATGAACATGGGCAGCTTCGGCCTGGGGGGGCCCGCTCCCCGGGACGTGCTGGCCATCCTCGCCGTCCTGTTCGTCACCTTCTCGCTGCGCTTCTTCCAGTCGACGGCCATCGTGCCGGCGCTGCTGGAGCTCACGCCCCGGGCCTGGCAGTGGGGATGGGTCTGGCAGATCGTCACCTATCCGTTCATCGGCGCCGCGGGATCGGGGATCTGGTTCCTGCTCAACCTGCTGATCCTCTACATGTTCGCCCGCGACGCCTACATGGGGCTCTACCGGCGGCACTTCTGGCGGCTGATCCTGTGGAGCTCGATCGGGGCCGCGCTGGTGGCGGTCGGCGTCCACGCTCTGCTCACGCTCACCGGGGCGCTGGCGGTGCCCGTCCCCTTCAGCATCATGCAGGGGCAGTGGATGCTCACGGCGATCTTCATCGCCGCCTTCGGCACCGCTCACCGCGACGCCACGATCTATCTCTTCTTCGTCCTGCCGGTCCCGGCGCGCTGGATGCTGGCGGTCGAGATCCTCTTCGCCTTCATGGCCTTCCTCTTCTCGCGCGACCTCCCCGGCTTCCTGGGGATCTGCACGGCGGTCGGGCTCTCTTACCTCTACGTCCGCGCCAGCGGCTCGATGCGCGGCGGCAAGCGGACGCTGCGCGAGATGCGGCTGCGCCTGGAGAAGTGGTGGATCCAGCGCAAGCTCGACCGCGCCCGGCGGAAGCGCGGGTTCACGGTGATCCAGGGGGATAATCGGGGAGGCAAGGGCGGCCCAAACGTGCGCAAGGGGCCGTGGGTGAATTAAGGCAGGCGCCCGGCCTACTTCTCCGGCCCGACCCCCTTCGGCAGCAGCACCCAGAGCTTCCCCCGGTGCTTCATCCGCCCGGCGCCCGACTCGGCCTCGGGGCCGAAGCCCCAGAAGAGGTCGCCGCGCACGGGGCCGCGGATGGCGCCGCCGGTGTCCTGGGCGACGACGAGACGGTGGAGCTTGCGGTCGGGCTCCCCTTCCTCGAGGCCGGGCATGCCGCCGGAGAGCCAGAGGGGGACGCCGAGCGGCATGTACTTGCGGTCGACGGCGAGCGAACGGCCGGGAGTCAGCGGAACCCCTTCGGCGCCCATCGGGCCCTCCCCCTTCGTCGCTGAAAGAAGATGTAGGAGGCGTTCTTCTCCAGCACGCCGTCGGTCTCTTCCGGGTGCTCCCGCAGCCAGTCGCGGATCGACTGCATGGAGACGGTGTCGGCCCGCAGCGCGCCGCGCTGGATCAGCGCCTTGCCGATCGAGCTGTAGGGGTGGCCGTTCTGCGCGGCGTAGCCGATCCGGATCTCCCCTCCCTCGGCGAGCTGGACGCGGCCGGAGCCCTGGACCTCGAGGAAGAAGGCCTCGACGGGATCGTCCACCCAGACGATCTCGAGCTTGCGGCCGGCGAGGGCGCCGCCGTCGATCGCCTTGCGGTCGGCGAAGGGGACGAGCGCCCCGGCCTCGATCTTGCCGGCGATCCGCTTCCCCTTGAATTCGTCGCGGAAGCGGCCGAGATCCACCATCACCAGCTCGGGCGGCCGGCCGTAGAGCGGCACGATGTAGCGGCCGTGGCGCTTCCGGCTGCCGTGGAGGAGGGGCTCGTAGTAGCCGGTGAAGAGGCCGAGGGGGTTGCGGTGGTTGCGCGCCGACCAGGGGCGGAAGCGGGCCTCGAAGAACCGCCGCGCGGCCTCGCGGTCTCCGGGCGGGAGCTGGGCCGCCTCGGCGCAGGCCGGTTTCCAGTCCGCCGCCTTGCCGGCGAACGGTTCGCCGGCCGCCCCGCTGCCGAGGGTGGAGTCGTCCGGCAGCGCGGCGATCCGCCCGCAGGAGCGCAGGAAGGCGGGCATCGCCGCCTCGACCGCGTCGTCGCGCCAACCCGGCAGATCCTTGAACTCGGCCGGCTCCAGCGTCAGCCGGTCCTCGGAGGGGAAGATCTCGAGCAGGTCGACGATCCCGTCCTTGCCGGCGGCGCGCCGGGTCATCCAGAAGCCGAGAGCGAGGGCGCCCAGAACCAGGAGGATGACGACGAGGAGGACGATCGAGCGGCGGGACATAGGGACTATCTAGGAACGGCCGGGCTGAGGGGAGTTCTCGCGCATGCCTGGAATGTCGATCCCGGGAATTCATGTCGGTCGGCTCAAAATCGAAAAGCCCGGCAGGGCCGGGCTCCGTGAGATGCGGAAGGTTGGTAGCGCATACGGGATTCGAACCCGTGTTACCGCCGTGAGAGGGCGGCGTCCTGGACCCCTAGACGAATGCGCCACATGTCCAATGAGAACCTCCATCGGACCCGCGAAGGGTACCACAGACGTTCCGGGGCGTTCAACCGTAGAAAAGAGGGGGAGTATTCCGCTCCAGGGCGGAGATGCGCCTCGGGAATCGCGAAGGCGTTTGTAGTACCTTTATTCAATCCGGACTCGTGACATCGCGGTCCCTGGAGAAAAGGCCCTTCTTTGATCTTGAAGCTGGTCGCCGCCACTGGAAGCCCCTCGGTCCTGATCACGGGCGGTCGTCCGCTCACCGTGGGCCGCGTGGCGTCGTGCGACCTGCAGATCCAGGACCCGACGGTCTCGCGCCACCACGCCGAGCTGGAGCTCGCCGGGGCCGGGGTGCGGGTGCGCGACGTGGGGTCGACCAACGGCACCTATCTCGACGGCGTGCGGGTCATCGACGCGCTCGCCACCCCCGGCTCGCGGGTCGCCTTCGGCAAGGTCGACTTCGAGGTGCTGGTGGTCCAGCCGCCGGCGCTGGAGGAGGAGAGGTTCGACGGCGAGGGGTCGCTCGACGCCACGATCCTCCGCCAAGGTGCCGGTGAGCGGCCGGTCGGACATCGCCTCGCAGCTCGCCGAGGGCCCCCCCGGCTCCTCACTGCTCCGGATCGGCGGGCTAGTCGCTCGAAGACCGCCAGGCGCGCAAGCTCAACCTCCTGCTCGACATCGCCAAGGAGCTCTCGCGGCAGACCGACGTCGACCGGCTGCTCGACAAGGTCGTGGGGCTCATCTTCCAGGTGATGAACGTCGACCGCGTGGCGGTGATGACCTCCGAGGATGGCGGCGAGCTGGTGCCGCGGGTCTGGCGCAGCCGGGTCGAGGCGCCGGCCGGGAGCTGGCGGGTGCCGCGGGCGATCGCCCGCAAGGCGGTCGAGGAGCGGGTGGCGGTGCTCTCGGAGAACCTGCCGGCCGAGGAGGATGCCGGGGGGGAGATCGAGAGCGCCCTCTGCGCGCCGCTGCTGGGGAGCCAGGGGACGGTGCTCGGCATCATCTATCTCGACAGCGTGGGGATCGGCCACTCGTTCAGCGAGGAGGATCTCGAGTTCTTCACCGCCTTCGCCGGCATGGCGGCGGTGGGGATCGAGAACGGCCAACTGATCGAGCGCATGCGGCGCGAGGCGGTGGTGCTCTCCAACTTCCAGCGCTACTTCGCGCCGGACCTCGCCCGCCAGATCGCCGGCCAGGAGGGGGAGATCCAGCTCGGCGGCGCCAAGCGGCAGGTCGTCGTGCTGTTCTCCGACATCCGCGGCTTCACCTCGCTGTCGGAGCGGATGAACCCGGACGCCATCGCCAGCCTGCTGACCGACTATTTCACCGAGATGGTGGAGATCGTCTTCCGCTACGGCGGCACGCTCGACAAATTCATGGGCGACGCGCTGATGGCGCTCTGGGGGGCGCCGATCGCCCGCGTCGACGACGCCGACCGCGCCGCCCGGGCGGCGATCGCCATGCAGCAGGTGCTCGGGCGGCTCAACGAACGCTGGGGGCTCCTCGGGCGGCCGGAGCTGACGATCGGCATCGGGCTCAACGTCGGCGAGGTCTTCGCCGGCAACATCGGCAGCCAGCGGCGGCTGGAGTACACGGTGATCGGCGACGCGGTGAACACCGCCGCGCGCCTCTGCTCGGAGGCCGGGCCGGGGGAGATCCTGATCGCCGAGCCGCTCTACGCCGCGCTCGGCCAGCCGCCGCCGGTGTCGGCGCTCACCCCCTGGCCGCTGCGGGGGAAGGCGCGGCCGGTGCCGGTCTACCGGATCGAGTGGGAGGGCGTGGTGGTCGACGACGAGGCCACCGGCCAGCCGGCCGGTGATCAAGATCCAGGGAATCGGCTTAGAATGATCGCCGATTCCGCGAACCCCTGAAGGGAGAGCAGAGAATGGCCGAGCCTGAGATCCCATCCATCGCCGTGCCGGACAACCACCTTCCTCCCATGGCGGCCGCGCAGGCGGCGCCGGCCAGGGCGCCGCGGCAGAAGATCCGCGAGATGGAGCTGATCATCACCGAGGTGATCTGGGAGACGGCGGACACCGTGACGCTGAACCTCTTCGCCGGCGGCGAGCGGCTGGAGTACCAGGCGGGCCAGTTCATCACCATCCGGCCGCAGCAGTTCCCGGCGCTGGCGAGCCTCTGCAGCTACTTCGAGGACATGAAGGGGAAGAAGGAGCCGGGGCGCGCCTACTCCCTGACCTCGGCGCCGCACGAGAAGCAGCTCGCGATCACGATCAAGGCGGAGACCTACGTCAAGGGGCAGACCAAGTACCCGCCGCTGCTCTCGCCGTTCCTCACCTACAGCGTGCGGCCGGGGATGAGCATGAAGGCGACCGGCATCGGCGGGCCGTACGTCCTCTCTCCCGACGTCGAGACGCGCACCGACCACCTCATCCACGTCTGCGCCGGCTCCGGGATCGTGCCGAACTACAGCCTCCTCAAGTTCTGCCTGGAGACCGGGATGAGCCTGCGGCACACCCTGATCTACGGCAACAAGACCTGGGACGACATCATCTACCGCCACCAGCTCCAGGCGCTCGCCGACCGCTTCCCGGACAAGTTTCGCATCGTCCACGCCATCTCGCGGGAGCAGCGGACCGTCCCCGGGCTGGACATCCGCCACGGCCGGGTGAGCGAGGAGCTGCTGCGGGAGTTCATCCCGGACCCCACCGCCGTCGAGGTCTACACCTGCGGCCCGGGCCTCTCGAACTTCGACAAGCAGGGAGCCCGCGAGCGCGGCGAGGAGCCCCAGCCGCGCTTCCTGGAGACCACGCTCGCCGCCCTGAAGACGATCGGCGTGCCCCCCGACCGGGAGCACCACGAGAGCTACGGCTAAGCGGTTCCGGGCTCCCGGCTAATTGGTTTCCCGAAAGACGACCCGGATATTGTCCGGGTCGTGGGTGACGAAGGTCAGCCGCCCCTGATCGTCCTTCTCCAGGCCGCCGGGGATGTTCTTCTCGCGGAAGGAGATGTCGCGGAAGGCGGCCTCCGCGGAGGCGACGTCGAAGACGAGGGCCGCCTGGATGCGCGGCCCCTGGGCCTTGAAGCGCTCGTCGTTGGAGCGCGGGTCCTCGTTGACCGGCGGGCCGACCACCTCGACCACGGCCGAGCCGGCCTGGTAGACCACCCCCCGCTCGTCGTCGCGGTTCCAGCTCTGGAGCTGCGGCAGCGCCAGGGCGCCGCCATAGAATTTCGTCGCGCGCTCGAAGTTCGAGGCGCGGATCATCACCCTGAACTGCCGGATCTCCATCGCATTCCTCTCCTTGGGATCAAAGCTCACGCGGCCTTCCGGACCGGTGGCGCAACAGCATTTACCACACTCGGCGAGAGAGTTGTATACCATCCAACCCGGCAAGAAGGAGGCGCGCTTCCACCATGAAGGTCCTGGTCCTCAACTGCGGCAGCTCGACGCTGAAGTTCCAGCTCATCGAAACCGACGAGTCGATGGCCCGCGAGGGGCGCGACCGGACGCTGGCCAAGGGGCTGGTCGAGGACGCCGGCGGCACGGCCGTCCTCCACTACGAGGCGGAGGGGAAGAAGCCGGTCCGCGACGCGATCGGGGCGTTTCAGCACCGGACGGCGGTCGAGCGGGCGCTGGCGGTGATGACGGACCCGGAGAACGGCGTCCTCCCCCACAAGGACGAGATCGGCGCCGTCGGGCACCGGGTGGTCCATGGCGGCGAGCGGTTCCAGTCGTCGGTGCTGATCGACGAGGAGGTGATCGACGGGATCGAGGCCAACATCGCGCTGGCGCCGCTGCACAATCCCGCCAACCTCCAGGGCTATCAGGCCGCGAAGGCGGTGCTGCCGGACGCTCCGCAGGTGGCGGTGTTCGACACCGCGTTCCACCACACCATGCCGGAGGCGGCCTATCTCTACGCGCTCCCCTACAGCCTCTACCAGCGCTTCGGCATGCGGCGGTTCGGCTTCCACGGCACCTCGCACCGCTTCGTCTCCGGTCGGCTCGCCGCGCTGCTGGGCCGCGAGAGGGACCCCGGGCTGCGGCTCATCACCTGCCATCTCGGCAACGGCGCCTCGGCCTGCGCCGTGCTCGGCGGCAAGTCCGTCGACACCTCGATGGGCTTCACCCCCCTGGAGGGGCTGGTGATGGGCACCCGCTGCGGCGATCTCGATCCGGCGGCGCTGCTGTTCGTCATGGGGCGCGACGAGCTCGGCGCCGCCGAGGCGAGCGCGCTGATGAACAAGCACAGCGGCCTGCTGGGGATCTCCGGGCTGTCGTCCGACATGCGCACGCTGCTGGAGGCCGAGGAGAAGGGGAACGAGCGGGCCCGCCTGGCGATCGACATCTTCTGCTACCGGCTGCGCAAGTACATCGGCTCCTACGTGGCGGCCCTGGGCGGGGTGGACGCCATCGCCTTCGCCGGCGGCATCGGCGAGAACTCCCCGGCGGTGCGCGAGCGGACGATGCGGGGCCTCGACGCCCTCGGGCTCGTCATCGATCCGGCGCGCAACAGCGGGGCCCAGGGGACCGAGGCCGAGATCTCGCCGGGGGGGGCGCGGTCGCGGGTGTTCGTGGTGCCGACGAACGAGGAGCTGATGATCGCGCGGGATGCGGCGGGGATCGTGGGGGCTGGCAAGAAGGCCTGACGCCCGGCGGGTCTTCGGGAGCGGATCGTTTCCGCCGCCGCGGCCCTCACTCCCTCAGCCCCTCTCTCCCGACCCCACCCCCCTTCCGCACCGGGAGAGAGGGGAGCTAAAACACTGTTGAACTAACCTCTCCCTCTTCTCCCGGTGAGGGAGGGCGGGAGGGGACGGGAGAAGAGGGCCGGGGTGATGAGGGCCTACCCCTCCACCCGCTTCGGATCCGCGTCCTCGCCCGTCTCCTTGCCGCCGCGCGAGGGCGCGCCCTTGTTCTGCCAGGCCCAGTCGCGGATCTCGGGCATGTCGTCGCCGTGCTTGCGGATGTATTCCTTGTGCTCGATCAGCTTGTCGCGCGTCATCTGCTTGAGGTAGGCGGCGCGGGAGCCGAGCTTGGGGACGCGCTCGATGACGTCGCTGACCAGGTGGAAGCGGTCGAGGTCGTTGCGCACCACCATGTCGAAGGGGGTGGTGGTCGTGCCCTCCTCCTTGTAGCCGCGGACGTGGAGGTTGTCGTGGTTCGTCCGCCGGTAGGTGAGCCGGTGGATCAGCCAGGGGTAGCCGTGGAAGGCGAAGATGACCGGCTTGTCCTCGGTGAACAGGATGTCGAACTCCTTGTCGGACAGGCCGTGCGGGTGCTCGCTGGGCGGCTGCAGCGTCATCAGGTCGACGACGTTGACGACGCGGATCTTGAGGTCCGGCAGCTCGCGCCGCATCAGGTCGACCGCGGCGAGGGTCTCCAGCGTGGGGACGTCGCCGGCGCAGGCCATGACCACGTCGGGCTCGCCGCCCTGGTCGTTGCTCGCCCACTCCCAGATGCCGATGCCGGCGCGTGCAGTGCTTGACGGCGGCGTCCATGTCCAGCCACTGCGGGGCCGGCTGCTTGCCGGCGACGATGACGTTGACGTAGTTGCGGCTGCGCAGGCAGTGGTCGGTCACCGAGAGCAGGCAGTTGGCGTCCGGCGGCAGGTAGACGCGGACCACCTCGGCCTTCTTGTTCACGACGTGATCGATGAAGCCCGGGTCCTGGTGGGTGAAGCCGTTGTGGTCCTGCCGCCAGACGTGGGAGGTGAGCAGGTAGTTGAGCGAGGCGATCGGGCGCCGCCAGGGGATCTCGCGGATCGTCTTCAGCCACTTCGCGTGCTGGTTGAACATCGAGTCGATGATGTGGATGAACGCCTCGTAGCAGGAGAAGAAGCCGTGCCGGCCGGTCAGCAGGTAGCCCTCGAGCCAGCCCTCGCACTGGTGCTCGCTGAGCACCTCCATGACGCGGCCGTCGGGCGCGACGTGCTCGTCGGTGGGGAGGATCTCGGCCATCCAGGCTCGCGGTCGGTGACCTCGAAGACGTCGTTCCAGCGGTTGGAGGCGGTCTCGTCCGGGCTGAACAGGCGGAAGTTCGCGCTCGGCATTGAGCCTGCATGCACGTCGCGCAGGAACTTGCCCAGCACGCGGGTGGCCTCGGCCAGTCGTCGGCGCCGGGCGACGGCGACGTCCACCGCGTAGTCGCGGAAATCGGGCAGTCCGCAGGTCGCGCAGCAGCAGGCCGCCGTTGGCGTGGGGGTTGGCGCTCATCCGCCGCTCCCCTCGGGGCGCGAGCTCGGCGAGCTCCGGGCGGAGCCGGCCGTTCGTCGTCGAACAGCTCCTCCGGGCGGTAGCTGCGCATCCACTCCTCGAGCATCTGCGACGTGCCCGGGGTTCTCGGCCATCGTCGGCCAGCGGCACCTGGTGGGAGCGCCAGGTCCCCTCGACCGGCTTGCCGTCGACCACCTTGGGACCGGTCCAGCCCTTCGGGGTGCGCAGCACGATCATCGGCCAGCGCGGGCGCTTGCCGTGAAGCCGTTGGTCCGCGCGTCGCGCTGGATGCGCCGGATCTCGTCGAACACCTCGTCCAGCGCCGCCGCCATGCGCTCGGTGCATCGTCTCGGGGTCGTCCCCTTCGACGAAGTAGCGGCTTGTAGCCGTAGCCGCGCATCAGGCTGTCCAGCTCCTCGTGAGGGATGCGGGCGAGCACGGTCGGGCTGGCGATCTTGTAGCCGTTGAGGTGGAGGATCGGCAGCACGGCGCCGTCGTGGACCGGGTTGAGGAACTTGTTCGAGTGCCAGCTCGTGGCGAGCGGGCCGGTCTCGGCCTCGCCGTCGCCGATGACGCAGGCGACGATCAGGTCCGGGTTGTCGAACGCCGCGCCGTAGGCGTGGGACAGGGCGTAGCCCAGCTCGCCGCCCTCGTGGATCGAGCCGGGCGTCTCGGGCGCCGCGTGGCTGGGGATGCCGCCGGGGAAGGAGAACTGCTTGAACAGGCGCTGCATCCCGTCCTCGTCCTGCGAGATGTCGGGGTAGATCTCGCTGTAGGTGCCCTCGAGATAGGCGTTGGCGACGATGCCCGGGCCGCCGTGCCCGGGGCCGGTGATGTAGATCATGCTCGAGGTCGCGCTGCCTGATGACCCGGTTCAGGTGGACGTAGATGAAGTTCAGCCCGGGCGTGGTGCCCCAGTGGCCGAGCAGCCGGGGCTTGATGTGCTCGATCGTGCAGCGGCTCCTTGCAGCAGCGGGTTGTCGTAGAGATAGATCTGGCCGACGGAGAGATAGTTCGCCGCCCGCCACTAGGCGTCGATCTTCCGCAGGATTTCAGGGGAGAGCGGTCCTTCAGGCATTCAACACCTCCTTCCACCGCGCGGGGCTATCCTGACACAGAAAAAACACGGACGAACATGGACGTAAAGGACGAACAAGGACGCCAAGCCGAGGCTGCTTTGTCCGTGTTCGTCCCTGGAGTCCCTGTTGTCCCTGCGGTCCCTGGTTCCTAGCGCACCAGCGGCCAGACCAGCGGCAGCAGGCCCACGATCAGCGCGAAGAGGAGCATCGTGAGCGGCAGGCCGGCGCGGAAATAGTCGCGGAAGGGGTAGCCGCCGGGACCCATCACCAGAATGTTGACCGGGCTGCCCAGCGGGGTGAGGAAGGCGACCGAGGTGGCGAGGGCCACCGCCATGGCGAAGGAGTGGGGATCGGCGCCGACGCGCTGCGCGGTCTGGATGGCGATGGGGGCCACGACGGCCGAGACCGCCGCGCCGTTCATCGCCTGGGTGAGCAGGATGGCGAGCAGCACGAGCCCGGCGAGGAGCGCCAGCGGACCCGCGCCGCCCAGCACGGAGATCAGGCCGTGGGTGATCAGGTCGGCGGCGCCGGTCTTGGTCATCGCCGTTCCGAGCGGGAGCATGCCGGCGACCAGGAAGATGCTCCGCCATTCGACGGCCTGGTAGGCGTCATCCATGGTGAGCACGCCGATCAGGATCATCACCAGCGCGCCGCCGAGCATGGTCTCGCCCACGCCGATGAGGTTGGTGGCGGCGAGGGCCAGGGTGACGATCATCACCGCCAGGGCCAGCCGTCTCCGGCGGCGTGAGGGGGGCGGCTCGTCGAGGCCGCGGTCGAGGACGATGAGGTCGGGCTCGGCGCGCAGCACGGGCAGGCGGTCGCGGTCCCCCTGGAGAAGGAGGCCGTCGCCGAGTTGAAGGGTGAGATCGGTGAGCCCGGTGCGGAGCGAGCGGCCGGCGCGCCAGATGGCCACAACGCTCATACCGTAGCGCTCGCGGAAACGGGTCTCGCGGAGGGTGCGGCCGATGAGGTCCGAGCGCGGAGCGAGGACGGCCTCCACCAGCACCACGGAACGGGATTCGAGGTCGCGCTCGCGCCAGTGGCGCGGGGGCAGCGGATCGAGGTCCGGCCGGCGAGCCCTGGCGCCTCCGGCTCGCCGGCGAGAAGGAGGACGTCCTCGGCTCGGAGCTCCTGGCCGGGGGAGGGGGCGCGGACGATCCGGCTCTCGCGCTCGATGGCGAGCACGTTGACTCCATAGGTCTCGCGCAGGCGGCTGCCGGCGAGGGTGAGGCCGACCAGCGGCGATCCCTTGGGCACGCCGGCGCGCGAGAGGGTCTCCCCGAGGTGGTAGACCTCGGCGAGACTGGCCTCCTGACGCTGCATATCCTCATGATCTGGACGGGCGAGCGGGCGGGGAGCAGGCGGCGGCCCCAAAGGGCCATGTAGGCGATGCCGGCGGCGACGATCGGGAGGCCGAGCGGCGCGAAGTCGAGCAGTCCGAAGCCGGGGATCTTCCGGTCGCGGAGCAGGCTGCTGACCACGATGTTGGTGGTGGTGAGGAGGGTCGCCATGCCGCCCAGGATGGTGCCGAAGGCGAGGGGCATCAGCAGCCGGGAGGGGTTCACCCCCGAGCGCTTGGCGGCGCCGGAGACGGGAGGGAGCAGCACGGCGGCGGCGGCGATGTTGTTCATGAACAGGGAGAGGAAGGCGCCGGAGAGCATCACCGTCACCACCAGCCGCTGCTCGCTCGCGCCCGCGACCCGCACCAGGAGATCGCCGACGCGCCGGGTGACTCCCGTCCGCTCCAGCCCGGCCGCCAGGATGAAGATCGCCAGCAGCGTGATCACCGCCGACCGGCTGAACCCCGAGAAGGTCTCCTCGGACGTGAGCACCCCCGACGCGCCGAGAGCCACCACCACCAGGAGCGCCACCAGGTCCGCCCGCAGCCGCTCGGTGAGCAGCAGGACGATGGCCGCGCCCGCGATGGCCAGGGTCGTGAGAAGGTGGGGATTCATCTGGGGAGGTCAGGCGGCGATCATAGCGGAGGCCGCGGATGCCAAATGCAAAGACCCCTGCGATGGGGCGTCCGTGGCCTGCGACCTCACCCTCTGTCTCCCTCTCCTAAAGGAGAGGGAGGACGCGTCCGGTAGGGTCGTGGGAAGACGGAACATGTTAGGCTTCGAGAGAAAAGAATGGTTCGATCCAGATCGGAAGACGGTACGACGATTCGGAACCTCTCTGCCAGGAGGAGCGGGCAGGGAGTGCGGTCGAGCGTGCGCGAATTTCGACGGCAGCAGACGCCGGCCGAGCGCTGGCTCTGGAAGCTGCTGCGGGACCGGAGCCTCGAATATTGGAGTTCCGGTGCCAGTTCCCGATCCCACCGTTCATCGCGGATTTCTGCTGCTTCGATCTGAAGCTCATCGTGGAGCTCGACGGCGGAATCCACGGAACGCCCCAGCAGTCCGCGCACGATGAAAACCGCGACATCTATCTACGGTCCCTCGGCTATACCATCCTGCGCTTCCCAAACTCCCAACTCTTCAAGGCCCCGGACACCGTCCTCCATCGCATCACCGCTGAAGCCCACCACCTCCGTTCCTGAGCACGTCCCCTCTCTCCTTTAGGAGAGAGGGACAGGGAGTGAGGTCGCAGGCCAAGGTCGTTTCGTTTCGTGGGCTTTGCCCTTTCAGTTCTTGTTTTTCTGTCGTTCCCTAACCCGTCAAATGCCCCGTTCCCGAATCCCCCATCTCCACCTTCCCCCCCGGGAAATATTCCTTCCACCGCCGCGTCACGGTGGCCGCGGTCGCCTCGTCGCGAAGAGCTCCTTGGGGTACCAGGGCTTCATGCGGGCGTCGATCAGGATCGGCGGCGTGTAGGAGACGTGGTGGCGGACCAGCCCGGGGCCGCAGCGTGGATGTCGCCGCCGGCTCGAAACGGGTGAAGGTGGTCCAGAGGAAGTTGATCGGGCTGGCGGCGGCGCGGCGGGGCTCGTCGGTGAGGACGACCAGCGGCCAGCCGCCGAAGGCCGGATGGGCGGCAAAGCGGGCCGCGGCGCCGGGATCGTCCACGTAGGCGGGGCCGCCGACGACCAGGAGCCCCGGAGAAGACCGGGCGTCCGTCGTCGCCTGCGGGATCTCGGGAGCGGTGAAGGCGCGCGGCAGCTCGCGGACCGGATCGCCGAGGCCGAGCCAGACCCCCTTCGAGCCCTCGTTGACCACGGGCCGGTGTAGTCGAGCGTGTCCATCGAGAGATTCGAGAAGACGTAGAGGTCGGTCTCCGGATGGGTGCGCGCGAGGACGTGGCTCGAGCGTCGCGCGGAAATCCTTGAGGTCGACCGCGCGGTCGGTGACCAGCAGGAACTTGGTCAGCGAGAGCTGCCCCTCGCCCAGGATGCGGAAGGCCGAGGCCATCGCCTCCCGCTTGTAGCGCTGCTTGACCACGGCGGCGGCGAGCGAGTGGTAGCCGGTCTCGCCGTAGGACCAGAGCTGCTCGACGGCCGGCATGACCAGCGGGAA
>CAVXIG010000024.1:0-40362 GCA_963761645.1 uncultured Acidobacteriota bacterium
ACACTGCCCGGAGGATACTTACCCGCTCCGCACATAGAGCGCCTCATAGAGCGCCTTGCCTGGACGGGTCTGCCGGATGCGGCCCGAATCTCCCAGGCGGCGGAGGGCGACCGAGACCGTTCCCTGCCGGACCGGCTTTTTCAACACGTTCCGATAGCGCCGGTTGACCTCCGCGGTGATCGCCCGGGCGCCGAACGGCTCTCCCGCCGGCTGGCTTTCGACGGCACGGGCGACGAGACGGCTGACCATCGGCCGGTTGCCGAAGTAGGAGATCTCCTCCGCCGCCTGATTCGCCTCCGGAACGGGAGCGGGCATGGCGAGGTCCGCCGCGGCCTCGGCCGCGGCCTTGAACGCCTCAAAGCGCTCGCGGGTCTTCCGCAGCTCGGCGTCGTGGAGGGCGAGCTGCTCGCGATGGTGGGCCTCCTGCTCGGCGTGGAAAGCCCGGCGCTCCTGGTAGAAGGCGATCCGCGCCTCCAGATTGGCCAGCATCTGCGCCACGGAAAGATTCTTGCTCATCGAACGCTCCCCCAGAATGCCGCGACTTTCCCCCTCGACGCGGCGGACACGGCTCGGTCACGCCATTCCATCGACCGGTCGCGCCATTCCTCCCGAGACGCTTTGACGAAGACCGAGATAGAGATGCGAGATGGCCTCTGGTTGGCGACACTACCACGAGAATCCGCCTTCCCCATACTCCCGATCGCCTGCCAAAGCTTCCGTCGCGACATTCCCTCCTTGGAATTCTCCGCGACCGGCAGGAAGTGAATCGACTCCGGCCTTTCTCTCGCCAAAATCTATTCACGACAGCGCAACTCAGGGCTGAGTCGCGACATTCAAGGCTCTGCTCTCGCCATGTGTCAGCCATCTCGCGACATCAAGCCGAGACTCGACGCATTTCATCGAGGATGGCTCCCGCCACGCCTTCGAGACGCGCCATTTTTTAGTTCTCCCCTGGTTGCGCGGACTCATGTCGAGACACCAGAAGCCCTGCTCAAATCAATCCTGGCTGATGTTGCACCAAGGGAAGGAGGGAATGGCGCGTTCCCGGTTTATGTCTCACCATTCCCTCCTTTCGCGGAACGATCCAGCCTTCAGTCTGAACACTATCCTCCGCTCTCAATGGCTGATGACAGCATCGCTAATCCGGGGCTCCCGTTCGTTGGGGAATGAAGCCTTCCCTGGCCTTTTCTTGCCGGCCCGGGCGCGGGGGGCTGTGGTACCTTCGGCGCGAGCGGATCGACATCAGGAGTTTCGGATGGCAATGGACGGCAAAGAGGACGATTCCCCTCCGGGCGGCGGCATCTCCCGCCGCGACTTCCTGCGCGGCGGCGCGGTCGCCGGGGCGCTCGGCTCGGCCGGGTTGCTCGCCGGCGAGATCGCGGAGGCGGCGAGGAAAAATCCAGCAGCGGCTCCAGACGGCATGGAGGTCTGGGGGCCGGGGCCCGTGCCCGTGCGGCTGCGGGTCAACAACAAGGCCTATGACCTCAAGGTCGAGCCGCGCACGACCCTTCTCGATGTGCTGCGCGAGGAGCTCGAGCTGACCGGCGCCAAGCGGGTCTGCGATCGCGGCACCTGCGGCGCCTGCACGGTGATCCTCGACGGCAAGGCCGTCTACGCCTGCAGCCAGCTCGCCATCGACGTCCAGCGCCAGCCGATCTGGACGATCGAGAGCCTCGGCCGGCCCGGCCGGCTGCATCCCTTGCAGGCGGCGTTCGTGGAGCACGATGCCCAGCAGTGCGGCTTCTGCACCCCGGGCTTCGTGATGGCCGCCAAGGCCCTGCTCGATCAGACTCCCAGCCCCACTCTCAAGGATGTCCATCATGGGCTTTCGGGCAATTTCTGCCGGTGCGGCACGTATGCCGGCATGCGCCTGGCGGTTCTCGCGGCGGCTCCTTTGATGGGCGGATGAGAGGAGGAGGAAGAAGAAAGGGACGCAAGGGACGACAAGGACGGCAGGGACGTTCAGGGGAGGACGGAGCGGAGCCGGAGGCGGGGGCGCGGAAGAAGAATAAGAAGAGGAAGAAGAGGAGGCGGGGCCATGGCTGATCCGGTGGATCCCACGGTACCGGCCTGGCCGGAGGCGGCGGACCGCAAGCTGATCGGCCAGCGGATCGCCCGCCTGGACGGCCCGGCCAAGGCGAGCGGCAACGCCAAGTACACCTACGATCTCAAGCCCCAGGGGATGCTCTGGGCCAAAATGCTGCTCTGCCCGCATGCCCATGCGCGGATCAAGTCGCTCTGGATGTCGCCGCCGCGAAGGCGATGCCCGGCGTCAAGGCGGTGTTCGTGATCCAGAAGGCGGGCGCCGAGATCCAGTGGGCTTTCGACGAGGTGGTCGCCGTGGCCGCCACCTCGGAGGCCCAGGCCGGCGGACGCCGTGAAGGCGATCAAGATCGAGTACGAGGTGCTGCCGCACTTCGTCACCGAGGAGAAGCTCGCCGGCGCTCCCAAGGTCGATCCGGGCGAGGAGGAGAAGGAAGGGGACGCCGAGCGCCGCCCTGGCCGCCGCCGAGGTCAAGATCAAGGGGAGCTACTCGATGCCCGCCGTGGCCCACAACTGCATGGAGGCCCACGGCCAGATCTGCCACTGGACGGAGCCGGACCACCTCACCGCCTGGTGCTCGACGCAGGCGGTCTCGGGGGTCGCCTCGCAGTTCGCCGAGGGGCTCGGCATCCCCGCCGCCAATGTGCGGGTGATCGCCGATTTCGTCGGCGGCGGCTTCGGCAGCAAGTTCAGCGTCGACCGCTGGGGGATCGTCTGCGCCCAGCTCGCCAAGATCGCCGGCGCGCCGGTCAAGCTGATGCTCGACCGCCACGCCGAGCTGACGGTGGCCGGCGACCGCCCCTCGGCCTTCGCCGAGATCGAGGTCGGCGCGAAGAAGGACGGCACGCTCACCGCCTGGGTCTCGAAGTCCTGGGGCTCGGGCGGTCCGGGGAGCGCCGGCGACCCGCCGCTGCCGTACGTCTTCCAGATCCCCAACCGGCGGCACCAGCACTCGGCGGTGCCCACGAACAAGGCGAGCTCGCGCGCCTGGCGGGCGCCGAACTCCCCGCAGGGGTGCTATCTGTCGATGAGCGCGATCGACGACCTCGCCCACGCGCTGGGGATGAACCCGCTCGACGTCGTGATCCAGAATCTGCCGCTCACCGGCCGGCTGGAGAAGATCTACCGCGAGGAGCTGGAGGTCGCCGATCAGCTCATGGGCTGGCGCCAGCGCTGGCATCCGCGCGGCGACGCCGCCCGCGGGCCGGTCAAGCGCGGGCTGGGCCTCGCGATCCACACCTGGGGCGGGCGCGGCCACCGCAGCAACTGCGAGGTGACGATCCATCCGGACGCCACCGCCGAGGCCAAGATCTCCACCCAGGACATCGGCACCGGCACCCGCACGGTGGTCGCCATCGTGCTCGCCGACACCCTCGGCCTGCCGCTCGACGCCGTCCAGGCCCGCATCGGCGACAGCCGCTATCCGGCCTCCGGCGGCTCGGGCGGCAGCACCACGGTGGGCGGCGTCTCGTCGGCCACCCGCCGGGCGGCGCTCAACGCCCTCGGCCAGGTCTTCGCCAAGGCGGCGCCGGCGCTCGAAGGCCACGCCCGCGGAGCTGGAGGCGGTCGACGGCAAGATCCGCGTCAAGGCGGCTCCGGAGCGCGCGATGACCTGGAAGCAGGCGATGGCGCTCTTCGGCCGCACCCCGGTCACCGCCGCCGGCGCCAATCCCGGGCCGGGCGAGCTGACCACCAGCGGCGTCGGCGGCGTGCAGATGGCCGACGTGGCGGTGGACGTCGAGACCGGCGTCGTCAAGATCCAGAAGATGGTCGCCGTGCAGGACTGCGGCCTGATCGTCGATCTCCAGACCGCCGAGAGCCAGGTCTACGGCAGCCTGATCATGGGGATCTCGACCGCCCTCGCCGAGGAGAAGGTGACCGATCCGGTGACCGGGATCACGCTCAATCACGATTTCGAGACCTACCGGATGGCCGGCATCGGCGACGTCGGCGAGCTGGTGGTGCGGATGATGACCGGCCCCGGCTATGACGAGCGCGGCGTGATCGGCGTGGGCGAGCCGCCGATGGTCTCGCCGCTGGCGGCGATCGCCAACGCGGTGGCCAACGCGGCCGGCGTCCGCGTCCCCTGGGTGCCGCTGACGCCGCGGCGGGTGCTGGACGCGCTGGCCGCGAACTACTGGGAAGGGGGTGGCCTGATGCACCCGATCGAGTACGCGAGCCCGCTGACGCGCGAGCAGGCGGTCAAGCTGCTGGGGACCGATCCGGCCGCCGCCGCGCCGCTCGCCGGCGGCAGCGATCTGCTGGCCCTGATGAAGGACGGCGTCGAGACCCCGAAGCGGCTGGTCAGCCTGAAGGGGATCGCGGGTCTCACCGGCGTCCGCGCCGAGAGCGGGGGACTGCGGATCGGCGCCCTGACGATCCTCGACGATCTGGCCGCCGACGCCGGGCTGGGGTTCGAGTATCCGGCCGTCACCGCCTCGGCCGGCCGGCTCGCGGGGCCGCAGATCCGCAACGTCGCGACCCTCGGCGGCAACCTCTTGCAGCGCCCGCGCTGCTGGTACTACCGCAACGGTTTCGGCCTGCTCGCCCTGAAGGACGGCAAGTCGATGATCCCGCAGGGGGACTACCGCTATCACGCCATCCTCGGCAACGAGGGGCCGGCGTACTTCGTCTCGCCGTCGACGCTGGCGCCGCTGCTGGTCGCCGTCGGCGCCCAGGTGACGCTGTTCGGGCCGGCGGGGGAGCGGCGGCTGGAGCTCGAGAAGCTCTACCGCATCCCGAAGAAGGAAGGGGAGCGCGAGCACGATCTGCGGCCGGGGGAGATCCTGACCGAGGTCCTGCTGCCGCCGGCCGCCGGCCGCAAGGTCGCGAGCTACGAGGTGCGCCAGCGCGAGACGCTCGACTGGTCGCTCGCCACCGCCTCGGTGGCCCTGGAGATGAACCCCGACGGCACGGTGGGGCAGGCGCGGGTGGTGCTCGGCCAGGTGGCGCCGATGCCCTGGGTCTCGCTGGAGGCCGCCGCCCTGCTCAAGGGGAAGCGGGTCGACGCCGATCTGGCGGCGAAGGCGGGGGAGGCCGCGGTGCACAACGCTTTCGCGCTGGAGGGGAACCGCTACAAGATCCAGCTCGCCCGCGTGGCCGTGAAGCGGGCGCTGATCGCCGCCGCCGGGATTATCATGGATGACGAGGAAAGCTGAAAAGGAGGTCTGACGTCATGGATCTCGCGAAGAATCCCAATCGCTCCGGCCCGAGGGCCTGCTGCGCGCGCCTGCGCTGGAAGGGGATGTTCGTCGACGTCGAGCCCGATCCGCTGGTGCCCAACCCGCGGGACGGCTTCTGCTGGTGCAGCCTCACCATGACCTGCCTGGGTCCGGATGGGCGGGTGGCGGATGAGGGACGGTGCGGGGCGGGGGAGCGGGGGTGTTTCGAGGAGGTGTGAGGGGATTGATCGGGACACCCGTGGCCTGCGACCTCAACCCCTATCCCCTTCTCCTAAAGGAGAAGGGGGACGACTCTGGACGGGATTGCCGAGGTGTGCTGTGCACGTTTAAGTCCCTGATAAGCGCCCCTCCCTCTCCTTCAGGAGAGGGACCGAGGGTGAGGTCGCAGGCCACGGATGTCCCCGAGCGATTTTTCGGAAGAGATTGTGAACTGAACGTATGAGACACCGCATCCGCCCAACCCTCCTCCTCGCCACCCTCCTCCTCGCCCTCGCCTGCCTTCGCCCAGGAGCCCGCCCCCGAGCCGGGGAGCCCGGAGGCGAACAAGGCGGTGGTCAGCCACTATCTTCAGATTCTGGGCGGCGGCTCTCTCGACGAGCTCGATCAGGTGATCGGCTCCGACTTTCTCGACCGCACGCCGGGCGCTCCGAAGGTGCAGGGGCCGGGCTCGATCCGCGACTCCCAGAAGCGCGCCCGCGAGCTGTTCGAGGGGATCCGCTACAAGGTCGGCGATCTCGTGGCCGAGGGGGACCGCGTCGCCGCTCTCTATACGGTCCGGGCCACCCGCAAGGCGGAGGGCGGAGCGGGCAAGCCGGTCGAGGTGATCGGCATCACCCTGTTCCGGATCGCCGACGGCAAGATCCGCGAGACCTGGATCGTCAACGATCAGCTCGAGCTCTTCAGCCAGCTCGGCTTCACGATCCAGGCGCCGGGAGCGCCGCCCAAGCCGGTGCCGCCGGTCAAACCCGTCAAGCCGCCCGTCAAGAAGCCCCGGCCCTGAGCAGGTCGACCGCCTCCTCCCGCGTGCGGATCTTGCCGTCCACCTGAGCCTGCCGCACCGCGGTGAGGGCCCGCCCGACTCGCGGTCCGGGAGGGACCCCCAGCAGCTTCTGGACCTCGACGCCGGTCAGCAGGCGGGGCGGATCGAACAGCGCCTTGCCCTCGCTGCGGGCGAGATCCACCAGCGGCCGCAGCGTGGCCCGCCAGGGCTCGAGGGCGGCGGTGCCGGTGGCGCGCGCTCCCAGCGAGGCGGCGACCGTGGCCCAGAGCGGGCCGGCGCGGTGGAGGAAGCGCCGCCGGCCGAGATCGCTGACCGGCAGCTCCTCCCAGCCGAGGACGAGCGCGACCTTCGCGGCCTCCTGGCGGGTGAGATAGCCCGCGTCGCGGAAGCGCTCCAGCCGCTGGAGCGCCCCGTGGCCGTTCCGGGGCAGGTGGGCGAAGGTGGCGGCGAGGCGCGCGGCCGGCGCGTCGACCCCGTCCGCGGCGCCGGTGTCGAGCTGCCGCAGCTCGCGGACGCGCTCGGGCAGCGCCTCCAGCTCGGCGAGCGCTCCGGCCGGATGCCCCGGCTCGCCGGGCCGCGCCAGCCAGAGGCCGGGATAGACGTCGAGCGCCATCAGCAGGGCGAGCCCGCGATGGATCTCGGGGTGGGCGAAGAGCATGGCGATCTCGTCGCGCACCCGCTCGGCGGCCACGGCGGCGAGGCCGGGCGTCGAGCGGCGGGCGAGGAGGAGGGTCTCGGGATCGGCGGCGAAGCCGGGCAGGCGCAGCAGCAGGCGGGGGAGGCGCAGCACGCGCAGCGGATCGCCCGTGAAGCTCGCCGGGGTGGTCGCGCGCAGCAGGCGCCGTTCGAGATCGGCGATGCCGCCGAAGGGATCGATCACCTCCTCGCTCCGCGGGTCGAAGGCGAAGGCGTTGAGGGTGAAATCGCGCCGCGCGAGGTCGTCGTGGAGCGACATGGTTTCGCGATCCCAGAGATCGACGGTCAGCTCGCCGGCGACCAGCCGGTAGGCGGCGAACTCCTTGCCGCCGAGGAGGACGAGCCGCGCCGGCAGCGCCGCGGCGAGCCGCTCGGCGATCTCCCGGCCATGGCCGGCCACCACGGCGTCGACGTCGTGGATCGGCAGCCCCAGGGCGCGGTCGCGGAGCACGCCGCCGACGAGGTGGCACTCGACCGGCGGATCGAACGCTCCCGGGCCGCAGGCGTCGAGCAGCGCCCGCACGGCGCGGTGGTGGAGAAGGAGGCGGAACGCCCGGCGGATCATCGATCCATTCTATGCGGGTGATACACTGAAAAGGTGATGCTTCGTGGAGTCGCGGCCCTTCTGGTGAGCGGTTTCCTCGGCCTCGGCGCGGCGGCCCGGAGCGCGCCTCCCAGCCCCCAGGTTCCTCCTGAAGAGCAGCCCCCCCAGTTCGAGGGGGAGATCGACGTCTCGCTCTCCACGATCGTGGTGCGGGCGGTCGACACCTGGGGCGCGCCGATCCTGAACCTGGGGCCGGAGGACTTCCGGGTGCGGGCCGGGAAACGCGAGATCCCGGTGGTCGCCGTCGACTGGATCTCCAGCGAGGAGCCCGCGCCGCGTCGGCAGCGCCGCCCGCGCCCCAGGAGACGGCGGAGGAGCCAGAAGAGATCACGGTGCCGGCCCCCCGGTCCGCCGGCCGGCTGGTGGTCTTCTTCGTTCAGGCCGATCTCAACCCGACCCGCATCAGCGGCCAGCTCCGCCTGCGGCTGCACACCCGCGAGCTTCTCGACGCGCTGCGTCCGGAGGACCGGATGGCGGTGGTCTCCTATGATTCGCATCTCAAGCTCCGGCAGGACTTCACCCGCGACCGCGACGCGGTCTACGCCGCCCTGGATCAGGGGATGCTCTGGGGGAAGGAGCCGGACATCGCGCCGGACGGTCCCGAGTCGTTCGCCGGGCATTTCGATTTCGCCGCCGCCCGCCGCGCGGCCTCGCCGGAGCGGGCGCTCGAGGTCACGGCGAAGGCCCTGAAGCCGTTCCCGGGGGAGAAGACGATGATCTTCCTCGGCTGGGGCCTCGGCCGCTTCGGCGGCGGCGGCGTGGACATGGTTCCCGCCTTCGCTCCCGCCGTGCGGGCGCTGGCCGCCGCCCGCGCCTCCGTCTTCGTGCTCGACGTCACCAGCGCCGACGGCCACTCGCTCGAAGTCGGCCTGCAGGACGTCGCCGACGCCACCGGCGGGCTCTACCTCAAGACCTTCCGGCTGCCGGGCCTGGCGACCCGGACGCTGGCGCGGGCGATCTCCGGCTATTACGTGCTCACCCTCGATCCGTCGCAGCTCCCGGAGAAGGTGGACCGGGCGGGGCATCTCGAGATCGAGCTGCGCGACGGCAGGCGGGGGACGGTGCTGGCGCGGCCGGTGGGTTGGCGGGGGGAGGGGTAGGGTTCGTCCCCCGCCCCGAAACCTCACCCCCGGCCCCTCTCCCACCGCACTCCCCCCGACCGGGAGAGGGGAGCTTTACGGGAGAGACCTTGCAGGTAGGAAGCTCTGTGCACACCAGTACTGATGGAAAAAACGCCTCCTACATGCGCTATCGGTTCTGAGTCGCCCCCCTCTCCCGGTCGGGGGGAGTGCGGTGGGAGAGGGGCCGGGGGTGAGGATTCGGGGTGGGGGCCCCCCTGTTTGCGTCGAATCCCCCAACAGGGCTAAACTTCAACTTGAAGGCTATGGCACTAACCCACGAAGATGTAAGGAAAATCGCCACCCTGGCCCGGCTCCGTTTCACTCCGGAGGAAGAGGCGCGGCTCACCGGCCAGCTCGCCACGATCGTCGACTACATCGATCAGCTCCAGAGCTTCGAGGGAGCGGCCCCGGACGCCGCCGTCCAGGGCGTGCGGGAAGCCGCGGATCAGCCCCAGGATTGCCTGCCGCGCGAGCGGTTCCTGGCCAACGCTCCGGCGTCGATGGACGGCTTCCTGCTGGTGCCGGAGGTGAAGGGGGGCGGCGGCGATGCCTGAGCTCTGGGAGCTCTCGGTCGAGGAGATCGCGGCCAAAGTGCGCGGCCGCGAGGCGTCGGCGGCCGAGGTGCTGGAGTCCTGCCTCGCCCGCACCGCCGAGGTCGAGCCGCTGATCGGCGCCTATCTGGAGATCTTCGAGGAGGAGGCCCGCGCCCGCGCCGCCGGGATCGACCGCCGGATCGCCGCGGGGGAGGACCCCGGGCCGCTCGCCGGCGTGCCGGTGGCGCTGAAGGACAACCTGAGCCTCGACGGGCGGGCGCTCACCTGCGGCTCGCGGATCCTCGCCGGCTACGTGGCCCCGTACACCGCGACCGCCGTCGAGCGGCTGCTCGCCGCCGGCGCCGTGCCGTTCGGGCGGGCGAACATGGACGAGTTCGCCATGGGCTCGTCGTGCGAGAACTCGGCTTATCAATTGACGCGCAACCCATGGGACCTCGCCAGGGTTCCCGGCGGCTCGAGCGGCGGACCGGTGGCGGCGGTGGCGGCGGGGAGCGTGCCGCTGGCGCTCGGCTCGGAGACCGGCGGCTCGGTCCGCCAGCCGGCGGCGCTCTGCGGCGTGGTGGGGGTCAAGCCCACCTATGGCCGGGTGTCGCGCTACGGCCTGGTGGCCTTCGCCTCGTCGCTCGACCAGATCGGCCCGATCGCCCGCAACGTCCGCGACGCCGCCCTCGGGCTCCAGGTGATCGCCGGCGAGGACCCGCGCGACGCGACGTCCGCGGCCGAGCCGGTCGGCGACTACCTGGCGCGGATCGAGGAGGGGATCGCCGGCCTGAAGATCGGCATCCTGCGCGAGATCGACGTCTCCCGCCTGGGCGGGGATATCGACCGCAACTGGCGCCAGTCGCTCGACCGGCTGACCGCGCTGGGGGCGGAGCTGGTCGAGGTCTCGGTGCCGAGCGTCGAGGCGGCGATCGCCATCTACTACGTGATCGCCACCTCGGAGGCCAGCGCCAACCTCGCCCGCTTCGACGGCGTGCGCTACGGCCGGCGGGCGCCGGAGGCGGACAATCTGACCGACCTCTACTTCGACAGCCGCGGCGAGGGGTTCGGCGCCGAGGTCAAGCGGCGGATCATGCTCGGCACCTTCGCCCTCTCCTCCGGCTATTACGAGGCCTACTACGGCCGGGCGCAGGGCGTGCTGGAGCGGATGCGGCACGAGCTCGACGCCGCCTTCGGCAAGGCCGATCTGCTGGTGACGCCCACCACCCCCTCGGCCGCGTTCCGCCTGGGGGAGAAGGTGGACGATCCGCTCGCCATGTACCTCTCGGACATCTTCACCACGCCGGCGAACCTGACCGGGGTGACGGCGACCGCCGTGCCCTCCGGCGCCGACGTCCGGCGGCCTGCCGCTGTCGCTCCAGTTCGTCGGCCCCCGCTTCGGCGAGGCCGGGGTGTTCCGCGCCGCCCGCGCCTTCGAGCGCGAGGTGGGCTGGACGGTCGCTCCCGGCTTCCGGGGAGCGAATGAAGTGGAGAAGGGGCTCTGAAGATGCGCGCGGTCTCCAGCCGGGTCGCCGCGCTCTGCCTGCTGGGACTGCTGTCCGCGGCGCCTTCCCGGACCGCTTCGTCGGTCGTCTCCATCACCTCCACTCCCATCGTCTCTCCGGCTCCGGGCGCGCGCGGACCGGTGCGGGTGCCGCTCGAGGACGGCGTCGCCGCCGTGCTCTCCGACGAGAAGGGGATCGCCGTCGAGGCCACCCCCCGCCGTGGCGAGGGGATGAGCGCCTTCGCCACCCGCCTGTGCGGCGACGCCGGCGCCGCCGCCAAGGTGGCCGAGGTGAACGGCGCCACGACTCTCCAGGTGACCGCCCGCTACTCGATCCCCTTCGATCTGCTCTCTCCGGAGTGGCAGCTCAAGGCGGCCCGCGCCCTGTTCGAGGACGACCGCGGGGAGGCCGACGGCTGGCGCCACAAGGTGCGCGGCACCGGGCCGTTGCAGCGGGAGAGCCTGTGGACCCTGGCGGACTGGTTCACCGGCTCGGGGGAGAACTTCCGCGCCATCCGCGAGTACAACGAGCTGATGGACGACGACGTGTCGCGCGGCACGGCGGTCTCGATCCCCTCCGAGCTGCTGCGCCCGGCCTTCCGCGCCGCGCTGCCGGTGCCCGAGAAGCCCTACCTGCTCCAGTACGGCTCGGACAAGGACGGCGAGTTCGCCGTCTACCGCCTGCGCCCCCACGAGGCGCTCTACTCCTCGGTGGTGGTGCGCTTCACCGGCCGCGTCTTCGCGGTGGACGTCAACGGCCTCGCCGCCAGGATCGCCAAGCGCAGCGGCATCCCGGACGTCACCGACATCCCGATCGGCTACCGGATCAAGATCCCGTTCGACGTCCTGCAGCCCGAATATCTGCCCGAGGGGCATCCGAAGCGCAAGGAGTACGAGGAGAGCCTGCGCCAGAGCGCCCGCTTCAGCAACCAGGTCAAGGCCCGCGGGCTCGCCGGCATCACCATCGTGCTCGACGCCGGCCACGGCGGCCAGGACTCCGGGGCGACCCTGGGCGGCGTCTGGGAGAGCCTCTACGTCTACGACGTCGCGATGCGGATCAAGAAGCTCCTGGAGACCCAGACCGCCGCCCGGGTGCTGGTCACCACGCGCGACGGCAGCGATTTCCGGGTCCAGGACGCCGACGTCCTCCCCTTCTCGCGCGGCCACGCGGTGCTGACCACGCCGCCGTATCCGATCGCGGATCCCAAGGTGGGGGTCAACCTGCGCTGGTACCTCGCCAACAGCCTCTACCGGCAGGTGACGCGGGCCGACAAGGACCCCGACAAGGTGGTCTTCCTGTCGATCCACGCCGACTCGCTCCACCCGTCGCTGCGCGGCCTGATGGCCTACGTGCCGGCGGCCGACATGCGCGACGGCAGCTTCAGCAAGAGCGGCGGCGTCTACGCCTCGCGCAAAGAGGTGAAGGAGAGCCCGACGGTGAGCTTCCCGCGCGAGAAGCGGGTGGAGAGCGAGGGCCTGTCGCGCGAGCTCGCCAAGCAGGTGGTGGCCGCCTTCCAGAGCTCCGGCCTGCCGGTGCACCCGTTCAAGCCGGTGCGCGACCGGATCATCCGCGACAACGGCGTCTGGGTGCCGGCGGTGCTGCGCTACAACTCGATCCCCGCCAAGGCGCTGCTCGAGATCTGCAATCTGGCCAACGACCAGGACCGCGCCCGCCTGCAGACCCGCGTCTACCGCCAGCAGATGGCCCAGGCCGTGGTCAAGGGGCTCCTCGCCTACTATGGCCAGGGCGCGGGGGCGCCTTCGCAGGTGGTGGCGGAGACGGCGAAGTAGGGCCGGACCCTCATCACCCCGGCCCTCTTCTCCTCCCCTCGCACTCCCCCCGACCGGGAGAAGAGGGGGAGCCCTGCGCTGAGAGGTTTTCCTGTGCGAAATCTTCCCCTCTCCCGGTGAGGGAGGGCGGGAGGGGACGGGGAGAGGGGCCAGGCGGGCCCCTCCGAGGGTTTGGTGCTACCCTTGGTCTCCCTTGAAGAAGCTCGGGAACTTTTCCGAGGCCTCCGCGGTCTATGACAACAGGGCGCATCTCGATCCGCCCTGGGAGGACTCGGTGGGCGTCACTACGGTTTATCCCGTCGTTCAGAACGATGTAGCCCTCGACGTCGCCCTCGTCGAACGCCATCGCTGCGGCGATCTCCAGGCTTTCGACGAAGTCTACGAGCGGTTTGGCGAGATGATCTACAACCTCGCCCTGCGCCTCGCGGGCAACCGCGAGGAGGCCGCCGATCTCACGCAGGAGATCTTCCTGCGCATCTATCGCCACCTGGGGAGCTTCGGGGGTCGTTCGACTCTCAAGACCTGGGTGTTCCGCATCGCGCTCAATCACTGCCGTGACCGACTGTCCCGCCACCACCCGGCGATGCAGTCGATCGACGACCAGGCCGAGGGCGGTGGCATTCCCATCGCCGACCCTGGCCGCGGTCCGGAAGAGCTGGCGGTCGCCGCCGACGAGGGGCGCCGGGTCGCCGAGGGGCTGTCCCGGATTCCGCCGGTTTTCTGCGAGGCAGTGGTATTGCGCGACCTCGAGGGTTTATCCTATGAAGAGATTGCCGAAGTGCTGGGGGTCCGGGTGGGGACGGTCCGTTCGCGGATCGCGCGGGGACGGGAGCAGCTTCGGGTTCTCCTGGAGAAAGAACTATGAATCCGTCACGTTTCCACTGAGCAGCTTTCAGCCTATCTCGACTCCGAGCTCGGGGTGGCTGAGAGTCCGCCAGCTTGAAAATCATTGCCAGGGGTGCAAGGAGTGCGGCGCGCGCCTGGCCTCGATGCGGCGCGTCGTCGCCGGCCTCGGCCGCGTCGGCCGCGCCGAGCGCGCCGTGCCGCCCGCGGCGCTGCGCCAGCAGATCCGCCGCCAGGTCATCACGCAGCAGCCGACCTATGGGTTGCGGAAGGCTGTCGAAGCGTTCTGCTTCCTGTTCTTCCCCGTCCAGGCGGCGCGGCACACGGCGGTGGTGATGGGCCTCGCCATGATGGTGGGCCTGGTCGCCCTCAACCACCAGGCCGAGAGCCTGATGCCGCCGCCGACGCGCGGGGGGCAGGAGATCGTCACCGTCGAGCCTGGCGCGCAGACTGGGCCAGCTCCTCACCACCAGCGAGGTGGCCGACCGGAAGTTCATCTGGACGGACAGCGGCTGGATCCAGCGCGGGCTCGAGGGGCAGACCCCGGTCGCCCGCGTCGACGCCGGCAGCCCGCAGGGGCGGGCGCTGCTGACCCGCTGCTCGGACCTGGAATTCCTGCTCGCCGACGGCTCAGCCGGTCGTGCTCCGCTACAACCTGGAGACCGTCGAGATCCACAAGCTGCCGCCGGCCCGGGATTTCGGGTTCGATGCCCAGCCGGTCGTGCAGTCATGGGCGGACGGTGACGACGTAGGCAGAACGGTTTGGGACGGCCTCAACGCCCGGGCATCAACGCCCGGGCCGCCCCCAACGGCCGCCCCTACTCCGACCGCAACGGCTCGATCTTCTCGATCGTCCAGCTCTCGCCGGACAGTCTCACCATGTCGCCGGGCTTGCCGCCGAGGAGGTCCTTGGCGAGGTCGGACTCGTAGGAAATGATGTCCTCCTCGGGCTTGCTCTCCCAGGGGCCGAGGATCGTCATCGTCCGCTTGCCGCCGGCGCCGGTCAGGTGGGCGACGGTGCCGATGCGCACCTCGGAGGTGTCCATGCCGGTCGGCTCGATCAGGCGGACGCGCTGGAGGTCGCCGTTGAGGCTGGCGGCGCGGGCGTTCAGGTACTCGTGGCGCTGGCGGGCCGACTTGTACTCGAAGTTCTCCCGCAGGTCGCCCATGGCGCGGGCCTCCTCGATCGCCTTGCGGTTGGCCGGGATCTCGACCGACATGATCTGGTGCAGCTCGGCCCGCTTGGCCTCCACCGACTCGATCATGGCGTAGATCGGCGGCGGTCCGGAATCCTTGCGCAGCCCCTGGAAGCGGAGGTGGATGGCATTGATGAGCTGCTCGCGCTGGTAGGGCTCGAGCGGCGCGGCGCGCTGGATGGCGTCCTCGGCCAGGGCCGCCTGGTCCTCGGTGAGGTGGCTGAGCAGGCGCGGCACCGTGCTCCCCGACTCGGCGAGGGCCAGCAGGCGGACGCGGTAGGGGGCGAACTCGTCGCGCGAGAGGGTGGTGAGGATCTGCTGCAGCATGCGCAGCGGGTTGCGGGTGCGCATCGTCTCGTCGACCGCCGCCCGTTCGGCCAGCCAGACGAAGGCCGCCGGATTGCGGTGCGGCTGGGCGAGCAGGCTGTCGAGCAGGCGGTCGAGCTCGCGGGGGCCCCCCTTGGCCAGGCCGTCGGCCAGCAGGTCGAGGGCGCGCGGATCGGACTCCTTGCTCATGGCGTCGCGGTAGATGGCGGGCCAGTCCTCGCGGCGCTCGCGCACCATGGCGTAGGCGCGCTCGCGCAGGAGCCGCTCCTCGATGCCGGAGAAGAGCCGCTGGTGCTGGTCGGTGAGCAGGTCGTCGGGGGTCCAGTCGACCGCGTCGACGATCTTCGAGCCGCTGCGCTCGATGGCGAACCAGATCTCGAAGGCGAGGCCGGGGTCGCTGTCGGCCACCTGCTCGCCGACGATGGCGAGGTTGGCCGCCATGCGGTCGCGCAGCCCCTCGTCGCGCGCGCCCTCGCGGCGCAGACGCTCGATCTTCTTGCGCGGGGTGGCGCGCTCGAAGGCCTTCCAGACCGAATCGAGGGCGTCGCCGCTGCTCTCGGCCCAGCGGTAGGTCTGGCGCGCGCCGCTGCCGCTCGCCACCAGTTGCGGGTGCTTGCGGGCGGCGGACCACCAGGCGGTCCACTGCGATTCGGAGACCAGCCCGGCGAGGATGTCGCGGACCTCGCCGGCGGTCAGCGGCTTGTCATAGCTCTGGAGAACGGTGCGCAGCAGCTCGGGCGGGGTCAGCGCCTTGAGCACGGCCGGCGCCTCGAGCTTGCGGCGCAGCACGTGCTCGACCGGCAGCGGGCGCAGCAGCTTGGGCGCCGCCTTGAAACCCACCGTCAGGCCGCGGATGCGCTCGAAGTCCACCTTGAAGCTCTCCAGCCCGAGGTTGGCCTCGACCACCCGGCCGACCCCCTTGCCCTCCATCGCCACGACGGTGCCGACGTCGAAGGCGAGGAGCCCCTCCAGGCGCTCGACCTTCTCCCAGGTCTTGGGGATGTCGGTGGTCGCCTTGTGGAGCCCCACGGCCTCGAAGAGCGCCTTGTAGGTCGACCGGTCGCTGTAGAGCTTGCCGAGGGTGGAGGAGAGGGTGGGGTAGAGCTTGTCGGCGGCGACGAACAGTGTGCCGGCGCGTTTGAGCAGTTGCAGGCGTAAAGCCCAGCGGCCGCTCTCGCGCAAATGGTCGTCCAGCAGCTCCAGCAGCGAGCGGGCCCGCGCCTCCTCGCCGGTGCCGACCAGGGCGCGCGCGACCCCCACGTAATACTCGAGATCCGAGGGGTCTTTTTCGATCCGCGCCAGCCAGTCGGTCTCGATGGAGTCGAAATCGCTCTTGGAAAGTTGGGTCTGGGTAGTCCTGGAAATTGTCATAGGGAGGAAGCAAGATACCAGATTCTCTGAGAACGTGTCTTCCGAACCGGCTAAGCTAGCCGCATGTCCGACCTGCCGGAGCTCCAGCAACGCCTGCGCGAGGCGGGCGAGGAGGAGCTGCTCGCCCTGCTGCGCGAGCACGCGGCGGAGCTCGGCGCTCCCGGACCTCCGCCACGCGCTGCGCAACCCCTACTGCACGGCCGAGGCGATCGAGCGGATCGCCGGCGAGCAGCGGCTGCTCTCCTTCTACGAGGTGCGGCGCGACCTGACGCTTCACCCGCGGACGCCGGAGACGCTGGCCGCCCGCTTCGTGCCGACCCTCTACTGGCGCGACCTGATGGTGCTCTCGCTCGACAGCCGCCTGCGCCCGGCGTTGCGGCGCGCGGCCGAGACCCAACTGGCGGCGCGCCTGCCGGGGATGGCGGTGGGGGAGAAGATCTCGCTCGCCCGCCGGGCGAGCCCGGGGGTGATCGCCCAGCTCCGGCACGACCCGAGCCCGGGAGTGATCGCGGCGCTGCTCGACAACCCCCGGCTGACCGAGGGGGCGCTGGGGCCCGTGGTCCACGCCGTGAGGACGCCGCCCGCGATCCTCGAGCTGATCGCGGGCGACCGCCGCTGGGGAGTGCGCTACCCTCTACGCCTGGCGCTGGCGCGCAATCCGGCGACGCCGCTCCAGACCGCCTGGCGTCTCCTGGAGACGCTGCGCAAGGCGGACCTCCGGCCGGTCGCCGCCGACCCGCGGCTGGCCGAGCCGCTGCGCCGCCGGGCGCGCGTCTTGTTGGGAGACTAGGAGGAGACTCCGCGTGAAAGTGAGCCATGAAACGCAAGAATTTGACCCCGGGGCGGAGCGCCGCGTAAAGTTATGACTCGCGTGCCAAAAAACGTGTCCAGAGGAGAGAGATTTCCGCCCCGCAAGACCGAAGACGCCGCCCCGGCCGCCGATCCGGCGGGAGGTGTGGCGGAGGGCGGGGGGCAAGCGACCGAACCGTCAGCCACCTTGGGAGAAGGAAGCGGTGTCTACCGAGAGCAGCTCTTTTGGCGACTGGCTCCGCCGGCAACGCGAGCTGCGTGAGATCAGCCTGCGCGACATCGCCGAGCGGACCAAGATCAGCCTGCGCTATCTCGAAGCGATGGAGGCGGATCGCTTCGATCTTCTGCCCGCGCCCCTGTTCGCCAAGGGCTTTCTCCGCGAGTACGCCCGCTACGTGGGGCTGTCGCCGGACGACGTGGTCAATCACTACCTCTCCGTGCATCACCCGGAGGAGCTGGCGGACCCCAAGGACGACACCAAGGTGCGCTCGCGGCCGAAGCCGGTCGATCCCGGCCAGCCTCCCATGCGCCGCAACTGGAGCTGGGGCCTGCTGCTCGCCCTCGCGGGCCTGATCCTGCTGGTGCTGGTGGCGCTCGCCGCCTACTTCGCCGAACGCCGGCACGAGGAGCCCGCCAACGTCGGCCAGGCGCCGCCGATGTCCGCGCCGCCGCAACTGGCCGCGCCGGGGCCGGACCAGACGGCTGTCCCGGCGGCCGCCTCCGCGCGCTCCGCGCCGCCGCCGCCGAGCGCGCCGATCCAGGTCTCCCTCGACTTCAGCAAGGATTGCTGGGTGGAGGCGGTGATCGACGGCGGCAAGCGCCGCTTCTCCGAGCTGCGGGTGCAGGGGGAGTCGCTGCCGCTGGAGGCGGAGAAGAGCATCGTGCTGACCCTCGGCAACGCCGGCGCGGTGGACGTGCAGGTCAACGGCTATCCCCTCGAGCTGGACAAGAAAGAGGGGGACGTGGTGCACGATCTGACCATCGATCTCAGCACGGTCGAGGCGCTCAAGGCGAAAAAAGAGGCTCGCTGACCTTGGCCGAGAGCCCGTCCTTCGCGCTGCTCGAGCAGATCCGCTCGGGCAATCGGCAATTTCAGCTTCTCGCGGCCGAGGGGGTCCTCCCCATCCCTCCCGAGGACCTGATCCCGGTCCAGGTCGATCTCGCCCACGGCGATGACGAGGAGATCGCCGGGAAGGCGCGGCACAGCCTGCGCACCGTCGACGTGCGCCTCGCCCTGCCGTTCCTCGAGCGCCAGGCCGGCGCGGAGGCGCTCGCCTTCTTCGCCGAGGAGAGCAGCCACCCGGTGCTGATCGAGGCGATCCTGCGCCGGCGCGACGTGCCGCGCTCCATCCTCGCCCGCCTCGCCCGGCGGCTGCCGCCGGACCTCCAGGAGATCCTCCTGCTGCGCCAGGACGCCATCGTCGAGGAGCCGGTCATCCTCGAGGCCCTGGAAGAGAACCCGCAGATCTCCTCCTACACGCAGCGGCGCATCGCCGAGTACCGCGAGCACCTGCTGCCCCGGGAGCGCACCATCGCTCCTCTCCCCGAGATCGAGGAGATGGACGAGGCCGCCCTGGCGCGGGAGATCGAGGCCGCGCGGGAGCTGCCGCCCGCCGGCGAGTTCGAGCCGGAGAGGACCCAGCTCACCGAGGGGCAGATCCGCGGGCTGCCGATCCCGGCCCGGCTGAAGCTGACCCGCGGCGCGCCGCGCGGCCTGCGCTCGATCCTGCTGCGCGACTCCAACCCCCAGGTCGCCGTCTCGGTGATCACCAACAACAACCTCTCCGACCAGGAGGTCGAGCAGACCGCCGCCAACCGGTCCGTGGTCGAGGAGGTCCTGATGGCGGTCGCCAAGCGGCGCGAGTGGGTGAACAAGTACAATGTCGCCAAGGCCCTGGTCCACAACCCACGGACGCCCATAGGAATATCGGTGCGCCTGCTCAGCAGGCTGTCGGTGAAGGACCTCCGGGACATCGGCCGGAGTCGGAATATTCCGGACGCGTTGCGCTCGACAGCCCTGCGTTTGTATAGAATCAAGCAGAAATAGAGATCAGAACGATGGCCAGGGACTTTTACAGCGTCCTCGCGGTGCCGCGCAACGCCACCGAGGACCAGATCCGCCAGCGCTTCCGGGAGCTCGCCCGCACCCGCCACCCCGACCGTTTCCAGGGGGCGGAGAAGCTGCGCGCGGAGAAGGAGTTCCAGGAGCTCACGCAGGCGTTCAACGTGCTGTCCGACCCCGAGCGGCGGCGGCGGCACGACGGCGACCTCGTGCGCCCCGAGGAGAGCTCGGCCGATCCCGCGGCAGCTCTTCCGGGTCTATCTCCAGCGCGGCGTCAAGGCGTACAAGGAGAAGAACTATCTCGAGGCGGCCAGCAACTTCGATCTCGCCACCCAGGCCGATCCCAAGAGCGGCCAGGCCTGGCACCATCTGGCCCAGGCGTGCAGCCACCAGCGCAACTGGCTCTCCCGGGCCGTCGACGCCATCGAGCGCGCCTGCCAGCTCGAATCGATGAACGCGAGCTATCTCAAGCAGGCCGGCCGCATCTGCGCCCTCTCCGGCCAGACCGAGAAGGCGATCCAGTATTACCGCCAGGCCCTCGAGTGGGGGGATGACGATGCCACCGTGCGCCAGGCGCTCGAGGAGCTGAGCGGCTCCTCTTCCTCCTCCGGGCGCCGCGGCCTCTTCGGACGGAGCTCCTGATGCGCGTCAAAGCCTGCGGACTCTCGGATGTCGGGCTCACCCGGGCCCACAACGAGGACTACTTCGAGATCGACCCCCAGCACAGGCTCTACGTGGTGGCCGACGGCATGGGCGGCCACAGCCACGGCGAGGTGGCCTCCCAGCTCGCCGTCAACTCCATCCGCGACTTCATCGCCAAGAGCGCCGACCGCGACACCACCTGGCCGTTCGGCATGGACACCGACCTGGCGCGCCACTCGAACCTGCTCAAGATGGCGGTGCGGATCGCTCACGACCACGTCCTGCGCGCGATCAGCAAGGACGGCTCGCTCTACGGCATGGGGACGACCGTCGTCGGGCTCCTGCTCTCGGGCTCCAGCGCCGCCGTCGCCCACGTCGGCGACAGCCGCGCCTACCGGCTGCGCGACGGCCGCCTGGAGCAGCTCACCCAGGATCACACCTGGGTCAACGAGCAGGTGGTGGCCGGCTTCCTCTCCCGCGAGCAGGCCCGCACGCACCCGCTCAAGAACGTCGTCACCCGCGCCCTCGGCGGCGAGAGCGACGTCCTGGTCGACGTGCGCGAGATGGAGGTCCAGCCGGGCGACCTCTTCCTCCTCTGCTCGGACGGCCTGACCGGCATGCTCTCCGACGCCGACATCCGCGAGCGCCTCGACTCCGGCCGCAGCCTCCCCGAGATCTGCCGCACCCTGATCACCGACTCCAACGCCCGCGGCGGCATCGACAACGTCACGGTGGTGCTGCTGGCGATCGACGGCGAGGAGGCGGGCTCGGAGGACGAGGAGTGCGAGGCCACGAAGTCGGGGGTAGGCACGGCCTAAGGGGAAAACAGGGACGATAACGGACAACAGGGACGAGCAGGGACACCGGAAAAACCGCTGCTGTCCCTGTAGTCTCTGCTGTCCCTGGGTCCCTGGTTTCCGTAAACTCCCCCCATGACCCGCATAGCCGTCCTCGGCGGCGGCCCGGCCGGCGGCTCGGCCGCCCTGGCGCTGGCCCGGGGCGGCGCGGCGGTGGATCTCTACCTGCCCGCCCGGCCCGGGGAAAAGCCCTGCGGCGGGGCGATCCCCGAGCACGTTCTCCCCCGGATCGCCGGCTTCGATCCCTCCGCGCTGCCGGCCATCGTCAGCCCCGAGGCCCTGCTGGAGAACGCCCGCGGACACCGGCTCACCCTCGATCTGGCCGGCATCCGCGTCTTCCGGCGGCGGGATTTCGACCGCGCGCTCGTCGAGGCGGCCGCTGGCCGCGGGCGCGGTGCCGCGGCGGGCCAGGGCCGAGGGGCTGGAAGCGGTGGAGAAGGGGATCCGGGTCTTCGCCGGCGGCGAGGCGCGCACCTACGACTGGGTCGTGGGCGCGGACGGCGCCCGCGGGCTCTCCCGGCGCTCGCTCGGGCTGATCCCCCAGGGGGATAGCGTCGGCCTCGGCGGCTCCCTCTCCGGACTCGGCTGGCGCCGCCTCGTCCTCGCCTTCCCGGAGATCGCGGACGCCTACCTGTGGATCTTTCCGCGCCCGGAAGGCGCTTCGGTCGGCATCGCCTACACGCCGGGCCGGCTCACGGACGGCGCCGCGCGGGCCGCGCTCGACGGGTTTCTCGACCAGCATCTGCCCGCGGGATGGCGGAACCTGCCCGGGCCGCGCTACCGCTATCCGATCCCGGTCTTCGGGCCCTGGACCCTGCCGGCGGTGCGCCGGGCGCTCGGCCGTCGCATCCTGCTGACGGGGGACGCGGCGGCGGTGGCCGATCCGCTGACCCGCGAGGGGATCCGCTACGGCCTGCTCACCGGCCTCTGGGCGGCCGAAAGCCTGCTCACCGGGCGGCCGATGTCCTACCTGGAGCGGCTGGAATCCGAATTGGAAGGGGAGATGGAGAGGGCCACCCACGCCCGGGACCTCTTCTTCGAGGGGGCCATCGGGCGCTGGGCGGTGCCGGTGGCGCGGGCTCACCCTGGAATCCGCAGAGTCCTCAACGACCTGCTCGCCTGCCGGCAGCCGTATGGGGGATTGCGGCGGCGGCTGCTGCGGGCGGCGGTGGGAAGGTGAGTTGTCCGTCCCCCGTTCCGGGGGAGCGAACCTGAGTTTGACCTGCCTACTTCCCGTACTCATACCCCTTCCGGGCCTTGACCCGGAACTCGGGGTTGGTGGTGGTCACCGTGACGTTCTGGAAGCCCGACTTGCCGGCCGGCTGCTCGCTCTGGTAGCTCAGCAGGTAGTAGCCGTTGTTCTCCTTGGCGATCTGGTCGAGCGGCGTCGAGAAGTTGGTGACGTTGAAGAAGTAGCGGCCGCCGGTGTCGTTGGACATCAGGTTCAGCGAGTCGCTCAGCGTGTGCTCGACCGCCGGGGGCGTCAGGTCGAGCGAGTAGACCGCCACGTTGTTGGCGTTGAGCGCGTCGCACCGTCGGCAGGAAGTAGCGCTTGTCGGGGACGAACTGGCCGAACGTCGTCTCGTTGGCGGGGAGGCCGAAGGTGAAGAGCAGCAGGTTCTTGCGCCCCCGGATGTTGCCGGCCGAGCGGGCGATCGCCTGCAGCGCGTCATAGATCTTCGGAGTCTTGTTGCGCAGCTCCTTCCCCTTGGGCAGTCCGGCGAGCAGCGAGGGGCCCTTGGTGGTGTCGATCCGCGAAGGGTAGTTCCCCTCCGGGTCCTTGCCCTTCATGGCGTCGCCGATCGCCGCGACCAGCGCCTTGCGGTCGTGCGTGAAGTCCTGCTGCACCTTGAGGCGGGTGTCGTAGCTCACCACCGCCACCCAGTCGTTCGGCAGCATGTCGCCGTCCACCCAGCCGCGGGCGCGCTTGGCGGCCTCGAGCTGCTGGGAGATGAGCCGGGGCGCCTCCTGGGCGGTGTCCTTCTGGTCCTCGAAGAAGAGGATGAAGTAGCGGTCCTCCGTCCCCTGCTCGGTGCTCACCCCCTGCTTGGCGAGGGTGGGATTGGACTCCAGCAGCCGGCGGTTGCTGTAGAACGTCGCGCCGGTCAGCTCGACGGGGTTGCCATGGTCCCTGACCACGAAGTCGTTCTTGTCGAGGCCCACGATCACGTTGCCCTTGGCGTCGGTGACCAGGACGTCGAGGAGCACCTCGTTGACGTTCACCTTGCCCGTGAACTGACCCTGGGGATCCTGGCCCTGGGGAGCCTGACCCTGGGCCGTGGCGGCGCGCCCGAGACCGCAGAGCGCGATGAGGGCGATGGCCGTCATCCGCATGATTCGATTCATGATTTTTCTCCTTTGGCAGGTCCGGACTGGGGAACCCCGCGGTCCGGTCCAGAAGGTACAGCAAGGGCCGGGCCAGGAAAATTCCAGGCGTCCCGGAAGCGGAACGGATTGATTTTAAAAGGGATTGGGATGGCGGGGTGGAGGGGAGGGTGTGTCATTGGGAGAGGACGGGGTGTCTCTGGTGGGGTGCGTTGGGGGCCGGATTTTTCCTCCACCCGGAACGGGGGGAGGTCAGGAGGGGGGCTTTCCGGAGTCCGGGACCGCTCCTTGTCTGGGGCGCCCCCTCCTGGCCTCCCCCTGGAGGGGGAGGAAAAAGGCACCCCTACGCACCCCCCGAAGAGAACCGTGCATAGAACCCCCCCGCCTCCACCGTCTTGCGCAGGGCATCCGAAGGCGCGAAGCGGTCGCCCACGGTGCTTTCGAGACGCTCCAGGGTGGCCACGATCCGGCTCAGGTTCTCCTGGTCCGCCCAGCGGCAGAGGCCGCCGCGGAAGGGGGGAAACCGGTGCCGAAGATCAGCGAGAGGTCGAGCTCGGCGGCGCTGCGCACCACCCCTTCCTCCAGGCAGCGGGCGGCCTCGTTGACCATCGGCAGCACCATGCGGTCGGCGATCAGGCCGGGGTCGGGGTTCTCCACCCGGGGGTGGAGGCCGAGAAGGGCGTAGATCTCGGGGTCCGGCTCCTTCCGCTCGCGCCCCTCGTAGCGGTAGAACCCCTTGCCGTTCTTGGTGCCCAGCCGGCCGCTCTGCGGTGCCTTGTCCAGCCAGTCGGGCAGCGGCAGCCGGTCGCTGAAGGCCTCGTGCAGGATGTGGGCGACCTTGGTCGCGACGTCGATCCCCACCTCGTCGGTGAGCGCCATCGGACCCATCGGCATCCCCCAGTCGGCCATCGCGCGGTCGACGTCCTCGATCCTGTACCCCTCGTCGAGCAGCCAGAGGGCCTCGGTCGAGTAGAACATCAGCAGGCGGTTGACCAGGAAGCCCGGGGTGTCCTTGACCAGGACCGGCGTCTTGCCCAGCTTGCGGGTGAAGGCGAAGACCGTGTTGACCGCCGCCGGGTCGCTCCCCTCGGGGGCGATCACCTCGACCAGCGGCATCTTGTCGACCGGATTGAAGAAGTGCATGCCGACCACCCGCTCCGGATGCGGGGTCTTCGAGCCGATGCCGCCGACCGACAGCGACGAGGTGTTCGAGGCGAGGACGGCGCCCTCGGCGACGTGCCTGGCGGTCTCGGCGAAGACCTCCTGCTTGACCCCCATGTTCTCGACGATCGCCTCGATCACCAGGTCCACCGAGCGGAAGCCCGTGTAGTCGAGCGTCGGGTGGAGCAGGCCCATCTTGCGCCGCGCCTCGGGAGCGGCGAGCCGCCGCCGCTCCACCTGCTTGGTGAACAGCCGCGACGCGTGCTGCATGCCGCTCGCCAGGGCCTCGTCGCGCACGTCCTTCATCCGCACCGGCAGGGCGGTCTCGGCGGCGATGAGCTGGGCGATGCCGCCCCCCATCACGCCGGCGCCGAGCACGGCGGTCGAGTGGACCTCCCGCGGCTCCGCGCCGGGCAGGCCGTTCTCCTTCTTGGCCTCCTCGGTCAGCCGGAAGACGTGGATCAGGTTCTTCGCCGTCCGCGAGGTGGCGAGCTCGGCCACGGCGCGGGCCTCGGCGTCGAAACCGGCGCGCGGGCCGTCCTCGATCCCCACCCGCACCACCTCGATGGCGCGCAGCGGCGCCGGGTAGTGCCCGTGCGTCGTCTCCAGGGTCTTCTTGCGCGCCTGGTCGAAGAGGATCTTCCGCCCGAACGGGTTCTTCTCGAGGAGCATCTCCTTGAAGTCGAGCTCCCCCTCCTCGCGGCGGGGCTTGTCGAGCCGCTCCAGGGCGAAGTCGCGCAGCGCTGTCGAGGAAGCGGGCGTCCGGCAGCAGGGCGTCGATCAGCCCGAGCTTGAGGGCCTTGCGGCCGACCACCGTCTTGCCGGTGAGGATGAGGTCGAGCGCCTCGGCGATGCCGATCCGGCGCGGCAGCCGGGTCGAGCCGCCCCAGCCGGGGAGGATGCCCAGCCGCACCTCGGGAAGACCCATCTTCGTATCCGGCCGGTCGCTCGCCACCCGGTAGGTCGAGGCGAGCGAGATCTCGAGCCCGCCGCCCAGGCAGACGCCGCGGATGGCGGCGACGGTGGGGAAGGGGAGCGCCTCCCAGGCCGAGAACAGCCGGTGGCCCACGCGCGAGCCGGCCTCCGCCTCGACCGGATCGGTCACCCGGGCGATCTCCTCGACGTCGGCGCCGGCGATGAAGCTCCCCGGCTTGCCGGAGAGCAGGATCAGGCAGCCGATGTCCTTGCGCCCCGCGAGCTCGTCGATGACCCGCTCCAGCTCCTGGAACGCGGCGCGGGTGAAGACGTTGACCTTCCTGTCGGGCGAATCGAACGTGAGCGTCGCCAGGCGATCGGCGCCGACCTCGAGATGGAAGATGGATGTCACGCGCTACCCCCCGTGCTTGTCCGCCTCGGCATAGAGGCGGTCGATGACGTTGCCGTACTTCTGGTTGATCACCCGCCGCTTGACCTTCAGCGTCGGCGTGATCTCGCCCGTCTCCAGGGTGAACTCGTTCGGCAGCAGCTCCCAGGCGACGATCTTCTCGAAGCCGGCGAGGTTGGCGTTGACCGCCGTCACCTCCTTGCCGATCAGCTCGCGGACCTTGGGATCGGCGATCAGCTTCTCGTTGTCCGCCACGCCGATCCCCTGCTTCTCCGCCCAGGGCTTGAGCGCCTCGAAATCCGGCACCAGCAGCGCCGCGAGGAACTTCCGGCGGTCGCCGATCACCACCGCCTGGCCGATGAAGCGGCTCCCCTTCAGCGCGTTCTCGATCGGCGCCGGCGCCACGTTCTTGCCGTAGGCGTTGATGATCAGCTCCTTCTTGCGGTCGGTGATCCGCAGGAAGCCTTCCGAATCCACCTCGCCGATGTCGCCGGTGTGGAACCACCCCTCGGAGTCGATCACCTCCGCCGGTCTCCTTCTCCATGCCCCAGTAGCCCTTCATGATGTTGGGACCCTTGGAGAGGATCTCGCCGTCCTCGGCGATCCGGACCTCGACTCCGGGGAGCGGCTGGCCGACGGTGCCCATCTTGACGTTCTCGCGGGTGTTGACCGAGATCACCGGCGAGGTCTCCGAGAGGCCGTACCCCTCGTAGATCGGCAGGCCCGCGCCCCAGAAGAACTCGGCGATGTCGCGCGCCAGCGGCGCGCCGCCCGAGATCGCGAACTCGAAGCGTCCGCCCAGCCGCGCCTTGATCTTCGAGAAGACCAGCTTGTCGGCGAGGCCGAGCTGGATCCCCAGCAAGCCCGGCGGCTTCTGCCGCTTCAGCCGGTAGGGGAGCGCCTTGCGGCCGACCCCGACCGCCCAGGCGAAGAGCTTCTGCTTGACGGGTGAGCCCGCCGCCACCCCCTCCTGCACCTTGCTGTAGACCTTCTCGTAGACCCGCGGCACGGAGACGAAGACGTGCGGCTTGACCTCCTGCATGTTCTGCGACACCAGGGCCACCGACTCGGCGTAGGCGATCGTGCACCCCTCCAGGAAGTAGCAGTAGTCGACCGTGCGCTCGAAGGAGTGCGACAGCGGCAGGAACGACAGCACCACGAACTTCCGGTCGAGGCCGAGCACCGAGAGGCCGGAGCTGACGTTCGAGGCGATGTTCCGGTGGGTGAGCATCACCCCCTTGGGCGTGCCCGTGGTGCCGCTGGTATAGATGAAGGTCGCGAGGTCGTCCGGCTGCACGGCGCGGGCGCGCGCCTCGAACTCCGCGGCGTCGGCGCCGGCCCCCTTCTCGATCAGCTTGTCGAGGGTGATCACCCGGGGGTCGCTCGACGTCCCCTTGATGAGCACGAAGTGGCGGACGTCCGGCAGCTTGTCGATGTTGGCGAGGAACCCTTCCAGGTGGGCGGCGGTCTCGGCGATCACCACCTTGGCGCCGCAGTTGCCCGCGATATAGGACGACTGGTCCGGCAGCAGCGTGGGGTAGACCGGCACCAGCACGGCCCCCGCGCAGAGCGTCGCGAAGTCGACCGTCGGCCAGTGCGGGCCGTTCTCCGACATCAGGGCCACCCGGTCGCCGTGCTCGACCCCGAGCTCCAGGAGCGCCTTCGACAGCCGCCGGACGCGGTCCACCAGCTCCGCGGTGGAGATCGGCTGGTAGGTGCCGCCGATCTTGGACATGAGGCAATCCGGCTTGTTGTAGCTTGCCGCCTTCAGGAACAGCTCGGTTAGGGTAGAGACCGACGTAGGCATGAACGCCCTCCCACTGAGGTTAGGCCGGGATTCTATCCCAAGGGGCCAGGAGGGTGGAGGCGAGGGGGCACTCGAGTAGCGCGTTTTTACCGTTTGGAGCAACCTTTCTCTATGGAGGCTCAGCTCGCGCCGGCATGCCGCCGGTTCCGAGACCCGCCCCCGGAGGATCGAACCATGTTGCCGAACCGTGCTCCCACAGCGTTTTCACCGTCTTCGCCCTGCTGGCCGTCCTCGTCCTCGCGAGTCTCCCGGCCCAGGCCCGGCCGGTCCGCCATCCCGCGACGGACCGCCACGCCGTTGCCGCCTCCGGCGAGAACAGCCTCGTCCGGATCTGGAGCTTCCTCGTGAACCTGTGGCCCAGGGAACGAAGGAAGGAGTGACGATCGATCCCAACGGTGCTCCCAAGCCCCAAGGGATGACGACCGCTCCCAGCGGTGACCCCGACGACGAGGGCATGACCATCGACCCCAACGGCCGGACGTAACGGGCTTCGATGCGGGCCGGGGACCTCTCCGGCCCGCTTTGTTGCTCACATGTGTCACGAAGTAGCCACTTGGGGCGACTATAAGAGATACAGGACATCTGGAAGGGGGAATTGGATTGGAAGACGCGCATCTGTCTCTGGAGACGCTGGCCAAGTGGCTTTCGGGAACCCTGGAGCACGACGAGACGCTCCGCCTCGTCATCCCTCATTTCCTGGCGCGCTGCCCGGTTTGCCGGGAACGGCACGAGGAGATCCTCAGGATTCAGCAGGAGGTCGGCCACTGGGATCCGGAGATCTCGGTGATCGAGGGCCGGCAGGCGCCGGAGCTCTGGAGCCGCCTCGCCGAGCGGCCCTATGCCGAGCAGCTCCGGGAGGTCGAGGAGGATGAGGAGCTGCACGCCTGGGGTCTCTGCCAGCTTCTCCTCCAGAAGAGCCGGGAGGCCACCTTCAGCGATCCCGCCCGAGCCGTGGAGCTGGCGAACCTGGCGCTCCGGGTCGTCCGGCACCTGGGCAAGGCATATGACCCGGACTGGGTGATGGAGCTGCGGGCCCGGTGCTTCGCCTATCTTGGGAATGCGCGCCGGGTTCTCGGAGAGCTGAGGAGCGCGGAGGATGCCTTCGTCAAGGCGGAAGCCTGCCTGATCCGGAGCACGTCCGGAAATGTCGAGGCCTGGGCGGAGATCCTGGACCTGAAATCCTCCCTGCGCCGGGCTCAGCGGAGACTTGGCGAGGCCCTCTCGCTGGCTGACGAGGCGCTCTCGACCTATAGGGATCTCGGAGATGGCCATGGAATCGGCAAAGCTTTGTTGCAGCAGGCGAAAATTCTCGAGGAGGTGGACGATCTCTCCGGGGCGATCAATCTCCTGAAGGGAGCCGTTGACGAGATCGACCGACTCAAGTACCCGCGTCTTTTTTTCTACGCGCGTTATAACCTTCTGGGCTGCCTGAGCTTGGCAGGATTATTTGAGGAGGCTGAGCAACTTCTTCCGGAAGTTAAAGGGCTCTTTGGCGAGATCTCCCAGCCACTCGATCTCGTCCGTCTGCGCTGGGCCGAGGGGCTCATCGATCTCGGCCTTGGCCGTCTCGGACCCGCCGAGGCCGCCTTCCGGGAGGTCCAGCGGGAGTTCCTGGAGCGGCAGATGGGCTACGACGCGGCGCTGGTCTCCCTGGACCTCGCCCGCCTCTTCGCCCAGGAAGGGTGCACGGAGGATCTGAAGCGGCTCGCGGCCGAGCTGATGCCCATCTTCCAGTCGCGGGACGTGAACCGGGAGGCCATCGTGACTCTGCTGATGTTCCAGCGCGCCTGCGAGGAGGAGCGCCTCACCGTGGATCTGGCGCGCCAGTTCTCCGCCTATCTGCGACGAGAGCGGCAGGGGAACGGAAGCTGAGGGATGCTCGTCAGGAGCGGCCTGAAGCAAGCCGCTCCTGACGAGAGCCTTCTAGCTCACTTGCAGGTTTTGCTGCACTGGGTGCAGGTGTCGGTCCGGTCGCAGACCAGACCGTCGGTAAAAGCTCCTCCAACCGCGGCTCTGAGGTTCTCTTCCAGATTCAGCAGTGTCTCCCGGTTCAGATGAAGCTTCTTGATTGTCTTTTTCATCAATGATCTCCTGATATGGCATCATGTCCCGGCGATCATCGCCGGAGGCTCGGTCGAGTCCCGGTCAGGACTGCTGAAGGGCAGCTTTCGCAACGATAGTATATTTGAAGGCGATCTCTAGAATCCCAAGAAGAGCCGGGCCGGCTCTGCTGATGCTCCAGTGAGCTGGGAGGAGAGAGGCGGGGGAACGGAAGCTGAACGCGGCTCCGGACCCGCGGTCCGCGCTCTCGGACCCGCGAGTCAAGGAGCCGGACCCGCGGTCCGCGGTCTTGGACCCGTGGGTCAAGAAGCCGGACCCGTGGTGTAAGGAGTCGGACCCGTGGGTCGGAGCGCTGGACCCAGGGGTCGCGGTCCTGAAACCACGGTCCGCAGTCTCGGACCCGTGGGGCAGGAAGCCGGACCCGCGGGTCGCGCTCCTGAATTCGTGGGTCAGAGAGTCGGACCCGTGGGTCGCGGTCCCCAAACCGCGGGTCGAAGAGCAGGATTCGTGGGTCGCGGTCCCCAAACCGCGGGTCGAAGAGCAGGATTCGTGGGTCCAACCTGGCACGCCACCTCGGGAGCGCCTCCTGAACCGTAGTGGATGGGTGATTTGCCGGGTCACAACGCCCCGACGAAGATCCGCCCTGAGGCTGGTGGAGAGCATCTCGACCACGATGAGGAAGGCGATCGCCGGCTCGAGCACTTGGGTGGCAGGGTAAGGATCGTAGAACGCAAGGTGTAGACTTCCCCCCGGAACGCCTCAGGAGGAATCGTCTTGGCCTCGCCGCAAGAGACCGCAGCCCGGGAACCCCTGTCCGCCGTCGATCATGCCTGGCTGCGGATGGATGAGCCGTCGAACCTGATGATCATCAACGGCGTGCTGGTGATGGACGAGCCGGCGTCGTTCGACCGCATCAAGGCCATTCTGCGGCGCCGGCTGCTGCCGATCCCCCGGTTCCACCAGCGGATCGTCCACTCCAAGGGGACTCCCTGCTGGGAGGAGGATCCGGAGTTCGATCTCGACCGGCACGTGTACCGGATGGAGCTGCCGGCGCCGGGGGACGACAGCGTTCTGCGCGAGGTCATCAGCGACCTCATGTGCGAGCCGTTCGCTCCCCACCGGCCGCTCTGGAGCTTCCATCTGCTGGAGAACTACAAGGGCGGGGGCTCGGTCTTCATGGGGCGCCTCCACCACTGCATCGGCGACGGCATGGCCCTGCTCCTGGTGCTCCTGTCGCTGACCGACATGACGGCCGGGACGGCGGACGATCTCGACAGCCCGTTCACCGATTTCTTCCGCCGGCCGCCGCGGGAGCACGAGGCCGCCACCCGGCTCGCCGAGCGGATCATGCCCGACGGCATCCGCCTGATGCGGCAGTCGGCCGAGGCGTTCCGTTCCATGAACGTCCTGGCCACCGGAGTGGCGTCGACCGGCGCCTTCAGCCGCCTGTTGCTCCGGCTGCCCGACCCGCCGACGATGTTCAAGGGCCCGCTCGGCATCCCGAAGCGGGTCGCCTGGTCGGAGCCGATCGCGGTCGACGACGTCAGGGAGGTGGGGCGCGCGCTCCAGGGGACGATCAACGACGTCCTGCTCTCGGCGATGACCGGGGGGCTGCGGCGCTACCTGGACCACAAGGGGAAGCCGGCTCACGGGCTGAACTTCCGGGCGGCGATGCCGGTCAACCTGCGGTCGCTCGGCGATATCGCGGATCTCGGCAACCAGTTCGGGCTGATCTTCCTGTCGCTGCCGGTCGGGATCGACGACGCGGTGGAGCGGCTGGCCGAGCTGCGCCGGCGGTCGCTGGCGTTGAAGCGCTCGGCGGAGCCGATCGTGGTCTACGCCATCCTGAAGCTGCTGGGGATCGTGCCGCTGGCGGTGCAGCGGCTGGTGGTGAGCCTGTTCGCCGCCAAGACGACGGCGGTGATGACCAACGTGCCCGGCCCGCGCGAGGAGCTCTATCTCGCGGGCAAGCCGGTCCGGGAGATCTTCTTCTGGGTGCCGCAGTCGGGGCGGGTGGGGCTCGGCATCAGCATCTTCAGCTATGCCGGCCACGTCCGCCTGGGGCTCGCCTCGGACACCGGCCTGGTCCCCGATCCGGAGCTCATCGTCGAGGGGTTCCACGAGGAGTTCGAGGAGCTGCGGGCGCGGGCGCGGACGGGCCTGACCGTGCCTGCCTCGGGAAAGCCCGTTTGATCGGCAGCACGATCTCCCACTACCGGATTCTCGATCGCCTCGGGGGGGGCGGCATGGGCGTCGTCTACAAGGCGGTCGATCTCAAGCTCGACCGGCCGGTGGCGCTCAAGTTCCTCGCCGGCCAGCGCGGCGCCTCCGAGGAGAGCAAGCAGCGCTTCATCCGCGAGGCCCGGGCGGCGTCGGCGCTCGACCACCCCGCCATCTGCACGATCTACGAGATCGACGAGACCGGCGACGGCGCGCTGTTCATCGCCATGGCCCTCTGCGAGGGGGAGACGCTGCGCGACCGGATCGAGCGCGGGCCGCTCCCCCTGGCCGAGGCGGTCGCGATCGCCGAGCAGATCGCCGCCGGCCTCGGCCGCGCCCACGAGAAGGGGATCGTCCACCGCGACGTGAAGCCGGCCAACATCATCGTGGCTCCCGACGGCCGGGTGAAGATCGTCGATTTCGGCATCGCCAAGCTCGCCGATCAATCCCGCATCACCCGCGCCGGCGCGGCCGTGGGCACGACGGCCTACATGTCCCCCGAGCAGTTCCACGGCGAGCCCGCCGATGCCCGCACGGACGTCTGGTCGCTGGGGGTGGTGATCTACGAGATGGTGACCGGCCGGACGCCCTTCCCGGGCGATTCGGAGATCGAGATCGCGCGGGCCGTCATCGGGCGCAGCCAGCGGCCGATGGTCTCGCTCCGCCCCGGCGTGCCGCCGCCTCTCGAGCGGCTGGTGAGGCACACCCTGGCGAAGCGGCTGGAAGACCGCATCGCGAGCATGGACGATCTGCGCGCCGGCCTCCGGGATCTCGCCCCGGCGCTCGCGGCGCCCGCTTTCTCGACCGACGACGACCGCACGCTGCTCGATTTTCCCGGCGCGCCCACGCTCCTCCGTGAAACCGGGCCCCTGGTCTCCGCCGGCCCGCCGGGAGACAAGGTCGGCCCCTACGAGATCCTGGAGATCCTCGGCGGCGGCGGCATGGGGATCGTCTACAAGGCCCGCGACACCCGGCTGGCGCGGACCGTCGCCTTGAAGTTCCTGCCGCCGGAATTGACCCGCGATCCGCAGGCGAAGGAGCGGTTCGAGCAGGAGGCGCGGGCGGCCTCGAGCCTCGACCACCCCAACCTGTGCACCATCCTGGAGCTGGGGGAGACCCCGGACGGCCGCCTCTATCTCGCCATGCCCTGCTACGACGGCGAGACCCTGCGCCGCCGGATCGAGCGCGGGCCGCTGCCGGTCTCCGAGGCGGTCGACATCGCCCTGCAGATCGCCCGCGGCCTCTCGAAGGCCCACCGCAGCGGCATCGTCCACCGCGACATCAAGCCGGCGAACGTGATCGTCACCACCGACGGGGTGGTGAAGATCCTCGACTTCGGCCTCGCCAAGCTGGCCGGCATGGCGGCGATCTCGCAGACCGGCTCCTCGGCCGGCACCCCCGCCTACATGTCGCCGGAACAGGCGCGCGGCGACGAGGTGGACCCGCGGACCGATCTCTGGTCGCTCGGCGTCGTGCTCTACGAGATGCTGGCCGGCCGGCGGCCGTTCCGGGGGGAGCGCGAGCAGGCGGTGGTCTACTCGATCCTCAACGAGCGCCCGCAGCCGTTGCGCGAGCTGCGCCCGGAAGTGCCGCCGGAGCTGGCGCGGATGGCCGAGCGGCTGATGGCCAAGGACCCGGCGGACCGCTACGCCAGCGTCGACGAGCCGCTGGCCGAGCTGCGCGCCTTCGCGGGAGACCCGGGGACCACCACCTTTCTGACGCTCGCCTCCGGGCGCAGGACCCGGCGCTGGATCTGGGGGGCGGCCGCCGTGGCGGTGGCGGCCGTCGTCGCCGGCTACCTCTTCCTGGCGCGGCCGCGTGGCGCCGAGGCGCCCGTCCACGCCACCTTCACCCGGCTGACCGACCAGGAGGGGAAGGAGACCTTCCCGAGCGTCTCGCCGGACGGCAATTTCTTCGTCTACGCGCGGGCGACCTCCCCCGACAATCTCGACCTCTACCTGCAGCGCGTTCAGGGGGGAAATCCGATCAATCTGACCGCGGACTCGGCCGCTTCCGACACGCAGCCCGCCTACTCGCCCGACGGCGGCATGATCGCCTTCCGCTCCGAGCGGGGCGGCGGCGGCATCTTCGTGATGGGAGCGACGGGGGAGTCGGTGCGCCGGCTGTCGGACATCGGCTACAACCCCTCCTGGTCCCCCGACGGCAAGGAGGTGGTGGTGGCGACCGAGGGGATCACCTCGCCGGCCTGGCGGTCCTCGGTGAGCCAGCTCTGGCGGATCCGGGTGGAGGACGGCAGCCGGCGGCTGGTGGCGCCGGGCGACGCCGTGCAGCCGAGCTGGTCCCCTCACGGCCAGCGGATCGCCTACTGGGGGATTCCGGACGGGAAGGCGCAGCGGGACCTCTGGACGCTGCCGGTGGCGGGCGGCGAAGGCCGGTGCAGGTCACCGACGACGCCTATCTCAACTGGAGCCCGGTCTGGTCGCCGGACGGCCGCTATCTCTACTACGCCAGCGATCGGGGGGGCAGCATGAATCTCTGGCGGATCCCGATCGACGAAGACTCGGGGAAGGTCCGCGGAGCGCCCGAGCCGGTCACCACGCCGTCGGCGTCGAGCGGCCTGCCGAGCCTGGCGAAGAGCGGCCGCCGCATTCTCTACGCCGTGGACGACAGCAACGCCAACGTCTACAGCGCCGGCTTCGATCCTGCCGGTGCCCGCGTGGCCGGGCCCCTGCAGCCCGTCACGCAGGGGTCGCGCTTCATCCGCTACGCGGAGCCTTCGCCCGACGGCCGCTGGATCGCCTACGACACCTCCGCTCCCCAGGAGGATCTGTTCGTGATGCGGGCCGACGGCACGGGGCTGCGGCGGCTCACCAACGATACGGCCAAGGATCGCGTGCCCCGCTGGTCGCCGGACGGCTCCCACCTCCTCTTCTTCTCGGACCGTGGCGGGAAGTATGAGGCGTGGGCGGTGCGGCCGGACGGCAGCGGCCTGCGGCAGGTCACCCAGGTGGCCGGCGAGCCCGTGTTCAACCCCGTCTGGTCGCCCGATGGCCGGCGGATCGCGGCCGTTCTCGGTTTTACCCGCGCGGTGTTCTTCGACTGGCGGGACGCCGGGGGGCCGTCCTCCCCGGTCCCTGTGACCCAGGGTGGCCTGAGCGGCTTCGGACCGAACTCCTGGTCGCCGGACGGCCGCCGCCTGGCTGGCAATGGCAACGACTCCGAGGTGCTCGTCTACTCGCTCGATTCCCGCAAGCTCGATCACCTGGGGCACCGCGGCCGGGCGCCGTTCTGGCTGGCGGACAGCCGGCGGCTCCTGTATCTGGACCAGGGGAAGCTCTTCGTCCTCGACACCGTCACCCGGGAGACCCGGGAGGTGCTCGCGCCGCCGCCGAGCTCCACCTTCCTCCTCGCGAGCCTCAGCGCGGACAACCGGACCCTCTATACGGTCCGTGCCACCGACGAGGGGGATATCGGGATGATCGATCTCGAATAGATCTTATATACTTCCTCCATCGCGTTCATAAATTTCCTGGCATTTGGGGTCTTCCCCAGGGAGGTGAGCATGGCTTTCGTGTCCAGGGACCTGATGGTCAATGTCCTCTACAAGATGACTGAAGGCGGAGGAGAAGGCGAGAGGACCGGCTGCACGCCGAGTCCTACGCATGACGACGACGATGGCGGCGGCTGTACCCCGAGCCCGCCGGACGGGGACTGCACGCCGAGCCCGCCGGGGAACTGCACGCCGAGCCCGCCGGACGGAAACTGCACGCCGAGCCCGCCGGATCAGGGCTGCACGCCCAGCCCGAAAACAGGATACGGAGATGAGGACGAAGCCCCCCGGCAAGCCCTCGCCTCAATGCGGCAGCAGCTCCGCGAGACCCTGGCTCAGGCCTGAGGCCGGAGACGTCATGGAGGTCGGGATTGCGGAAGGCCTGGCGGGAGCTTCGCCGGCGGAGCTCCTCGGGCGGGTCTTCCGGGCCAATCCAGAGTATGAGCTGGTGCTGTTCGACCGTCTGTCCGCGGGCGAGCGGCACCGGCTCGAGGGCTTCCGCCGGGACCCCGGCTTCTACGGTGTGCTGCGCCCCCGCGGCCGGCGGGGGATGGGCGTCAAGGCGGTCGACCGCGAGACCGCCCTGCTCTTTCTGACCCTGCGCGAGCCCGGACTCCTGCCCGCCTACGTGCGGGAGGTCCTCGGCGAGGGCACCGCCAGGACCATGGCGCAGCTCCTGGCCGACGGCGTCCTGGAGGTGGAGCACGAGGGCGCCTTCGTCTCCGGCCCGGCCGCCTTCGCGCTGCTCCCGAGCGGCCCGAGCAGCCCGGCGGGGGAGCCGCGCGGCCGGCTGGCCCGCCTCTCGCTCGCGGCGCTCCGCCATGGCGAGGCCCTGGCGCTCGACGATCCGCTGCGGCTCGCCTGGCGCCTCTACGCCTACAACCGCCTCCCGCTCAGCCCCCGCTGGCAGCGGCTCCTGCCGTCGGCCGAAGCCGTCCGGGAGTACCTCGGCGTCGGGCCGCGGGGGGCGAACCGGCCGCTCCTCGACCGCGCCTGGACGCCGGGAGCTCCCATGGAGGGCTGGCTGAGCTGGACCGCCCGCGGACGGCGCACCGAGCCCTTGAAACCGGGCGGCACCACCTACAAGCTCTACGTGAGCCCGCCTCCCGAGTGCCTGCGCGAGGGGTTCGGCGCCGTGATCGAAGCGCTGACGGCGGCGCGCGCCCGCCAGTTCAAGGTCGGCGACGGCGCCGCCGGCCTGCTCCGGCCGGACAAGATCGTCGCCTACTTCCCCGATTTCGAGCGTCTGGCCGAGGCCGCCGACGCCGTCCTCGCCCGGCTCGCCGGTATCGCCGGCATCGCCGCCCAGGGGGTGCCGTTCACCTCCGAGATCGGCGGCGACGGGCTGCTCTCCTGGGGCGTCGACCCGCCGGCCGGCGAGCGCTCCTCGCTCTGGGACGGCCGCGAGAGCTGGCGGCTCTGGCTGAGCCACCGGCTGGCCCGGGCGCTGATCGATGCCCGGGCCGCGGAGATGCCGGAGAACGCCGGGGTCGAGCCCTGGCGCTTCGCCCTCGAGCGCGTCCGCCTCGACGGGGTGGACACCACCACCTGGACGCCCGGCGCCCTGCTCTGGAAGGGAGCCTGAGGAACGGATGGCGATCACCGATCCCCTGGTGCTCCCCGCGGACGTGCTGCTGGTTCCGGTGGCGGATCTCGCCGAGGAGGTGCGCCGCCAGTTCCCCCATGGCGAGGGGGACTTCGCGATCAGCCGCCCGCGCTCGCGGTCGACCTCGCGGGTGCTCGACGCGGGCGCGGCGGCGCTGCTCGAAGAGTTCCGCTCGCCGCGGACCGTCGTCGAGGCGGTGATCTCCTACAGCCGCGCCCACGAGGCCGATCCGGAGGCCGTCCTCGAGCAGTGCTACCCGATGATCGAATCCCTCCTGGCGGCCGGTTTCCTCGCCGAGGCGGGGTCGGCGGAGGCGGACGACATCCAGCCGTCCCTCGCGCCCGGCGAGGAGATCGCCGGCTTCGAGGTGCTGGGCTGCGTGCAGACGCTCGAGGACACCGAGCTCTACCAGGTCCGGACCGGCGGGCGGGCCGCGGCCCTGAAGATCGAGCGCTCCGCGGCGGCCGGACGGGAGGGGCACGGCGGCGCTCTCTTCGAGCGCGAGGCGGCGATCCTGCGGCATCTCGACGGCGTGGGCGCGCCGCGCCTGCTGGCCACCGGGGATTTCGACGGCAGGCGATGGCTGGCGACCGGCTGGTGCTCCGGGATCGACGCGGCGTCGGCCGCCGCCGAGCTCCGCCGCGGCGAGCCGGATAGTCCCGGCCTGCTGGCGCTCTGCCGGGCGATTCTCGCCGCCTACGCCGGCCTCCACGAGCGGGGGGTGATCCACGGCGACGTCCATCCGAGGAACATCCTGGTGGCGGGGGATGGGCGGGTCCAACTGGTGGATTTCGGTCTGGCGCTCTGGGAGGGAGAGGGAGAGCTCGGCCGCCCCCGCCGCGCCGGCGTCGCCTTCTACTACGAGCCCGAGGCCGCCGCCGCGATGCGGTCCGGCGCGCGGATGCCGTCCCCCTCCCGCGCGGGCGAGCAGCACGCGGTGGCCGCCCTCGTCTACCAGCTCCTGACCGGGTCCCACTACCGCGACTTCTCTCTCGAAAGGCAGGAGATGTTGCGCCAGATCGCCGAGGAGCCGCCGCTCCCCTTCGCCGAGCGGGGCGCCGAGCCCTGGCCGGAGGTGGAGGCGGTGCTCGCGCGGGCTCTCGGCAAGGAGCCCTCGGCGCGTTTCCCCGGGATCGGCGACCTGCTCGCCGCGCTCCCGGCCGCCGCGCCCCCGCCGCGGCCGAGGCCGCGCGCTGAAGTCCCTCCGGCGGAGGCCCTGCTCGCGCGGGTGCTCGCGCGGGTCGGCCCCGGCGGCGACCTCTTCCGGGAAGGGCTCCCGAGCCGCCGCGGATCACCGTCAGCTATGGCGCCGCGGGGATCGCCTGCGGGCTCCACCGCATCGCTCTCGCCCGCCAGGACGCCGAGCTCCTCGCCCTCGCCGACCTCTGGGCTCTCCGGGCCGCGCGGGGGCGGGGGGACGAGGGGGACGTCTACTCGGCCTCCACGGAGATCACCGCGGAGACCGTCGGCCGGAGCTCCATCCATCACTCCGCGACCGGGGTCCACTGCGTGCGGGCGCTGATCGCGCGGGCGCTCGGGTTTCCGGCCGAGCGGCGGCAGAGCCTCCAGGCGTTCCTGGAGGCGGTCCGCGAGCCCTGCCCCGAGCCGGACCTGACGCTGGGGCGCTCGGGATTCCTGCTCGCCGGCTCGCTGCTGCTCGACGTGACCCCCGAGGACGCGCCTGAAGCCAGGACGCTGATCGAGAGGGGCGAGGAGATCCTGCGGGATCTCTGGCGCGAGCTCGACGAGATGCCCCCGCTCTCCGCGGACGAGTCCAGCCTCGGCATGGCGCACGGCTGGGCCGGCTTCCTCTACGCCGCCCTGCGGTGGTGCCGCTCGGCGGGGACCTCCCGGCCGGAACGGCTCGCGGAGAGGCTCGCCGAGCTGGCCGCCTGCGCGCGGCCCTGGGGGCGCGGGCTCCGCTGGCGCTGGGGGCGCGGCCGGGAGGGGCGGTGGGGGATCTCCTCGATGGCCGGCTGGTGCAACGGCAGCGCCGGGTTCGTCTATCTCTGGGAGCTCGCCCATCAGGTCCTGGGAGACGAGCTCTACCGCCGGCTCGCCGAGGGGGCCGCCTGGAACGCCTGGGAGGCGCCGGACGCCAACGGCAGCCTCTGCTGCGGCCTCGCCGGCCGCGCCTACGCGCTCCTCCATCTCCACAAGCACGGCGGCGGAGAGGAGTGGCTCCTCCGCGCCCGCGAGCTCGCCGGCCGCGCCGCGCTGGCCATCGAGCGGAGCGAGGCGCCGGACAGCCTCTACAAGGGCGCCATGGGAGTCGCCGTCCTCGCCGCCGACCTCGCCCGGCCCGCGGACGCGGTCTTCCCCTTCTTCGAGGAAGAGGGGTGGTAAGAAAACCCTGGACGGTTTCCGGCATCTCTCCGTATACACTTCTTTGCCGTTCGATTTATAAGGAAGTGTGCATGAGAAAGCTGCCGTCGCTGGTGTCCCTCCTGCTCTGCCTGCTGCTCGCCGGAACCGCCCTCGCCCAGGGAAACCCTGAGAAGCCCGCCCCGCGGATCGCCTTCGAGGGCTCGGCGGTGGTGGCGAGCGGCCTGACGCCTGGAAAGCCGGTGGCCTGGTTCGCCGTCGAGCACCGGATCGGCGCGGATTTCGCGGGGGAGATCGCGGAGCGCTACGACGCGGGCACGGCCGCGGCGGACGGCACGGCGCGCCTCGACCTCGAGCAGCCCGCCGCGCCGAGCTCCTTCTGGGTGGCGGTGGATGTCGACAGCGGCACCTTCGCCGTGGCGGGACCGGACGGCTACCGTCTGCGGAAGCCGGGGCGCCCCGCCCGTCTCGGGCCCGGGGCGGGAGAGGCGTCCGACGAGATCCTGGACGATCACCCTCTGCTGGTGGGGCTGGTGGTTCGACCCGCGGCAGGAGCCTGGGCGTTCGCGGTCGGCGATGGCGGCCCGGGCGACGGCGACGGCGTCAACGACGGCCACCTCCGCTTCGCCCTCGACCGGCTCCGCCCGCTTCCCGGGAGCCCGGCCGCGCCCTCCAGGCTCGGCGGCAAGGATCTCTGGTTCATCGTCGATCCGCTGGCCATGGAGATCGCCGTGCACAAGGGCGGGGTGGCGCAATGAGTGGCCGCAAGCTCCTGCCGCCCCTGCTTCTGATCGTCCTTCTCCCGCTCGCCGGCTGCCGGGCGCGGCGCAGATCCATCCGAACACCGCGGCCGGCTTTCCCGTCGAGCAGTCCTTCCACGTCGGGGACGTCGACAGCGTCAACCTGTTCAACGGCGCGCTGACGCTGACGATCCCGATCGGCGGCTCCTATCCGGTCAACGGCGGCTTCTCCTACAACCTGAAGCTGGTCTACAACTCCAGCTCCTGGCAGTTCAAGACGGTCAAGTACACTTTCCCGGGCAACCCGACCCTCTTCCGCACCCAGGCCTATCCGAGCCCCTGCTCCAACGCGGGCCTCGGCTAGGGCGGGTGTGGTTCGGCCGGTTCAATCCACCCTGCCTGTCGGTGGGATCCGCTGCCGCCGGGGGTTCTCGACTATCAGGACAAGAACGGCACCGATCACGTCTTCTATCCGACGCTGCACGCCGGGGACGCCGAGGACGCCCCGGTCGCCGGCGTCTCCGATGTCGAGTACACCCGCGACGGCAGCTACCTGCGGCTGAAGGTCTACACCGCCGGCTACCGGGAGATCGAGTTCCCCGACGGCTCGGCGCGCCGGTTCGACTCGACCGGCATGCCGACCGAGCTGCGCGATCCGTTCGGCAACAAGCTGTCGATCAGCTACGCCACGCCCAACCA
>CAVXIG010000025.1:0-31259 GCA_963761645.1 uncultured Acidobacteriota bacterium
TGGACTACCGCGCCTCGGCCGGCTACGGCCGCGACTGGCGCACGGCGATTGACCGCCAGACGGGGACCCCGGAGCTGGAAGACCTCCAGGACGGCGTCGCCTGGATCGCGCAGCACAAGAACGTCGACCCGGCGCGCGTCGGCGTCTGGGGGGCTCCTACGGCGGCTTCCTCACCTACATGGCGCTGTTCCGCCAGCCCGATCTGTTCGCCGCCGGCGCCGCCCTGCGGCCGGTCTCCGATTGGGCGCACTACAACGAGGAGTACACCGCGAACATCCTCAACCGCCCGGAGATCGACCCCGAGGCCTACGAGAAGAGCTCGCCCATCGAGTACGCGGCGGGGCTGCAGAAGCCGCTGCTGATCTGCGACGGATGCAGGACGCCAACGTCTTCTTCCAGGACAACGTGCGGCTGGTCCAGCGCCTGATCGAGCTCAAGAAGGAGAACTTCGAGATCGCCATTTATCCGGTCGAGGACCACGGCTTCGTCCAGCCGACGAGCTGGCTCGACGAATACCGCCGGATCTTCAAGCTGTTCGAGACGAATCTGAAGAGGTGGCGGTATTCCTCCCTTGCTCTAGCCATTCCCCAAGGAGGATTCAAGGAATGGCTAGAGCATCCAGCAGCACCTTCGCGCAGACGGGCCGGCGGGATGGAGAGCACGGCCGAAGCCGCGCTTCAGAGCCCGTGGATGGAGAAGATGGCCCGCGCCGGCTACGCCGCCCGCGGGGCCGTCTACGCGCTGGTCGGCCTCCTGGCCGTGCAGACGGCGTTCGGCGCCCGCTCCACGCCACGGATACCCGCGGCGCTCTCCAGGAAGTTGCCCGCCAGAGCACGGCGCTCCTCTGGCTGATGGCCGTCGGCCTGTTCGGCTACGCCATCTGGCGGATCGTCCAGGGGTTCCTCGACCGCGAGCACAAGGGGTCCGGCATCAAGGGCCTGGCCCACCGCGCGGGCCGGGTGGGCAGCGGACTGATTTACGGCAGTCTCGCCGTGGCCGCCGTGCGGATCGCCCAGGGCGGCCGCTCCGGCTCCGGGGGGCACGCCTACCAGGAGTGGACGGCGAAGCTGATGAGCCAGCCGTTCGGCCGCTGGCTGGTCGCCGCCGTCGGGATCGGAGTGATCGTCGGCGGCCTGCACCAGATCCGGCGCGGCTGGACCGAGAAGTTCCGCAAGGAGATCCGCCTCCAGGAGATGGACGAGACGGAGCGGAAGCTGGCGATCAACTCCGGCAAGCTGGGCCTGATCGCCCGCGGCGCCGTCTTCCTGGTCTCCGGCTGGTTCCTGATCCAGGCCGCCCTGCGGTTCGATCCGAGCCAGGCGCGGGGTCTCGGCGGCGCGCTGGCGACCCTGGCGGCGCAGCCGCACGGCACGCTGCTGCTCGCCCTGGTCGCCATCGGCCTGATCGCCTTCGGCGCCTACTCCCTCCTGCTCGCCCGCTACGGGCGCATCGTGGTCTGAACGCCGTCTCCCCCGGAGGGCGGGGCACGGTGTAAGATCTCTCTGGACATTCACCAGTTTGAGATCGTTCACCGCCCGTCCACTCCGGGGATCGGGAGATGGTTGACACAGACGACTCCAGGGTCAGCGACGAGACGTTGATCGGCCGCATCGCGGCCGGGGACCCCTCCTCCTTCGACCGCCTCGTCAGGCGGCACCAGGCGGCGGTCTACCGCTTCGCGCGCGCGGCGGTGTCTGGCGGGGCGGGAGCGCCGGGGAGGCCGGGGAGATCCTCCACGAAGACCTTCCGCGCCGCCTGGCGGGCCGCCCACCGCCACCGCGACGAGCCCTCCGCCCGCCCCTGGCTGCTCGCCCTCGCCCGCCAGGCGATCGGCCGGCGGAACGCCCCCTCTCCCGAGGCCGATCTCACCCCGCTGCGCGAGCTGGCGCGGTCGGCGGGCTGGGGGAGCTCCGGGGACGAACCTTTGGCGAGGACGGTAGGGATATGGAGGCCGCCTTCGCCGCGCTCCCCGCCGTGGACCGCGAGATCCTCACCCTCTGCGATCGCGAGTACTTCACGGTGGACGAGGCCGCCCGCGTCACCGGCCTCGCCGACCCCGCCGTCCACACGCGCCTGCACCGGGCTCGCCTGCGGCTGCTCGCCCGCTGGGCTCCGCCGGCCGCGGACAGGGCTCTCGAGGAGGAACGGGTCGCCGCCGGCCTGCACTGCGGCGAGGTGCTCGCCGATCTCACCGAGCACCTCGACGGCCGGCTGAGCCGCGACCGGGCGCAGCGGATCGACGAGCATCTGGAGGAGTGCGCGGGGTGCCGGCGCTTCGAGGGGGAGGTCACGGCCGTGGTGCGCGCCTTGCGGCAGCTGCCGGACGAGGCGCTCCCTCCCGAGGTCGAGGAGAGCCTGATCGACGCTTTGCGGACCGGCGAGGCGGCTTCCCAGGACTGAATCAGGAGTGATTAAATCGGCAGATGATTGAATCGGACCTGCTCATCCGTCCGGCGGAGCCGGCGGACGCCCCGGCGATCGTCGAGTTCCAGCTCCGGATGGCCCGCGAGACCGAGGATCTGGAGCTCGACCGCGAAATCCTGACCCGCGGCGTCGGGGCCGTCTTCGCCGATCCCGGCAAAGGGGCCTACTGGATCGCCGAGCGCGGCGGCCGCATCGCCGGCGGCCTGCTCACCACCTTCGAGTGGAGCGAGTGGCGGAATGGGATCATGCTCTGGATCCAGTCGGTCTACGTCATTCCCGAGGAGCGCGGCCGCGGGGTCTACCGCGCCCTCTACGAGCACTTGAAGCGGCAGGTCGAGGTCCCCCGGCCTCAAGGGGATCCGGCTCTACGTGGAGCAGCGCAACGCCGCCGCGCAGCAGGTCTACGAGCGGCTCGGCATGACCCGCGAGCATTACGAGCTGTTCGAGTGGTTGAAAGGGTAGAGAATCACCATCCGCCCCTCGCGGATCTCCAGCTTCCCGTCCTGCACCGCCCAGAGGAAGACGCGTTCCATCCGCTCGCGGATCGCGGGGGTGACCTGGCCGTAGCCCAGGTAGGTGGCGACGGCGCGGACGAGCTCGTCCTTCTCGTGCTCGGCCCCCCGCGCCGCCAGCCCGGCGACCGTCGCCAGCAGGAATCGGTAGTCGTAGCGTCCGAAGGTCGGCGTCGCGCCGGTGAGCAGATCCCCCTTGCGGGCGACGATCCGCCGCTGGAGCGCCACCTCGACATGACGCTCAAGCCGGGCGCGGACGCTCTTGCCGAGCCGCGGGCTGCCCAGCCGCACGGCGACCCGCCGGATCAGATCCTCCCGGCTCAGCTCTCCGGCTCCCCAGCAGACCTGGCGGACGGCGGCCAGGATCCGCTCCGAGACCGCCTCCTCCGGGCTCATCGCCACGGTCTCCACTCCGCCTTCCTGGGCGGCGAGGCGCTCGGCGCCGATCCGGTCGAGCAGGTCCGAGGCGGGCTCGAAGCCACCCCCTTCACCCCCGCCAGCTCCGCCTCGGTCGGCACCAGCTCGCCGCGCATGGCGCGGGCGAGGATCGTCCGCCGCAGCCGCTCGGTCCGCTCCTCCGCCGCCGCCACCCGCCGCTCGGTCGCGTCGGCGAAGGCGAAGAGCTCCTCGACGCGCCGCACGATCTCCCGCTGCTCGACCAGCGGCGGCACCGGCAGCGGCATCCGCTGCAGGCGCGAGACGTTGATGTTCGACTGGTTGACGCAGTCGGTGCGCACCGTGCGCGCCCAGCGCCGGCCCCAGGGCGAGTTGATCCATCCGCAGACGTAGCGGCTGGAGACGAGCCGCTCGTCACACTCGATGCGCACCACGTAGGAGGCGAAGACCGCCTCGAGGTCGAGGTCGAAGACCGCGGCCTTCCCCACCAGCTCGGCGCTGTTGGTGCGGTTGAACAGGATGTCGCCCTGCCGCACCGGAAGGCCGGGACGTCGATCCCCTGGAGGTCGACGTACTTGAGCTCGGTGGGGTCGATCCTGCCGTCGCGGATGTTGGCCATGCGGAGCATCGCGATGCCGGTGCGCGGCTCCCCGTCCGCCTTCATCGACAGGCCGTACTGGGCGCGATGGATCACGTCCTGCAACGCCACCAGGCTCCATTCCGGCGGCACCTGCGGAGCCTCCAGCGGCTCCGGCGCCTCCCACTCCGTGGCGGCCAGGTTCTTCGGCCGCCGCGGCGCCCGGCGCTCGAACGCCTCGGCCTCGCAGCGCGCCATCTCGTAGGCCTCGCCGCGGGCGGCGAACGCGCGCGCCAGCCGGGGGGCGAGCGGCTCGTAGGCGCCGCGCCGCGCGCGCCAGTCCTCGGTCAGCCTGCCCGAGTAGGCGTCGGCGAGCACGGACTGGCGGAAGCGGCGGAGGATCTCCGGCAGCTTGGCGAACCCCTCGCGGGCGCGCCGCAGCGGCGCCATCAGCTCCCGCGCCTTCTCCACGATCCGCCGCTGCTCCGCCAGCGGCGGCAGGGGCAGGATCGATGCCGGAGAGGAAGCTGTCGAAATCAAGGTTGCGCAGGTTCGTCGTCTGCGTCTGGTGCTCGTCGAAGCTGCCGCAGAGATAGTGATAGGAGAGCGCCAGGTGGACGAACGCGGGATCGATCTCGCGGTGGATGCGGATCTGGCGGCAGAAGTTGTAGCAGATCAGCGGCGCGTCGCCCGCGCGCCGGACCACCTCGGCGTCGATCAGCAGCGTCCGCCCCACCGGCTGGGTGGCGCCGCCGCCCGAGACCTCGACCACCAGGTCCCCCACCGCGAGCTGCCGGCGGGCGAGGCTCTTGCGCTTGATCACCCGCTCCTCCGCCGTCGCTGCCCTTGTCGCGCTCCCAGTTGCGGAACTCGGTGCCGCGGATCACCCGCACCCGCACCATCTCCGGGCTCTCCGCCACCTCGCGCGGATCCTTGCCCCAGTCGCCGCCGAGCTTGTGGACGACGATCTCCTCGAGCGTCGCCTCGGCCCAGCCTTCCGGCAGCTCCCCCTCGCGGCGTCCGATCTCCCAATCCGAGACGGCGCTCGTCATGAGCCCCCCTGGACGACGCGCGGCCGCGGCGGCTCGGCGTCGCTCGTCAGCAGCTCGATCACCGACGCGAGGTCGGCCACCGCGCTCTCCAGCTCCGCGATCGCTTCCGCCGCCAGCTCCTCGGGCTCCGGCAGCTCGTCGTCGAGCGACTCCTCCTTGAGCCATTTCAGGCCGTCGATCTTGAAGTCGCGGGCCCTCACCTCGGCGATCGAGAACGAGCGCCAGCGGTCCTCCCGCGAGTCGCCGGCCGAGCGCCGGGAGCGGCCGTTGGGATCGAGCCCGTAGCAGGCCTCGAAGGCGGCGAGGTGGGCATGGGTGAGCGGGCGGTCCTTCTTGGTGATCCGCGGCACATTGGTGCGCGCGTCGTAGACCCAGACCGTCTCCGTCGGCGCTCCCTTGGTGAAGAAGACGACGTTGGTCTTGGTGCCGGCGCTGTACGGGGTGAACGTGCCGTTGGGCAGGCGCAATACCGTGTGGAGATCACACTCCTGGGTGAGCACCTTGAACACCTCGCCGGCCTGATCGGCGAACAGGCAGTTGTCGGGCACGATCACCGCGGCGCGGCCGCCGGCTTTCAGCAGCGTGATGACGTGCTGCAGAAAATTGAGCTGCTTGTTCGAGGTCTTGATCGTCAGATCGTTCCGCGCCGGCACCTGGTTCGCCCCCTTGTTGCCGAAGGGGGGATTGGTCAGCACCACGTCGAAGCGCCGGTCCCCGGGCTGCTCGTAGATCGAATCGCCGAGCTTGATCTCCGGCTCCAGGCCGTGCAGGAAGAGATTCATCAGCGCCAGGCGCCGCGGGCGCGGCACCAGCTCCTCGCCGAAATAGGTGCCGCGGCGCACCCGCCGCGCGAGCGCCGGCTCCGCGCCGTCCTCGCGCGACTCGGCCAGCAACCATTCATAAGCTACGACCAGGAAGCCCGCCGTGCCGCACGCCGGATCGCAGATCGCGAGCTCCGGACAATCGCGCGGATCGGGCCGCACGCAGCGCACGACCGATTGGATCAGCCGCCGTGGCGTGAAGTACTGTCCGGCGCCCTTCTTGCCTTCGCTCGCCGCCTTTTCGAGCAGCCCTTCGAAGACCGCGGCCTTGAGGTCCACTTCCATCGTGGTCCATTTCGTCTCATCGATCAGATCGATCAGACGCTTCAGGTTCGCCGGGTTGTTGAAGCGCGACGCGGCGCCGGTGAAGATGTCGCCGAGCAGGCCCGGTTGCCGGCCCAGGGTGCGCAGCACGCCGTTGTAGTGCCGCGTCAGCGTCTCGCCCTGCGCGCTCGCCAGCGCCGGCCAGGAGCAGTCGATCGCCGCGCCGGCATCCAGCGGCACGCCCATCCGGCTGAGATCGATCGCCCGCTCGTCCGCCATCTTGAGGAAGAGCAGATATGTGATCTGTTCGATGTAGTCGCCATAATCGATGCCGTCATGGCGCAGCGTATGACAGAAACCCCAGAACTTCTGGACGACATCGCTCATGCGTGACGGACCTCGGCTCGGTTGAAAAGAGGAAGGAAAAGCAACGGAGACGTATCGTAGCCGATTCCGGAGCGATCTTGAAGAGCGTGCATTCAGGAATGAAAACAGAGGCCGATGAGAAACTGCATGTTCTTCGGTGTTATTGCGTGTCGCGACAAAACACGACGACCTTCATGTGAGTTGCGCCTTTCAGGATCTCACCCCTCGCGGCTGGCTTGCAGCTCGCGCCACTGGCGCAGCAGGAGCGCGCCGCCCCAGGCGAACGCGGCGAGCATCAGCAGCCGGCCGCAATCGTAGGCGAGGGCGCCGAGCGCGTGGTCGTACTGTAAAAGGTTTAGATCGCCGAGGACGTTCTCCCAGTCGTGATAGCCGGGGACGTCGCGGCCGGTGACGCCGCCGAGGAGCAGCAGCTCGCCCGACCGGGCATCGGCGATATAGGGGCCGATGTCCATGAAGCTCTCGCCCAGCCACCAGAGGGCGACCGAGGCGCCGAACGGATCGCGGGTCTTGAGCAGGAAGGCCCCGAGGCAGATCGCCGGGATCAGGAGCTGCCCGAGCGTGCCGCCGAGCGCGCGCAGGAAGTCTCCAAAGGGGCCGAAGAAGACGTGCCCGGCCTCGTGGAACGGCAGGTTCACCATGTGCAGGAACGACGCGGCGACGTAGTTCCCGGCCACCGACGAGAGGATGAACCGCCACCCCCAGACGAACAGGAACGCGTAGAGCGCCGCCCGCCCCCAGAAGCGGACCGGCTCGGGCTCCCTCTCCTCCTCGAGCAGGAGTCCCCGCCAGTCGGTCCCCTGCAGCGGCTCCGCCACGGCGGCGACCGCGCGGTGCTCCACAGGCTCCAGGAGGCGCGCGAACACGATTCCGCACCGCGGGCACTCGGCGCCGCCGTCCGCCTGCGCGAACCGGCACTTGGGACAGATCATCCGGGGATAGATGGTACAGCGAAAAAGACAGGGCGCCGGCCCTGCGGACCGGCGCCCTGGTTTCTACTTCTACGGGGCTACTTCTGCACGGCCGGGGCGAGCTTCGCCACCAGCGTCTCGAGATCGGCGAGCCGCTTCTCGAGATCGGCGTTGCGCCGCGCCAGATCGTCGATCGCCGCCTGCTTCTCGGTGACCTTGCGGTTGAGCGCCTGGATGGCGGCGAGGCTCACGCCGGCGGCGTCGAGCGGCGCGATGTGCCGGTCGTCAGCGCCGAGGCCGAAGGCGGCGACGAAATCCTGGGCCATCGGGCCCAGATGCTGCGGCGCATCCCCCTTGTAGCGCCAGGTCGAGATCGGGAGCTTGTCCACCTTGGCCAGAACCTCGTCCGGCCGCACGTCGAAGATGTCCGTCTTGGTGTTGCGGTCCGAACCCTGGGACAGCATCCCCGTGATGGTGAGGTTGCCGGTATTTCCCAGCGTCATCTCGACGTTGGCGACGGCCTGGTTGTCCCAGATGAACGCGGAGCTGAAGGTGCCGATGCTCCAGCGCGCCGTGTCGCCGGTGTCCTTGAAGATCATCTCGGCGCCGCCGTTGTTGCGGAATTCCGCCATCTCGCGCGGCGTGGCCGTGGCGCTCGATTCCTGGACCAGCAGCTTCGTCGTGCCGTCGCTGCCCGAGACGTGCAGCTTGGTGCTCGGCGAGGCCGTGCCCATGCCCACCTTGCCGTCGGCGCTGATGTCGATGCTGCTCGTCGGCGCGCCGGGCCGGATGCGGAAGGGCAGCCGCGAGCCGCCGGTCACGTCGCGGACGAAGAAGTTCGCCTCGTTGCCCGCGATGTCCCAGGTCTGCGCCGTGAAGCCGCCGGAGTTGTTCTGCTCCAGCCGCATCGCCGGCGTATTGCTGGTGTTGACGTGGATGTCGAGCACCGGGGTCGACGTGCGCAGGCCCAGCCGGCCCGTGGAGTCGACGAAGATCGAGTTCGTCGCCGCGCCGGCGGTGATCGTGAACGGCACCTTGGAGCCGGTGACGTCCTCGATCGAGAACTTGTTGGCGCCGCCGCTCGCCGAGTCGTTGGCGGTGAGCTGCCAGTCGTTCGCCGGGAAGCCGGCCCCCGTGCTGGTGTCGTCGAACTTGATCCGGGTGTTGTTCTCCTTGAGCCGGATGGTGTCGAACCCGAAGCTCTCGTTATTCACGCAGTCCAGGCCGACGCAGGCGCTCCCCTGGACGATCAGGTCGTCGGGGATCACCTGGTCCTTCACCGGCAGGTCCGAGGCGGCCTTGGCCGGCGCGGACCGCTCTTCCCGCGCCTCCGGGGCGACCAGGGCGCCGCCCGCGACGGCGAAGGAACCGGACTGCACCAGCTCACCCGCCGGCAGCCGGCCCGCCTTCCGCAGCCGCTCGACCGCCGCCGCGCCGCCCGCCTCGCGCGAGGCCGCGAGGGCCTTCCGGACCTCCGGATCGAGGGCCGGGACGGCCCGCAGCTCGTACGCGTAGGAGCCGTTCGCTCCCCCTTTCGGCAGCTCGAAAACCGGCGCCTGCCCCGCCGCGAACTCCCGGCGGACGACGGCGCCCCCCGGCATTGAAACGGTCAGCACCAGGCGCTCGTAGCTACCCTGAGGCTCCCACTGGACCTGCGACGGCGTGACCTGAACCTTGGCGATCTCCGCTCCGCCAGCCGGCAGACACAGCACAACGATCGCCAGAGCCAGGACGCCAATAGACAGTCTCTGCTTGATCATGATTCCCCTCCTTTACCCTATTGGGCGTTTCGGATTCCAACTTGTTACCACGATTCACGGGTAAAAGGGAGACCGGAGGGATGAATACAGACAAGGAAGGATTGCTTACATTTTTTAGGTCTTGGAAGAGCTCCGCTGCCGCACCGCCTCATAGAGCACCGCCGCCGCCGAGGTGGCGATGTTGAGCGAGCCGACCCGGCCGCGCATGGGGAGGCCGATCATGCGGTCGCAGAGCTGGCGGGTGCGATTGCGCAGCCCCTTTTCCTCGCCGCCGAAACAGAGGACGACCTGGCCGGAGAGGTCGACCTCCCAGGGCGGATCCCCCTCCGGATCGGTGCCGTAGACCCAGAAGCCCGCCGCCTTGAACCGCTCGATCTCGTTCGCCGAGTTGGTGATGCGCTCGATCTGCAGCCATTCGGTCGCCCCCGCCGAGGTCTTGGCGACCGTCGGCGAGACCGGCGCCGAGCCGCGGTCGCGGATCAGCACCCGGCCGGCCCCCGCCCCCTCGCAGACGCGGAGCAGGGCCCCGAGGTTGCGCGGGTCCTGGACGTCCTCGAGCATCACGATCAGCCCCGGGTCGGCTCCTGCCGCGGGCTCCGGCGCCGCCGCGCCCGCCCGCACCTCGGCCGCCATGCCGTTGTGGGCGGCGCCGGCGATCTCGGCGAGCGCGCGCTCCGGCACCACCAGGAACGGCACCCGGTGCCGCTGGCAGGCATCCTGGATCTCCTCGCGCCGCTTGCCCGCGCGCGCCGCGCTCACCAGCACCCGCGCCACATCGTGCGGACGGTGGCGCAGGGCTTCGCGGACGGGGTGGTAGCCGTAGAGGAACATGGAGGTCAGACCTCCATGATCTGCTGCTCTTTCTTCTGCAGGCCGGTCGCGATCTCGCCGATGTAGCGGTCGTGGAGCTTCTGCACCTCTTCCAGGCCGCGGCGCTCGTCGTCCTGGCTGATCGCCTTGTCCTTCTCCATCTTCTTGAGCTTGTCGTTGCCCTCGCGGCGCGCCTGGCGGACGCCGGTCCGCGCGTGCTCGGCGAGATCGTGGGCCTTCTTGGCGATCTCCCGGCGGCGATCCTCGGTCAGCGGCGGCACCGGGATGCGGATCACCTTGCCGTCCGACGACGGGTTCAGCCCCAGATCGGATTTCATGATGGCGCGCTCGATCGTCGAGCTCTGCCGGGGGTCGAACGGCTGCGCCACGATCATCGACGCGTCTGCCACCGACAGGTTGGCGACCTGGTTGAGCGGCACCTGGCTGCCGTAGTAGTCGACGGTGACCCCCTCCAGCAGCGAGAGCGAGGCGCGCCCGGTGCGCAAGCCCTTCAGCTCGTGATGGAAGTGGTCCAGCGCGTGCTTCATGTGGGTTTCGACTTCCTTGAACAGTTCTTTCATGATCCCTCCTGCGTTCAGGCGGCGTGCACGATCGAGCCGATCCGCTCGCCGCAGACGACCCGGCGAATGTTACCAGCGGTCATCAGGTCGAAGATGGCGATCGGGATGCCGTTGTCGCGGCAGAGGCTGATCGCCGCGGTGTCCATCACCTTGAGATCCTTCTCCAGCACCTCCTGGTAGGTCACCTCGGGGAGCAATACCGCCGCCGGGTCCGTCTCGGGATCGGCGGTGTAGAGGCCGTCCACCTTGGTCGCCTTGAGCAGGATGTCGGCGTGGATCTCGTTGGCGCGCAGGGCCGCCGCGCTGTCGGTCGTGAAGTACGGGTTGCCGGTGCCGGCGGCGAAGATGACCGCGCGCCCCTTCTCCAGGTGGCGCAGGGCGCGGCGGCGGATGAACGGCTCGGCGACCTCGCGGATGTCGATCGCCGTCTGCACGCGGGTGGGCACGCCCCGCTTCTCCAGGGCGTCCTGGAGGGCGAGGGCGTTGATCACCGTGGCGAGCATGCCCATGTAGTCGCCAGTCACGCGGTCGATGCCGCGGTGGCTGGCGGCGAGACCCCGGATGATGTTGCCGCCGCCGACGACGACCGCCACCTCGACCTTGAGGTTGTGGACGTCGCGGATCTCGTCGGCGATGGCGGCGACCACCGCCTCGTCGATGCCGAACGGCTGCGATCCCATCAGGGCCTCGCCGGAGACCTTGAGGAGGATCCGGCGGTATTTGCTCCCCGCCGGAGCCGATCCCCCCGCCTTCGCCTCCGCCATCACCGCCCCGGCCATTACTTCCCCGCCTGGGCCATGACTTCGGCGGCGAAGTCGTCCTGGCGCTTCTCGATCCCCTCGCCCAGCTTGAAGCGGACGAAGCGGCGCACCTGGATGTTCTCGCCGATCTTGCCGACCTTCTCGGCGATCATCTGGGTGACCGTCATGTCCGGGTTCTTGACGAACGGCTGCTCGAGCAGCACGAACTCGGAGTAGTACTTCTCCATCTTGCCGGCGACGATCTTCTCCACCACCTGGGGCGGCTTGCCCGAGGCGAGCGCCTGCTCGCGGAAGATCGCCTGCTCGCGCTCCAGGAGCTCGGGGGTGACCTCCTCGCGGCGCACGCAGCGGGGATCGGTGGCGGCGATGTGCATCGCGATGTCGCGCACCAGCTCCTGGAACTGGTCGGTGCGGGCCACGAAGTCGGTCTCGCAGTTGACCTCGACCAGCACGCCGATCTTGCCGCCGCCGTGGATGTACGAGCCCACGGCGCCCTCGGCCGTGACCCGGCCGGCCTTCTTGGCCGCCGCGGCGAGGCCCTTCTTGCGCAGCGTATCGACCGCCCTCTCCAGGTCTCCCTGGCACTCGTTGAGGGCGTTCTTGCAATCCATCATTCCAGCGCCGGTACGCTCCCGGAGCTCCTTGACCATCTGAGCGGTGACTTCAGCCATGACCGTGTTTCTCCTTCGAACCGCGATGCAGCGGGTGTGATCGGGTGCCCTATCGCGGATGATTGTGTGTAGACAAAAGAAAAGGTCAGATCGACGCCAAGTTCGACTGACCTATCCTCCAGCACCGCCGGCCTCGAGGCCGGCGGCGCACGTTATTGCAGAACAGACGCCGAGCTCTAGGCCGGAGCGGCGCTCGCGGCGGCGGCGTCCTTGTCGAAGACCGGCATCCTGCTGTCCTTCTGGAACGCCGAGTCGTCGGAGAGCTTGCCGGCGCCGGCGAGATAGGCGTCGGCGAGCCGCGAGGCGAACAGCCGGATGGCGCGGATGGCGTCGTCGTTGCCCGGGATCGGATAGTCGATCAGCTCCGGGTCGCAGTTGGTGTCGACGATGGCGATCACCGGGATGCCGAGCTTGTTCGCCTCGGAAACCGCGATGTCTTCCTTCTTCGGGTCGACGACGAAGAGAGCGTCGGGCAGCTCTTCCATGTCGCGGATCCCCTCGAGGTTCTTCACCATCTTCTCCCGCTCGCGCTCCATCCGCAGCCGTTCCTTCTTGGTGATCTGGCTGTTCTCGTCGTTGAGCCGCCCCTCGACCTCCTTCAACCGCTGGATCGAGGTGCGCAGGGTGACGAAGTTGGTCAGGGTGCCGCCCAGCCACCGGTTGGTGACGTAGAACTCGCCGGCGCGTGCCGCCTCCTCGGCGATCGCCTCCTGCGCCTGACGCTTCGTGCCGACGAACAGGATGCGCTTGCCCTCGGCGGCGAACTGCTGCACGAGCTCGGCGACCTGATTGAACATCCGCAGCGTCTTCTGCAGATCGATGATGTAGATCCCGTTCCGCTTGCCGAAGATATAGGGCTTCATCTTCGGGTTCCAACGCCGGGTCTGGTGTCCGAAGTGAACACCGGCCTCCAGCAGTTCCTTCATCGTGACTTCTACCAAGAGATCCTCTCCTTCTGGCCTTCTAGCGCTTGCTGAACTGGAAACGGGCCCGGGCACCCTTCTGGCCGTACTTCTTGCGTTCCTTCTTGCGCGGGTCGCGCGTCAGGAATCCGGCCGACTTCAGGCGCGCGCGCAGATCACCGTTGAACTCGAGCAGGGCGCGCGAGATGCCGTGCCGGATCGCACCGGCCTGGCCCGCGCTGCCGCCACCCGCCACCGTGACCTGGATGTCGAACTGCTCGACCGACTCGGTCAACTGCAGCGGCTGCTTGATGACCATCTTCAGCACTTCGTTCGGGAAGTAGCTGTCGAGCGTGCGGCCGTTGATCTGGAAACCGCCCGAGCCGGGCCTCAGGAAGACGCGGGCCGCGGCCGTCTTGCGTCGCCCGGTACCGTAATATTGAACTTGGCTCACGTTCCGAATTCTCCTTGGGGTTACAGGGCCGCGGCGACGTCGAAGCTCTCGGGCTGCTGCGCCTGGTGAGGGTGCTCGGGGCCCGCGTAGACCTTGAGCTTGCGGAGCTGCTTGCGGCCGAGAGGACCCTTGGGGAGCATGCCCCAGACCGCCTCCTCGACCAGCTTCGTCGGCCGGCGGGCACGCCGCTTGGCCGCCGTCTCCGACTTGATCCCACCCGGATACCCGGTGTGGTAGTAGTAGACTTTCTTCTCTTCCTTGCCACCGGTCAGCACCGCCTGCTCGGCGTTGATGACGACGACGAAGTCACCGGTATCGATGTGCGTGGCATACGTCGGCTTGTGCTTGCCCATCAGCAGGCGAGCCACTAGCGACGAGAGACGTCCCAGAGGGATCCCCGCGGCATCCAGCACATACCAGCGATGCTCGATCTCGGCGAGCTTCGGGCTGTAGGTCTTCTTCAGCATCTTCCAATCTCTCCAGGTCAACTCTGGCTGGGAAAAAATCGCCTCGGCGCGGCGGACGATACCCGCCCTCGCGGCGCAAGGGACCCACAGGGTAGGCGGACAAAAGAAAATTGTCAAGAGGACGCTAACAGCCCCCGGACCGGCCCACTCGACCGGTGAGCCGCCAGTCTCGCTCAGAATTCCGATTTCCGCAAGTGGAAATGTTCCTCCTGGCCCGGGATACACTTCCTCCAAGATGTCCGAGACCACCACGACCGCCCCTCCCCTGGACTCTTCCCTCGACAAGTCGGGCAAGACCATCCGCGACATGTTCGCGGGCGTGGCGCCCCGTTACGACCTGCTCAACCACCTGCTCTCCGCCAGCCTGGACGTGGTCTGGCGCCGGCGGTCGGCGGCGGTCCTGGGGCTGCCGCCGGGCGCCGCGGTGCTCGACCTCTGCTGCGGCACCGGCGACCAGGCGACCGCCCTGCGCCGCCGGGGAGCGCGGGTGGCGGCGGCCGACTTCTGCGTGCCGATGCTCGCCATCGCGCGGCACAAGTTCGCCAGGACCGCGCCCCCTCGCCCGGCCGCCCTCGCCGCCGACGCCCTGGCCCTCCCCTTCCCCGACCGCCACTTCGCGGGCGCCACCGTCTCCTTCGGCCTGCGCAACGTCGCCGACCTCGACGCCGCCCTGCGCCAGCTCGCCCGGGTGCTGCGGCCGGGGGGGAAGCTGGTCGTCCTCGACGCCACGATCCCGCGCCGGCAGCCGCTCAAGGCGCTCTACCTCTTCTATTTCCTCCGGCTGCTGCCGGGGATCGGCCGCCTGCTCTCGCCGCGGGGATCGGCCTATTCCTACCTGACGAGCTCGGTGGTCGGCTTCCCCCAGCGGCAGGAGTTCCTCGACCGCATGGCCGCGGCCGGTTTCACCGATCTCGGATGGCAGGACCTCTCCGGCGGCACCGTCTGCATCCATCACGGGAGGGTGCCTGGATGACCGATGTCCTTGCCAATAACGTCCTGGACGGCAAGGCGGCCGCCGCCGAGATCCGCTCCGAGGTGGCGGCGAGCGTCCGCGAGATGACCGCGACGGGCGCCCGGCCGCCGCAGCTCGTCGCCGTGCTGGTGGGCGAGAACCCCGCCTCCCAGGTCTACGTCGGCAGCAAGGTGCGCGGCTGCGCCGAGGTCGGCATGCTCAGCCGCACCCTCCGGCTCGCCGCCGGGACCACCGAGGCCGAGCTCCTCGCCCTGCTCGACGAGCTCAACGCCGAGGACGCCGTGGACGGCATCCTGGTGCAGCTCCCGCTCCCCGCTCAGATTACCGAGAAACGCGTCCTCGACCGCATCTCCCCCGACAAGGACGTCGACGGCTTCCACCCGGTCAACGTCGGCCGCCTCTGGCTCGACGAGGCGGGGCTCACCCCCGCGACCCCCACCGGCATCGTCGCCCTGCTCAAGCGCAGCGGCATCCCCCTCGCCGGCCGCCGGGCCGTGATCGTCGGGCGCAGCGCCATCGTCGGCAAGCCGATGGCCGGCCTGCTCCTGCGGGAGAACTGCACGGTCACCATCTGCCACTCCCGCACCGCCGATCTGGCCGCCGTCACCCGCGAGGCCGACATCCTGATCGCCGCCATCGGGCGGCCGGGCATGATCGGGCCCGATCACGTGCGCGACGGGGCGGTGGTGGTGGACGTCGGCATGAACCGCCTGGCCGACGCCGCCGAGGCCGAGCGCCTCTATCCGGGCGACGAGGAGCGCCGCCGGCAGTTCGAATCCAAGGGGTACATCCTGGTGGGCGACGTCGACTTCACCCGGGTGGCGCCGAAGGCGTCCCACATCACTCCGGTCCCCGGGGGCGTCGGGCCGCTGACCGTCGCCATGGTCATCGCCGGCACCCTGAAGGCTTCCCGCCGCCGGCAGGGGCTCCCGGCATGAATGCTCAGGCGCTCCGCGTCGGCCTTACCGGCGGCCTCGCCAGCGGCAAGTCGACCGTCTCGCAATGGCTGCGCGACGCCGGTTTCGAGGTGATCGACGCCGACCGCCTGGTCGCCGAGCTCTATCAGCCCGAGGGCGAGGGGGCGGCGGCCGTGCGCGATCTCTTCGGCCCCGAAATGCTCGACGAGCGCGGCGCGGTGGATCACGCCAAGGTCGCGGCCCGCGTCTTCAACGATCCCGCGGCGCGCGCCTCCCTGGAGGCGGCGGTCCATCCGCTGGTGAGGAAACGGTTCGTGGAGATCGCGGCCCAGGCTCGCGGGGTGGTCGTGCTCGAGGCGACGCTGCTGGTGGAGGCCGGCTACGGGCCGGGCTTCGATCTGATCGTCACCGTCGAGGCTCCCTGCGAGCTGCGCCTGGAGCGCGCGATCGCGCGGGGCATGAACCCCGAGTCGGCCCGCGCCCGCCTGCTCGCCCAGGGGGACGGGGAGGAGCGGCGCCGGGCGGCCCACCGGCTGATCGACAACTCCGGCGACGTGGCGCACCTCCGCCGTCAGGTGGACGAGATGATCGAAGAGCTGAAGCGGCTGGCGGCCGGGCGGATCTGAGCGTCAGTGAGCCGCCGCGACGGGCGGCCCGCCAGCCGAGGACCTCGCCCGCTGCTCCAACTCAGCCAGATAGCTCCGCAGATCCGCGTACCTCACATAGCGAAACTGGGCGATCAAGGGGGGGATCTCCGACTCTTCGATCCCAACCAGAATCGGGATCACCCGCTTGTGCAGGGAGAAGGCTGCTCCCATCTCGTACAACAGGTATGGGTTGTTGAGCGAGCGGTCCGTCAGGACAAGAATGACCTCGTCCGCCTTCCGCAGGACCCGGCGCAGGTCGAAGTCGATGGTCTCGCCACGAGATGGAGTCTGCTCCACGCAGAGCACGCTGGCTCCGGCGTCCCGGACCGACTGAGCAAGGTTCTCCGCGAGATCGCTATCCCTGGGGGTGGAGCTGATCAGGACCTGGTAGGACATTGGGTAAAGTAAGAGCGCCTAACAAAACCGGTTGCCGGCCCAACGGGCCGGGAGAATCTAGCCCAGGGCTGAGGCCGAAGGCCGATGCCCTGGGTCAGCGGGCACCACCTCCGGGCGGCCTGAAAGGCCGCGAGAGCTCCCGCTTGACAGCTCCGCAGAGCGGGTGCTGGAGGACCGAGGCGCTGAGCGGCGTTGTCGGCCACTCCAAGAAAAGCTCGAACGACTGGCTTCGGGCCCGAAACCCGCAGACTCTCGCGGCCTTTCAGGCCGCCGGGAGGTGGCGCCCGTGAACCCAGGGCATCGGCCTTCGGCCTCAGCCCTGGGCTATGCTCTCCCGGCCCGTTGGGCCGGTTTGTTAGGCGCTCTAAGTACGAATCCGGCCGGAGCGGATAGCACGAAAGTACCATCGAACGGCGATCCACGACAATCCGGAATATCCTTCAACGAGATCATGAACACCTCTTCCAGCGATTCCATTCTCCCCTTCGTCCTCGTCACCGGCAACGCCGGCAAGGTCGCCGAGGCCCGGCTCGCCGTGGGGCCGGAGCTCGAAGCCGTCGACGTCGACCTCCCCGAGATCCAGTCGCTCGACTATCTGGAGGTGCTGCGGGCCAAGGCGGACGAGGCGTGGCGGCACGTCGGCCGCCCCCTGGTGGTCGAGGAGGCAGGGCTCGACCTCGCCGCCCTGAACGGCTTCCCCGGCCCGCTGGTCAAGTGGATGCTCCAGGCCGTGGGCGCCGAGGGGCTCGCCCGCACGGCGGCGTCCCTGGGGAACGTCCGGGCCGCCGCCCGCTGCTTCCTTCTCTACAAGGATGGCGGCCGCGAGATCGTGGCCGAGGGGAGGACCGAGGGCACCCTCGTCCTCCCCGGCCGGGGCGCGCACGGCTTCGGCTGGGACCCGGTCTTCCTGCCGGACGGCTCCCCCCTCACCTTCGCCGAGCTGACCGGCGCCGAAAAGGGCGCTGTCAGCCATCGGGGGAAGGCGTGGCGGGAGATGGTGAGGTGCCTGGGGTCGGTGTAGACTCGTGATGTCATGATCCAGAGCTTCAGCATCGAGAACTTCAAGAGCTTCCGGAAGGCTACCCTTCCGCTCTCTCCGCTGACGCTCCTGATCGGCGCCAATGCTTCGGGGAAGAGCAACGCCATTGAGGCATTGCAACTTCTTCTTGGCTAGCCTCAGGGCGACGGTTGGGGGACATTCTCTTTGCTATCCGCGAGCAGGAACTCAGTATTCGAGGAACGTTTAACGATTTTGTCTACCAAGGATCGGACATATCCTTTGGTTGCCAGCTCGATGGCCTTTCACCGCCAAAACAAGTTATCTCTAAACTTTCCTTAGATTTTTCAGTTACATTGAGAGTCGACAAGGACGGACTAAGGATTGCACAAGAACGTCTCGATAGCGAGAATCTCGCCACCCATTCTCCTCTCTATAAAGTTGTCGAGCCTGCGAGCCCGTACGGAAACCAGATTCAAGTCGCCTATAACAACTTCGCCAAGGGTGGAAAAAAGCCTCAGATTTCCTGTATCGACCAGCAAGCGGTCTTTACCCAATTGGCGACCCCCTCTCGCTTCGCAGCCGGCCATCGGGACTCCCAGCTAGTTATTCCTGTGGCAGCCGCCCGTCTGCGTCAAAACCTTGAAGATATTCTCTTCCTCGATCCAAATCCTCGTCAAATGCGGGGATATAGCTTCCTTCAAGAGAAAAAACTCCAAGGAGACGGCGCGGCTCTCTCATCTGTTCTCCATCGTCTCGTCAAAGAGGAAGGACTGAAGGATGCCGTCCTCTCTTTCATTCACTCTCTGCCTGAGCAAGACATCAGCGACATCTCTTTCTTGGAGACCCCACGTAGCGAGGTCATGGTAAAGCTGCATGAAACCTTTGGCAGGACAACGGTCGCCCGGGAAGCCGCACTACTCTCGGACGGAACTTTACGCGTCTTAGCCGTAGCCGCAGCGCTGCTCTCGGTGCCCCCAGGCTCATTGGTCGTCATCGAGGAGATCGATAACGGTGTCCATCCAAGCCGGGCGGAGCTCTTGCTCCAGAATATTCAGAGAGTCTCTCGTGAGCGACAACTCCGGGTTCTTCTGACGACACACAACCCTGCCCTGCTCGATGCCATACCTCCGGAGGCGGTACCCGACGCCGTCGCCTGTTATCGAGATCCCAAAGAAGGCGACAGCCGCCTGATCCGTCTTGAAGAGTTGGAGAGCTATCCCGAATTGGTCGCCCAAGGTCCTCTGGGCCGCCTGGTCACCCGGGGAGTTCTGGACAGATTCCTTAAAGATCCGGAAAAGCGGGACAAAGCGGTGAAGGTCGAACAAGGGCTCGCCTGGATCTCAGAGTTCCGGCGGGCTCAATCCTCGTGAGCGTCTGCCTCGTCGATACCAGCATCCTCTGCGAACTCCTCGAAGTCCCCACTATGTGCCGGGACTCCGCTGCCGTGCTTTCCGAGATCGCTAAAAAGGTGCAACGGAGAGAAGCTCTCCTTCTGCCCATGAGTTGCATTCTCGAGACCGGGAACCACATCGGCCAGAATGGAGACGGCCGTCAACGGAGGGCGGCAGCAGAGAAATTTATCGCCATGATCCAGCAGGCGATCCGAGGAGAGACCCCCTTCACCCCAACCCCCTTCTTCGAGCCTGAGGATCTGCTGGGCTGGTTGAATGATTTTCCCAGTTGGGCCGGGTTGGGCTCTGGATTGGCCGATCTGACGATCCTCAAGGAGTTCGAGAAGCAGTGCGCGCTGAACCCGAGCCGGCGCGTCTACATCTGGTCCACCGATGTCCATCTCTCCGGGTACGACCGGCAACCCTGATCGGCGATAAGGGACGGGGACTTGTCCCCGCCCCTACGGCCAGTTTTCCTAGATCTCCACCCCGGCCATCAGCCAGAGCATGATCGCCTTCTGGACGTGCAGGCGGTTTTCCGCCTCGTCGAAGATGCGGCTCTGCGGGCCGTCGCAGACCTCGGCGGAGACCTCCTCGCCGCGGTGGGCCGGCAGGCAGTGGAGGAAGACGGCGTCCTGGCGCGCGTGGGACATCAGCGCGCTGTCGACCGTGAACCCCTTGAACGCCTCGACCCGCTTCTGCTGCTCGGCCTCCTGCCCCATCGAGGCCCAGACGTCGGTGTAGACGGCCGAGGCGTCCTTCACCGCTTCCGCCGGATCGTTGGTCAGGATCACCTTGGTGCCCGCGGCCGCGGCGTCCTGGCGGACGAGGTCGGCGTAGCGCGCGTTCACCTCGTACCCCTTGGGCGAGGCGACCGCCACGTCCATCCCCACCTTGGCGGCGCCGAACATCAGCGAATGGGCCATGTTGTTGCCGTCGCCCACGTAGGTGAGCTTGCGGCCGCGCAGCGCCTCGAGGCCGCCGAAGACCTCCATCAGCGTGAAGTAGTCGGTGAGCCCCTGGCAGGGGTGGAGATCGTCGGTCAGGCCGTTGATCACCGGGATCGTGCCGTACTTGGCGAGGTCGGTCACCGTCTGGTGCGCGAAGGTGCGGGCCATGATGCCGTCGATGTAGCGCGAGAGCACCTGGGCGGTATCGGAGATCGGCTCGCCGCGGCCGAGCTGGATGTCGCGGCTGGAGAGGAACAGGGCGTGCCCCCCCATCTGCGCCATCCCCGCCTCGAAGCTGACGCGGGTGCGGGTCGAGGACTTCTCGAAGATCATCCCCAGCGTCTTGCGGTGCATGTGGTTCTCGTACTTCGACGGATTCGCCTTGACGTCGGCCGCCAGCCGGAACAGGCCGGCCACCTCCGCGGCGGTCAGGTCGTGGATCGAGATCAGGTGACGGGGCATATCTCCTCCGGATCGGAATGATGAATTCAGATGGGATCTCTTTCGATCGGCATCGTCATGCAGCGGGGGCCGCCGCGGGCGCGCGACAGCTCGTTGGAGCAGAGCGAGATCACCGCCGGCCCGCCTCCCAGCAGATCGTTCTTGCCGGCCACGACGTCCTCGTCGCGCAGGATCCGCCAGCCGCGCTGTGCCAGCTCTTCCATCGTCTTGTGATTGCGTCGGTAGAGCAGGATCAGCCCGGGGGCGATGGCGAAGGCGTTGGCGCCGTCGGTCCACTGCTCGCGCTGCTGGTAGATCGCCTCCTTGGCGCCGCCGCAGGGGACGACGTCGAGCTCGACTCCGAGATCGGCCAGCAACCGGAGCAGCGACGGACGGAGGGTGAAGGTCAGCTCCTTGGCGTCGAGGTCGACCGAGTAGACGTGGGCCGACTCCGGCCCGCCGGGCTCGATGACCGGCAGGTAGGCCAGGCAGAGATTGCGGTCGATCAGGGTGAAGACGGTGTCGAGGTGCATGTAGGAGCGCCGGCGCGGCAGCTCGACCATGATCAGGTGGCGGAAGGAGGTCTCCTCCCGGCGCAGGTACTCGGCGAGCGTCTCGATCCCCCGCCGGTTCGTCCGCTCCGACAGCCCGACGAGGAGGATCTCCGGGCTCACCACCAGCACGTCGCCCCCTTCCAGGTTCGGATAGGGGAAGTGCGGGTTGTGCTGCGGCGCGCCCGAGGGGGGGACGTCGATCTCGAACAGCCCCGCGGAGCTGGCGAACGCCGGGTGGTGCTCGAAGATGGCGCGGGCGAGGAGCGGCTCGCGCTCGCGGGCGCCGGTCGCCATCGAGGAGATCACCACGCGGTTGCCCATCACCACCTGCGGATCGCGCTGAAAGAAGTAGTTGGGCACCGGATTGAGCTCGAAGAACTGCAGGCGGTCGGCGTCCGTGACCTCGGCCGGGGCGCGGATCCCCTCGACCAGGGCCGAGGCGAGCTCCCGCGGCGGCAGCTCGTCAAGCCGGCGCACCAGGTTGAAAGGGGCGCCGTACTCGGCCTCGAGCTCGGCGAGCAGCCGCTGGCGCGGTTCGGCGTTCGCCAGCACGTCCGCGAGCAGATCCTGCGCCTCGAGCACCTCCACCCCGGCCTGCCGCAGCATCTGCGAGAAGAGGTCGTGCTCTTCCCGCGCCTCATCGCCGTCGAGGATGTCGTCGAAGAGCAGGGTCTCCATCATGGCGGGGACCATCCAATCGATCTCCCGCCCCGGCCGGTGGACCAGGACGCGCCGCAGGCGTCCGATTTCAGAATTGACTTGTATCGGCATACGTAGTTGTCCCGCAGGTTTTCCCGAGTTGTCCCCGAAAAAGGGACTGTCCCGAAGAGGATGCGCCCAGGGTGGGGCGCGGCGGCGGATTGTAGCAGACCGGCCGGAGGGTCCCTCATCACCCCGGCCCTCTTCTCCCGTCCCCTCCCACCCCTGCGTCCTCGACGAGCGGATGGCGGAGTAGGACGTCCCTATCTTTATAGAGGGCGCGGCCGGCGGGGGATGCACCCCCGCCGGCCGCGCCCGGATTGTCCGTCCCGTCCGTGTCAGCTAGACGGTCCGGAGGTGATCCGGGCCGTCCGTAAGTCTTGTCCTAGGTCTCGCCGTACCAAGTGCAGGGGGGGCCGCACTCCGCCATGCACATGTCCATGCACTCATACATGCCGGAGCACTCTCCCGATGCGTGACCATCATTACACCACCAGTAATCGGTTCCGGCCGCCTTGCTGGTGGTGGAATGGGCGCGGACTCCGCCTCCTTTCCGGGCAGAAGTCTTGGAAGGCGAACCCGCAGCGGAGAGAACAGTGGCACTCAAGGCGAGCAACAGCATCAACAGTCGAGCGATCCTCATGCATCCTCCTTTGATATGCGACCTTATAGCCGCATGGAGCTATGCGACCTTATGGCCGCATGGAAAAGTCATTCCATTCGAGTGGCTACACTCATACATCCAGGTGCTCTAAAATAAGTGGTGCGCGCCGCGCCCTCGAGCGCGCCTTTCCCCGTCCGAATACACTCCACCGGGCTCTCGGCTAGGCGTTCCGGCCGGCGGCCTTCCTTCCCCGGTTCGGGGAAACCCAGTTCGAATTCATCCGGGCGGGGCTCTCCAGCCGTTGCGGTACAATCCCGCCCGCATGCTGTCCGAGACCCCCCAGAACCCCCTCTACGAGCGCTACGCCTCGCCCGAGATGGCGCGGATCTTCTCTTCGAGCCACCGCTTCCGCACCTGGCGGCGGCTCTGGATCACCCTCGCCGAGGGGGAGCAGGAGCTGGGGCTGCCGTTCACCGCCGAGCAGATCGCGGCGCTGAAACAGGTGGCCGGCGACACCGACCTCGACCGCGTCGCGGAGCTCGAGCGCCGCACCCGCCACGACGTGGTCGCCCACCTGCGCCATTACGCCGAGCAGGCCGACCGCGTCCACGAGGGGGCCGGCGGCATTCTCCATCTCGGCGCGACGAGCGCCTTCATCACCGACAACACCGACGTCCTGCTGACCCGCGAGGCCCTGGAGCTGCTGGCCGGCCGGCTCGCCGCGACCGTCCGCGAGTTGGGCGATTTCGCGCGGCGGACGCGGGCGATCCCGACCCTCGCCTATACCCACTTCCAGCCGGCGCAGCTCACCACCGTGGGCAAGCGCGCCTGCCTCTGGCTGCAGGACTTCCTGATGGACCTCGACGAGGTGCGCCACCGGCTCGCCACCCTGCGCTGCCGCGGCGTCAAGGGGACCACCGGCACGCAGGCGAGCTTCCTCACCCTGTTCCAGGGGGACGGCGCCAAGGTGCGCGCGCTCGACCGCCGGGTCGCCGAGAAGCTCGGGTTCGCCGGGAGCTTCCCGGTGACCGGCCAGACCTATCCGCGCAAGCAGGACAGCCAGGTGCTGCAGACCCTGGCCGGCCTCGCCGAGACCTGCCACAAGTTCGGCACCGACCTCCGCCTCCTCCAGGGGGTGGGCGAGCTCTCGGAGCCGTTCGACGCCGAGCAGGTGGGCTCCTCCGCCATGGCCTACAAGCGCAACCCGGTGCGCGCCGAGCGGATGTGCGGGCTCAGTCGCCGGCTGATCACCGACAGCCTCAACGGCCCGCTCAACGCCGCCACCCAGTGGCTCGAGCGGAGCCTCGACGACTCCGCCAACCGCCGCCTGGTGATCCCCGATTCCTTCCTCGACGCCGACGCCGTGCTGGGGCTCGCGGCCCACATCTCGGCCGGCCTGGTGGTGCGCGAGGGGACGATCGCCGCCCGGGTCGCCCGCGAGCTGCCGTTCATGGCCACGGAGACGCTGCTGATGGAGGCCGCGCTGCGCGGCGGCGACCGCCAGCTCCTCCACGAACGGATCCGCGGCTACAGTTTCGACGCCCAGAGCACTCTAGAATCTAAAGGGGGAGAAAATCCCCTCATCGACCTCATCGTGAGCGACGCCGATTTCCGGCTCACGCGCCAGGAGGTCGAACCCTGGCTCGACCCCGTCGCCTTCACCGGACGGTCGGCCGCACAGGTGGACGAATTTCTCGACGAGGTCGTGGCGCCCGCCCTGGAAGGGACCGAGGCCGCCACGATCGCCGCCCCCCGCGTCTGATGTTTTCGTAGCGGGTGGCACTCGACGACGGATGGGGGCGTGCCCCATCCACCCCGCCTCCGGCAGAACGGTCGCCCGGAGGCGGCATCCAGGCGAAAGTTAGCCATGTGCTAATATGCCCTGGTTTAGAGCGCAAGCCGTTCCAGCGCTATTGGACCCAAGAGCTCTCACGAAGATGGCTCAGAACCACCTTACGGAGGCCGCAAGCCCATGCGCCCGAGGAAAGACTCCCGGCTCGTCGTACGCAGTTTTTCAATTGCCTTTCGAATCGCCTTCGCACTTCTCCTTTTCGCCCAGTTGCTGCTGACCGCGGCCTGTTCGGGCAATCGCAAGCCGTCCTCCTCGGCCCCTCCTGCTTTCGGGGTGCCGCTCGAACGGGGGGTCGCCTCCTGGTACGGCCCACGCTTCAACGGCAAGCAGACCGCTAATGGTGAGCGCTATGACATGAACGCGCTCACCGCCGCCCACCCCTCACTCCCCTTCGGCACGAAGATCGGTGTACGCAATACCCGTACCGGCCGCGAGGTGGTGGTGCGGGTCAACGACCGCGGCCCCTACTCGAAGAACCGCATCATCGATCTCTCCTACGCCGCCGCCCGTGAGGTGGGGGTCGTGGGGCCGGGCACGGCTAGCGTCGAGATCTACGTCGTGCCCGCGGCCGGACTGCCGGCGCGCTACACCGTCCAGGTGGGCGCCTTCAGCGAGAAAGGGAAGGCGGTCTCCCTCCAGCACGATGTCGTGCGGCTCTATCCGGAGGCGGTGGTGGACGCGGACGGCACCTGGAACCGGGTGCAGATCGGCGCCTTCGACAACCGCGACCAGGCCGAGTCGCTGCGCCGCGAGCTGGCCGCCCTCGGCATGCCGGCGATCGTGGTCGCCGCCCGCTAGGCTCCAGCCGCCGAAGGGCGGGGGAATTCTCTCCCCCGCTTTTTCGTTATAGTGCTGGAAGCCAAAGCGAAAACGTCTCCCGAAGGAGGTGTCATGAAGCGAGAAGGAACCCCTGTCCGCTCGATCTCTGCTTATTCCCCAAAAGCTCGCCGGAGCCGGGGCGCGGGGTTCGTCTGGGTGGCCGGCCTCGCCCTGACCGCCTACCTCGGTACCGCGGTCGCCTCGGCCAACCGGGAGCGGGCGTGGGAGAACTTCTCCCTTCCGGAGGATGGCGTGGCGGCGGTCTCCTCCGCCTTCCGCACCGTCGGCCGCGCCTCCTGGTACGGCCCCCGGTTCGACGGCAAGACGACCGCCAACGGCGAGACCTTCGACATGCACGCCATGACCGCCGCCCACCGCTCCCTCCCCCTGGGCAGCCGCGTCCTCGTCCGCAATCTCGACAACGGCCGCGGGGTGGTGGTGAAGATCAACGACCGCGGCCCCTACATCCACGGCCGCGATATCGACCTCTCCTACGGCGCCGCCCGCGAGCTCCAGATGGTCCCGAACGGCCTCGCGCGCGTCGAGATCACGCCCCTCTGAGCCGGTGGCCGAGCCGGCGGCCGATCGGCGGCGTACAGGACCACCGGCCGGCTCGACCTCCCCACGAACTCCCGCATGCGAGTGAACCCGCGCGCCGCCAGCAGGGCGGCGAAGCTGGGGTTTGCCCGCAAATCCCGACTGTAGACGGCGATCCATCGCGCCCTGGCCGCCGCCCCCTCCAGCGCCGTCACCGTCAGCGGATACGGCAGATCCAGCACCTCGACGTCCGGCCGGAGACAGAGGGTCCCCCCATACGCCCAGGACTGCGACACCGCCACGGTCCGCCCCTGGGCGAGGACGGCGAGCGCCTCCGCCGCCTGCACGGCGGCCATCGACTTGTCCCTGAGGAAGACGATCCCCGCGAGGCCGAGGGCCACCGACGCGGCGCAGAGGATCGCCACCGGCCAGCGCCGGCCGCTCTCCCAGAAGGACCACGCGCCTGCCGCCGCGATCAGCAGGACGAAGGGAAGAACCCCCTGGAGATAGCGCATCTCCTTGTGGTGGACGCCCGAGAGCAGAAGGAGAGGCAGGAGCGCGTAGAGCGCGGCCGGGAGCAGGGCACGCGCGCGGCGGGCTCTCCACAGGAAGGGGAGGAGCGTGACCGGAAGCCATTTCGGCAAGCGCCAGAAGAGCCAGTACCACGGCTGGTCCACCACCAGCGAGGACGACCGCTCCTCGATCAGCGTGAACCGGGCGAAGGCGGCCAGGCTGGCGAACGGTCTCCCCCAGGTGAGCCCATCCTCCAGTCCCACCGTGAGCAGCGCCATCCCGAGGAAGCCGCCGAGGAGGGCGGCGCACCTCGCCAGCCGGGCTCGCGCCGGGGCGTCCTCCAGCGCGAGAACCGCGAACATCGGCACCAGGAAGATCGCCTCGCTGTAGCGGATCGCGAAGGCGACGGCGGCGAGACCTCCGGCGAGAGCCGTCCGCCGGAGGCCGCCGCCCGCCGACGCGAGCAGCCACGCCGCGAGCAGCACGCAGGTCGTCGAGGCCGTCCGCGGATAGACGGTGCTGCCGAATCCCAGCGGAATCCAGTGCAGGGCGTACAGGGCGGCTGCCAGGAGCGCGGGAGTGTCGCTCGCCAGCCACCTCCTGGCCAGGCGGAACACCAGCCAGACGTTCAGCGAAGCCAGCAGGACGAACGGCACGCTGGCGAGCGAGACGAGCGTCCGCGTGGAGGTGACCCCCAGCGCCGCCGCGATCCGCAGGGCGGGAGCGACGAGCAGGTCCGGCACCAGGAGATTGCGGATCGCCCACGGCTGGTAAGGCCAGCCGAACGCCCGCCGGAACCCCGCCTGGAGGATCTCGACGTCATCCCCGGTGAGGAAACCGTAGAACGCGAAGGCGAGGCCCAGCCGGACGGCCGTCACCGCGACGATGAGGGCTGCGAGCAGGGCTCTCGTCCGGTTCGACGGACTCATGAAGGCCGCGCTTACGCCTTGAGCGCCAGTTCGGCCAGGAACTCCTTGATCCCCTCGTCCAGCCGCTGGCGGTCGCGGTGGCGTTCGAGGGCGATCTGGACCAGCCGGTCCACCAGCTTGGGGAGCGGGTAGCCGGTGAGGCTCCAGAGCAGAGGGTACATGGAGATATTGGTGAAGCCGGGGAGCGTGTTGATCTCGTTGATGAAGAGCCCCTCCTCGCCCTCCCCTTCGAGCAGGAAGTCGACCCGGGCGAGGCCGGCGCCGCCGATCGCGAGGAACGCCTCGACGGCGATGGCGCGCAGCCGGTCCGAGACCCGCTCGGGCAGCTCGGCCGGGGCGATCAGGCCGGCCGTGTCCTGCAGATACTTGTCCGCGTAGTCGTAGAACTCGTTGCCGGGGACGATCTCCCCCACCGCCGAGGCCTGGACCTCGCGGTAGCCGAGGACCGCGCACTCGAGCTCCCGCCCCTTGATCCCCCGCTCGACCAGCACGACCTCGTCGAACCGGAGAGCGAAGCGGACCGCCTCCTCCAGACCCGCGAGGTCGGAGACCTTGCGCACCCCCACGCTGGAGCCGCCGTTGCTCGGCTTGACGAACAGCGGCAGCGGCAGCCGCTCGCAGCGGGCGAGGAACGCCGCGGGGTTCGTCTCGAACTCGCGGCGCGACGCCGTCTCGAAGTCCACCACCGGCACGCCGGCCGCGGCGAGCTGGCGCTTGGCGAGGACCTTGTCCATGGCAAGGGCGCTGGCGGTGACGCCGCAGCCCACGTAGGGGAGGTCGAGCATCTCGCAGAGCCCCTGGAAGGTGCCGTCCTCCCCCCAGGTGCCATGGACGATCGGGAAGATCACCTCGACCCCCGAGGCGAGCAGGTGGCGCACCGTGGGCGCGACCGGCAGCTCCAGCGGCGGGATCTCCTTCGACACGCCGTCGATCACCGCCGCGGAAGCCTCGGCGTCGATCCAGCAGCCGTCCGCCGCGATGCCGAGCGGCGTGACCGCGTGACCGGCCTCGCGCAGCCCCTCGACCACCGTGCGCGCCGAGCGGATCGAGACCTGATGCTCGGTGCTCCTGCCTCCGAAGACGACTCCGACGTGGGCCATGAAACCAACCTCCTGAAGACCGCAGGTGCGCTGTGCACCAAAGCCTGGAGAGTCTATACAAAGATCGGGTCCGCGACGGCAATGCCCCGTTTCCAGCCCCGCAGAGGCGTCAGGAATTAGCCCGGCGGCGTAAGCCCCGGGAAGGGAACGGACCGCCTACCCACAATTTAGCCCCGCCAGGGGCGACAGGAACCATCGCCGCAATAGTTCTACCTGCCTGGCTCACGCTTCCCGGGGCACAGGCCACCGGGCTAATTCCTGACGCCCCTGCGGGGCTGAAAAAATCTCAGCTCTCGAAATCGTGGTGATCGTAGACTACGCCATGCCGTCTGAGCAGTTCCATGAACTCCTCGCGAAATGTGATCTTTTTGTGATGCTCTTTCCTGGTTCAGGATGTACTCCCGAACATTTGGAATCTTGGACTCGCTGACCGAGAACGCTCCATAGCCCGCCTGCCAGGCAAAGCCGCCGGTCGCCACGTCAGGGCGCTCGTTCATCCACCCGAAGAGTTCGCCTTGATCAATTGAAGCATCTTGGCAACCGAGATGCTCGTCCCCCATCCCGCCAAAAGATGGATAGGGTCCGGCATGCCTCCCGCGACGAGAAGCACACCGCCATTGCCGCGAAGAACGCCACCGATCTATCCGTAGAGCGCGTCCCGGACAGCCTTCGTGATCCAAGGGGACGCGGTTCTTGGTGCTGAAGACAATGTGGTAGTTCAGCTTCGTGTAGGTATCTCGCATCGTGCGGGTGGCGCTCCTTACGATGCGGGCATTATGATCATAATGTTGCGGCGGATCATCATGCCGGCCCCCTGTGTCAGAGTAGGTGTCGCCTGGATAGAACTACGTACCCTGGGGCAGAGACGAGGTCGCGTTGGCACGATACGGACAGAGCTTCAAGAACAGAGCGGTGGCGCGGCTGTTGCCACCGGAGAGTGCTTCGCTGGAAGAGGTAGCGCGTGAGGTGGGAGTAGGCGTGTGGACCCTGGAGCGCTGGCGCAGTGATGCGCTGTCCAGGCCCGCTCGCGAGCGGGCCTGGACAGCGGCGGCCCGCTTGGAGGCCGTCGTGACCACGGCCGCTTTGGATGAGGCAGGCAAGAGTGCTTGGTGCCGGACCCACGGCGTATATCCGCAGGAGCTTGCGGGCTGGCTGCAGAGTGCCACGCAGGCTCTGGCGGCCCCCGAGGAGGCGCGCGCCAGTCCGCAGCAAACCCGGCAGGACCGGGACCGCATCAAAGAGCTCGAGCGCGAATTGCGGCGCAAGGACAAGGCTCTGGCCGAGACCGCGGCCTTGTTGGTTTTGTCAAAAAAAGTCGCGGCGATCTTCAACAGGGACATGGGCGAGGACGAATGATCGGCCTCGAAGATCGCCAGGCCTGGGCCCAGGACATCTGCATCGCTCAGAAGGCCGGAGCTCGCCTGCGTCTGGCGTGCGAGATGGTCGGCATCGATGTGCGCACTCTTCAGCGCTGGAAGGCCAAGGAGGGACTGGTCAAGGGCGATGGCCGACCCTCGGCGGTGCATCAAACCCCCAAGCACGCGCTCAGCTCCGAGGAGCGCGCAGAGCTGCTGCGTGTGGCCAACGAGCCCCGCTTTGCCGATGTGCCGCCGGCTCGCATTGTCCCGATGCTGGCCGACGAAGGTGTCTACCTGGCCAGCGAGTCCAGCTTCGCCCGCGTGCTGCGCGAGCAGGGACAGAGCTCTCATCGCGGCCGAGCCAAGGCGCCCCGAGCCACCCGGCCCCCCACCACACATATCGCCACGGCGCCGCGCCAAGTCTGGTGCTGGGACATGACCTTCCTCCCTGCCCTGGTCCTCGGACGTTGGTTCCACTTGTACCTGATCCTGGATCTGTACAGCCGCAAGATCGTGGGCTGGGAAGTGCACGACACCGACAATTCCAACCATGCCGCCCACCTGGTGCGCCGAACCGCGCTCAGCGAGGGGATCGTAACCCTCGCGGAAAAACCTGTGCTGCACGGCGACAACGGCTCGACGCTGAAGGCCACCACCGTGCTGGCGATGCTCAACTGGTTGGGAATCAATCCTTCCTACTCGCGGCCTCGGGTCAGCGACGATAACCCCTACGCCGAGTCGCTCTTCCGCACCGCCAAGTACCGCCCCGAGTTTCCCGCCGACGGCTTCGAAAGCCTCGAAGCCGCACGGGCCTGGGGCGCCGGCTTCGTGGGCTGGTACAACATTGACCACAGGCACAGCGGCATTCGCTACGTCAGCCCCGAACAGCGCCATACCGGAGCCGATCGGGCGATCCTCGAGGCTCGCCATGCCTTGTACCTCGAAGCTCGCCAACGCCACCCCGCCCGCTGGTCTCGAAACACCCGAAACTGGTCGCCGATTGGCGCGGTCACCCTCAATCCAGAGCGCGACGCCATGATCAACGAGTACCAACGCGCGGCTGAGCAGGCCGCATGAACGACGAGGCGACAACTACCTTGACACGCGCCGCCGGACCCGTGTTCTCGCAACTTCCCGCGTCCGGCGAGAAACACCTGCCGCCCCTGGCGGGGCTTGGGGTTGATGGGATACGCCCCTTCCCGGGGCTCACGCCGCCGGGCTTATTCCTGGCGCCCCTGCGGGGCTGAAGGCGGAGCCTTGGACCAACACCGACAATCTGCCGCCGCGGCGACCGACGCTCAGGGTAACCAGTGAGGGATTTGCGCCGTGATCCGTTATCTTCTTAAGCGGATCAGGTGATCAGCTCCCCCCAAGATCCACGATTCCGGCCCAGGCCAAGAAGGAGAGACATGATGAAACGCCATTCAAGCTTCGAGGTTCCAGAGTCTCGTTCGCGCCTGCGGTTCGCCGCGGTGCTGCTCTGTGCGCTGGCCGTCGCCGCGCTCGTTCCGTCCAGCGCCTCGGCCGCGCAGGGGGAGATGCGGTGTGGGGAGGTTTCCTTCTCCGTGAACCTCTCCCCGAGCGACACCACCGCCTACGACGTGTTCGGCATCCTCTGCTCGCGCGGCAGCCTCAGGAACAGGACGATCCAGATCGCGCTCCACGGCTCGACCTACGGCCATCTCTACTGGGACTTCCCGTTCCAGCCCGAGATCTACTCGTACGTGCGCCGGGCCACGGCGGAGGGTTACGCGGTGCTCAACCTAGACCGGATCGGGGTCGGCCGGAGCGATCACCCACCTGCGGAGGCGGTCACGATCGCGTCCAACGCC
>CAVXIG010000026.1:0-202423 GCA_963761645.1 uncultured Acidobacteriota bacterium
CGGCCGCTGGACGATGCTCGGCGGGATGGCGATCGTCTGATCCCCGTCCAGCCGCTCCGCGGCCATGCCGCCGATCGGCTGCACGGTCGGGTGGTAGGTGCCGGTGGGCCTCTGCTCGGCCTCCATCTTCGCCTGCCGGACCTCTGCCGCCTTTCTCTGCCCCTGCTCGACCCAGCGCCGCATGTACTCGCCGGCGAGATCCCGGCAGCCGAGGCCGAAGGCGAGGCCCGCCGCCAGCGCCGCCGCGCCCAGCAGCAGGGTGAAGGCGGTGCGCACGATGTCGGGCGCCACCCGGAGCTGATCGAGGGCCATGAAGAGGGCCAGGGTGACGATCGCTCCCTTGGCGGCCTTGCCCAGCACCGAGAAGCCGGAGACGCCGCCCATCGAGGCCGCGATCACGTCCTTGACGAACTCGCCGAGCACCATGCCGAGGATCACGATCAGCACCGCCACGATCAGGTTCGGGATGTAGGCGATCAGGGAGTAGAACATCGCCGAGACGGCGGTCAGGCCGAGGGCGTTGCTCGCCATCAGGATGGCGACCAGGGCGACGCTCCAGAAGACGAGCCGGGCCACCAGGCTCGAGGGGTCCAGCTTGGTGCCGGCGCGGGCGAGCGCGCGGTTGACGCCGCCGCGGTCGAGCGCCTCGTCGAAGTGGAGCTTCTCCAGCAGGGCGTCGGTCGCCTTCTCGAGGAGCTTGGCGACGATGAGGCCCACCAGCAGGATCAGGATGGCGCCGAACAGGCTCGGCAGAAAGGCGATGATGCCGGCCCACATGACTCGGGAGCGATCCGCGAAATCCATTCCGTGCCCCTTTCTCGAAGTCGTCGACCTGAAGGGTCGCCGGAGCAGTCGCAAGGCTCGCGAGTCAATACAGCAAGAATTTTGCCAAGCTGTCTTAAGGCCGGATCTCGACCTCGGCCTCGATCTCGACCGGCACGCTGAACGGCAGCTCCGCCATCCCCACCGCGGACCGCGAGTGGGTGCCGCGCTCCGGTCCGAAGATCTGCACGATCAGCTCGGAGAAGCCGTTGACCACGCCGGAGATCTTGATTGAATCCCGGGGCCACGTTCACCATGCCCAGCACCCGCAGCCAGGCGGTGACGCGGTCGAGGTCCCCGAGCTCCCGCTGCAGGCTGCCGAGCATCGAGAGCGCCGACAGGCGGGCGGCCTGCGCGCCCTGCTCGAGGGAGACCTCCTGCCCGACCTTGCCCAGCGGAGCCGCCAGCGTCCCGTCCGGGTTGAGCGGCAGATGGCCCGAGACGTAGGCGCGGTCCCCCCGCACCCGCACCCAGGAGAACGGATAGCGCGCGCCGGCGGGTCCCTGGAACGGCTCCGGCAGGACGAGGCCCAACTCGCGCAGTCTGGCTTCGATCGACATGTTCATGCCGCGATTCTATCGGACATCATCCGCAGGACGTCATCCGCGCGGCCGCGGCGCGTAGCTGTCCGGCCCGATCCGCTGGGTCTCGATGAGGTCCGGGTCGTACGGCTCTCCCAGCTTGAAGATCCGGGCGGCGAGCCAGCCCAGGGTCATCGTGGGGATCGGGCCGGTGATCGGGATGAGCGCCTCGACGGTGGCGACGTTGCGCAGGGCCTGCAGGCCGAAGCGGTTGAGGATGAACCAGATGATCGGCGCCGAGAAGACGTCGAGCCCGAGGTCGAGGAGGTCGAGGCCGATGACCAGCGACAGCGGCACCGCGCGCACGGTGGTGAAGAAGTCCGCGTTGGGAGGGACGCGGAGGCGGACGCGGCGCAGCGTCCGGAAGGCCAGCGCGAGGACGAGCGCGGCGAGGATCAGGGCGATCACCGCGACGACCGCCGCCAGTTTGAACAGGGCTCCCCAATCTACGTGCATATCCATGACGTTTCTCCTCGGATCTGTCCTCTGCAAGATTCATGGCCGGCCGGCCCCGATCCTGCATGAAGGTCTTCCGGCGAGGAGCGGACGAGAGGATAGAGATGTCGAAGGACCCGAAGACCCCCATAGCCCAGCCAGCCCGGCGCCGTGCCGGCGCGGTCCGCGCCGCGTTGGCGGTGCTCCTCGCCGCCGGTTGTCTCGTCAGCGCGGGCGCGGCTCCTCCACAACCTTCCCAGCCCTGGAAGAAGCTCTCGGAGCGCGAAAGGGGCTATCTCCAGAAGGAGCTCGAGCAGATCCGGCGGATGAAGGGGCGTTTCGACTGGATCGGCCGGCAGCCGCTGGCCGCCGGCGCGCTGGCCGCGGCGGCGCTGGCGTCCGAGGGGGGGCCGGAGGCGCCGAAGCTGCGGCAGGAGGCGGCGGCCTGGGCCGCCGGAGCGATCGACGCCTGCGCCAAGTGGCACACCAACGAGTGCGCCCGCTCGCAGCTCCCGCTCCAGCGGCTGGCGCTGGAGTATCCGGAAGCCCTGCCGCCCGATCTCCTCGCCCGCCTCAAGGCGGCGGTCTCGAACTCCGCGCCGCCGCCCGGCGAGGGGCAGATCCGCGATCCCTGGTCCTTCGGCGACACCGAGAACCAGCGCATGATCACGATGTCGCGCAGCCTGGTGGGGCAGGTCGTGGCGGGCACGCCGGACTCCCCCACCGCGCGCGGGTGGGGCGCTTTCGCCGAGGCGTTCCTGCGCGCGCACGACCGCGACGGCTGGTACGAGGCCGAGAGCCCGGGGTATATCGCGCTCTCGACCACCGGCCTGCTGCAACTCGCGGATCACGCGCCGCAGGCCGCCGTGCGCGACCTCGCGCGCCGGCAGCTCGACGTGCTGCTGGCCTCCTGGGCGCAGCAGCAGGTGGGGGGCTATCCGGCGGGGCCGAAGAGCCGCACGTCCGCCGTCTGGGCGCTCAGCCGGCGGAGCAGCCCGTGGCAGGCCTGGGCCTGGCTGGCCGGCGGGATCGGCGATCCCGGGGAGATCAACTTCATGGACCGGCCGGAGCTGCCGGTCAGCCATTACCAGGTTCCGGAGGGGGTGGTCCGCCTGCTGACCGACCGCCGCAAGCAGGCGCCCTACGAGATCCGCGCGCGGCGGAAGATCGCGCCCGCCAAGCGCCGGGACTATGACGCCGCGCTCTACGGCTATGCCACTCCCGACTACATCCTGGGCGTCTCGCAGGCGGTGAACGGCCTCGCCCTGCGCGTCTCCGGCGGCCAGGAGATCGCGGCGACGCTCTACGCCGAGAGCCCGCGGTTCGCTCCGCTCTATCTCTGGAGCCGCACCAGAACGCCGAAGAGCAACGACGCCGACCAGCTCAACACGCTCGATCAGGCGGTGGCGAGCCGCAACCTCGTGCTCGCCCGCCTGGACACCCCGGGCGCCGGCCTGGGCCACGCCTATCTGTCGCCCCCCTGGTCCCAACCGGAGGTGATGGGCGACGTCGTGGTGTCGCGCTGCGGGGATGCCTACGTGGCCCTGGTCACCCAGGGCGGGTGGGAGGTGGCGCCGGCGATCGCGAAGTTCCCCGACTACTACAGCGTCGGCAACGGCCGGCGCCGGGACCTCGCCGGCGCCAGCGTGGCGGTGCCGCGGCGCCAGCCGGCCAGCGTGGCGCTGGTGGCGGGCCGCCGCGCCGAGGATGGCGATTTCGCCGCCTGGAAAAAGAAGGCCGCCAGGGCGCGCCTCGCGGTGGGGGAGGACGGAGAGCTCCACTTCACCGGCGGCGACGGCGCCCGCGCCGATTTCCTCCCAGGGCGTAATGCCAAGGTCGCCGGCCGGCCCGTCGAGGCGGCGGCCTACCCGCGCATGGAGACGCCGTTCCTCAGCAGCCCCTCGCCCGGGCGCTGGTCGTTCAAGTTCGAGAAGTTCCTGTTCCGCTTCGAACCTACCATGGAGGCTCCGCGGCCGCGGCCCGCTCCATGACGACTCACCAGGAGGTTGCAGCCATGAGTGTCGTCAAGTCCGGATTCGAGTCTGATCAAAGAAAGCTTCAAGGGGTGGAAAGACGACGGCGCCCTCGATCTCGGGGCGGCGCTCGCCTACTACACGATCTTCTCGCTCGCGCCGCTGCTGCTGATCGTGACCGCCGTCGCCGGCCTGGTCTGGGGGCGTGAGGCGGTCCAGGGGCAGCTCGTGGGCCAGATGCAGGGCATCGTCGGGCGCGCAGGGAGCGGAGGCGATCCAGACCATGGTCGCCAACGCCGGCAAGCAGGGCTCGGGCGTGCTCGCCACGATCATCGGCCTGGTGACGATCCTGTTCGGCGCCACCGGCGTCTTCGTGCAGCTCCAGAGCGCCCTCGACCGCATCTGGAACGTCGAGCCGAAGCCGGGCGCCGGGATCTGGAGCTTCATCCGGACCCGGATGATCTCCTTCGGCATGATTCTGGGGATCGGCTTCCTGCTGCTGGTCTCGCTGGTGGTGACGGCCGGCGGTGGCGGCGCTCGGCAAGTGGGCCACGGGGATGCTGCCGGGCGGCGAGACGCTGGTCAACATCCTCACCTTCGCCGTCTCCTTCGCCCTGATCACCCTGCTGTTCGCGATGATCTACAAGGTGCTGCCGGACGTCGAGATCGCCTGGCGCGACGTCTGGATCGGCGCCGCCGTGACGGCGCTGCTGTTCACCATCGGCAAGTTCCTGATCGGCCTCTATCTCGCCCACAGCACCGTCGCCTCGACTTACGGCGCGGCGGGGTCGCTGGTGGTCCTGCTGCTCTGGATCTACTACTCGTCGCAGATCCTCTTCCTCGGCGCGGAGTTCACGCAGGTCTACGCGACCCGCTACGGCTCGCAGATCAAGCCCAGCAAGCATGCCGTGCCGGTGAAGGAGATCAAGCAGGTGGTGAGTCCGCGCGAGTGGCCGCCGGCCAAAGAAAAAGGGGCGCCGGAGCGCCCCCAGAACAGCGATCAACGGAAGACCGGCGGAGCCTAGAAGCGGACGCGCAGGCCGAGCTGGGCGAGGCGCTGCTCGCCCTGCCCGAGATCGCCGGCGAAGGCCGTGGGCCTGGTTCCGATCGGGTTGCCGACGGAGTCGAAGACCACGGTATAGGCGGCGGGGTTCTTCTCGTTGAAGAGGTTGAACACCTCGCCGATCAGCTCGAGGCCGACGGGGCCGACGGTGAAGATCTTGGAGAGCCGCAGGTCGAGCTGCGAGAACGAGTGCCCCCGCCGCGAGTTGACGGAGTCGCCCGGCAGCAGGTCGAAGCGGAAGCCGTCGCGGTTCGGGTCGGTGCTGGTGAAGTAGGTGAACGGCGTCGCCGAGCGGTAGCGGAACATGCCGGAGACGTTGACACCCCACGGCGCCTGATAGACCGTGCTCAGGGTGAAGCGGTGCCGGGCGTCGGTGTTGAGCGGGCCGATGCAGGCTCCGCACAGCGGGTTGAGCGGGTTGGCCGAGACGTCGCGGGCGGCGCGGAAGGCGGGCTCGTAGCCGGCGTCGGTCAGGCGGAACTCGTCGGCGCCGGCGAGGACGTTGCCGGTCGCCTTGGAGTAGGTGTAGAAGCCGAGGATCTCGAGCTTGTCGGTCGCCCGGGCGCGGAAGCTGAGGTTGCCGCCGTCATAGTCGGCCTTGCCGTTGCCGACCCAGAGCCGGAAGTTGCCGTACTGCGGGAAGCGGCGCGCGCCGGTGGCCGGATCGATCGGGTTGGCCCGGAAGCGGTAGGGGATGTCCCGGTAGTCGATCGAGACCGCTTCGAAGTTGAGCCCGAGCCAGTTGTTGACCTGCCAGGAGTAGCCGAGCGAGGCCTGCCGGGAGTAGGGGGTCGCGAGCGTCGGCGAGGCGACCTCGGTGGGCGCCCCCGCGGCGAGGCCGGGGAGCTGGTTCGGCGGCAGCGGATCGCCGGGACGGAAGAACGTGCCGTTCGGGTTGCGGATGCCCAGGCCGGTCGGGTCCGTGTAGCTGTAGACGGTGCCGAAGTTGGACTGCACCGTCAGGGCCGGGAAGAGGATGGTGGCGTTGGTGTAGGGGAAGTCGTAGTAGATGCCCCAGCCGCCGCGCAGGAGCTGCCGGCCATCCCCCTTGGTGTCGAAGGTGAAGCCGAGCCGCGGCGCCCAGTTGTTCTTGTCGTTCTTGAGCACGCCCCCCCTGCCGCCGTAGAATTCGCGCAGGAAGGACTCGTTGTACCGGGTCTGGGTCGAGAGCGTCTGCCAGATCGGGTTCGACCGCTGGTCGAGGTCGAAGCCGTCCCAGTAGTCGTAGCGCAGGCCGACGTTGACGGTCAGCCGGTCGCTCAGCAGGAGGTCGTCCTGGAAGTAGCCGCTGTACTGGTTGACGGGGTGTTGTAGCCGCTGAACCCGCCGTTGATGGTGATCGCCGTGATCGGCGAGTTGATGTCGTCGCCGAGGTAGGAGTACTGGCCGGTGGTGCCGGTCGTGGAGTCTCCGCTCAGGGTCGGCTCGTGAATGTAGTTGACGCCGAGCTTGAAGTTGTTGGCGCGCCCGCCGATCGTGCGGGTGAAGCTGAAGTCGTCCTTGTACTGGTACTTCGTCTGGTTGGTGGCCTGCGGGGTGTTGATGTTCTGGCCCCGGTGCGCGCCCGAGGGGAAGTACAGGTAGGGCGCGGTGGAGTCGGCGGTGATCTGGTTGTTGAACTTGGTGTACTGGAACAGGACCTCGTTCAGGCTGTCCGAGCCGATCTGCAGGCTGTGGCCGGCGAGGATCGAGCTGTACTTGTTGGTGACCGTGCCCAGCGAGTCGGGCGCCGAGAGCGAGGTCGCGCTGTACTTGTCCGAGTTCTTCTGATAGCCGTAGCGGACCTGGAGATACTGCTTCGGCGAGATGTTGTCGGTGATCTTGGCGGTCACCAGGTCGTCCTGGAAGGGGGTCTGGAACGACTGGCCGTTCTCGACCAGCGACCGGCCGGCGTGTGACGATGTAGGAGGTCTTGCGGTCGGTCTTCTCGTAGGTGGCGAAGAAGTGGATCTTGTCCCTGAGGATCGGTCCGCCCAGGGAGGCTCCGTACTGCTTGCGGTCGTAGGGCGTTCTTGCCGGTGCCGGCGAGCTTCTCGGACTCCGACTCCGTGTTCAGGCTGTCCTTGCGGAAGAAGCCCCAGGCGGCGCCGGAGAGCTGGTTGGTGCCGGTCTTGGTCACCACGGTCAGCACGCCGCCGGTCGAGCGGCCGTACTCGGCCTTGTACTGCTGGGTCTGGATGTTGAACTCCTGGACGCTCTCCAGGTTGAAGTTCTGGAGGGCGCCGCCGATCGTGTCGTCGGTGTTGTCGCCGCCGTCCACCAGATAGTTGACGTTGCGGCCGATGCCGCCGTTGAGCGCCACCGTGAGCTGCCCCGGCTTGGTCGGGTCGGAGTTGTAGGCGAGGCTGGTGCCGGGCGCGAGGACCGCCAGGTTGGCGAACTGGCGGCCGTTGAGCGGCAGGTTCTCGAGCTGCTTCTGATCGACCACGGCGCCGACGGCGGGCGTGGTCTGGACCAGCGGCGCCTCGGCGGTGACGTTGATCGTCTCCGAGACCGTCGACGGGTTCATGTCGACGTTGATCTCGCGCTGCGAGGCGACGTTGAGCGTCACGTTCTCGACGCTGACCGTGGCGAAGCCGTTGAGCTCCACCTCGACGGTGTACGTGCCGACCGGCAGGGAGGGCAGCCGGAAGGTGCCGTCGCTCTCGGTGACGGTGTTGCGGGTGAGGCCGGTCTCTTTCTGGGTGGCGGTAACGGTGGCGCCCGGCAGGGCCGCTCCGCTCTTGTCCTGGACTCTTCCGATCAGGTTGCCGCCCGAGGACTGGCCGTACGCGGCCGGCAGCAGGGAGAGACCCCAGGCCAGCGCGAGCAGGGCCGCGACCGCGAAGCTGCGGATCGTCGATATTGTCCTACGGTTCATGACACGTCTCCTTTGGATCATATGAAAATAAAAACGGGATCGATTCGCCTGTCATCTGGTACGTCAATAGCTGAACGGTACGAGCACTTTGGCAGCGGCACGGCTTGAAACGGACGATCACCTCCTCTCAGCCGGCCCGCTCCCCGCGGTCCGGTTTTCCAACCGGGCGAGGAGCTGCTGCGCGGCACGGCGCTGTTCGGAAAACTTCGGATCTCCCGCCGTCGCGGCGAGGAAATCCTGGTATGAGCTCAGGGCGGCTCCGGCGTCCCCCGCGAGATCCTGCGCGATGGCCCGGTTGAGCCGGACCTCGTGGTATCCCGGGGCGAGACTCAGAGCGCGTTCGAAAAAAGGAAGTGCTTGTCGAGGCCGATCGCGCTCCACCTCGAGCGTTCCCAGCCCGTTGAGCGGCTCGGCGTAGCGCGGAGCGAGGGCCGCGGAGCGCTGGTAGGCGCTCACCGCCTCGTCCAGCTTGTGCTCCGCCCGCAGGACGTTGCCGAGGTTGTTGAACGCGGCGGCGTCGTGCGGATCGATCGCGGTGGCGGCGGCGAACTCGCGCCGCGCCCGGTCGAGGTTCCCCTGCCCCAGCTCGATGATCCCCAGGGTGTTGTGAGCCTCCGGCCGGCCGGCGTCGAGCTGCAGGGCGCGCTCGATCGCCTGCCGGGCTTCGCCGGGCTGGCCGGCCTCCTGGAGCGCCGAGGCCAGGTTGTACCAGGCCTCGGGGTCCCGCGGCGCCGCGGCGGCCGCCTGCCGGTAGAGCGGCAGCGCCTTCGCGGTCTCCCCCCGCTCGCGCCAGGCCGCCCCCAGCTTGCCGCGGAAGACGGGATTGGCGGGGTCGGCGGCCACCAGCGCCTCGAGCTCGCTCACCGCGGCCTGGGAATCGCCGCTGGTGAGCAGCGCGTTCGCCCGGTCGAAGCGCTGGAACAGGTCGACCATGGTCCTGGGATCGATCGCGCTCCCCGGCGCGGTCTCCCCGGGAGCGCCGCCGTCGCTTCCCGCGCTGCCGGCGCTTGCCAGTGATGTAGCCGAGGCTCGCCAGCTTGGCGCGGGTCTCGGCGTCGGCCGCGAGGGGGCGCGCGGTGGTCACGGCGCTCGCCTCGATCGCGGCGAGGCGGGCCGCGAAGCCTCGCGATTCGGGCGCCTGGGACCGCGCCGCCAGCAGGTCCGCCTTCTCCCGCGGATCGCGGCGCAGGTCGTAGAGCTCCGGCCGGGAGCCCGAGATGTATTTGAGGTCGCGCCGCCGCAGGGCCGCGAGCGGGCTCCAGCCGAAGACCGCCGGGTAGCGGCTCTCGGCGTAGATCTCGCCGGCGGCCGGCTCGCCGCCGTCGAGCAGGGGCCTGGAGAGATCGCGGCCGTCGAGCGAGCCCGCCGCGGGGAAGGGGTGCCCGAGCAGGCCGGCGAGCGTCGGAGCGAGATCGACCAGGCTGACCGGCGCCTCCACCACCCGGGCCGCGAGCCCCCAGGGAGCGCGCAGCAGCAGCGGCACGTGCAGCGTCGGCTCGTAGAGGAGCAGGCCGTGGGTCAGCTCGCCGTGCTCGCCCAGGCCCTCGCCGTGGTCGGCGGCCACCGCCACCGCCGTCTTGCCGTCGAGGCCGCGGCGGCGGAGCTCCTCGAGGATGCGCCCCACCTGCTCGTCGACGGCGGAGACCTCGCCGTCGTAGGGGCGGCCGGGGTGGCGGGCGCTCCAGGCCGGCGGCGGGGTATAGGGAGAGTGGGCGTCGTAGAGGTGCACCCAGAGGAAGAACGGGCGCGTGTCGTCCTTCGCCAGCCAGGCGAGCGCCCGGTCCACCACCTCGCGCCCCGGCCGCTCCGCCTCGAGGACGACGCCGGCCTTCGGATCGCGCTCGATCTCGTCGTCGTAGACCTCGAATCCGGCCTTCAGCCCGAAGCGGTGGTCGAGCACGAAGGCGCCGACGAAGGCGGCGGTGCGGTAGCCGGCGCCGGCGAGCAGGGTGGCGAGGGTCGCCGTGCCCGGACGGAGCGCGCCCACCCCGTTGTTGCGCAGGCCGTGATGGGGGGGAGCAGGCCGGTGAGCAGGCTGGTGTGGGAAGGCAGGGTCAACGGCACCGCCGACGAGGCGTTGGCGAACCGGAGCCCCTCGCCCGCCAGGCGGTCGAGCCAGGGGGTCACCGCCTCGCGGTCGCCGTAGCACCCCAGGTGGTCGGCGCGCACCGTGTCGAGGGTCACCAGCACGAGGTTGGGCTGGCGGGGGGCGCTCTCACGCGAGCAGCCGCCGACCCCGAGCAGGCCGAGAAGCCCAAGCAGGACACCCCCGAGCACGAGGAGAGCAAGGGGCGTGTGAACGCCCCGGACGGGAGTCGCGGATCTAGACTTGCGCAATCAAAAAAACTGCCTCACGAGAGTGTACCGGCAAAGAATAACGGAATCCCTCCAGAGGGAAAAGGGCGGCGTGGCGCGGGTCCGGGCGCCATTGCGATAGGATGGACTCGATTGCACAGCAGAGGAGGCATCCGATGACCAACAGCTACGAAGAGGCTCGGGGACAGCGCAACTGGCTGGAGAGGCTGGGCGACAAGATTCCGGGCTACCGCGGGTTCCAGGACCGCGAGCTCCGGCGGGACGTGGACCGGACTTTGCGCGAGCATCTGGCCTCGGAGCTGGGGCGGCTGAAGGGGTTGCTGCGCGACCACGCCCGCGGCTGGGTGGACGCCGGCAAGATCGGCGCCCTCAACGGCTTCGACCGGCTCGACCGGCAGATCGACGGGCTCTCCCAGGCGATCCGCTTCAGCGACTATGGCGCCAGCGGGCTGTTCGATCCGGTCAAGATCAACGAGCCGGAGCTCCAGCGGCTCTACGAGTTCGACCTCTCGGTGGTGAGCGATCTGGCGCAGCTCGAGGCGGAGGTCGCGGCCCTGCCGGCGGCCGGCGGCGAGGACCCGGCGCCGGCGCTCGACCGGCTGCTCCAGGAGGTCCGGGCGCTCGACGGCAAGTGGCGGCAGCGCGAGCAGGTGATCAGCAACGTCGTGCAGGGCGCCCAGGGCGGGCAGCTCCCCACCGGCGCCTGACAGGAAGAAGGAGACTTCGATCATGGACGTGATCCAGTACCAGGACCCTACCGGCAACACCATGGTGTCGCGCTGGCCGGCCAACGGCACGGCGGCGATCCAGCCTCGGCAGCCAGCTCATCGTCGAGGAGAGCCAGCAGGCGGTCTTCTTCCGCGACGGCAAGGCGCTCGACACCTTCGGCCCGGGGCGCCACACCCTGGCGACCCAGAACGTTCCCATCATCGCCAGCGTTTTCGGCATCCCGTTCGGCGGCAAGTCGCCGTTCCAGGCGGCCGTCTTCTTCGTTTCCACCAAGACGTTCATGGACCTCAAGTGGGGGACCAAGGAGCCGGTCATCTTCCGCGACCACGAGCTCTCCATGGTGCGCCTGCGCGCCTTCGGCAAGTTCGCGGTGCGGATCGCCAACGCCCAGCTCTTCGTCAACACGGTGGTGGGCAGCCGCGGCATCTACTCGAGCCAGGGGGTGGAGGACTACTTCCGCGACGTCATCGTCGCCCGGCTGACCGACGTCCTGGGGGAGAACCTGACCTCGATCTTCGACCTGCCGAAGCTCTATGACGAGCTGGCGATGGGCCTGAAGGCGCGGGTGGCGGACGACTTCGGGAAGTACGGCATCGAGCTCGTCGACCTCTTCATGGGGGCGATCACGCCGCCGGAGGAGGTGCAGAAGATCATCGACGAGCGCAGCGGCATGGGCGCCCTCGGCGACATGAACAACTACATGAAGTACAAGACCGCCCGGGCGATCGGCGACGCCGCCCAGCAGCCCGGCGGCGGCGCCGGCGGCACGGTGGGCGCCGGCTCGGGCCTCGGCATGGGCGCCGGCCTCGGCGCCATGCTGCCGGGGATGATGCGCGACGCCATGCAGGGGGGCGCGGCTCCGGCCGCCGCGCCCGCGCCGGCCGCGGCGGCTGCCGCATCGGCGGAGAGTCCGGTCGCCGGCCGGCTCCGCCAGCTCAAGGGCCTGCTCGACGAGGGGTTGATCTCCCAGGAGGAGTTCAACGCCAAGCGGCAGAAGCTGCTGGAGGAGATGTAGGGGCCCTCATCACCCCTGGCCCTCTTCTCCCGTCCCCTCCCATCCTCCCTCACCGGGAGAAGAGGGGGACTCTCCGGGACAGGATTTCCTAGGGCGGGCTGGTTACCCGCCCTTTCGTTTTCTGGGTGGGCGGTTCCCCTCTCCCGGTGAGGGAGGGCGGGAGGGGACGGGAGAGGGGCCAGGGGTGAGGGTTCAGTTACAATAGGCACCTCTTCAGCACCGGAGGTGCCTTTTGGATTTGCGGGAGCCGGGGTCTACCCTCGACGGTAAGTACGAGATCGTCCAGCGCCTCGGCAGTGGCGGCATGGGAGAGGTCTATCTGGTGCGCCACGTCCACCTGCAGGAGCTGCGGGTGGTCAAGATCCTGCGCCAGGACCTCGCGGCCGACCCTTCGGCCCAGAAGCGTTTCATGCGCGAGGCGCGCCTCGCCACCCAGATCAAGCACCCCAACGTCGCCATCCTCTACGACTTCTCGACCCTGGCGGACGGCAGCTTCTACATGGTCTGGGAGCACATCCAGGGGCAGGATGTCGGCGACCGCATCCGCCGGCACGGACCGTTCCCGGTGGCGGTCGCCGTCCGCCTCGCCATCCAGGCGCTGCACGGTCTCGAGGCCGTCCACGCCACCGGGGTGATCCACCGCGACCTCTCGCCCGACAACCTGATGATCACCGAGGACAAGGCCGGCAACCTGCGGATCAAGATCATCGACCTCGGCCTCGCGCGCACCCTGGAGATCGACGCCAACTTCGAGATCACCCAGGTCGGCATGTTCATGGGCAAGCTCCAGTACTGCTCGCCCGAGCAGGCGAGCCCGAGCGGCGGCTCCCTCGATCACCGCAGCGACCTCTACTCCTTCGGCATCGTGCTCTACGAGATGATCTCGGGCCTGCCGCCGTTCGAGTCGGAGAACCAGCACGGCTTCATCTTCAAGCGGCTGTCGGAGGACCCGCTGCCGCTGCGCGGGCGCAACCGCCAAGTCGACGTGCCGGTCGAGCTCGACCGCGTCGTCCGCCGCGCCCTGGAGCGCGACCGCGAGCAGCGCTTCGCCAGCGCCAGCGCCTTCATCGCCGCCCTGGAGCGTGTCGAGCAGTCGCTCACCGCGGTCGAGACCCGGGAGATCCTGATGTCCTCCCTCGATCTCTCCGCGGCCTCGGCGGCCGCTCCCGCCCCGGCCGCTCGCCCCACCGCTGCCGCGTGCGCGAGCGCAGCTCGAGCGAGCTCTCCAAGGCCGAGCGTATCGATCTCCTGGCGCAGATCGAGCGGGCGTCGAAGCGGGTTCAGGAGAGCTCCGTGGAGCTCGCCCGCGCCGAGGCCGTCCTGGCCGCGGGCCGGCTCGACGAGGCGCACGAGCTGATCGAGCGGATCGAGATCGCGGCCCCCCGGACGCTCGGGCTCAGCCACCTGCGGGACCGGCTCACCCAGGCGCGGGAGAACGAGACCCGCGCCCGCCGCGCCGCCGAGACCGAGCAGGTGCTCACCAACTATCTGCGGCGCAAGCAGCTGCCGCTGGCCCGCCTGGCGTTCGAGACGCTGCTGGAGATCCAGCAGGATCACCCCAAGCGCGCCGACTACGAGGGGTGGCTCCAGGTCCTGGCCGACGAGGCCGAGAAGGGGAAGCGCGCCGAGGCGGCCCTGGCCGCCGGGCGGGCCGCGCTCGGGCGGAAGGACTTCCAGGCCGCCCGCCGCGAGCTGGAGACGATCGCCAGGAACGATGCCACCGGCAAGCGGGCCGAGGCCTTCAACGACGAGCTGGAGCGGGCCGAGCGCGAGATCCGGGAGAACGCCGAGATCGAGCAGCGGCGGCGCCGTTTCGAGGAGCTGATCGCCGCTCACCGGGTGGTGGACGCGAAGGAGGAGCTGGACGCCCTCGCCAAGCTCGACATGCCGCGCGTGACGCTCGACTTCTACCGCGAGCAGCTCGCCGAGGCCCGCGCCGGCATCCACAAGGAAGAGCAGGACGCCGTCTTCGCCCGCCGCTACCGCCAGGCGATCGAGGACCACGACTGGTTCGCCGCGCGGGACGTCGCCCAGGAGCTGGGCAAGGCTCAGCCGGGGAGCCCGCGGGCCACGGCCATGTACAGCGAGATCGAGCGGCTGGAGTCGATCCACCGCCGGCAGCAGGCGGTCGAGCAGGGGGTCCGCCAGGTCGAGACCTTCATCGAGCAGGGGGACGCCGCCAAGGCCGAGCTGGCGCTCAAGATCCTCCTCCAGATGGATCCCGAGAACCGCCACCGCAAGCGGTTGGAGAAACAGGTGAGCGGGCTGCGAAGTAAGCGGGATGCGCCCCTGATAAACTCCCGGCGCCATGACCATCCAATCCCCTGAACCGATCACGATCGCCGCACCCGCCGACGCGCGGGCGCGGCTTCTCCGTTACGCCTTCATGAAGCTCACCCGGGACTTCGATTCCCGGTTCGAGGCCCTGCTGCTGACCGGCCGGGTCTCCAAGTGGTACAGCGAGGTGGGGAGCGAGGCCACCACGATCCCCGCCGGCCTGGCCCTCGGCGCGGGCGACGCCCTGTGCACGCTCCACCGGGACCTCGGCGCCATCCTCGCCGTCTATCTCGACCCGGCCCGCGCCTTCCCCGGTTTCGGCTTCGGCGAGCCGGACGGCCTCCGTCCGGATCCCGAGCACCTGATGCACCGCCTCGCCTGCCAGCTCCTCGGCAAGGGGGAGGGGTTCTCGCAGGGGGTCGAGCGCTCGTTCCACTACGGCTATCTGGCGCCCGAGCAGGGCATCCTGCACATCGGCATGATCAGCCACCTGGGCGCCATGATCCCGGTGGCCGCCGGCTGCGCCTTCGCCTTCCGCCAGTCCGGCAGCGACCGGGTGGCGATCAACTTCATCGGCGAAGGGGGCACCTCGACCGGCGACTTCCACGAGGGGCTCAACATGGCCGCCGTCTGGAAGCTGCCGCTGATCCTGGTGATCGAGAACAACCGCTACGCCTTCTCGACCCCGGCCCGCCTCCAGTACGCCGCCCGCCAGCTCTCCGACCGCGGCCCCGGCTACGGCGTCGCCGCCGAGACGGTGGACGGCAACGACCCCGACGCCATGGCCGACGCCTTCCAGCGCGCCATGGCCCGCGCCCGCGCCGGCGAGGGGCCGACCCTGATCGAGGCCATGCTCGGCCGCATGCGCGGTCACGCCGAGGGGGACGATTCCCTGAAGGTCGTTCCCGCCGACGAGCTCGCCGGCTACCGCGCCGCCGATCCGGTGCCCGCCTACGCCCGCCGCCTCGAGGAGGAGGGGGTGCTGGACGCCGCCACCCGCGAGCGGCTGGAGGCGCGGATCGCCGAAATGGTCGAGGCGGCCATCACGCGGGCGATCGACGCGCCGCCGCCGGCCGACGAGATCGCGATGCGGCCGGTCTTCGCCCCCGATCCTCCCCGGCGGGAGGTCGAGGCGCCCGCGGTCATTACGGGCCGGTCCAAGGGGGAGATCACCTACGTCGACGCCATCAACCAGGCGCTCCTGGAGGAGATGGAGCGCGACTCCTCGGTGGTGCTGATGGGGCAGGACATCGGCGTCTTCGAAGGCGCCTTCCGCACCACCAAGGGGCTGCACGCCCGCTGGCCGAACCGGGTGTACGACACGCCGATCGCCGAGAGCGGCACGATCGGCATCGCCATCGGCGCGGCGCTGCTCGGCTACCGGCCGGTGGTCGAGATGCAGTTCGGCGACTTCATCACCTGCGGCTTCAACCAGCTCGTCAACGTGGCGGCCAAGCTCTTCTACCGCTGGCAGGTGCCCTGCCCGATCGTCATCCGCCTGCCCACCGGCGGCGGCGTGGGCGCCGGCCCCTTCCATTCGCAGAACCCCGAGGGGTGGTTCGCGCAGACCGCCGGCATCAAGGTCGTCTGTCCGGCCACCACGGCCGACGCCATGGGGCTGCTCAAGGCGGCGATCCGCGATCCCAATCCGGTGATGCTGTTCGAGCACAAGTTCCTCTACCGCCGGATCAAGAGCGTGCTGCCGGACGGCGACGCCGTCGCCCGGCTCGGCGAGGCGCGGGTGATGCGGCCGGGCAAGCACCTGACGCTGATCGGCTACGGCGCCTCGACCTGGACCTGCATGGAGGCCGCGGACGAGCTGTCGAAGTCGGGCGTCGAGGCCGAGGTGATCGATCTGCGGACGCTGGTCCCCTACGACGAGGAGACGGTGCTCGCCTCGGTCAAGCGGACCGGCCGGGCGCTGATCGTCCACGAGGCGCCGCTGACCGAGGGGTTCGGCGCCGAGGTGGCCGCCCGCCTCGCCGACGCCGCCTTCCCCTGGCTCGACGCGCCGATCCGCCGCGTCACCTACCCGGACCGGCCGGTGCCGTACTCCAAGAACCTGGAGAAGGTGCTGCTGCCGGACAAGGGGAAGGTGGTCAAGGCGGCGCGGGAGCTGATGGCGTTCTGAGCCCTCATCACCCCGGCCCTCTTCTCCCGTCCCCTCCCGCCTCCCTCACCGGGAGAAGAGGGAGAAAGACAAGGAACCTCTCTTAAAGCCCCCTCTCTCCCGGTGAGGGAGGGGGCGTGGGGACGGGAGAGAGGGGGTTGGGGGAGTGAGGGTCCGGCTACTGCCGCTTGATCTGCTTCTCCAGCTCCGCGATCCGCTTCTCCAACTGCTTGAGCTGCTTCTCCAGCTCGACCTCCCGGGGGGAGACGAGCCGGTGGCGGATCTGGACGTCTTTCCCGTCCCAGCCCTCGGCCGGCATCTTCTCCCGCATCTCCTTGAGCCTTTCAGGGTCCATCTTGAACATCATGCGCTTGCCGTCCCCCTCCTTGAAGAAGAGGGGGCCCATGTCGAGCTCCGGCCGCTCCTTCTGGACGATCGCGGCGGTGAAGCTCTGGGCCTTGCCGTTGCGCCAGACCTCGATCGGGATCTGCTGGCCGTCGTCGAACCCGCGCACCTTCGACGACACGTCCCAGCTCGACTCGACGGCGTTGCCGTCGATCCGCGTCACGATGTCCCCCACCTTGATGCCGGCCTTGTCCGCCGGGCTTCCGGGCTCCACCCTGGAGACCATGGTGCCCGAGTCCTCGGGCACGCCGAAGTGGGCGCGCAGCTCCGGCGTGAGCTCGGTCAGGCTCACGCCGAGATAGCCGCGGCGCATCATCGGGCCGTCGCCGTCGTAAACCTTTTCCTTGCCGTCCTTGTCCACGATCACGATGTGCTTGTGGACCATCTTCCTGCCCGGGCCGTTCTCGTCGCCGTCGTCGGCGCGGGCGACTCCGGTCCAGGCCGTGAGACCGAGGACGAGGCCCCAGGCGACGGCGCCAAAAAACTTTCTATGTCTGTTCATGACGTTCTCCGTGGATCAAGAGTTGGTGTTGCTTTTCAAAACGTCTCGTCGTGATAGGCGGCGAGTTTGGCGCCTTCCGTCTCGCCCACCTTGCCAAGATCGAGAACGAGATCGACGTTCTCATTGCCTCCGAGATAGACCACGGGAGGCTGCGACAGCTCCTGGACCTCCCGCTCCAGCCGCCCGTGCTCGGCGCGGATCTCCGCGAGAGCCCGCCGGGCGCGGACGGCTTCGAGCGCGTCCCGCCGGGCGTCCACCAGGACGCCCGCCGTAACCGCGAGCATCGCGGCCATGGCGCCGGCCAGCGCGAGCCGCGGCATCGAGCGGCGCCGCTCCGGAGCGTCCAGGCGTTGCAGGACGCGAGTCGTGAAGCCCGGACGGGCGGACTCGCGGGGCAGCTCACGCAAGAGGTCCCCTAGCCGGTGGTCTTCCATGCTGTGCCTCCATTCCAGTAGGGCTCGAGCTTCTCTTTCAGTTTCTGGCGTCCGCGATGGACGCGCGACTTCACGGTGCCTTCCCGGCAGCCGATCTCCTGGGCGATGTCGACGTAGGACCACCCCTCGATCTCGTGGAGCACGAGCGGCACCCGGTAGCGCAGGGGGAGCTTCGCGACCGCCGCCGAAACCTCCCGGTGGAGCTCCCGGCGGAGCAGCCCCGAGTGAGCCGCCGGCTCGGCGTGCTCCTCGCGCGGCAGGAACGGCATCAGCAGCCGCAGCCGCTGGGCCCGCCGCTCCTCCGAGCGCACCAGGTTGGTGGCGATGCGGAAGAGGAAGGCGCGGAGGTAACCCTGCTCGGTGTACCCCTCGACGGAGCGGAAGAGGCGCAGGAAGGTCTCCTGCGCGAGATCCTCGGCGCGGTCCCGGTCGGCCGTCAGACGGACGAGATAGCTCACCACGGCGTCCTTGTGGCGGTCGACCAGGTCGGCGAAAGCCTCCCGGTCCCCCTTGCGGACTCGCGACATCAGCTCCGCGTCGCTCGGCGGCTCCAGGATCATCGGCTGGCTCATCGGTTTTTTCTTGTCATCTCCAGAACAACATAACGCCGAAAGGGGGGAAAGGTTCCCGGAGAGCCCTCATCACCCCGACCCTCTTCTCCCGTCCCCTCCCACCCTCCCTCACCGGGAGAAGAGGGAGAAAGACCCCTTTGCCGTTGTTTGGGCGGACGGTTCCCCTCTCCCGGTGAGGGAGGGTGGGAGGGGACGGGAGAGGGGCCAGGGGTGAGGGTTTATGGCAAACTACGCCGTCCATTCGAAGGAGAGACACCCCTGATGAGCAAGACCGCCGTTCTCGAACCACGCTTCGTGGAGATCATCGCCTCGGAGGTGGGCTGCCGGCCGCACCAGGTGCAGGCCGCCGCCGAGCTGTTCGCCGAGGGGGCCACCGTCCCCTTCGTGGCCCGCTATCGCAAGGAGGCCACGGGCGGCCTCGAAGACCTGCAGCTCGAGACGCTGTTCAAGCGCCGGGAGTACTTCCTGGAGCTGGCCGAGCGCCGCGACGCCATCCTGGAGAGCATCGCGGAGCAGGGCAAGCTCACCCCCGAGCTGGAGACGGCGATCCGCGCCGCCCTCGCCAAGCAGGAGCTCGAAGACCTCTATCTCCCCTACAAGCCGAAGCGGCGCACCCGCGCCCAGATCGCCCGCGAGAAGGGGCTGGAGCCGCTGGCCGACACGCTGCTCGCCCGCGCCGCCTCGCGCGATCTGCCCGCGGAGCTGGCGGCGCGCGTTCGTGGACGCCGGAGAAAGGGGTCGAGGACGCCGCGGCCGCCCTCGCCGGCGCCCGCGACATCCTGGCCGAGCGGCTGGCCGAGAACGCCGCCGAGCGCACCGAGCTGCGGCGCGTGATGGCGACCGAGGGGCTGCTGCGGGTGCGCGTCCTCCCCGAGAAGGAGAAGGACCCCGAGGCCGCCACCTACCGCGACTATTTCGAGCACGACGAGCCGGGGCGGGACATCCCCTCCCACCGCCTGCTCGCCATCCTGCGCGGCGAGCGCGAGGGGTTCCTGATCTCCGATCTGCGGGTCGACGACGAGCGCGAGGTCGAGCGCCTGGGCCGCTCCTGGCGCCTGCCGCTCGACACCGCCTGCGGGCGCGAGATCGCCGAGGCCACGGCGGACGGCTACAAGCGGCTGCTGCGCCCCTCGATCACCAACGAGGTCCGCTCCGAGATGCGCGAGCGCGCCGAGGCGCAGGCGATCGCCGTCTTCCGCGCCAATCTCGAGGCGCTCCTCCTCCAGGCCCCGCTCGGGCTGGTGCCGGTGATGGGGCTCGACCCCGGCTTCCGCACCGGCTGCAAGCTCGCCGTGGTGGACGGCACCGGCCGGGTGGTGGCGACGGACGTCATCCACGCCGTGCCGCCGCACATGGACGAGGTCGGCTCGGCGCGGACCGTGGTCTCGCTGATCAAGAAGCACGGCGTCCTCGCCGTGGCGGTGGGCAACGGCACCGCCAGCCGCGAGACCGAGGCGTTCGCCCGCAAGGCGGTGCTGGAGGCGGGGCTCGACAAGGTGGTGGTGGCGATCGTCCCCGAGACCGGCGCCTCGGTCTACTCCGCCTCGGCGGTGGCGCGCGAGGAGCTGCCGACGCTCGACGTCTCCCTGCGCGGCGCGGTCTCGATCGCCCGCCGCCTCCAGGATCCGCTCGCCGAGCTGGTGAAGATCGAGCCGCGCTCCCTCGGCGTCGGCCAGTACCAGCACGACGTCGACCAGAAGTCGCTGGAGCGCGAGCTGGACACCGCCGTCGAGGGCGCGGTCAACCGCGTCGGCGTCGAGCTCAACACCGCCTCGGCGCCGCTGCTGCGGCGGGTCTCCGGCCTCTCCGAGCGGATCGCCAGCGCCATCGTCCACCACCGGGACACCAACGGCCCGTTCCGCTCCCGGCAGTCGCTGCTCAAGATCGCGGGCCTGGGCCCCAAGACCTTCGAGCTGGCGGCCGGCTTCCTGCGCATCCGCGAGGGGGAGAACCCGCTCGACCGCACCGGCGTCCACCCCGAGCGCTACGCGGTGGTCCAGAAGATGGCCGAGGGGCTGCAGGTGCCGGTCGCGAACCTGGTGGGCAATCCGGACCTGGTCGGCAAGCTCGACTTCAGCCGCTTCGCGGACGCCGAGCACAACCTCGGCAAGTTCACCCTGGAGGACATCCGCAACGAGCTCCTCCGCCCCGGCCGCGATCCGCGCCCCGAGTTCAAGACCCCCGAGTGGCGCGCGGACGTGACCTCCGTCAAGGACCTCCAGCCCGGCATGGTGCTCGAGGGGCGGGTCTCGAACGTGGCCAACTTCGGCGCCTTCGTGGACATCGGCGTCCATCGCGACGGCCTGGTCCACGTCTCCGAGCTGACCCACCGCTGGGTGGCGGACCCGCGCGAGGCCGTGAAGGTGGGGGAGATCGTGAAGGTCAAGGTGCTGGAGGTGGACTACCAGCGCGAGCGCATCAGCCTCTCGATCAAGGCCCTGCAGCAGCCCCCCGCCGAGGGGCGGCAGGCCACCGGCAGCGCCGGCCGGGGTGGCCGCCCGGATCGCCCCGCCCCGAGCGCCGCCAAGGGCGGCGGGAACCGGCCTCCCGGCGCCGAAGCCGGCGGCCGAAGCCGCAGGCATCCCTCGACGACCTGATGAAGAAGTTCAACCGGCCGGGGCGGTAGGAGTACCCTGGAGCGTGCCCCTCACCGTTCTCCAGGACGCCGCGGCCGCCCGACCACCATCCGCCGTTCGCGCGCCGGTAAGTGGCGGGCCGGCGTGCTGATCGCGATCCATCTGATCGTCGCCGCCCACGTCGCCCACTGGCTGATCGCCGGGCGCACGATGACGCCGGTCGAGCCGTCGGAGGCGATGGCCCTGGCGCGCGACGGCGTGGTCAACGCCGGGCTGATCTTCTTCGCCGCCGCGGCCCTGGCGACGGCGGTCTTCGGCCGCTGGTTCTGCGGCTGGGCCTGCCATCTGGTGGCCCTCCAGGACTTCTGCCGGTGGCTCCTGGAGAAGGCCGGCATCCGTCCGCAGCCGCTGCGCTCGCGCCTCCTCGCCTGGGTGCCGGTCGCCGCCTTCCTCTATATGTTCCTCTGGCCGGCGGCGTGGCGGCTGTGGAACGGCGGCTCGTTCTCCCGGGTGGAGACCGAGTGGACCACCCCGCACTTCTGGGCGACCTTCCCGGGGTGGGTGGTCGGCGGCCTGACCTTCCTCGTCTGCGGCTTCGTCACCGTCTATTTTCTGGGCGCCAAGGGTTTCTGCACCTACGCCTGCCCCTACGGCGCCCTCTTCGCCGCCGCCGACCGGGTGTCGCCGATGCGCATCCGCGTCACCGACGCCTGCGAGGGGTGCGGCCACTGCACGGCGGTCTGCACCTCGAACGTGCGCGTCCACCAGGAGGTGCGCGACTACGGCATGGTCGTCGATCCCGGCTGCATGAAGTGCGGCGACTGCGTCTCGGTCTGCCCGAACGATGCCCTCTACTACGGCGCGGGGCCGATCGCCCTCTTCGCCAAGCCGCGGGTGCCCGACCCGGAGCCGCGCCGCTTCCCGCTCGCCGGCTGGGAAGAGGCGACGCTGGCGGTCGCCTTCGTGGCGGCGTTCGTCACCTTCCGCGGGCTCTACGACCTGGTGCCGTTTCTCATGGCGCTGGGTCTGGCGGGGGTGCTGGCCTATCTCGTCCTGGTCGCCGCGCGTCTGGCCGTGCTGCCGCACGGGAGGCTGCGGCGGATGAAGTTGAAGCGCGACGGCCGGCTGCTCCCGGCGGGACGGTGGTTCCTCGCGGCGCTCGCCGCCGTCCTCCTGTTCTGGGGTCATAGCGCCTTTGTTCAGGCCCACGGCGCCCTGGGCGCGCGCGACTTCGGCGCCGCCGACGGGCTGCGCGCGGCCTTCCTCGATCCCACCGCCGAGACGGCGACGATGACCGCGGCCGAGCGGGACCGGCTGCTCGCCGCCCGGCATCACCTGGAGATCGCCGAGCGCTGGGGTCTGGCGCCCGCGCGCTGGCAGGCCCTCCGGCTCGCCTGGCTGTCGGCGATCTTCGGCGACCGCGGCGGCCTCGATCGCTACGCCGCGCTTGGCGCTCGCCCGCGGCGAGGTGCCGGCGGAGGTCCACCAGCTCGTGGCGCGGGCCGCCTGGCTCCGGGGGGACGTGCCCGCCGCGGCGGGGGCCTACGAGCGCGCGATCGCCGCCGCTCCCGATGCGGCCGGCCCGTATCTGGGGCTGGGCGTCCTCGCCGCCCGGGCGGGTGACCTCGCCGCCGCCCGCGCGGCCTTCGATCGCGGGCTGGCGCGCCTGCCCGATTCGGCGGATCTGGCCTACAACGCCGGCTCTCGTCCGCGCCATGGCCGGCGACCTGGATGGTGCCATCGCCGGCTTCGAGCGCGCCCTCGTCCTGGCGCCCGGCCATCGCGCGGCGCGCGAGAACCTCGATGCCGCGCGGGCTGCCTGGGCCGCCGCTCCGGCGAGCGCCTCTCCCCCGACCTGACCCCAAAAGGGTCTCTATCGGTTAGAATCGCTCTTTTCCCGGGGGAGATCCAAGCGATGACGACCCGAGCTCGTGCCTCGTTTTAACCGCCGCGCCCTGCTCGCGGCTTGCTGTATGGCCGCCCTGGCGGTGATCCTTGCCACCGTCGACGGCTCCGCCCTGGCCGCGCCCGCCGTCGGGCCGGACGTGACGGTGTTCACTTTCAACGGCGTCAACAGCTACGGCTCCGACGGTAGCTTCGCCGGCTACTCGATCGGCACGACCTCCTGCAATCGTGGCGATACGCCGCTCAACTGGTGCACCACAGGTGCTAGCTGCGCCCCCGGTGCCGTTTCAAAGAATCATCCAGTGATCGCCCAGAACCTGTACCGGCTCAAGAACGGCCGTTTTCAGCAGGTCGGCATGAGCTGGTTGAAGCATGGGTTCCTGTCGACCAACACGCCGTCCTCCGGCTGCTCCGGCGCCTCGGGGCAGGCCTGCCAGAGTCCGCCGGCCGGTGGCAGCCAGCTTGGCATCGGCTGCTCCGATGCCTACAGCGCGACCCTCAACGGCAATCGCGGCTCGACCAGACCCTTGGGCCGTCGATCGGAGGTCAACGGCACCACTGGCGACTTCCCCTTCCCCAACTCGAGCCCCAGCGCGTCCAACTTCTATGACCAGCGAATTAAGGTGGCCGTGGTGGACGTCGATCCGGCGCAGAACGCCGGCGCCACCTACTGGGCAGAGGGGCAATATATCGCCAGCGACGACGCGGCCTCCGGCAACTCGTTCAACAACGCCTCGCACCGCCAAGTCACCGTCACCAACAACGCGAACTTCAGCTTGACGATGACCGGCACCTTCTTCGAGCAGTTGCCGGCGATCTTCGCCTGGCCGGCGCACGACTCCGGCGTGGTCCTGGTCACCGTCGACGTCCCGGGACCGATCGTCGAGCGCTTCCACGTCGGGCGCAAGGTCACCGACCTGGGCAAGGGCCTCTGGCACTACGAGTACGTCGTCCACAACATGAACTCGGACCGCAGCGCCCGCGCCTTGAGCATCGAGTTCCCGGTGGCGACCGCCTTCACCAACGTCGGCTTCAAGGGCATCGCGCACCACTCCGGCGAGCCGTACGCGACGGACGACTGGGCGGTCTCCTCGACGGCCAACCTCCTCTCCTGGTCCACCGCCGACTTCGCCACCAACCCGAACGCCCACGCCCTGCGCTTCGCGACGATGTTCAACTTCTGGTTCGACGCCGACCAGCCGCCGACAGAGTCGATCGTCCACACGCTCGGCCTGTTCAAGCCCGGCGACCCCTCCGCGATCGAGTTCGCGATCGTCAACAATCTGTTCAGCGACGACCTCGAGTCGGGCGGCATCGGCTCCTGGAGCTCCCACCGCTAGCGAAAACAGGGACGGGCACGGACAGCAAGGACGAAAAGGACGCCTCCGGGACGGGAGCCTCCTCGTCCTTGTTGTCCCTGTTGTCCCTTTAGTCCTTTACTGTCCCCGGCATTGGAGTTGCAGCGCCTTTTCGTGGGCGATTGACCGCGCCTGCTCACCTTGAATGACTCCCGGGAGAACGAGCATGTACGACAGGGCACTCCAGAAAAAAGACTTCCACATCGGCCGGGCAACGACGATCGCGCGCGACGTCGCCTGCCTCGAGCTCTCCATCGTCAACGTCTTCTTCGTCGGCCCGTCGCAGGCCGGGGACCGGGCCTGGGTGCTCGTGGACACTGGACTTCCGACCTCTCGCGAAACGATCGTCCGTGAGGCGGAGCGCCGCTTCGGGTATGGGGCGCGACCCTCCGCGATCGTCCTCACACATGGTCACATCGATCATGTCGGCTCCGTCCGCGAGCTGGCGGAGCACTGGGATGTGCCCGTCTACGCGCACCGGCTGGAGGCCCCATTTCTCACCGGACGGTCCGATTACCCGCCGGCCGACCCGACCGTCGGAGGCGGCGCGATGGCCCGTGTGGCCTCCCGGTTCTTCCCGCGGCGCGCGATCGATCTCGGATCACGGTTCCAGCTCCTACCCGAGGATGGGACCGTACCCGGGATGCCCGGCTGGCGTTGGATCCACACGCCGGGTCACACGCCCGGACACGTCTCCTTTTTTCGGGACGAGGACCGCACCCTGATCGCGGGCGACGCTTTCGTGACCACGAAGCAGGAGTCCTTCTGGGCCGTGACGACCCGGTTGCAGGAGGTCTGGCGGCCGCCGGCCTACTTCACGATCAATTGGGAAGCATCCCGCGCTTCGGTCCGCGCCCTCGCGCGCCTCGAGCCCAACGTGGCCGGGACGGGGCACGGCATCCCGATGTCCGGCGAGTTGCTGCGCCGGGAGCTGAACGAGCTGGCGCGGAACTTCGACGACGTGATGCCCAACGACGGCCGCTACGTGCGCCAGCCGGCGCTCGCCGACGAGGACGGCGTCTACAGAGTGCCGCCGCCGAGGTTCGATCTGCTGCCGTCTCTGCTGCTGGGCGCTGGAGTCCTCGCGGTGGTGGGCACGAAGGTGCGGCGGAGCCGGGCGGGCAACTCCTCCCTGGCGTTCAGCCGCGCCTCAACTCGGCGATGAGGCGCGGCGAGGTCGCGCGGTCCCAGGGACTGCGGTCGTAGTCCCCCCAGAGGTGGGTCACTTGCAGGCCGGCGGCGCCGGCGCGGTGCTCCAGCTCCTCCCGCGACCAGAGGCGGGCGGGGAACGAGGCGTCCTGGACCTTGCGGCCCCGCACTGAATACTCGTAGCGCGCGGTGCAGAGGCGGGCCTCGGGATCGCAATGCCAGGTCTCGCGGACGACCAGGCCGCCACGGCCGGAGTTCTCCTTGACCAGACCCTCGGGGCTCCCCGCCGCGTGCCGCTGATCGGGGGAGAACCAGGCCGCGTCGAGGAGGAAGCGCCCGCCGGGCAGGAGATGGCGGGCGGCGGTCGCGATCGCGCGCTCGCGGTCCTCGTCCTTGACCAAGTGGACGAAGGGATCGTCCACCGCGACCACCAGGTCGAAGCGCGGCCGGAGCCCAGCCTGCCGCATGTCCGCGGCCACGAACCAGACGTTCGAGACTCCGGCGAGCCGCCGGCGGGCGACCGCGATCATCTCCGGCGAGAGCTCGAGCGCCACCACGCGGCCCGCGGTGCGGGCGAGAGCGGCCGTGGCGCGTCCGGTGCCGGACCCCAGCTCGAGCACACGGCAGCCCGGCGGCGAGCTGGCCGCCCAGGCCCAGAGCTCTTCATCGCCGCGCCCCTCCAGCTCGAGATCGTAAAAGGGAAGGATCTGGTGGTAGTAGTCCCGGACCCCCGCGGCATCCTCTTTGAGTTCGTTGGGGTCCGCCATATGGCGATTGTAGCGTTCTAAGATGAGTCTCATGCGCCTCGCCGACCTCGTCGCCACCTCCCGCCGGGTCACGGAGACCCGCTCGCGTCTGGAGAAGATCTCCGCGCTCGGCGATCTCCTGCGGCGACTGGGTGTCGAAGAGATCGACATCGCCGTGGCCTTCCTCTCCGGCCATCTCCGGCAGGGGCGGATCGGCCTCGGCGGCGCCGCGGTGCGCAACGCCATGCCGGGATCGGCCGCCGCCGAGCCCTCGCTCACCCTCGGCGAGGTGGACGCGGAGCTCGGCCGGATCGCCGCGACGACCGGCGCGGGCTCCACCGCCGAGCGGGCTCGACTCCTCTCCGGCCTCCTCGCCCGCGCCACCCGCGACGAGCAGGAGTTCCTCGTGCGTCTGATCCACGGCGAGTTGCGCCAGGGGGCTCTCGCCGGGCTGATGGCCGAGGCCCTCGCCGTGGCGGCGGAGGTGCCGGCGGACGAGGTGCGCCGGGCGCTCATGCTCGCCGGCGAGCTGCCGGAGGTGGCGCGCGCCGTCCTCACCGAGGGGCGGGCCGGGCTCGCCCGCTTCCATCTCCAGCTCTTCCGCCCCCTCCAGCCGATGCTGGCCCAGCCGGCGGGGGACATCTCCGAGGCGCTCGACCGTCTCGGCGAGGCCGCGCTGGAGCTGAAGCTCGACGGCGCCCGCGTCCAGGTCCACAAGATGGGGGACGAGGTCCGCGTCTACTCCCGCCGCGGCAACGAGGTCACCGCTGGCGGTGCCGGAGCTGGTCGAGACCGTCCAGGCGCTGCCCGCGCGCCAGCTCCTTCTCGACGGCGAGACGATCGCCCTGCGGCCGGACGGCTCCCCGTTCCCCTTCCAGGTCACCATGCGCCGCTTCGGCCGCAAGCTCGACGTCGACGCGGATGCGCGGCGAGCTGCCGCTGACGCCCTTCTTCTTCGACATCCTCCACCTCGACGGCCAGGACCTGATCGACCGCCCGGCCGGCGAGCGCTTCGCGGCCCTGAGCGAGGCGATGCCGGGGCTCACCGTGCCGCGGATCATCACCGCCGACGCCGAGGAGGCGGACGCCTTCTTCGCCGAGGCCCTCGCCCGCGGCCACGAGGGGATCATGGCCAAGGCCACGGACGCCCCCTACGAGGCGGGGCGGCGAGGCTTCTCCTGGCTCAAGGTGAAGCCGGCGCATACGCTGGACCTGGTGATCCTCGCCGCCGAGTGGGGGCACGGCCGGCGGCACGGCTGGCTCTCGAACCTCCACCTCGGAGCCCGCGATCCCGAGAACGGCGGCTTCGTGATGCTCGGCAAGACCTTCAAGGGACTGACCGACGAGCGCCTCGCCTGGCAGACCGCCAGGCTCCAGGAGCTGGCGATGGGCACGGACGGCTGGATCGTCTACGTCCGCCCCGAGATGGTCGTCGAGGTCGCCTTCAACGACGTCCAGGAGAGCCCGCAATACCCCGGCGGCATGGCCCTCCGCTTTGCCCGCGTCAAGCGTTACCGCGAGGACAAAACAGCGGCGGAGGCGGACACGATCGAAGCAGTGCGAAAGATCTTCGAGGCGGGGCATGCGGGGTGAGACAGGGAAGGTCTGGCGAATCCGGTGCTCCCATCCAGCGGCTTATTGGGATAGAAATCTCTTCCTACGACACGCTCACGAAAGGGGAAAGATCATGAGAAGACGGTTCTTGGCGATCTATCTGTTGGGTCTCCTGCCCATCGCGGCAGTCGCCGCGGCTTCTGACGCGCCGGCGTTTTTTGGCGCAGGCCTCTCCTGTGTATCCTCTTCAGATCTTCCGTTCACTCAGCCGCAACCCGGGAATCGCGACTCCTGTTTCGAGGGTCCCTATTGCGACACGGACCAGGACTGCGCCAACCGCTGCTCGGGCTTTGCGACGGCAACCTGTATCGAGAACGATTGCCACCACACCTATGGCAGCCCCGGCGGGGGCTCCGGTGGCGGCGGATATCATAGTCAGTGTTTCTCGAACCCTGCGATACCTACGCGCAATGCGTCTGTCTCCGCCCTGACGGCATCTACGACTACGGGCAGTGCATCCAGAACCTTTGCATCTATTGACCGGAGCCCGCTCGCCGGCAACCGGGACTTGAGGGATTCTCCGTCCCGGATCGTTCTCCGGGGTCACCATTCCTTTCGAGGAGAAAAATGCCATTTATTCGAAACGTGCAAAAGGGCGGGCCGCCCTGCTGATCGTCCTCAGCCTCACGATCCTGCCGGCCGCCGTTCAAGCCCAGTCTGTCCGAAACGGTCGTCGCCTTCAACGCCGCGCAACTGGAGACCCCCGAGAGCCTGGTCTTCGACCGCGCGGGCAACCTCTACATCAGCCTGGCGCTCACCGGGGAGATCCGGAAGATCGCGCCGGACGGCACCCAGTCGACCTTCGCCCAGCTTCCGCTCGGCGCGCCTCTGACTCCCTGCGGAGCGCTGGTCAACATCATGGGCGGGCTCGCCCTGGACGAGCACGGCAACCTCTACGTCGCGGTCGGCGCCTGCGATCTCGCGAACCGGGGGATCTGGAAGGTCTCGGCGTCCGGCCAGATGCAGATCCTCGGCCATATGCCGATCGAGGCTCTTCCGAACGGGGTCGCGCTCCATCACGGCCAGCTCTACGTGGCCGACTCGGCGCTGGGACGGGTGTGGACGCTTCCGGCCGAGGGGGGCGAGCCAGCGGTATGGATTCAGGACGACCTGCTGTTCGCGCCTCCGGGCTCGCCGTTCCCGGGCGCCAACGGCCTCAAGGTGTACCACGGCGAGGTGTACGTCTCGAACTCGGGCGGCGGGACCATCGTCGCCATCCCCTTCCTGCGCAACGATCTGGCGGGAGCGCCGCGGATTCATGCCCATGTTCCGGCTCCCCAGGGGTGCGACGACTTCGCTTTCGACGTCCACGGCAGCCTCTACTGCACCACCGATCCGTTCCGGACCCTGATCCGGATCGATCCGGACGGCTCGTCGGAGATCCTGCTGACCGCCGCCGACGGGCTGGACGGTCCGACGGCGACCGCCTTCGGCATCCACGGGCAGGACCGGTTCAACCTCTACATCACCAACGCGGCCTTCCCCTTCTTCTCGGATACGCACCAGCCCTCGCTGATGCGCCTCCGGCTCGACGTGCCGGGCGCGCCGCTCGGACACTGAGGGATCAGAGGAGACAGGCCCGACCGCCGGATCAGCGCGGCCAGGCAGCGCTCGGACTGGCGGTAGATCTCTTCGAGGTCGAGGCGGGTGAGGCGGCCCTCCTCGACCTCCAGCCGGCCGCCCACCAGGACGTGGCGGACGGTGGCGCGCGAGGCGCCGAAGGCGACGAGGTCGTGGGGGTCGGCCTGGGGGGCGGCCCAGAGCTCGGGACGGCCGGCGGCGAGGACGACGAGGTCGGCGTGCTTGCCGGGCTCGATCGTCCCCGTCTCGTCCTGGAGGTTCAGGGCGCGGGCGCCCTCGCTGGTGGCGAGGCGCAGGGCGTCGAGGCCGGAGAAGGCGTCCGGGCCGTGCTTGACCTTCTGGAGGAGCGCCGCCAGGCGGAGCTCGGCGAAGTTGTCGAGCTGATTGCTGCAGGCGGCGCCGTCGCAGCCGATGCCGACCGGCACCCCGGCGCGGCGGAAGGCGAGGAGGTCGGCCACGCCGGAGCCGAGCTTCAGGTTCGAGCTGGGGCAGTGGACGACGCTGAAGCGCCCGCCGCGTACCCGTTCGAGGTGCTCGCCGGTGATCCAGACGCCGTGGGCGAGGCGGAGGTCGGTCGTCAGCAGGCCCTGATCGGCGAAGTACTCGACCTCGTCCCGTCCGCCTTTCAGCTCGCGCACGGCGAGCGTCTCGTCCCGCTGCTCCAGGGCGTGGGTGTGCACGGGCCAGCCGCGGCGCAGCGACAGCTCGCGGATCCCCTCCCAGAGCGGGTCGGAGCAGGTGAGGATGAAGCGGGGGTTGAGCACGTAGCGCAGCCGCCCGTCCGCCGCGCCCGCGAACTCATCGCCCAGGGCCTCGGTCGCGGCGAGCACCCGGTCGGTCTCCTGGCGCATCGCGGCCGGCAGGGCGTCGCCGCTGTCCATCAGGCACTGGCCGGCGAAGGCGCGCAGCCCGGAGTCGGCGACGGCCCGCAGCAGGCCCCGCGCTCCCGGCCCGATGCCGATGTCCTGGATCGTGGTGGTGCCGCCGAGCAGGCATTCGGCCGCGCCGAGCAGGCCGCACCAGTAGGCGCTCTCGTCGTCGTGGGCGGCCTCGAGCGGCCAGATCCGTTCCCGCAGCCAGGAGAGCAGGCGCCGCTCTTCCGCCAGGCCCGCGGAAGAAGGTCTGCCCCAGATGCAGATGCCCCTGGATCAGCCCCGGCAGGATCAGGCAGCCGGAGACGTCGAGCACGCGCGTGCCCTCTGGAGGCTCGGGAGCCCCGATCGACGCGATCCGCCCCTCCTGGATCAGGAGATCGGCGCCGCGCAGAACGGTCGCGTTGGCGTCCAGGGTGAGGAGGGTGCCGCCCTGGAGGAGCAGAGGAGGATCGGAGGTTGATCTCAAGGGCCTAATCCTAATCTTCGCGAGAATTCTCGCCAAGGGGCGGGATTCAGGGTGCCTCAACGGGCACCGATCTGTCATACCCTCCTCCTACCGATGCTCCCCGATCTCCTCCTCACCAGCCAGCGGGTCGTGACGCCTGAAGGCGTCCGGCCGGCCACGGTGCACGTCCTGAGACGGGAAGATCGAGCGTGTCGGCCCGATCGACGATGCCCCATCCGGAGTGCCGGTGATCGACTGCGGCGATTCAGTCCTCATGCCGGGGATCGTGGACACGCACGTCCACATCAACGAGCCGGGGCGGACGGAGTGGGAGGGGTTCGCGACGGCCACCCGGGCGGCGGCGGCCGGAGGTGTCACGACCCTGGTGGACATGCCCCTGAACAGCATCCCCGCCACCACCACGCGTAGCAGGCCTGCGGGCCAAGCTGGAGGCTGCGGCCAGGGAAAGTGCCGGGTCGACGTGGGGCTCTGGGGCGGGGTGGTGCCGGGCAATCCGGGCGAGCTGGCCGGGCTTCTCGCGGAAGGCGTCCTCGGCTTCAAGTGCGTTCCTCGTGCCGTCCGGCGTCGAGGAGTTCCAGCACGTGGGAGAGGCCGACTCTGCGGGTGGCGATGCCGGTGCTGGCCCGGCACGGGGCCGTGCTCCTGGCCCACGCCGAGCTGCCCGGACCGATCGAGGCGGCCTCGGGAGTCTGGGCGGAAGGGAGCCCGGCCGAGTACGGCCGCTATCTGCGCTCGCGGCCCGACGCGGCGGAGGTGGAGGCGGTCGAGCTGCTGATCCGGCTCTGCCGCGAGACGGGCTGCCGGGTCCACATCGTCCACGTCTCCTCGGCGGAGGTCCTGCCGGCTCCTGCGGCGCGCTCGCGAGGAAGGGCTCCCGGTCACCGCCGAGACCTGCCCGCACTACCTGACTTTCGCCGCCGAGGAGATCCCCGACGGCGCCGTGGCCTTCAAGTGCGCGCCTCCCATCCGCTCGCGGGAGAACCGGGAACGGCTCTGGGAAGCGCTGCGCGAGGGGGTGATCGACCTCGTGGCCACCGATCACTCCCCGTGTCCCCCCGAGATGAAGAAGATCGAGGCCGGCGATTTCCGCGAGGCCTGGGGCGGGATCTCGTCCCTTCAGCTCGCGCTGCCGGCGGTCTGGACCGGGGCGCGGGAACGCGGCTTCACGGTCGCCGACCTGGCGGGCTGGATGTGCGCCGCGCCGGCCCGGCTGGCGGGGTTGGACGGGCGGAAGGGGGCCATCGCGTCCGGGTACGACGCCGATCTGGTGATCTGGAACCCCGAGGCGAGCTTCGAGGTAAAGGCCGAACGGCTCCATCATCGCCACAAGCTCACTCCGTATGCGGGGAGGAACCTCTGCGGCGTCGTCCGTCAGACCTTGCTGCGCGGAAAAACCGTTTACGATGACGGCCAGTTTCCTGTACCACCCTCCGGGCGGCTGCTGAAAAAGGGAGAGGAATGAGCGACTTCGCCGATTTCGTGGATCTCGCGGCCGAGCGTCTGGGCGGTGCGGTGCTCGCCGCGAATGACGAGTTCTTCGCGCCGAAGGAGAACCTCCTCAAGGCCGGCGAGGCGGTCTGGAGAGAGGGGGAGTACACCGACGTCGGCAAGTGGATGGACGGCTGGGAGACCCGCCGCCGCCGCGAGCCCGGCCACGACTGGTGCATCATCCGGCTCGGCCTGCCGGGCGTGCTACGGGGCGTGACCGTCGACACCGCCCATTTCCGGGGCAACTATCCGGAATCCTGCTCCCTGGAGGCCTGCGCCGTCGACGGCTATCCGGCGCCCGCGGAGCTGATCGCGGCGGCCTGGACCGAGGTCCTCCCCCGTTCGCCGCTGGAAGGGAACGCGAAGAACCGCTTCCCGTTGGCCGGAGAGATTGGGCGAGTCACCCACCTGCGGCTCAACATCTATCCGGACGGCGGCGTCGCCCGGCTCCGGGCGTACGGCGAGGCCGTTCCGGACTGGGCGCGGCTCACCCGGCACGGCGGCGAGCTGGACCTCGCGGCGGTCGAGAACGGCGGATTCGTGCTCTCCTGCAGCGACATGTTCTTCGGCAACCGCCACAACCTGATCCTGCCCGGGCCGCCGCTCGGCATGCACGACGGTTGGGAGACGCGGCGGCGGCGGGGGCCCGGGCACGATTGGGCGATCGTGAAGCTGGGCGCGCGCGGCATCCTGCACCGGGTGGAGGTGGACACCTCGCACTACAAGGGCAACGCCCCGGGGAGCTGCTGGATCGAGGGGGCCGACGGCGATCTCGATAACTGGCGGAAGATCCTGCCGCCGACTCCGCTGCGCCCTCACACGCTGCACCGGTTCGACGAGATCGCCGCGGCCGGACCGCTCACCCATGCCCGGCTCAACATTCATCCGGATGGCGGCGTGGCGCGGCTGCGGCTCTTCGGAGTGCTGGCCGGATGAGCGAGGATCTCGGCCGCTTCAACGCCCTGCCCGCCGGCGAGGCCGCGGCCCTGCTCCTGCCATGCTGCGACTCCCGCGCCTGGGCGCGCCGGATGGCCGAGGGGCGCCCGTTCCAGGGCGTCGCCGATCTCCAGGAAACCTCCGATCGGATCTGGCGGAGCCTCGACGGCGCGAGACTGGCGGGAAGCCTTCGCCGCGCATCCGCGGATCGGCGAGAAGGGGAGCCGCTGGTCCGAGGCTGAGCAGGCCGGAGCGCGGGGGGCGGACGCGCAGACTCTCGCCGAGCTGATCGAGGCGAACCGCGTCTACGAGACCCGCTTCGATCACATTTTCATCGTCTGCGCCACGGGCAAGAGCGCGGCGGAGATGCTCGGCCTGCTGCGGGCGCGGCTGGACAACGATCCCGAGACCGAGCTGCGCATCGCCGCCGAGGAGCAGCGGAAGATCACCAACCTGCGGCTGGAGAAACTTTTCATGAGCGGCATCACGACCCACGTCCTGGACACCTCGCGGGGACGGCCGGCGAGCGGCGTGCCCGTCGTCCTGGAAATCCGATCGGAAACCGGCTGGCGGGAGATCGGCCGCGGCGAGACCGACGGCGACGGCCGTGTCCGTCAGCTTCTGCCCTCGGAGGCGCCGCCGGCTGTAGGGGTTTATCGCCTCACGTTCGAGATCGAAATCTATTTTCAGGCCCAGGGGATCGAGGGTTTCTACCCCGAGGCCGCGATCGTCTTTCACGTGCGGGACGCGAGCCAGCACTACCACGTGCCGCTCCTGCTGAGCCCGTATGGATATTCGACCTACCGGGGGAGTTGAGCATGCTGGCCGAGAACAATTACGGAAAGCAGGCGATCCGCCTCGTCACCATCCGCCGCCATCCGGACCGCCACGAGTTGAAGGACGTCACCGTGGGGATCCGCTTCGAAGGGGATTTCGCGGCGGCCTACACGGACGGCGACAATCAGGGCGTGCTCCCGACGGATACGATGAAGAACACCGTCTACGCGCTGGCCGCCGAGCATCCGTTCGACGACGTCGAGGACTTCGGCCTGATCCTGAGCGATCACTTTCTGAGCAACAATCCGCGGGCATCGAGGGTGCGGATCGATCTCGTCGAGCATCTCTGGGAGCCGCTCGAGACCAGCGGGACCGCTTTCCGTCAGGCCGGAAGCGAGCGGCGCATCGCGGAGGTGACGCGCGACCGCGAGGGGACGAAGGTGCTGGCCGGTCTCGAGGATCTGGTGGTGATGAAGACGGCGAAGTCCGGCTTCGAAGGCTTTCCGCGTGACCGCTACACGACGCTCCCGGAAACCGCGGACCGTATCCTCGCCACCGCCGTCCGCGCGACCTGGCGCTATTCGCGGCCTCACGTTGCCTTTGGCCGCCTCTGGCGCGAGGTGCGGCGCGTGCTGCTGGAGACCTTCGCGGAGCACGACAGCCGTTCCGTCCAGCACACCCTCCACGCGATGGGCGAGGCGGTGCTGGAGACCCTCGACGTCGAGGAGATCCACCTCGCGATGCCGAACAAGCACCACATTCCGGTGAATCTGACGCCTTTCGGGCTGGACAACCGCAACGAGATCTTCGTGGCGACGCCGGAGCCGTATGGGTTGATCGAGGGGACGGTGCGGAGAAAATGAAACCGAGACGTCCGGCAAGGAGTTCCTGCGATCTGAATCCGGCAGAGGATCTGGAGCTACTAAGAGACGTTCAGAGAGGCTTGGCGGATGTCGAGGCGGGAAGAGTCGTTGCCCACGAAGTAGCCCGTGCTCGTCTCTTGGCGCGGTACAAGGAGGCGACTTTAGCCTAAAATTATTGGGTCGTTAGCTTTCCAGCCGAAGAAGATTGAGGCCGTCGAAGCGGGTAAAGTCTCCATCGAAGGACACGAGTCGCAATCCGCCTGCCTTGGCGAAGGCGGCCAGATAGGCATCGGTCCAATGACGGGGTTTCGAACCATCCTCCAAGGCCCATTGCTCCATCCAAGCTTCGCAATCCTCTGGTTCGGCAGCCATCATGACCTCCGGCAGTTGGAGGAAACCGCCATAGGCCTGCCAGGCTTGCCGGACTGTGAGCGGCTGCCCGTTCATCACTGGGGCGTTGGTGGCAAGGCGTAGAAAGCCAAGAGCCGTCACACGGCAGAAGGCGAGTTGGTCGCCTGATTCCTCATACCAGTAATGGCGCGCTCTTTGATGGTGTACATGGTCTTCAACGCTGAAAGCGAGCCAGACGTTGACATCGGGGAGATCAATCGTGCCGGCCACCGGTTATCTCTTCCTCTTCCAGAATGCGGTAGAGCTCGGCATTGGTCAGATCGGGTAGCGTCCGCCCCGTCGCCGCTCGTGCTACGGGAAGCTCGCTGCGTCGGCGCCTCGGGAGGGCTGCGGATGATGGCGGGCCCTGTTTCAGCCCCTGTTCCACAAAGCGGGTGATGAGTTCCTTTAGCCTAAGGCCATCGAGCGCGGCCCTGGCCTTCGCCTGACGGAACAGTTCGTCGGGAAGATCTATCGTCGTCCTCATGGACGCATTTTTATGCTTTTGTGCGCGGCAGTCAAGTCGGGTGGCTTGCCGCAGAGCCCCCCTACCCCCGCCGCCGCTCCAGAATCCTCACGAACGACCGCCCCCGCAGCTCCTCCAGCGTCAGCCCCGACCTCTCCAGCGCCTCCTCTTCCGTGATGGCGCCGCAGTTGACGGCGCGGAGGAAGTAGTTGAGGAGGCCCTGGCCGGTGGCGGCGTCGTCGAAGACCTCGCCGACGAGGGTGGCCTGGGCGGCTTTCTGGACGAAGTTGCGGAGGCGGTCGGAGGCAAGCTCCAGGCCTTCCAGGAAGAAGGCGTAGAGGGCGGCGTAGCGCGTGACGAGCTGCGCGGGGTGGAGGTCCCAGCCCTGGTAGAAGCCGCCGACGAGGGAGTGCCGGACGTGTCGATGCGTGGAGGCTCCAGGCGCGGTGCACGACGGCGCGGTTCTCCTCGATCTGGGCCGCGGTGAGCTGGGCTCCGCGGTGGGGCGGCACGGGGAGGACGTTGGTGGCGCCGTCCGACAGCCAGAGGCCGGTTCCGGCGTAGGCCACCTGCATCATGTGCTTGGCGAAGTCGCAGACCGGATGGGTCATCGACTGGTGCTCCGCCGTGATGTTGCAGGCGGCGGTGTAGTCGTAGGTGCCGAAGTGGGCGGCCACGCAGCGGCCGCGCGCGGCGGTGGCCAGGAGCGGCAGGTTCGAGATCCCCCGCTCGTTGAGGATCGACTGCGGCGTCTCGATCATGATCTCCAGCCGCAGCGAGCCCGTCCGGCGAGCCCGAGCGCCGGCTCCAGCCGATCGAAGAGATTGGCCAGCGCGGCGACCTGCTCGGGGATCGTCACCTTGGGGAGGGTGACGACGAAGTTTTCCGGCAGCCGGCCGCCCGTCTCCTGGATCAGCGTCGTCAGGAAGAGGTCGAGCGTATGCAGGGAGCGCCCCTGCAGCTCCTCGGTGAACGGCTTGATGCGGATGCCCACGAACGCGGGTAGCGTGCCGGCGGCCAGTCCGGCGGCCATCTCGCGGGCGGCGGCGGCGGCGTGGCCGTCCTCCTCCGCGTCCGGACGGCTGCCGTAGCCGTCCTCGAAGTCGGCCCGGAAGTCCTCGACCGGCTCGCGGCGGAGCCTCTCGGCGACGCGGGTGTGGATCGTCGACGCCAGATCCTCCCGCAGCCCGATCGCCGCGGCGAGGTCCGCGGGGGTGGCGGCGTACTCCTCGAAGGCGCGCAGCGCGAGCGCTCCCAGCCGGGAGGCGGTGTCGGCCTTGAAGAGGTGCGCGCCGCCGTAGACGGTGTGGACCGGCTGGCGCCGTCCGGATTCGCCGGGCTGGCGCCGGGCGAACGCGAGATTGGCGCCGCGCAGGCGCTCGAAGACGTCGCGGATCGCGTCGGCGGTCAGGGTGGTCTGCATCATGGTTCCTGCTCTGTCGTAAGGGTCAGCATCAGCCGCCGGACCACCCGTTCGAGGGCGAAGCGGCGGTAGTCCGCGGTGGAACGGACGTCGTCGATCGGCGTCACCTCGCGGGCGGCCTCGCGGCCGGCGAGATCGGCGGTCTCAGGGTTCGGCGGCAGGCCGCGCACGGCCTCCTCGGTGGCGCGCAGGCGGACCGGCGTCGCGGCGACGCTGCCGGCGGCGAGGCGGAGCTCCGCGATCCTCCCCCCCTCGACCCGGACGGTCATCGCCAGCACCACTTTGCTGATCGATTGCGCCTCGCGCGTCCCGACCTTGCGGAAGGCCTGGAACGCGCCCGCCGGCAGGTAGGGGAGGCGGACGCGGGCGACGATCTCTCCAGGCCGCAGGGCCGTCTGGCGATAGCCGGCGTGGAATTCGGCGTAGGGGATCTCGCGCGGGCCGCCGGCCCCGGCCGCTACCACGACGGCATCCAGGGCAAGGAGCACGGGCAGGGAGTCGCCGGCCGGGCTGGCATTCGCCATGTTGCCCCCCAGCGTCGCCCGGTTCTGGATCTGCCAGCCGCCCACCAGGGCGGCGGCTTCGGCGAGGATGGGAAAGGCGGCGCGCACGGCGGCCGAGCTCCGGATCTCGCTGAAGGAAGTGGTGGCGCCGATCTCCAGGCCGCCGTCCACCTCGCGGATGCCGCGCAGCTCGGGGACGCCCAGGAGATCGATCACCCGGTCCATCCGGTGAAGGGCCTCGGGGCCGCGCACCATCAGATCGGTGCAGCCGGCGGTGGGCACCAGGGCGGGATCTTCCTGAAGATGCCGGACGGCCTCGTCCAGGGACCGGGGGCGGAGGGCGACCGTCATCGATCAGGCTCCTGACAAACGGCCCGCAGGATCCCCTCGTAACCCGTGCACCGGCAGAGATTGCCCGCCAGCGCCTCGCGCGCCTCCTCGCGGCTCGGCGCGGGATTGCGCTGGAGGAGCGCCCAGGCGGTGACCACGATGCCCGGCGTGCACGCGCCGCACTGCACGCCGCCGGTGGCCACGAAGCGATCCAGGAACTCGCGCGCCGGCCCCTCGGCGATCCCCTCGACCGTCTCGATCCGCTGCCCCTCGCACTGGAAGAGGGGCACCAGGCAGGAGAGGGTGGGCACGCCGTCGATCAGTACCGTGCAGGCGCCGCACTCCCCCTCGCCGCACCCTTCCTTGGTGCCGGTCAGCCCGAGCCGTTCCCGCAGCACGTCGAGCAGGCGCTCCATGGGGTGCCCCTCGAGCTCGCCGGGCTGGCCGTTGATGAAGAAGGAAGTTTTCACGGCGCGACCTCGCTTGCCCTGTTCCCCTCTCCCGGTGAGGGAGGGCGGGAGGGGACGGGAGAGGGGTTAGGGGTGAGGGTCTGGGCCCGCATCAAACGCTCCGGCGTGGCCGGAATCTCGTCCACCAGGATCCCCATGGCGTTCTCGACCGCCTGCAGGGCGGCCGGAGCGCCGCCGTCCATCGGCAGCTCGCCGACGCCCTTGGCGCCGAACGGGCCCGCCCTTCCACCCCTGCTCCAGCAGGTGGACGTCGATCCGCGGGGTGTCCTTGATGGTGGGGATGATGTAGGTGGCGAGGCGGTCGTTCAGGTAGCGGCCGTCCTGGAGCTTGACCTCCTCCAGGAACGCCCAGCCGAGGGCCTGGAGGGTGCCCCCCTCGATCTGCCCCTTGCACAGGGTCTGGTGGATCGCCCGTCCGACCTCGCAGACGGCGGTCACCTCGACCGGGCGGACCGCCAGGGTATCCGGATCGATCTCCACCGTCACGACGTCGGCGCCCCAGGCATAGGTGGGATAGGCCGCGCCGCGGTAGGTCGACTCGTCGAAGGTCTGCCACTCCGGCGGCTCGTGGTGGAACGTGACCTCTACCGGACCGGCCTGTTCCTGAAGCCGCCGTGCCGCGCCGCGGAAGGGTTCGACGCGTTCGGTCCCGTTCATGATCCAGCCGTCCTGGACGGCGAAGTTTCCATCCACCGAGGCCAGCACCCGGTCGCGCAGCTCGGTCACGGTGCGCGCGATCAGCTCGCCCACGATCATCGTGGTGCGCGAGGCGACCGTGGGGCCGGAGTCGGGGACGTCGGCGGTGTCCGGCTCGGCGAAGACGACGTCGTCCGGGGCGAGCCCCCCCGCCGCGATCGCGATCTGCGGGAAGACGGCCACGCACCCCTGGCCCATGTCCGTCATCGCCGTCAGCACCTCGATCCGGCCGTCTCCGAGCAGGCGCGCGGTGACCGGGGACTTCATCTTGCGCTCGCCGTTGCCGGTGAAGCCCGCGCCATGGAAGTAGAGGGAGAGGCCGATCCCGCGCCTCGTCACGCCGTCCCCGGTGCCTGCTCGCGCGCCTCCTCCTGGGCCTTCCACTTCGCGCGGAAACCGGTGAGCCGCTCCGCCTCCTCCAGGCAGAGGCGGGCCGAGGTGGTCTCGTCGAGCACCTGCCCGGTGGGCAGGCGGTCGCCCGGCTCGACGACGTTGCGGGCGCGGATCTCGTAGGGATCGAGCCCCAGCGCCCGGCCGATGCGGTCCATCTGGCGCTCGATCGCGAATTCGACCTGCGGGGCGCCGAAGCCGCGGAAGGCGCTGTTCGGCGCCGTGTGAGTGCGCAGCACCTTGCCGCGGATGCGCGCGCTCGGCCAGCGGTAGGGGCCGAAGGAGTGGAGGAGGGCGCGCGAGAGCACCACCGGCGAAAGGGTCTTGTAGGCCCCGCCGTCCATCAGGATCTCGGCGTCGAGGGCGAGCAGCCGGCCGTCGCCGCTCACCGCCGTGCGATGGCGGATCACGGCGGGGTGGCGCTTGGAGGTGCCGACGATGTCCTCGTGGCGGTCGTAGACCATCTTCACCGGCCGGCGGCAGGCGCGGGCGAGCAGGGCGGCGTGGATGGCGAGAGCGCTCGGGAAATCCTCCTTGCCGCCGAAGCCGCCGCCCACCACCGCGGCCCGCACCCGCACCTGGTCCTCCGGCATCTTGAGGGCGTGAGCCAGCGCCCGGTGCACGTAGTAGGGGCATTGCATCGAGCCGAGGACCCTCAGCGAGCCGTCGTCCTCGAAGCTGGCGATCATCCCCTGGCACTCGATGTAGATGTGCTCCTGGTGGCCGGTCCGCCAGGTCCCCTCGATCACGTGCTCCGCGCCGGCCAGGGCCGCGTCCACGTCCCCGTTCTCCAGGCGGATCTCGTAAAGGGGAGGCAGCGCCGCCGCCTCCTCGAGCGTCAGGACGGGAGCGAGCGGCTCATATTCGACGGCGACGGCCGCCAGCGCCTGGCGCGCCGCGAGGCGCGTGGGCGCCGCCACCAGGGCCACGGGCTCGGCCACGTGGAGGACGAATCCGTCGGCGAGGATCGGCCAGCCGTCGTCCAGGAGCTGGACGCCGTTCGGGCCGGGCAGGTCCGCGGCGGTGACGCAGACGGCGCCCCTGGGAGCCGCCGCGGGATCGAAGCGGATGGACTTGATGCGGGCGTGCGGATGCGGGCTGCGCACCGTGGCGCCGAACCACATCCCCGGCAGCGAGATGTCGTCGACGTAGCGCGCCGCTCCCGAAACCTTGGCGAAGCCGTCCGGACGCGGCGGGCTGTCTCCGATGCCGTTCATGATACCCGCGAGTCTGGAACAAGCCCGGGGCGGGCGCAAGCGGCGAGTCTCGTTGATGTTCCCGACGGAGGAAATTTCGCCTCCTCTTCAGGCGTTATCATCCTACTGGGGAAACGGGTAGGAAAGTGGAGGATGAATCCGTCGGCGAGGATCGGCCAGCCGTCGTCCAGGAGCTGGACGCTGTTCGGGCCGGGCAGGTCCGCGGCGGTGACGCAGACGGCGCCCCTGGGAGCCGCCGCGGGATCGAACCGGATGGACTTGATGCGGGCGTGCGGATGCGGGCTGCGCACCGTGGCGCCGAACCACATCCCCGGCAGCGCGACGTCGTCGACGTAGCGCGCCGCTCCCGACACCTTGGCGAAGCCGTCCGGACGCGGCGGGCTGTCTCCGATGCCATTCATGAACCGCGAGTCTGGAACAAGCCCGGCGCGGGCGCAAGCGGCAGCTTTTGGAAGGAAGTTTCATCTCCTCTTTAGGCGTTATCATCTTGCTGGGCAAAGCAGTTCCGGCTAAAGAGAGAACCTCATGACGACCGAGACGACTGTCCGTCCGGCCAAGCGGCCGGCCCGCACCAAATCGAAGCAGCGCAGGCGGCGCCGGTCGAAGTCGGTGCGTTGCGAGCTGGAGCTGATGAAGCCGCGGCTCGCCACGGCGCTGCCGTCGCACCTGGATGCGGACCGCTTGCTGCGCGCCGTGATCGCCGTCCTGCGGACTCACCCGGCGCTCCTCGACTGCGACCGCGCGAGCCTCTACGGGGCGGTGATGACCTGCGCCCAGCTCGGCCTCGAGCCGGACGGCGCGCTCGGCCAGGCGCGGCTGGTGCCGTCGCGGGGGAAGGTGCGGCTCGTCCTGGGCTACCAGGGGTTCATCGCGCTCGCCCGCAACAGCGGTCTGGTCACCTCGATCAACGCCCAGGCGGTCCACCGCAACGACCACTTCGACTACGCCTACGGCTTGAACGAGCGGCTGGAGCACGTCCCGGCCGGCGGCGACCGCGGCGAGATCACCCATTTCTACGCCTACGCCAAGTTCAAGGACGGCGGCCACCACTTCGACGTCATGTCGCGCGGCGAGGTGGACGCGGCCGTACCGGGCGGGCGCAGGTGGCCGGCCAGGGCTCCGTCTGGGTGAACGGCTACGCCGAGATGGGGAAAACGACCGTCATCCGCCGGATCTCCGAGTATCTGCCGCTCGACGGTGCGGAAGGCGGCGGCCCTGGCGGATCTCCACGAGGCCGGGAAGCACGCCGTTCTGGACGACTTCGGCGAGATCGTGATCGATCTGCCCGCGATCGAGGAGAGCCGCCCGGTCGAGGAGACGGAGACCCAGGAGCCGGCCGCCGAGGCGAAGCCGGCGTATATCCCCAAGATCGAGCCGGAGGGGGTAGAGCTCAGCGAGGAGGAGCTCTTCGCGCTCCTGCCGCCGCTCCATCTGATCGAGATCCTGGATGCGGTCGCCGAGCGCGAGATGCCGGAGGAGGCCCTGGAGTCGATCGTCGGCAAGCCGCTCGACGAGGTTGCCCAAGAGGAGGTGCCCGACATCCTCCGCGCGATCACCATCTGGGAGCCGGATCTCTGCTTCTGACGCGAAAATTCCGGCGCAGGAATCCGGTAGAAGCCCGCCACGGGACCGCATAAGGTTCTCCCGAGAGCCGCAAAGGAGAACCCATGAGCTGGCCCTTGTTCAGGCCCTTCAAGGAGTCCCCATGAAGAAGACCACCAGGAAGATGACCGCCAAGAAGCTGACCTTGAACCGGGAAACCCTTCGTTATCTCGACGCCCAGAATCTGATGGAGGCCGCTGGCGGGACCTCTCCTGATCCGCCGAGTCGAAACTCCTGCGTCAGGCCGATTTGTCCTGATCAGGCAGACACCAGGTCAAATTGCTGCGTCTAAAAACTTCAGGCATAAAGGCGGGGTGGCGGCCCAACGTCGCCCCGCCAGCCGGCTCTCAGGCTGACGGGCTCAGAGCAGCTCTCTGAGAGACCCGAACTTCATTCGGAACCTGTTCGATTCGAGAATACGCTTCAACTCGTCCGCCTCCTCGGTCGTCAAGAGGCTTCTCCGGATGGCCAGCAGCAGGAGGCCCGGAGTGTTGAGGATGCGGCCTGGTCCGAGTCGTGTCTCGGCCTCTCTTCGGAACGCCCGCTTCTCGTCGGATGCCACCAGGGCGCCGCGATGGACCGCCAAGGCGAGGCACGCGGCCTCTCCCATCCCCAGGCTCCGTCTCAATTCGGCAAAGAGCGCGAGCTCGGCGACCTCGGAGAACGCGATATCTCCGAGGTCACCCCGGCTCCGAGAGTCCTCCACGAGCATCTTTTCCCGTGCGCTGACGATCTCGGTGAGGACCTCCACTGGCGATCGGAACTCCAACTCCGGCAGCGCGCCCAGAAGATCCAGACGGTTTACAAAGGCGAGATTGAGGAGGACGTTCGCGTCCACCAGCACGAGACGTGGGGGCACCCGTGATTACCCGAGCACCTCGGGAACGAGAGGATCGCCATCCTCCTCATCGAGCCCTGCACTGGCGAGAATCGCTTCTAGGGTCTCGCGTCCATAACCGACCAGGGAACCCAACTCGAACAGCTTCGCGCGGCTGATTTTCTCCCGCCGGTAGGCCTCCATCGCCAGCCCCAGGAACCGCAGCCGGAATCCTTCCCGCGCGGTGTTGTGGTCTGGCTGGGGGAGGTCGAGAAGATCCTCGATCTGTTTTCCCTGGCCGCCGTTCTCCCCGGCGAGCAGCTCATCACGTTCCGCCGGCGACAACATGCGCAGATTGGACAAGCGATAGATGGCGGCAGTGCGGCTGACTTGGAAGTGGTGGGCCAGCAGGACGACCTCATAAAGCCCCACCGACCGCGCGCCCGGTTCGGGGCGCACCTCGGCGCTCGAAGCCTTGTCTCCATCGAAGATCTCGAAGCGCTCGCGAGAAGCCGGGCCACGGCCGAGATCCGCGAGACAGGAGCGCACTCCGTCTTCCGGCATCAGGAAACTCGCGGCGAAGCTGTTGGCGCGTACCTCCGGCAGATCATCGCGGCGGGAGACCAGGCTGATGGTGCCTCGCTGGCTACGGTCCATCAGGACATGGGCGTACTCGTGAACCCAGGAGAACCGGCGCCGCAGCCGGTGATGCTGGCGATTGATAACGATCGAGGGACTCAGTCCCTGCTCCATCAGGGCCAGACCGGAGACCTCGTCCGGTAAGTCCAGCATCGCGGTACGGATGCCCTGCTCTTCCAGGAACTCCGAAGCATCCCAGAGCGGCCGGGCTCCGATCGCGAGACGCCGGCGTTCCTCGGCCGCCACCTGCAAGCCCTGTTCGATCGCCTTCCACCGGGAACGTGGCGGATCGACACTGTAAGCCGGCGCCCCGATCTGGGAACGGTCTACTCCCAGGAGAATTCGAGGGAGGCCAACTCGCGTGCGAGGGCCAAGCCATCGCGGAAAGCCTCCATGGCCTCCTCGCCCATTTCCTTGGAGGCGGTCCGGAAGAGAGCGAGAACGGTCTGGCTGGGATCGAATTCCTCCGCAAGGAAGTCCCGAACGTCCCGGCCGTAGAGCCGAGCGAGCTTCGCCAACTCCAGGCCAGTGACCGTACGGTTCCCGAGCTCGATCTGGGCGATGGAGGGGCGGGAGATCTCGAGATGGCGCGCCACATCCTCCTGCCGAAGGCCGGCGGCTTCCCGGGCCTCCCGGAGGCGGCGGGCTAGATCGAGGTGGTTAGAGGCGACGTACTTCATCGAAGACATGTTAGCATAGCAGGCACTGGCTAGGATATATAGGCAGTATGTGTTAGAATACCTAACGCTGGAATCGCTTGGTTGGTGCCCTTGGAGGAATTGACCTCCAGATGTCCAAAATGCTCCACGCTGCCGGCATGAAGAAGCGGAAGGAGTCCAAGACTTGAGCCTAACGCAGGAGGCTTCATCTGAGCCGCCCGAAGATAGCTTGCGTGACCTAGTCGCGACGGCTGAGGAAACAGCCGCTGTCATATCGTCTCTACAAAAGGTCGATTGGGCCAAACTGCAGTTGATAGCACGGAGCTTTTTTAAAATTCGCCAACTTGGCCATACCTGGGCTGAACCAGAAGATTTGCTCCAAGAAGCCATTATCAAAACTCTTGGCGGGGAAAGGAAGTGGCGCAAGGAGCGGGTGTCAATTATTCGCCATCTAGAGCGCACGATGGAGAGCATTTCAGGTCACATTGCCGAGCATCGAACCATCAGTTCGGAAAAGCTCTCTTTGATGAATTTTTCAGGTGGCCCTCCTAGCCCGGAGGAAGTGCTGCAGGGCAGGGCTAACATACAGAGCATTAGGGATGCTTTAGGGGAAGACGCAGAGGCCTTTAAGGTACTCCTTCTCCGGGCAGAGGGAAGGTCGAGCGCTGAAATCCAATCCCTCCTCTGCATTAGTTCAAAAGAATATGATGCCGCCCGAAAGAGAATCGGTAGAGCCTTCGTTCGCTTTGGCAAAATCGGAGATCAGTATGGCCGCCAGGGATAAAGACGCTGAGACTGCCGCGGCTTTAAGTGCCGCATTCCGCGACTTTATTTGTGAGGCATCCGAGGTAGAGCTTGTGGATTCCCTTTGCAAAGAAGGAGAAGACCTTGACGATCTCGCGGCGAAAGCTAAAGGGGCAGCCCTGAAAGCTTTGGATGCGTATAGATCGCGCTCGTCTAATGACGAGATAGCGCTTCAGCGTAGTCTCGGAGTGTTGCTGCAGATGCTTCGGCGGCGTGAGGGCCTCACTGAGGACGAACTTGCGGCACATGCTCGCATAGACGCCAGCGAAATAAAAAAAATAGAGGCTGACTCCTCACATGCTCCAAAGCCTCGAACGATCTATCAACTAGAACAGTTCTTTGGTCTTCCTGCGCGCTCGCTAGTTCTGTTATCAGGAGTTGCAACGAGATCAGACGATGAACTTAGGGGAGAAGTGCTTAGATTTGCTGCGCACTCGACCGAATTCGACAAGCTTAGTCGACAGGAAAAAAAGCTCCTAAATGATTTTGTTAGATTTTTGGGATCTAGAGTTGGTTCCTAGGGCTCTGCGATGAAAAACCAAATTATTGAAAAATATGAAGCGCTTGATATCAATGCCCAAGTTTTAAAAATTTTAAAGGGGCTTGGCAATCCTGAGCCGCCTCTGGATTTATTGGCTGTTAGGGACCTGCTTAGTCTTGATCGGCAGTATTTTAGTTCGACAGAGACAGGTGCCTTGCAAGAGTTTGTCAGTAAGCTGAGGATAGCAGGAAGGCAGATTGTTGTTCGCCCCACCCTCCTCCTTGATGTTGTTCGGAAGGCGAAGCTGTCAGGGCTTTGGCTACCCGACAGAAGGAGGATTCTTCTAGATAGAGATGTGCCTTCTAAGAAGCATCGGTGGTTAGAAACTCATGAGATCTGCCATGGCATTCTTCCATGGCATGGCAACTTTCTATTAGGCGATGACGAGGAATCTTTGAAACCGGTCTGTCGAGAGCACTTGGAGGCTGAGGCCAACTTTGCCGCTGGTCAGTCTGCTATTTCTCCAAGGACGGTTTATCATAGAGGCTCGTGATAGTGCTCTCTCGTTCGAATCGGTCAATGAATTGTCGAAAACCTTTGGAAATACTCTGACATCAACTCTTTGGCGCTTTGTTGAGGAAGCCCACCCGGGAAGGCCTATGATAGGTTTGGTGACTCCTCCTGTCTGGGATCTTCCTGCCCATTTCGATCCTTTTAATCCATGCCGATATTGTATTGAATCTCCTGCCTTTAAGGCGCGGTTCTCAATGATCGCTGAGCCTGAGATTTTTCGAATAGTTTCAGGCTACTGTCGGCGCCGAAAAGGCGGCCCAGTCGGATCTGAGCAGGTACTTCTTCGTGACGATAACGGCAGCGGGCACATTTTTTTCTTTGAGAGCTTCTGGAATGGCTACGAGCTTCTTACGTTGGCAGTCTATCAGTCACCAGCGAAATTGCTGGCTGCCGTTTCCTGAGAAGCTTGGCGTCCAAAGTGGACCCTCTGGCCGGCATATAGAGTAGGGCTGGACGGATGGTCGCGTAGACCTCCGCTAATTCTGCCCGATCCTGCGTAGCTAGGTGATCTGAAAGAAAGAGAGGGCTTCCAAATGGCTAGTGTTTCCTATTATGTAATGTATAAGGACAATCAGGGCTATTGGCGATGGACGTTCCACGCATCCAACGGAGAGACCATTGCTGTTTCCAGCGAGGCTTACTCGCGTAAGGAGGATTGTAGGCATTCGATCTCCCTCATCGCCACCTCTGCAAATTCACCCGTTTACGAACGCTAGGGGTGTGACTACATTCATTCATAGTGTCAATAATGCTTCACTATTGAAAGGAAATGAAATGTCAGATCTACAGAAGCCAGGTGAGACACCGAATAAGCCGGGAGAGTACATCGAGCGTGGGCCTAGGGGAGGAGTGGTTCCGGATGCTCGGCAGGTCACTATCGAGCCGAGAGATCATCCCTTACCACCTACCCAGGAGCAGGGGCGGACGTGGGAGAGAATCGGCCCTCCTAGGCCCTAATGGCTTTCGCGTCCTTGCTGACCAGCGGCTCCTCCTCCCGCCACGCCGCCTCGCCATCCGCGTAGTGCTCGCGCTTCCAGATCGGGATCTCCGCCTTGAGCCGCTCCAGGGCGGTGCGGCTGGCGTCGTAGGCGGCGGCGCGGTGGGGGGAGCCGATGGCGATGACCACGCTCGCCTCGCCCACCGGGACCTCGCCCAGGCGGTGGACGATCGCCGCCCGGAGATCCTCGTGGGCGGCTTCGAGGTCGATCGCGATCCGGCGGAGCCCCTCCAGGGCCATGGGGCGGTAGGCGCTGTAGGTGAGCTTCGCGACGGGGCGCCCGGCGTGGTGGTCGCGCACGGTGCCGAGGAAGAGCACCACGGCGCCCCGGCCCGGACCCGCGACGGCGGCCTCGACCCGCCCGGTGTCGATGGGCTCGTCGGTCAGCTCCGCCCGGAGGGGTTCCCCGGCGCCTCCCGAGACCGGCGGCAGCAGGGCGACCTCGGCCCCTTCCTCTAAATAGGTGTCCGGAGGGACGATCCGGCCGTCCATGGCGATCGCCATGCGCGGCCAGAGGGGGACGAGCGCCGGGTGCTCGCGGTCGAGCCGGGCGCGCAGGTCGGAGATCCGGCTGCCATCGGGGAGCTCCAATTCGGTCTCGGTGGCCCCCAGGGCGTCCCCGGCGCTGGCGAAGGCGAGGAGGCGGATCTTCATGCCCGGGAAACGAGAGGATAGCGTTCAGGCTGCTCGATCGACTCGACCGCCAGATCGACATCGAGGTCCGGCCAGTACAGGTGATGAGGTTGCGGCCACTCCACGTTGAGGATCGCGGAGATAGAGGCGCCCTTGAACCAGGGGAAGTCACTGAAAGGCAGGAACAACTCGCGGCTACCCAGCAGCAGCCAGAAGCCGTGCTGGGAGATGTTGGTCACCTCAACGTCCGAAGTGTCGTTTCCAAGCTCTTGTGATTTCATCCTCATCTCGCGCGCAGGGCCTCATGCTACAGCCAAACAAGACTCCCCATATAATCCCCCGGCTTCGACTTCCTGGGGAGGACTTCGTGACGATTCTGGAGAGCAAGGTCAATCGGGGTGAGGCGTTCGAGCGGCAGGCCGAGCACTGGCGGCGGCGGATCGAGGAGATCGGCGAGCAGGAGGACCGCATCCGCCTCGGCGGCGGCCTGAAGGCGCAGGACAAGCAGCGCGCCCAGGGGAAGATGACGGCGCGCGAGCGGGTCGAGGCGCTGTGCGATCCGGGATCGGGCTTCCTGGAGCTGGGCCTCTGGGTGGCCGAGGGGTTCTATCAGGAGTATGGCGGCGCCCCGGCGGCCGGGGTGGTGATCGGCATCGGCAAGGTCCATGGCCGCGACGTGGTCGTGGTCTCCAACGACGCCACCGTCAAGGCCGGCGCCTGGTTCCCGCTGACCGCCAAGAAGGTGCTGCGCGCGCAGGAGATCGCCCTCGAGAACCGGCTGCCGATCATCTATCTGGTCGACTCGGCCGGCGTCTTCCTGCCGCTCCAGGACGAGATCTTCCCCGACAAGGAGCACTTCGGCCGCGCCTTCTTCAACAACGCCCGCCTCTCGGCCGAGGGGGTCTTCCAGATGGCCGCCATCATGGGCTCCTGCGTGGCCGGCGGCGCCTATCTGCCGATCATGAGCGACGAGTCGCACATCGTGGAGGGGACGGGCTCGATCTTCCTCGCCGGCTCCCACCTGGTGCAGGCGGCGATCGGCGAGAAGATCGACAACGAGGAGCTGGGCGGCGCCCTCGTGCAGTGCGACATCTCGGGGGTGGTGGACCACCGCCACCCGGACGACGCCTCCTGCCTGGAGAAGATCCGCAGCCAGTTCGCCCAGCTCGCCGTGCCCCCCCAGGCCCCCTTCGCCCGCCGCGAGCCGGTCGAGCCGCTCTATCCGGCCGAGGATCTCTACGGCCTGATGCCGATCGACCGCTCGCGCCCGTACGACACCCACGAGATGCTGGCCCGGCTGCTCGACGGCAGCGAGCTCGACGAGTACAAGGCCACCCACGGCCAGACGCTGGTCTGCGGCACCGGGTGGATCGAGGGGCACGCGGTCGGCATCGTGGCCAACCAGCGCTCGGTGGTGCCGAAGCGGACGGGCACCGGCGCCGGCGGACCGCGAGCTGCAGATCGGCGGCGTCATCTACTCGGATTCGGCGGACAAGGCGGCGCGCTTCGTCGAGCTGTGCAACCAGAAGAAGATCCCGCTTCTGTTCATCCAGGACGTCACCGGCTTCATGGTCGGCAGCCGCGCCGAGCGCGGGGGGATCATCAAGGACGGCGCGAAGATGGTGAACGCCGTCGCCAACTCGACGGTGCCCAAGATCACGCTGTTCGTGGGCAACTCCTACGGCGCCGGCAACTACGCGATGTGCGGCAAGGCCTACGGCCCGCGCTTCCTCTACGCCTGGCCCTCGGCCTCGATCGCGGTGATGGGCGGCGACCAGGCGAGCAAGACGCTGCTCTCGATCCAGATGAAGAACCGGGGCGCGGACGTCTCGGAGGAGGAGAAGACCCAGCGCCTGGAGGAGATCAAGGCGCGCTACGCCGCCACCGCCGACCCCCGCTACGCCGCCGCCCGCCTCTGGGTGGACGCGATCATCGATCCCGCGGAGACGCGCAAGGTGATCGGCTGGTCGCTGGCGTGCGCGGCGATGAACCCGGAGATCCCGGAGTTCAAGACGGGGGTGCTGCAGACGTAGGGCCTCGGCCCTCTTCTCCCGTCCCCTCCCCCGCCCGAACGGGGGAGGCCAGGGAGGAGGTGTTGCGGAGTCCCGGGACCGCTCCTTGTCTGGGGCGGCCCCCTCCTGGCCTCCCCCTGAAGGGGGAGGGAGAAATGAGGTCGTCCTACCCCGTATCCCACCGCTTCAAAATCATCTGGATCTCGTCGCGGTGGGTGCTCTCGTCGCGGATCAGGTCGTCGAACTCGACCGCGAGGCCGTAGTGGCCCAGGGCCTCGGCCTGCTTGCGGCGCAGGACGTAGCGCTGGATGGTCTCGATCTCGTCCTCCAGGGAGTTGCGGAGCATCTCCTTGGAGTCCTTGGCCTGCTTGACCGTCGACGGCACCGTGGTCGGGATGCCGCCCAGCGAGACGATCTTGTCGGCCAGGAGCTGCGCGTGGCCGAGCTCGTCGGGGATCTCTCTCTCGAAGAACTGGCGGAGCTCCATCCGCCACTGCCCCTGGACCTGGCTCGCGTAGGTGCGGTAGGAGATCACCGCCCCGTACTCGTGGGCGAGGTCCACGTTCAGGGCCTCGAGGAAGTCCTGCTGGCTGATGTTGTCGACCGCGCCCTCGTCGCGGACCGCGGGATTTTGTTCTCCGTGCCTGTCTTTCTTGCTCATCTGGACCCTCCTCTCGGTTCACTCTCACGGGACCCCGGATGCAAATCTCCGACCGTCCCGGTCCTGGACAGGGCGAGCTTACACCCATGCTATCGTTGCGCCTCCTATGAAGAAGACGACGAAGACGATCCGAATCGGCAACGGACAAGGGTTCTGGGGCGACAACGTCGACGCGCCGGTGGAGCTGCTGCGCGGCGGCCCGATCGACTACATCGGCATGGATTACCTGGCCGAGGTGACGCTGTCGATCATGATGCGGCAGAAGCTGAAGAATCCGAAGCTCGGCTACGCCACGGACTTCATCGGCTTCATCCGCCGGGTGCTGCCGGAGCTGAAGGAGCGCAACGTGCGCATCCTCACCAACGCCGGCGGCCTCAACCCCAAGGCCTGCCGCAACCGGATCTTCGAGGTGGCGCGGGAGCTGGGGGTCACCGGGCTGCGGGTGGGCGTCGTCGACGGCGACGACCTGCTGCCGCGCCTGCCGGAGCTGATCGCCGCCGGCCACACGCTGAAGAACATGGACACCGGCGAGCCGCTGGCGCCGCTGGTCGACAAGGTGATGAGCGCCAACGCCTATCTCGGCGCGCAGCCGATCGTCGACGCCCTCGGCGCAGGGGGCGCAGATCGTGCTCTGCGGGCGCGTCACCGACACGGCGCTGGCGCTGGCGCCGATGATCCACGAGTTCGGCTGGGGCATGAAGGACTGGGACCTGCTCGCCGCCGGCACCATCGCCGGCCACATCATCGAGTGCGGCGCCCAGTGCACGGGCGGCAACTTCAGCCGCTTCTGGGAGGTGCCGGACCTCTGGAACGTCGGCTATCCGGTGGTCGAGGCGCGCGAGGACGGCACCTTCGTGGTCACCAAGCACCAGGGGACGGGCGGCATGGTGACGGTCGACACGGTCGGCGAGCAGCTCGTCTACGAGATGGGCGACCCGACCGGCTACATCACGCCGGACGTGATCGCCGACTTCACCTCGATCCGCCTGCGCCAGGACGGCAAGGACCGGGTGGAGGTCTCGGGGATCAAGGGGAAGCCCAACACCCCGTTCCTCAAGATCTCGGGCTCCTATCTCGCCGGCTTCAAGGCTTCCGGGCAGATCACCGTCGCCGGGCCGCGGGCGGTCGAGAAGGCGCGGCTCGCCGCCGAGATCGTCTGGAAGCGGCTGGAGCGCGCCGGCGTCACCTTCGCGCCGGAGGACCAGGAGACCGAGCTGATGGGCACCGGCGCCTGCCTGCCGGGCATCCTGCCGGTGCCGGAGGATCTGCCGGAGGTGGTCCTGCGGCTGGGCGTGCGGGACGCCGACTCCGACCAAGGTCGAGCGCTTCGGCAAGGAGATCGCGCCGCTGGTCACCGCCGGCCCGCCCGGGGTGACCGGTTTCGCCGGCGGCCGGCCGAAGCCGCAGGAGATCGTCGCCTACTGGCCGGCGCTGCTGGCCCGCGAGGAGGTCGAGAGCCGGGTCGAGGTCGACGTGGAGGAGGCGTGAGCGCCGGCCGGCCGCTCGCCCTCGCCTGGTACGGCGGCGTGCTCGGCGGCCTGCTCCCCATCCTCCTCCTCGGTTTCATCTACAGCGCGGTCGCGGACCGCACCGTCTTCGCGCTCTGGGGACTGGTCCTCGGCATCTTCTGGGTGGCGCTGCTCCGCCAGGGGCTGGCCGCGGGCTGGGGGCGGCTCCGCCTCCTCGCCGCCCTGGCGCTGCTGGCGGCGGCGGGCCTCGGCATCTTCGCCTTCCTGGAGTCGCGGCACCACGAGATCCTCGACCTCGGGTTCCGCGCCGTCTTCCCCGCGCTCTACGATCCGCTGGCCACCGCGCCGCGGACGGCGGCAATCCTGGCCGGCGTCCTGGCCCTGCCGGGCGCGGTCCTGTTCCCCCTTTCCCGCAGACTGGAGATCCGATGAAAGTGAAGCTCGACGACATCGCCCACGCCCGCTCGGGCGACAAGGGGGACGCCTCGAACGTCGGCCTGATCGCCCAGACGCCCGAGCTCTTCGAGGTGCTCCGCGAACAGGTGACCGCCGAGCGGGTCAAGGAGCACTTCCGGCAGGTCTGCCGCGGCCCGGTGCAGCGCTATGAGCTGCCGAACATCCTGGCCCTGAACTTCATCCTGCACGACTCGCTCGGCGGCGGCGGCACCGAGAGCCTGAAGAACGACGCGCAGGGGAAGACGCACGCCCAGGGGCTGCTGCAGATGGAGGTCGAGGTGCCCGAGAGCCTGAAGGGGACCTGGAAATGAGCGGCCAGTATCTAGAAACGCGGCGGGAAGGGGATCTCCTCTGGGTCACCCTGAACGATCCCGGCCGCGCCAACGCCCTCTCGCCGGCTTTGATCGGCGAGCTGATCGAGCTCTACCGCCGCCCCTGGCGCGAGGAGGGGGTGCGCTGTCTGCTGCTCGCCGGAGCGGGGAAGAACTTCTCGGCCGGGGCGGACCTGGAGCACCTGCGCTCGCTGCGCGACGCCGGGCACGAGGAGAACCTGCGCGACTCGCTGCGCCTCAAGGACCTCTTCGAGTCGGTGCTGCGGCAGGACGCGCTGACCATCGCCCTGGTCCACGGCGCCTGCGTGGCGGGCGGGTGCGGCCTCGCCACCGCCCACGACTTCGTGATCGCGGCCGACGACGCGCGCTTCCTCTACAGCGAGGTGCGGATCGGTTTCGTGGCCGCCCTGGTCGCCACCTACCTGCCGCTGCGCCTGCGCGGCTCGGACATCCGCGAGCTGCTGATCAATCCGCAGTTCGTCGACGCCCGCCGGGCCCTGGAGATCGGCCTGGTCAACCGCATGGTCCCCCACGAGGACCTGCGCGCCGTGGGCGAGGCGCTCGCCGCGCAGATCCTGGAGACCGGCAGCTCGGAGTCGATCGCCCGCACCAAGCGCCTGCTGCTCGACGTCATCGGCCGGCCGCTGGGCGAGGCCATGACCCTGGCCGCCGAGGTCAACGCCGCCGCCCGCGCGACGGACGACTGCAAGCGGGGGATCGCGACCTTCCTCGAAACCAAGAAGCCGCCGAAGTGGCGCTGAGGGTGTTTTCCGCATGAAGCTGGTCCTCTTCGACATCGACGGCACCCTGTTGAGCTGCGGTCCGCAGGTGCGGCCGCTGTTCGCCGGCGCGCTGATGGAGGTCTTCGGCACCACGGGGGCGATCGACGCCTACGACTTCACGGGGCGGACCGATCCCGGGATCGTGCTCGACCTGGTGCGCGGGGCCGGCGTGCCGGACGCCGTCGCGCGGGAAGGCCTGCCGCGGATGCGGGAGCTCTATACCGGGCGGCTGGAGCGGTCGCTCGACCGCGCGGGGATGCGGCTGCTGCCCGGGGTGGTGGAGATCCTCGAGCGGCTCAGCGGCCGCGAGGACGTCGTGCTCGCCCTGCTGACCGGCAACTGGGAGCCGGGGGCGAAGGCCAAGCTCTCGCGCTTCGACCTCGACGGCTACTTCCCGTTCGGCGCCTTCGGCTGCGACGGCATCGAACGCTCGGATCTCCCGCCGGTGGCCCTGGACCGGGCCGAGCGGGCGACGGGGCGCCGGTTCCGTCCCGAGGAGGTGCTGATCGTGGGGGACAGCATCCACGACGTCTCCTGCGCCCACGCCCACGGCATCCCCTGCCTCGCCGTGGAGACCGGCCGCACGCCGGGCGAGACCCTGCGGGCCGCCGGCGCCGACTGGATCGTGCCGGATCTCCGCTCCGCCGCCGACTCTGTTCCCTGGCTGGGCTGACTCAGCTCCTCCCCAGCCTGCCGCGACGCTTCGCGTCCCCTTCCGTCCCGGCCTGGACCTCCCCCGGCTGGGGAAGATCGAGATCCTGGCGATGCGGCGGCTCCTCGCGATCCGGATCGGTGCGCAAAGCCGCATCTTCGAGTCCGCGGAGCAGCAACTGGAAGTTGTCCCTTTGCGAGACCTCCTGAAGCAGCCTGGAGCACTGGGGACAGCGCCGCAAAAGGTGCCTCACGAAGCCCCGGGTCTCCTCGCGGGATAGCTCCAGGCGAAGAAATCGTTCGAGGGTTTCCCGTGAGAAGTGATCGTCCGTCATTTCATTCCTCCCCATACAAGATCTAAACTGCATTAGACCTTCAACAAGTAATGTTGCCGGAGGGAAGAATTTTGGGACAAAAAAGAAGCTCGACCTTCTTTTGCGCGATCGCGGAAACCGGAAACTGAGAACGGATCGGCGATTCAGAGATGTTCGCGGAACCAGCGCTGGGTGGCGTTCAGGGCCTGGATGAGCTGCGGGGTGGGGCCGGCGAAGGGGTGGCGGGCGCCGAAGGTGTGGTCGCCGCCGGGAACGACGAGCAGCTCCGTCTGGCCCTGGCCCGTTCGGCGAGGAGGTGGGCCTCGGCCACCGGCACGGTCTCGTCCTCGGCGCCGTGCACGATCAGCCAGGGGGCGCGGCGGGCCGCGGCGGCGGCGAGGAGGTCGAGCTCGGCGCGCCGCTCCTCGATGTCGGCGAGCATCCCGAGCCCCATGGCGAGCTGCTGCCCGGTGCGGGCGTTGACGACGGGGAGCTCCCCCGACCGGCGCCACTCCTCCTTCTGCTCGGGGGTGAAGCGGTCGATGTCCGCGATCGCCGCCCAGGTCACCAGGGCGCGCAGCCGGTCCCGCCAGGCTGGGCTGGCGGCGGCGAGGAGGGAGATGCCGCCGCCGCGGCTGTGGCCGAAGAGGCCGATCCGGCCGCGGTCCACCCGGCCGGGCGCGATCGAGCCCGCGGCGGTGGCGTCGAGAACCGCCCGCAGCTCCGCCAGCTCGCGGCTGTAGGTGTTGTCGCGGAAGGCGGCCGGATCGGTCACCAGCTCGTCGCCGGGCTGCATGCCGGTGCCGGAGAGGTTGAAGCGGACGGCGACGAACCCGCGCTCCGCGAGCAGGGCCGCGAGCGAGGGGAAGAACCCCCACTCCATGAACCCCTTGAAGCCGTGGCAGATCACGACGGTGGGCCGCTCGCCCGGCGCGTCGGGCAGATCGACAAGGCCGTGCAGGGTGGTCGGGAGGTCTCCAGGGTGAAGGGGGTCGTCTCGCTCATGGTTTGGGATTATGGCCCGCCCGGGCATCAATGCCCGGCCTACGTCTCAAAGCCGGCTGACGCCGGCTCGAACCGTCCGTGAGGCCTGGATTTTCCTCCACCCGGAACCCCTGAGGGGGGCTTTGCGGAAGTCCACGGGACCGCTCCGTGTCTGGGGTTGCCCCTCCTGGCCTCCCCCTGAAGGGGCAGGAAGCGTCCTCACACCATGCGCTACTGCCAAGCTAGAAGACGACTGCGAGTCGGTCCCTTGCTGTCCTCCAGGACCGACCTTGAAGGTGCGGCGCAGCCACGGGCCATACGGCTTTTGTTTCAGGAGCCCGGGCATTGATGCCCGGGCGGGGCCTCGGATCAGGCTTGAGTTGTAGACTGGAGCCATGACCACCACGACTTCACCTACCGCGGCCACCGACCTCGCCGGGCAGTACCGCGCCCTGCGCGAGGGGTGCGGGCTCGCCGACCGCTCCTGGATGGACCGCGTCGAGATCGTCGGCGCCGACCGCCTCCGCTTCCTGAACGCCTACGTCACCTGCGACGTCAAGGCTCTCGCCCCTGGCGAGGGGGCCTACGGCTTCCTCACCAATCCGCAGGGGCGCATCCTCTCCGACCTGGTGGCGATGGCGCACGCGGACCGCCTCTGGCTGCTGCTGCCGCCGGACCAGGAGGAGGCGGTGACGAAGCACCTCCAGAAGTACATCCTGGCCGACCGGGTCGAGGTGCGGCCGCTCGGCGACATGCAGCCGATCACGCTGATCGGCCCCGGCGCCGCCGCGGCGCTGGGCGATGCCGAGCTGCCGCCTCCCGGGGACTGGCGGCACGTGCGGTCCAGGGTCCACGGCACCGAGGTGGCGCTCCAGCGCTCCGGCCGCCTGGGGGCCGAGGCGTACACCCTCTGGGTTTCGGCGTCGATCGCCGGCCACTTGGTCGAGCGGCTGCTGGAGGAGCCTGGGGTGACGCGGGTCGGCTTCGAGGCGCTGGAGGTGTTGCGGACGGAGGCGGGGATCCCCAGCTTCGGCCGCGATTTCGGCCCCGAGAACTTCCCGCAGGAGACCGGCGCGGAGGAGGCGGCGGTGAGCTATACGAAGGGGTGCTATCTCGGCCAGGAGGTGGTGGCCCGCATCCACTATCGCGGCGGGGTGCAGAAGAGCCTGCGCGGGCTGGTCTTCGACGGTCCCCCCCCGGCGCCCGGAACGCCGCTCCTGCACGACGGTCGCGAGGCCGGCAAGACGGCCACCGCCGTCCACTCGATCGCCCTGGGCGCGCCCATCGGCCTCGCCATCCTCCACCGCCGCGCCGCCGAGCCCGGCACCCGGCTGGAGATCGCGGAAGGCGGGGGTGCGGAGGTGCGGGAGTTGCCCTTTACCTGATCGCAAGGCCCAGGAGCCGGGTACGGACCAACGATGACCAGACCGTGTTTTCAGAGACTTACGCCTTCCCTGGCGGCGTTTCCCTGAAGGGATGACGCCGGAGTTTCACCGCGGGGGCGCCTTCTCCCCTTCTTTGGGCGGCTCCCGCCCACGCTTGGGGCGCTCCGTCCCTCGCTTGGGGGCGACGCGCCCCCGCTGGGGGCGGTCCTGCCCAAAGAAGGGCGCGCGAGTCCCTTAGTAGGGGCTGTGCCGCCCACGCTTGGGCCGGTCGCGCCCTCGCTGGGGACGGTCCGGCCCACGTGGGGGCGATGCGTCCCTCGTTGGGGTACTGTCCGGCCCAAGCGTGGGCCGGAGCCGCCCAAAAGAGGGGAGGAGCCGCCCAAGCGTGGGCGGGAGCCGGGAACCTTCTCCGTCAACGCAACCGAAAAGAGGAGCGCTCCGGCCCAGTCGTGGGCTGGAGCCGCCCTTTCGAGGAGCGCTCCGGCGGATTCGAGCGTCAACGCCGCGAAGGCATCCCGCGCGCCCGCCCACGCCTAGGGCGACGGAAGCACATCGGACTCGAGCGTAGAAGCCACCGTCCTGTGGACGCTTCCGGGTGCGCTTGCCGCTCGTAGAAGGGCGCACGCTGATCAGCCGCAAGAGCCAGATCCCATTCATTGTACGTGAGGTACGGAGCCGCTCCACCTCGGCGTGGATTGCAGATCGTCCCGTATAACGTTCCAGCCCGATCGTCTTATACGCGCTTCAATGAGAAGAGATCCTGTCGAATCTGTCAAGTGGCTCTCGATCCTCGCCACCCCCGCGTCCGTCCGGGGTTGACCCAAGAGGTGCCTTCTTATACGTGGGCTTGTCGAGGCATTGACGTTTATTAGGGAGAGACGTAAAATCAATGGAGCTTATAGAATCAAAGACATACGACGGCTGGAGCGCGCTGCTGGAGTAAAGGACTTTTACCCCCATATGCATTCTGGGGTGAAATGGCGAGGGGTTAATCTCGAGGTTGGGCGCAGGCCACGCGAGTGTTACCGAGTGAGGACGCTATGAGCAGGCGCAACAGAAAGAAGAGCGGAACCTATTCCGGTCTACAGAGGCATGTCCGAGTTGGCAAAACGCTCACGCCGCAGCTGCTTACTTTGCCCCAGCTTGTTCTCACCTCCTGGATCAAAGATCGTCTCCCAGATCTACTTTGGGCGGCACTCATAGTTGCGCAGCGCCCAAGGTTGGAGGCGTTAGATATTTTCCGCCAAGCACTTGCTTTCGTCCGCGATGATGCTGTAGCACGAGACCGGCCATTGGACGTGACGCTAAGCGGTCTTGCCGAGTGGGATGGGGCACTGCGTAGGCAGTTTATTGAGAAGCTTGCAGAGTTGGCTCCCGATGCATTAATACCGCTGCTTCTCTTTGACGATCTACCTTCAAAGGATCTTTGGAGTCTATGCCTTCAAGGTCGGCCTACTGAAGAACACTGGAATACAGTCGGTGAGGCAGTTCTTGCAGTGCTGATCATCAATCGCAAGAAGCTACCGACTGTAGATGGGTGCGAGTCATATTCCAGGTCATCATAGGTCGTATGCAATTTCCTAGAAGCATGGTGAACATCGCAGAGGAGATCTTCTACTATCCTGACAGGGGTGACCCGCAAGCGGTTCGTCCTACCATCCGAGCAAGCGAAGGAGGACTCGACGCGCTCACTGAGGGACAGAGCGCATGGCCAGCTAACTTCTGGACGCAATGCATGCGCGATACTCTTTGCATAGTCGATGAATCCCTTGATTCTGTAGCGCCGATCCAGGTCGGAACAACTGTCGCTCGCGTACAAGCTGTCCGCCGCAGGCTTCAAAACCACTCCTTTGAAACAAGGGTGACAACAGCCGTTGACTCCAGGCACGATATTGTCTTCAGTAGCGGCCTCTTTGCACTGGCTTTAGTCGAGGAGCTTCTTTCTCCTGGCATTGGGCAGTCGCTGATGGGCCGGATGGTGGTGAGGTCGCTTTCGGAGGTATACATTTCGCTTAGCTACCTTCTCGCGAAGGATAATCCTGATCTGTGGCAATCGTTTCGAACGTACGGTGCAGGCCAAATGAAGCTTTCATTTCTTCACCTTGATCGCTTGGGTGGAGTCGAATTTGTGGATGTGAATAGGCTTGAGATCCTTGCCAACGAAGATCTGTGGCTTGAGTACTTGCCCGTCAATCTTGGTCATTGGTCCAAGGCTACTGCCCGAACTCTGGCGGAGAAGGGCAACGTAAAGGAAGTATACGACCGCTTTTATCCCTGGGGATCTGCTTACGTTCATGGGCACTGGGGTGCAATGCGCGATTCAGTGATGGTCACCTGCTTTAATCCCCTCCATAGGCTTCATAGGGTGCCCCGTTCAAGGGCCCGTTCACTTGAAGGCGTAGTGCCTGACGCAACATTCTTGGCAGACAAAGTTCTAGAACGTGTGGAGGAAGCTTACCCTGGATTCTCCTTTCGGCTGGGAGTTCAATAAGTGCCCAACCCCGGGGCTGCATCGGACGGTTACGCCGCCGCTGAGCCCCACATTGGCCGTCAAAGAACGATATGAGTGAATCGCTGGACATCAAGGAACTATATGAGTGAATCGCAGAAGGAAAGGCTTCAATGTAACGAATGCCACGGCCCGAGGTGGCATGTTCTGCGGGCTTCCTATGCCGCAGCGGGAGAAGAGGAGGTAGACGGCGAAACCGAACACTGGGTGGATAACTTCGAAATCTTCCAGTGTCAGGGCTGTGAGTCAGTGTTGGTCAGGGAGCTCTTTTCATTTTACCCTTTTTGGTCAGGAGCCTGAGGAGTCGTACTTTCCTGCCCGAATCTCTCGGCGGCGGCCGCAGTGGATCTCGAAGGTATCGGATGAACTTCAGAATCTACTGAGAGAAGTCTATGCAGCTCTCCATGCTGATAGCCCTCGGTTAGCTTTGATGGGTATTAGGGCCGTTGTCGATCTCGCGATCACGGAGACAGTAGGAGATGTCGGATCATTTCCAGAAAAATTGACCGCGCTTGAGCAGGGAGGCTTTGTCGGTCAGAAACAGAGGGAGTTCTTAGCGGCGGTGCTCAATGCTGGTAATGCAGCGGCGCACCGAGGGCACGCGGCCAGTGCTCAGGAGCTTGAGTTTGCAATGGACATCGTAGAGAACCTCCTTCAGGCAGTATATGCTCTTGAAGGAGCTGCCCAGCATATTCGAGTAAAGACACCACCCCGGCAAAGATCTGCGAAGTCTGGTAACGAGTCACAAGTCTTGGAGGCTGATAATCGTCAAAACGGCTAACACCACGCTACACTGGACGGCCAACGCACTGCCGTGCGTCGTCCGCCGGTGAGCTTTTGAGGCTTTAGGGGCCTGAGCTTTCTTGATGAATCGAACACTATGCTATTTAAGACATCCGACGACTCTGAGGATAATCTGTGGCCTTGGCCTGACCATTCCATCAAGATCTTCCAGGGTGGCTCGCTATGGGGAATTCACGGCTTGGATACACTGGAGGCGTGGGAACTCTATGCAGAGGGCTACAAGCGTGCGGCAGAACAGCTCTGGAAGGATCCTGAGAGCTATTGCAACACCTATCTCTTGTTCCCGATGGCGTTTCTCTACCGTCACTATGTAGAACTCCGAATCAAGCACATGCTGTTCGTCTCACTTGAGTACCTTGATCTTCCTCCTCTGCCGACGCACTGGAAGCTGAATCACGACCTCAAGGCTGCATGGGATCTTTTGCAGGCTCGCCTGCTGGCTATGTCGATAGAACTCCCAGAAAGAGAACTCCGCAATGTAGGTCGGCTCATTAGTGAGTTGCATGAAAAAGACCCAGGCTCGTTCGTGTTCCGTTACCCGACAACTCGTGCTGGAGATAATCATCTCAGCAACCCTAATCTTGATCTCAATTCAATTGATATCAGCGGCTATTTTGAATCAATGCGTCAGTTATCGGAGCTTTTGGACGTACTCGGTGGTTGTCTGCACGAGGTCATTCGGCAAAGAGACGCCTAACGCTCCGATCGCGGGCGGCAAGCCGTAGTTCATCGGCAAGAGCGTTCGGCGCCAGGCTCAGGAGGAGAAAGTCCTTTGCGTATGGGAAGACCGTTAGAGGTTCTCGTTAGCCATTTGGAAAAGGTGCTTTCCGTGGGGACTGTGAAGGTTGAGTCTCCGAAGCGGCTACGAGACCGTGTGACGAACAAGCTACGCGAGCACGACGTGGTACTTGCAGTCAACCAGGGTCATCACCAGATGACCGTTGCCTTGGAGTGCCGAGACCACGCCCGTCCGGTAGATGTTTCCCAGGTCGAGGCTTTTAATACGAAGTGCCAGCACACCGGGGTCGATGTCGGGATCATCGTCTCAACCCGCGGGTTCTCGAGGGGAGCCCAAGTTAAGGCTGAATTCATTGGTGTTCGCTGCCTGACTTTGGAGGAAGCCACCTCTTTCGATTGGCTCCTTATACCTGGACTAGAGATTCGTAAGAGACGTCCAATTCATCTTACTATCACCGCAAAGGTCGATGGAGTCGACTTACAGGGGGCTGAGTACTCCCTGGTCGATTCGAGCGGAATGCCAATATCAGTCGCACAACTACAAGCAGAGGTCTTGCAGCACCTCAGGAACGTACCATGGGATTCTGAATCTGAGAGAGGTGCGTCGGAGTGCGTCCTTATCCCTCACGGCATATTTGCGTTGGAAATCTCCAGTGGCAAGCGAATTCCAGTAGAATCGCTCACATGCCAAATGGATTGGCAGACAATCAAGAGTATTGCCCCATTCAGACTCGCAAGATATTCAGATGTGACCTCAGGAGAGGAGATAACTCAGGCTGCCATAGCTGATGCGAAAGAGGCTGGCCTACCTGGGAGTATCGTAATTTCGTGCCCTCCTGGCCGAGAGGGAGGGGTATATTTTGTAGAAGACAAGGCGCTTGCACCTAGTGGAAGAGCTAGGAAAAAATCGCCGAACCCGGCCCCTGCACCGGATTGCTGACGCAACCGGTGAGGGCAAGTACGTCAGCCAGTAAGGCATAATATTAGAGGCGAGCACGTCACCTTGGAGGTCCTATGGGGATCTTTTCTGTTCCTTTCTTAGCGTTGGTCCTAACCGCTCTCTCCCAGACGACAGAACAGCCCACCGCAGCGGAGCTGCCAGGTGTGCCCCCTGCCGCGGAGCACGCCTATTCCGAGCGGGAGCGGATCGAGATCTGCAAGAAAAAGGGGAACGCCCCCCTCACACCCTCGGAGCCTCAACCGCTGAAGGTCGAGGGGAAGGTCGCCCGTCCGACCATCCTCCGGCAGGTGAAGCCTGAATTCGCACGCCGTCCGGTCAACGGTACCGTGATCCTGCAGGTCGTCGTCGATGAGGACGGATGCGTGCGGGACCCGAAGATCGTCCAGGGGGTCAACCGGTATCAGGACTCGGGAGCCCTGGAGGCCGTCCGGCAGTGGGTGTTCCTGCCCGCGACCCTCGAGGGCAAGCCGGTCAGTGTGAGCTATGTCCTTACGATCAACACGCAAAGGGGGCGGGGGGCTCCACCCAAGGAGTTTTTGAAGGGGGTCCCGGGGTGGACTCGTCCCGCCGACAAAAAGGACGAGGTCTTCGTGTTCAACGTCGGTCGAACCGGGGCCGAGGCCTTGCCGAAAACGCTCGAGGGGTGTGATTTCGTGAGCTCGGTCTATGCCACGATCCCCGAAACCATGGGAGGGAGCGTCGGGTTTTTTAATCCGTTAGGGCTTCTGCCCACGCTCCGGGAGCGCGCCGCGCACAAATCGGCGAACACCGTCGTGGTGTCCTATGCCCCGGAATCGTGGGAGTCCGGGCGCCGGACCTTGCGCGGCAATGCCTTCCGCTGTGGAAGCCAGCCTTTGCCGGCGGAGCTCGGCGAGCCCCTCAGATGAGGGCAGGCTTCAGCGCCCCATGGCCAGGACAGCGATCAGCCCCAGGACGAAGAGAACGATGACCAGCGCCACGAGCCGCACCTGCCAGTCGGCCACCTTCGGAGGCTGAAGCGGCTCCGCCCGGGCCGAAAACTCGGGGAATTCGCCCTGCTTCAAGGCTTCCCAGGCGCGCGCGGCCTCCTTGCGCTGGGCATCCGTCATTTCGATCCATCGGATAAAACGGGCATGAGGGTCCAGGCTCCGGAACTCGGCGCACCAGGTCTTCCATTCCTGGGGCACCAGCACGCTCTGGCACTTCCCGCAGATGAAGGCGTTCTCCGGGATCATCTCCAGACATATCGGGCACCGGGTCTGGTTGATGGGCTCGATCATGGCCGAATCGTCCTTTCAGGGCTTCCGATATCGTACCAGAGGCCCTGAAAGCGAAAAGCCGGAGGGTCTCCCCTCCGGCCTCACATTCCAGCTCCGGACTTCAGCTCAGACCGCGAACGAGGAGCCGCAGCCGCAGGAGCCGGCGGCGTTGGGGTTGTTGAACTTGAACCCCGCGCCGGCCATGCCGAGGGCGTAATCGATGCTGGTGCCCTGGAGATACCGGGCGCTCACGGCGTCGACGAAGACCTTGAGGTCCCCCTGCTCGTAGACCCAGTCGGTCTCCCGGGCCTCGTTGTCGAAGTCGAGGGCATATTCGAAACCGCTACAGCCGCCACCGCGCACGGCGATGCGAAGACCGTGGGAGGCGTCGATCCCCTCCTGGTCGCGGGTGATCTTGACCATCTCGATCGCCTTCGGGGTGAGCGTGACGGGCACGTCCTCCTGCGGCGGCGCGGATGGGGTCGGCTGGCTCTGGTTGATGCTTTCCATGGGAAACACTCCTTGCTTCTGGGCAAATACCCAGTCATCTACGATAAACAGGCAGCAGGGGGGATGTCAATTCCGGGCCGGGCGGCGCGCGAGGGCGTTGCGGCGAGATATCATCCCGGTGTGCTGAGGGCGATCCTTTTTGACTTCAATGGGGTACTGGTCGACGACGAGCCGGTCCACCTGGAGCTGTTCCAGCGGGTGCTCGCGGACGAGGGGATCGCGCTCTCCGCCGACGAGTACTACACCCGCTACCTGGGGCTGGACGACCGCGCCGGCTTCGCCGCCATGCTGGCCGCGGCCGGGGAGGCGGCGACCGTCCCCCGCCTGATGCGGCTGACCGCCCGCAAGGCGAGCTACTACCAGGAGCGCGTCCGCCGCGAGGGGTATCCGTTCGCGGCCGGCGCGGCCGCGTCTGGTCCGGGAGCTCGCGGCCCAGGGGCGGATGCTCGGCGTGGTGAGCGGCGCGCTGCGCGAGGAGGTCGAGGGGGCGCTGCGCCAGGAGGGGCTGCTCGACCATTTCAAGGCGCTGATCACCGCCGAGGACGTCGCCGAGAGCAAGCCGAGCCCCGAGGGGTACGAGCGGGCCCTGGAGGCCCTGAACTCGCTGCCGCCCCTGCCGGAGCGCCTGTTCCACCCGCACGAGGTGCTCGCCGTCGAGGACAGCCCGGTCGGCCTGGCCGCGGCCGCCGAGGTGGGGCTGGCGACGCTCGGCATCGCCCACCCCTACTCCCGCGCCCTGCTGCAAGGGGCGGACGCCGTGGTGGCGGGCCTCGACGAGCTGACGCCCGAGCGTCTGGAGCGGCTCTACGCGGAGATCAGCCGGCGGTGAGGGGCGGAGGAGACAGGAGCGACGACTTTGAGTCGTATGGCCCGTAGGGTGCGCTGTGCGCACCTTCAAGGTCGTTATGGTGTGCACAGCACACCCTACGGGCAACCCGGTCCGGTAGGAGAAGGAGGTAGAGGATGAGGTCGCAGGCCACGGATGCCCTGGTCCGCGACTTGTGTCTCCGAGGCAGGGCTCACGCCCCGGGCTGTTCAAATTCCGCCCCTTTGGGCGCGGGAGGGGACAAGCCCCTCCCCTACGAAAAAGATGGGCGTCAGTTGAGCGGGATGCGCCCGGCGAAGCCTTCGTCGTAGGTGTGGAAGAAGGAGATCGACGGCTCGGGGAACTGCCAGCAGTAGTAGCCGTCGCCGCTGTCCCAATCGACCAGCCAGGCGCCCTTGACCTCGCAGCCGATGGCGGTCACCTCGCGGGCCCAGGCGCGGACGATCTTCTCCTGGGCCTCCTCGATCTCCTCGCGGCGCGAGTCGAGCTCGTCGCGGCTGCCGAGGTTGGCGGCCAGGGCTTCGATCTGCCGCATCGCGGCCGCCGTCAGATCCCGCACCAGGGGGAAGGTGTTGAGGGCGTCGTCGTAGGAAAAGATCCGTTTGCTGCTCTGCTTTTTCGCCATGGGATCGCGAATGATAGCATTCCGGTCCAATGAACACTCTGGACAGCATCGGCGAGCGCGTACGCGAGGGGCGGATCGAGGCGATCAGCGGCGGCATGTTCTCGGGCAAGAGCGAGGAGCTGGTCCGCCGGCTGCGCCGCGCGGCCATCGCCCGCCAGAGCGTCCAGGTGTTCACGCCGTCCGCCGACACCCGGCACGGCCCGCAGCGGCTGGTCACCCGCGACAAGCGGGAGCTCGAGGCGGTGAGCGTGGCCTGCAGTTGCGAGCTGCGGCAGAAGCTGCTGCCCGGCGTCGAGGTGGTGGGGATCGACGAGGCCCAGTTCTTCGACGACGGGCTGGTCGAGCTGGTCGGCGAGCTGGCCGACTCGGGCGTGCGGGTGGTGGTCGCCGGGCTCGACCTCGACTACCTGCGCCGCCCCTTCGGACCGATGCCGCGGATCCTCGCCATCGCCGAGTACGTCGACAAGGTCCACGCCGTCTGCATGCGCTGCGGCGCCCCCGCCCACTACAGCCAGCGCATCGCCGGCGGCGACGAGCAGCTCCAGCTCGGGGATACCGAGTCCTACGAGGCGCGGTGCCGGCGTTGCTACGAGGCCGTTCGAGCCGTAGGAACAGGGACGAAAGGGACAGCAGGGACGCCAGGTTCCTGGTCCTTGTTGGTCCCTGTTCGTCCGTGTTCGTCCCTTCAGTCTCTTTTCTTTCCTGGAATCGGCACCGGCTGGTTATCGCGGTCGACATGCACGTAGACCACCTCGGCCTCGGTGACCTTGACCCGGCCGCTGCCGGTGCTGCGCTCGGCCTCCACGATGACCTTGATGGTCACCGAGGTGCGGCCCACCCGCAGGGTCTCGGTGAAGAAGCTCACCAGATCGCCGACGAAGACGGGGGAGTGGAAGACGACCTCCCGCATCGCCACGGTCACCAGCCGGCCGGGGAGGGGGACGTGGTGATGGGCCTCCACGGCTCCCGCCTGGTCGATGTAGGAGAGGATGATGCCGCCGAAGATGGTGCCCAGGGCGTTGGTGTCCTTGGGCATCAGCACGACCCGGATCGCCGGCTGCCGGGGTCCGGAGCCGCGGGTCGGCTCTTCGCCGGCCTCTTTTCTGGGGGGGAGTATCGTCCATGCGCGCTCTCTTCCTTTCTTTCGGCCTTCAAGCCGGCTGGGCGGCGAGGGGCTTCATGGTATCCTAGGCTGCCTTTCACGGCTCTCTGACCCGCCCGGAATGAATCCCGTCTCCCAGACCAGCGCCCATGAATCGATGAACGACGTCGCGTTGCTGCGTCAGGTCGCCGACCATCAGGCCGAGGCGCTCTCCGCCCTCTACGACCGCTACGCCTCCACCCTGCTGGCGCTCGGCAAGCGGATCCTGGGGAGCGTCGCCGACGCCGAGGAGGTGCTCCAGGAGGTCTTCCTCCACGTCTGGAACCACGCCGGCCGCTACGACGCCGGCCGCTCCTCGGTCTCCACCTGGCTGGTCCTGATCACCCGCAGCCGCGCGATCGATCGCCTCCGCACCCGGAAGGTGGTAGAACGGACCCACGAAACGTCAGTTCAAGAAAATCCGGTCGAGCATGCATCCCCTGAGGGGGTGGAAACCGTATTTGTAAATGAGAGGCGGGAGCGGGTCCGTCGCGAGATGGTCAAACTCCCGGAAGAACAGCGGTTGGTCCTCGAAATGGCGTTCTACGGGGGCCTGAGCCAGAGCGAGATCGCGGCCAAGGCCGACCTCCCCCTGGGCACGGTCAAGACGAGAACTCTGCTGGCGATGAAAAAATTACGAAACGCACTGCGCGACGAGATACGGCAACTACTGTGAACGACGAAGCCCAAGCGGAAGACCTCACCCTTCTGGCGGCCCTCGAGGCGCTGGAAAGGGGCATCGACGCCCCCGGTGGCCCGGCACGCTCGGACGAGACCGCCGAAATGATGGCGCGTCTCTACACCGAGGTGCTGGGGCTGGTCCCGTATGAGCTCGCGCCGGTGGTGCCCGCGGCCGGCGTCAAGGCGAGCCTGATGGCGCGCCTGACGTCTGAGAGCGGCGCCGGAGGTGGTCGACGGCGACGAGACGCGGCCGGCCCCGGCTCCGGTCGCGAGGCCGCCGGTGCCGCCGGTTCCAGTTGCCGCCGCCGAGCCGGTGCGCGCGGCGGCTCCGGCCCCCGCCGTTCCCCTGCGCGCGTCGCAGGAGATGCGGATCCCCCCCCGCATGGCCGCGGGGGCGGCCTCCCGGCCGGCGCGGGCCCGCCGCTGGCCGCTCGCGCTCGCCGCGATGTTCGCCCTGGCGATGCTCGGCCTCTCCGCTCTGGCTCTACTCCCAGGTGGGGGCTCAGCAGGCGACCATCGCCTCGCTGCGCAACGAGCTGTCCCGCGAGCGCTCGCGGTCGGAAGGGGCGATCGCGAAGGTCCGCCAGCTCGAGAACGACAGCCTGGATCTCACCGAGAAGTTCTCGCTGGTGACCTCGCCGGCGGTGCTGGTCAGCCCGATGCGCCCGGTGACGCGGCCGGGCCAGCCGGCGGCCCAGCCGGGCGCGCGCGGCGTCCTCTTCGTCGCCGCCGACCACCAGCACTGGTACATGACGCTCCGGGGTCTCCAGCCGGTCGCGGCCGGCCAGGCCTACAAGCTCTGGTTCGTCGCCGACACGGGCGCGGTGAGCGCCGGCTCCTTCTCCGCCCAGCCCGGCGCGCCGATCGAGCTGAGCTCGCAGCACATGCCCGCCGGCACCAAGGGGGTCATGGTGACCCTCGAGGCCGACGCGCAGGCCCCCGCTCCCAGCGGTCCGGAGATCCTCCGGGCGGCCGCCTTCTACGAGATCAGCTAGTTCATTTCGGCGGCCGCGCCGGCCGCATCTCCACCAGGCTCGGCAGGGCGTTCGGCGGATAGGCGAGCAGGTGGAGGACCATCGCCGCGATGTCCGCCGGCTGCAGCTTCCAGCTCTGGTCCTTCTGGCCGCCGCCGCTGGGGTGGGAGAAGTCGGTCGCGACGCTCCCGGGCAGCAGGGCCGCCACCCGCACTCCATACTGGCGCAGGTCCAGCATCGCCGCCTCCGACAGGCCGATCACCCCGAACTTGCTGGCGTTGTAGGCCGCGCCGCCGGCGAACGGATTCTTGCCGGCGAGCGAGGCGACGTTGAGGATCCAACCCTCCCCCCGCTCCTTCATGGCGGCCGCCACCGCGCGCAGGAAGTAGAAGTAGCCGGAGAGATTGGTCTCGATCACCTCGCGCCACTGCTCGCCGGTCAGCTCGTCCACCGGCCCGAAGACCCCCAGGCCGGCGTTGTTGACCAGGCAGTCGATCCATCCTTCCTCGCGCAGCACGCCGGCGACGAAGCGGTCCACCTCCTCCTGGCTGCGGGCGTCGACCGCCGCGCCGGAGACCGCGCCGCCGAAGCGGCCGGCGAGCTCGGCTCGCGCCGTCTCGACGTGCTCCGGGCTGCGGCTGCAGAAGTGGACGCGCCACCCCTCGCCGAGGAGGGCCTCGGCGACCGCTCTCCCGATCCCGCGGCTGCCGCCGGTGACGACGGCTACTCTTTTTGCTTGCTCTCCATGCGCGTTCCCCTCCTTCCGGGCTACTGTATCAAGGCGGGTCGGGGACGGAAATGAGACGGCCTCCGCCACTGTTTTGATGGCCTGAAAGGGGCATAGAAGCCATGATCTTCGATCCGACATACCTCCTCTTCATCCTGCCGGCGCTGGCGCTCTCGCTCTGGGCGAGCTGGCGGACGAAGGCGACGTTCAAGAAATTTTCCCAGGTGCGCACGATGCGCGGGCTGACCGGGGCGCAGGCGGCGCAGGAGATGCTGCGGGGCGCCGGCATCTCGGACGTGCAGGTGGTGCCGACGAGCGGCTTCCTCTCGGACCACTACAACCCGACGAACAAGACGCTGGCGCTCTCGGAGGCGACCTACGCGTCGAACTCGGTGGCGGCGGTGGGCGTCGCCTGCCACGAGGCGGGGCATGCCATCCAGCACGCGGAGGCGTACAAGCCGATGTGGCTGCGCTCGATCCTGGTGCCGACGGCGAGCTTCGGCTCCTCGGCGAGCTACTTCGTGGTGATCGGCGGCATGCTGTTCCACTCGGCGAACCTGGTCTACCTCGGCGCCCTGCTGTTCTCGGCCGTGCTGCTGTTCCAGCTCGTGACCCTGCCGGTGGAGTTCGACGCCACGGCGCGGGCCAAGCGCCTGGCGCTCGACACCGGGATCGTGACGGCGCAGGAGCGGGTGGGGATGGACAAGGTCCTGAACGCGGCGGCGATGACCTATGTGGCCGCGGTGGCCTCGTCGCTGATGACCCTGCTCTACTACCTCCTGCGCGCCTCGTCGATGTCGCGGCGCTGAGCCGGGTTTTTGTGGGAAGACGACCGCGCGCAGACGACGCCCCGTCCGGATCACCGGGCGGGGCGTTTTTCTTGGGCTTGTCCATTTTTCCCCTTCTGTGGCAACTTAATAGGAGTCCTTCCACGATCAGGAGCCCTTCAGAGGAGCTTCGAGCCACCGATGCCCAGGATCAAGCCGCCCATGCGCCGGCCTCCCCCCTTCCGCAAGCTGCGGGTCTACGCCTTCGACCCCAGCCTGAACTGGCAGATCGACACCGCGGTGATCAACCAGATGACCCTCCAGGTGCCCTGGGAAGAGCTGCGGCCCGGCCCGGTCGGGGAGTATCTGGAGGTGGTGGACGTCGATCCGGCGAGCGACTGCTGCTACGCGCCGGTCGATCTCGACGACCGCTTCCTGCTGGCGGCGACGGGCTCGAGCCGGCCGAGGGGGACCCCCAGTTCCACCAGCAGATGGTCTACGCCGTGGCGATGACCACCATCCACAACTTCGAGCGCGCGCTCGGGCGGCGGATCCTCTGGTCGCAGGCCGGCGCCGAGCAGAACTACCAGTTCGTGCCCCGCCTGCGCATCTACCCGCACGCCATGCGGGAGGCCAACGCCTACTACAGCCCGAAGAAGAAGGCGCTGCTGTTCGGCTACTTCCCGGCCTCGACCAGCGACCCGGGGCACAACCTCCCCGGCGGCACGGTGTTCACCTGCCTGTCGCACGACATCATCGCCCACGAGACGACGCACGCGCTGCTCGACGGCCTGCACCGGCGCTTCATGGAGCCGACCAACGCGGACACCCTGGCGTTCCACGAGGCGTTCGCGGACATCGTGGCGCTGTTCCAGCACTTCTCCTTCGCGCCGGCGCTGCGCGACCAGATCCGGCGCACCCGCGGCGATCTGGCGGGGCAGAACCTGCTCGGCCAGCTCGCGCAGCAGTTCGGCCAGGCGCTCGGCAACCGCGGCGCCCTGCGCGACGCCCTGGGCAAGGTGGACCCGGCGACCGGCGAGTGGGTGCCCAGGAAGCCGGACCCGGCCGACCTGCAGGAGGCGAAGGAGCCCCACGCCCGCGGCGCCATCCTGGTGGCGGCGGTGTTCGACGCCTTCCTGACCATCTACAAGTCGCGCATCGCCGACCTGCTGCGGATCGCGACCGCCGGCACGGGGGTGCTGCCGGCGGGGGATCTCCATCCGGACCTCGTCGACCGGCTGGCGCGGGAGGCGGCGGCCTCCGCCGGCCACATGCTCAACATGTGCATCCGCGCCCTCGACTACTGCCCGCCGGTGGACGTCAACTTCGGCGACTACCTGCGCGCCCTGGTCACCGCCGACCGCGACCTGGTGCCGGACGACGACCGGGGCTACCGCATCGCGGTGATCGAGGCGTTCCGGCGGCGCGGCATCTACCCCCAGGGGGTGCGCAGCCTGTCGGCGGAGAGCCTCTGCTGGGCCCGGCCGGTGGGCGACGAGGCGGCGGCGCTCCACAATCTGCTGCCGGGGGCCAAGGGCCTGCGCCGGGTCCGCCCCGACTGGTCGCTGTCCACGGACCGCCACAAGGTCTGGGAGCAGATGCAGCAGAGCTGCCGGGAGATCCACGACTGGCTGCTCTCGGAGGAGGTCCGCGAGCTCGCCGCGCACTTCGGCCTCGCCCTCGGCCCGGACGCTCCGCTGGTCGATCGACCGCGGCAAGGACGGCCTGCCGCTGTTCGAGGTGCACTCGGTGCGCCCGGCGCGGCGCCTGGGGCCGGACGGCCAGACGCTCACCGACCTGGTCATCGAGATCACCCAGAAGCGGCGCGGGTACGTGAACCCGATCTGGCAGGAGAAGGCCGACAAGGGGGAGATCGACTCGTCGCTGCCGCACGACTTCTGGCTGCGCGGCGGCTGCACGGTGCTGGTCGATCTCGACCGCGGCGCGGTGCGCTACTGCATCGGCAAGGGGATCCTGAGCGAGGCCCGGCTCGCCACCCAGCGCGCCTTCGCGCGGACGAGCGGCTCGCTGCAGGCGACCTACTTCGGCGACCCCCGGCGGCGGGAGCAGGCCGAGCCCTTCGCCCTGCTTCACGATCTGCCCGCGATCGAGGAGGAGACCTTTGACTGAGCCCTGGCGACGCATGACCGCTCCCCGCCGCCGGCGTCAAGATCCGCATGTACCGCCAGGGTCTCGGCGACTGCTTCCTGCTCGCCTTCGCCACCGGCGCCGGGCGCCCCTGCTACATGCTGATCGACTGCGGCGTGCTGCTCGGCACCCCGGACGCCGGGGGGAGGATGCGGCAGGTCGCCGAGAGCCTCCGCGACTCGACCGGCGGCCGGATCGACGTCCTGGTCGCCACCCACCAGCACTGGGATCACCTGTCGGGGTTCGACCAGGCGCGCGAGGTCTTCGACGAGATCGACTTCGGCGAGGTCTGGGTGGGCTGGACGGAGGACCCGGACAACGCCCTCGCCAACCGCCTGCGGGCGCGGCGCCGGGCCCACTTGCAGGCGCTCAGCGCGGCGGCGCGGAGCCTGCGCGCGGTCGGCGCGGCGCCGAAGGCCGAGACCCTGGAGGCCGTGCTCGGCTTCTTCGGCGACCTGGGGGTGGACGGCCACCCCTCGCGCATCGAGGCGGCGCTCGACTACGTGCTCGGGCGCGGCAAGCCGCCGCGCTACCGCACCCCGGGCGAGACGGTCAGGCTGCCCGGCTCCCCCGCCCGCGTCCACGTGCTCGGGCCGCCGCTGGACGAGGCGCTGCTGATGCGCTCGGACCCCTCGCACAAGGCGAGCGAGGTCTACGAGAAGCGGCTCGCGCTCACCGAGGAGACCGCCTTCTTCGCCGCCGTGCTCGGCCGCCGCCGGGCCGCTGAGCCCCGAGGAGAGGGAGCTCCGGGACTTGAGCTTCCCGTTCGACGGCGTCTACCGGGTCGATCCGGAGCCGGCGAAGGGGGACGATTTCTTCCAGAAGCACTACTACGGCGAGGCCGGCGCGCCGGCGGAGCAGGAGATGGCCTGGCGGCGGATCGAGGGGGACTGGCTCGGCTCCGCCGACAACCTCGCCCTGCAGCTCGACAGCGACACCAACAACACCAGCCTGGCCCTGGGGATCGAGCTGTCGCCCGGCGGCAAGGTGCTGCTCTTCCCCGGCGACGCCCAGGTGGGCAACTGGCTGTCGTGGCACCAGCTCGACACCATCGACGCGGCGGACCTCCTGCGCCGCACCGCCTTCTACAAGGTCGGCCACCACGCGAGCCACAACGCGACGCTGCGGGAGAAGGGGCTGGAGCTGATGGAGCGGCCGGACCTGGTGGCGATGATCCCGGTCGACGAGCAGATGGCGCACCGGCCCAAGGGGGGGAACCCCGACGGCTGGGACATGCCCTTCCTCCCCCTCCTGGAGCGGCTGAAGGAGAAGACCCGCGGGCGCGTCCTGCGCGCCGACTCCGGCCCGCCGCCGCCGGAGGAGCTCGCGGGCCTCTCCGCGGCGGAGCGCGAGGCGTTCGCCGCGAGCTGCGTGGTGACCCCGCTCTACCTGGAGATCACGATCCTGCCCTGAGGCCGGTCCGCCGCAGCAGCGCCTCGTGCAGCCAGACGGCGGCGAAGGCGATGACGGTGGCCGCCACCAGCAGGCGGAAGGCGCCGTCGTCGCGCCCGAGCTGGATGAGCTGGTAGATGGCGAGCGACAGCGTGGTGGTGCGGCCGGGGATGTTGCCGGCCACCACGATGGTGGCGCCGAACTCGCCGATGGCGCGGGCGAAGGCGAGCAGGGTGCCGCCCAGGATGCCGCGGGCGGCGAGCGGCAGGGTGACGGTGAGGAAGACCCGCGCGCGCCCGGCGCCCAGCGTGCGCGCCATCTGCTCGAGCCGCGGATCGACCTCCGCGAAGGCCACCCGGGCGCCGCGCACCAGCAGCGGGAAGGACATCACGGCCATCGCCAGCACCACGCCCCGCCAGGTGAAGACGACGTCGAGGCCGAGGCCGTCGAGAGCCCGGCCGAGGGGTCCCCGGCGCCCCACCGCCCTGAGCAGCAGGAAGCCGGTGGCCACCGGCGGCAGCACCAGCGGCAGCGCGACCAGGGTCTCGACCAGGGTCCGCCCCGGCCAGCGGTGGCGGGCGAGGAGCCAGGCGAGGAGCAGGGCGGGGGGGAGGATCAGGGCCGTGGCGAGCGTCGAGACCCCGAGGGTGAACCGGACGATCTGCCACTCTTCCGGGGTCATGGAGAGCCCGGAGCCTAGCAATCGCGGTATATCTGGTCAAGGATAACGCCGCTGGTCGAAAAAAGCCGACCAGGGCGGTCCAGGGACAGCAGGGACTCCAGGAAGAAGACAATCAGCGGAGTCAGAACCGCTTTTTTATGTCCCTGGTCCCTGCGGTCGCCTGTTGTCCCTGCCGTCCCTCAGGAGGGCTACTCCTCCAGATGCCCCAGCAGCTCCCGCCAGGCGGGCTCGATCGCCTGGGCGGTCTCGCTCTCCATGCGGCGATAGAGGGTGAGGGCGGCGCGGCCGGTGGCGGTCAGGGTGGCCTTGCCGTGCCCGGCGCCGCCGCGGGCGGTGTCGACCAGGGGCTCCCTGAAGCAGGAGTTCATCGTCTGCAGGAGCTTCCAGGCCCGCATGTAGGACATGCCGAGCCGGCGGGCGGCCTCGGCCAGGGTGCCGGCCTCGTCGATCGCCTGCAGGAGGTCGACCTTGCCGGGACCGAGGGCGATCTCGTCGCCGTGGTAGACCCGGAGGCGGGGGCGCACGGCGTTGGTCAGGGGATCCCCTTCAGTTGCGAGAAGATCTTGTCCAGCTCCGAGTCCGGCAGGTCGTCGGCGAGATCGCCGCCGTCGAGGGGCGGGAACGCGGTCTCCGCGGGCGGCGCGGCGGCGGTCCCGGACTCCTGGGCGGCGCTGATCCCGGCCGCCAGCTCGGCGATCGTCTGGTGCTCGAAGAGCTGCTCGGGGGAGAACGGCAGGCCGCGGGCCGTGGCGCGGGCGACGATCTGGATGCCGATGACGGAATCCCCCCCGAGATCGAAGAAGTTGTCCTGGGTGCCGACCCGGTCGAGCCCCAGGACCGCCTGCCAGATCTCGGCGAGCAGGGCCTCGGTCTCGTTGGCGGGGGGGACGTAGGCGGTGTCCAGGCTCGGCCGCGGGAAGGCCTCCTGGGGAGCCGGCTGCGCGGCCGCGCGCTCCCCGGCCCGCTTGCGCAGCGCCGCGATCGTCCGGTTGAGGTCGAGCGGCGAGACCGCGATCTGGGCGAACCGGCCGCGGGAGAGGACGCGCCGGAACGCCTCCACCCCCTCGGCGGGGAGGATCCAGTCGGCGGTGCCGGCCGCGGCGGCCGGCGGGCTGGAGGCGCGGGGCGCGGGCCGCGGCGGGCCGGCGCCCCCCCTCCGCCAGGCGGCGCATGACGAAGTCCGCGATCTCGACCAGGACCTCGCCGCCGGGGGTCATCAGCGTCAGGTCCAGCGTCAGCGCCTCGTCCCCCTCGGCGCGCCGGGGGGAGTGGAGATGGGCGAGGAACGCGCCGGGCAGCGGAGCCGCGTAGCGGACCCGCCCATAGGAGGCGGGGAGCATGCGGCCGCCGCTCAGCATGCCGCCGCCGAACGCGGTGGCGACGTCGAGCAGGGCGGGGTGGAGGCCGAAGGTCTCGAGATCGGCGGCGAACTCGGCCGGCAGCTCGAGCTCGACGAGCGCCTCGTCCACCCCGACCCGGGCCCGGCGGAGGCTGCGCCAGCGGGGTCCCCAGAAGACCAGGCCGCCCCCGGAGCCGGAGGCCTCCGGCGCCTCGGCGGCCTGGTCGCTCGCGGTGCAGCGGGCGGCGATCGCCGCGACGTCGCGGGGCGCCGGCCGGCCGGAGACGAGGGGGTGCAGGACGCCGCGCGCGTGCTCCTGCCAGGCGGCATCCGCGGCATCCGCGGCATCCGCGGCCGCCCGGCTCTCGACGCGGAACGGCTTGCCGCCGTTTCCGGCCGCGAGGACGATCCGGACCTGGCGGCTGCCGTCCGGGACCAGCAGCGGGCTGACGAAGGTCACCTCGGCGATCTCCACCTCCGGCGTGCCGGTCTCCAGGGCCCAGGCGGCGCGGGCCATCTCCAGATAGGCGGTCCCCGGGACCGTCGGCGTGCCGGCGATCGCGTGCTCGGCGAGAATCCAGTGGCGCGAGGGGGACAGCTCCCCGGTGTAGATCACCCCGCCGTCCGCGACTCTCCTCGCGCCGCTCGAGCAGCGGATGGAGCCCCGCCGGGGCGTCGAGGAGAGGGGACGCCGGCGCGGCGGCTGGCCTTGCGGCGCGGCTCGCCTGGCTCGCGCGGTCGCCGCCCGCGGCCTCGGCCGCCATGCCGACCTCCTGCCAGGCCCCCCAGCCGATCGCGACCGTCCGCGTGCCGCGGGCCGACTGGTAGCGGGCGAAGGCGTCGAGGAAGCTGTTGGCCGCGCAGTAGTCGACCTGGCCGACGCCGCCGGCTGACGCCGAAGGTGGAGGAGCAGAGGACGAGGACGTCGAGCGGCTCGCCGGCGAGCGCCGCCGCCAGGGCGCGGGTGCCCTGGAGCTTGGGCGCCAGAACCCGCGCCGCCGCCTCCGCGGTCTTCAACTGGATCACGCCGCCGCCCGGCAGGCCGGCCGCGTGGATGGCGCCCTGGATCGGACCGAAGCGCTCGCGGGCCTGGCGGACGGCCTCGCCCATCGCCGCCTCGTCGGCGACGTCGGCGGCGACCACCAGGACCTCGGCGCCCAGCTCCTCGAGCCGCTGGACGCCGCGGATTCGCCGGCTGGTGGCATCGCTCTCGCCGTGCGCGGCGAGCCACCCCGGCCACTCCTCGCGCGGCGGCAGGCCGCCGCGGCCGGTGAGCACCAGCCGCGCGCGGACCGACCGCGCCAGCTCCCCGGCGAGCACCAGGCCGAGGCCGCCGAGGCCGCCGGTGATCAGCCAGACCCCGCGCTCGCGCCAGGGCAGGCGGCGCTCGTCCGTCCCGCTCAGGGGGACCGGCTCGAAGCGCTCCACCCAGCGCTCGCCGCCGCGCAGGGCGATCACCGCCTCGGCGGCGGGCGCCGCGGTCTCGGCGATCAGCAGCTCGGCAAGCGGGTCGGGGTCCTCGGACGGCTTCGACGTCGATCGCCGCGCAGCCGATCCCGGGGTGCTCCAGGGGGAGCGTCCGCACCACGCCGAGCAGCGTGGCCCGTTCGGGGGAGGTCACCGTCTCGCCGCGCCCCACCGCCTGCAGGCCGGTGGTCACCACCCGGAGCTGCGCGCCGCCCGCTGTGGACGGTTGACGGGCGAGCTCCTGGGCCAGCCCGAGGAGGGAGAGAAAGCCGCCGTCGGCCTCGCCGGCCTGGTCTCCGGCGCTCCACAGGTAGACGACGCGGTCCGGCGGCCCGCCCCAGGAGGCGCGCAGGCGGGCGAACAGCGCCGCCCACTCCTCGCGGTCGCCGGAATGGACCAGGGCCACGGCGTCGCCGCGCGCTTCGAGCCGCCGGGCCATCGCGGCGGCGAGTGCCGAGCCTCATCGGCGAGCAGCAGCCAGCGGGACGGGGAGCCCGTCCGCGGGCTCCACCGGGCGCCGCCGAGGGCGCCCAGGAAGGGGCGTAGAACCAGTCGGCCAGCTCCTTGCGGACACCGGGGCCCGCCGTGTCGGCCGGCAGCCGGCGGCGGCGGCGATCGACCCAGTAGCGCTGGCGCTCGAAGGGGTAGGTGGGGAGCTCCACCCGGTGGCGCCGCTCGCCGGCGTGGAGCCCCTTCCAGTCGATCTCGACCCCCGCCAGCCAGAGCTGGCCGGCGGCGGCGAGCAGGAACTCGGCCGCGGTCTGCGTCTCTTTCGGATGCGGCAGCGAGCGCGCCATCGGCCCGCCCCGCCGCGCGGTCGAGGGCCTGGCGGGCGAAGGAGGCGAGCGTCTGGCCCGGGCCCACCTCGAGGAGCACGGCGTTCGGCGTCGGCCGGTCAGCGTCCGCCAGGCCGTCGGCGAAGCGCACGGCGCCCCGCAGGTGCCGCGCCCAGTAGCCGGGGTCGACCGCCTCCTCCCTGGTGATCCAGGTGCCGGTCAGGTTGGAGACGAACGGCAGGTCCGGCGCGTTCCGGCGGGTGGCGCGCACCCGCTCGGCGAAGGGGGCGAGGATGGCGTCCATCGACGCCGAGTGGAAGGCGTGCGAGGTGTGCAGGCGCCGGCCCGCGGTGCCGCGGCTCGCGAGCTCCGCCTCCAGGGCGGCGATCGCCGCCTCCGGGCCGGAGACCACGGTGCGCGCCGGGCCGTTGACGGCGGCGAGCGAGAGCTCCGGGCCGAGCAGCGGCGCGATCTCCGCTTCCGGCAGCGGCACCGCCAGCATGGCGCCGGCGGGCAGCGCCTGCATCAGGCGGCCGCGCTCGGCGACCAGCGCCAGGGCGTCCTCCAGCGAGAAGACGCCGGCCAGGCAGGCCGCCACGTACTCGCCGAGGCTGTGGCCGAGCATCGCCCGCGGGCGCACGCCCCAGCTCGATCCAGAGCTGGGCCAGCGAGTGCTCGACGACGAACAGGGCGGGCTGGGCGAGGGCGGTCTGCTCCAGGCGGCGCGCCGCCTCGTCCAGCGCGCCGTCCGCGGGCGGGTAGAGCACCTCGCGCAGGTCGAGGCCGAGCAGCGGCCGCAGGATCTCGCAGCAGCGGTCGACGCCGTCGCGGAAGGCCGGCTCGGTCTCGTACAGCTCGCGCCCCATGCCGGGGTACTGCGCGCCCTGCCCCGGGAACAGGAAGTCGACCGGGCGGTCGCGCAGCTCCTGGGCGGCGCTCTGCAGGCGCCCGGCGGCCAGCGCCTCGGCGGCGGCGGGCAGGATCGCGGGCGACCAGGAAGCCGCGGTGCTTGCCGGTGCGGCGCCCCACCTGGAGGGTGAAGGCGACGTCGGCGAGCGGCAGGTCCGGGTGGCGGCGCAGGTGGGCGGCCAGGTCGGCCCGCAGGGTGTCGAGCGCGGTGGCGGTGTGGGCCGAGAGCACGAGGAGCTGCCAGGGGCGCGCGGGGCCGGAGGGCGCCGGCGGCCGGCGCCTCCTCGAGGATGACGTGGGCGTTGGTGCCGCCGACGCCGAAGGAGCTGACGCCGGCGCGCCGGGGCACCGCCTCCGGCCCGCCAGTCGGCGAGCCGGGTGTTGACGAAGAACGGGCTGCCGGCGAAGTCGATCTGCGGGTTCGGCCGCGTCGAAGTGCAGGCTGGGCGGGATCTGGCGGTGCTTCAGGGCGAGCACCGTCTTGATCAGCGCGGTGACGCCGGCGGCCGAGCGCAGGTGGCCGACGTTGGTCTTCACCGAGCCGATGGCGCAGAACCCCTTCTTGTCGGTCGTCGGCGCGGAAGGCGTGGGTCAGGGCGGCGACCTCGATCGGGTCGCCGAGCGGGGTGCCGGTGCCGTGGGCCTCGACGTAGGTGATCGTCTCCGGGGTCCACCTCGGCGGCGAGCTGGGCGGCGCGGATCGACCTGGGCCTGCCCCTCGGCGCCGGGGGCGCTGTAGCCGACCTTGACCGCGCCGTCGTTGTTGATCGCCGACCCCTTGATCACGGCGTGGATCACGTCGCCGTCCGCCAGCGCGTCGGCGAGCCGCTTGAGCACCACCACCGCCAGCGCCGCTGCCGAAGACCGTGCCCCCGCGCGCCGGCGTCGAAGGCGCGGCAGTGGCCGTCGGGAGACGTGCATGCCCGCCCTCGCTGCGACGTGTAGCCGCGATCGTGCGGGCACGCTTCACCGAGACGCCGCCGGCCAGGGCCAGGTCGCACTCGCCGGTGAGCAGCGCCTGGCAGGCCAGGTGGACGGCCACCAGCGAGGTCGAGCAGGCGGTCTGCACGGTGAGGCTGGGGCCGCGCAGGTTGAGCTTGTAGGAGACCCGGGTGGCCAGGTAGTCCTTGTCGTTGCCGATCTCGAGCTGCAGGCACGCCGGCGCGTCTCGAAGCATGTCCGGCTGGGAGAACAGGTTCTAGAGCAGGTAGGTGCTGATCTCCAGCGCCGGCGTAGACGCCGACCAGGCCGGCGTAGGACGTCGCTGGTCGTAGCCGGCGCGCTCCAGCGCCTCCCAGGCGCACTCCAGGAAGAGCCGCTGCTGCGGGTCGATGAGCTGGGCCTCGCGCGGCGGGATGCCGAAGAGGCCGGCGTCGAACCGCTCGACGTCGTCGAGCACCGGCGCGCGCCTTGACGTAGGGCGGATCCGCGAGCTGCGCCGCGGGAGACCCCGGCGGCGAGCAGCTCCTCGTCGGTGAAGAAGCGGATCGACTCGACGCCGTCCCGCAGGTTCTCCCAGAACCGCTCGACGGTCGGGGCGCCCGGGAAGCGGCCGGCCATGCCGACGATGGCGACCTCGGAGCCGTTCCACTCCGCGGGGGTTTCGGTCGTCGTTGCTCGTCGCATGGGCTATCCCTTCTCGTTTTTCCGCTTCTGCAGCCGCTGTTTGCGCCAGTCCTTGCCCTCGCGGAGCCGCTCGGACCTCTCCTCGGCCTGCCGACGGCGCGGGCGGCGGCGGCGGCGCCGGCGCTCTCGCCGAGGTGCCGGGCGAGCCGGTGGACGCTCGGGTGGTTGAACATGTCGATCAGGGAGATCTCGCGGCCGAGGGTGGCGTGGAGCGCGTTGTGGACGCGCACCACGTGGACCGAGTTGGCGCCGAGATCGAAGAAATTGTCGTGCGCGCCCACGCGGGGGAGGCCCAGCACCTGGGCCACCTCGCCGGCGATCACCCGCTCGAGGTCGCTCTCCGGCGCCACGTAGGATCGCCGGCGGGCGCTTCGGCCGCCCTCAGGGTCTCGGGCTCGGGCAGCGCCTTGCGGTCCACCTTGCCGTTGGCGACAGCGGGAGCGCGTCGAGCCGTGAGAAGTGAGGGGCACCATGTACTCCGGCAGCTTGCCGCGCAGGAACTCGCGGATCTCGCCGAGGACGTCGTCTCCCGGCGCGGCGGCGCGGCGGCGCCATGCCGATGCCGTTCTCCAGGGCATGGTACTCGGCCACCTCGGCCAGGTAGGCGGCGAGGCGGGCCTGGCCGGCGGCGATGCGTCCGCCGAGCAGGGTGTGGACCAGCTCGTCGCCCGGCTCCAGGTGGAAGAGGTCGCGGACCGGGTCGAGCCGCAGGCCGCCCATCTGGGCGAGGCCGACGCCGAGGGCCGGCGCGGCGGTCTCCAGGAGTCTGCGCCTGCCGGCCGGCCGCCAGCGCCGCCCGCGCGGCGAGTCCGGCGGCGGCGCGGGCGACGAACAGGAGCGCGAAGCCCGCGTGCTCGAAGACCTCGCGGTTGACCGGATCGTAGAGCGAGGCGGTGAGCGTGGCGCCCGTTCGCCAGCAGCGCCAGCCGGTGCGCCTCGGGCTCCAAGGCGTAGGTGCCGCCCGGGATCCCCTCGATCCGGCCGGGCTTGACATAGAGATAGAGCGTCGAGCGCCGTCTTCCTGCCGCGGCAACGCCGCCAGCAGGGCGCCGAGGCCGGCCAGGGGGACGGCCTCCCAGCCCGGGAACCTCCGGTAGCTGCGGCGGGCGACGTACAGGGCCTCGATCCGCTCCGGGCTCAGCTGCGGCTTCGGCAGCTCGATCCGCGGGCGCCCCTGGTCCGGGCGCAGCCCGTGGTGGGCGGGCTTGAACCGCAGCCGCTCGATCGGATCGGTCAGACCGCGAGGCCGGCGCCGCCGGCCGCCGCTGCCCCGGCCGCCAGGGGCTCGGCCGGCGGGGCCTCCCGCTCGGGGTCGGGGAAGCCCAGGAGCAGGGTCTGGACCGGCAGGTGGCTCTCCTCCAGATCCAGCACCTCGCGCAGGGCGCCGGCAGCCTCTCCCGCGGGGCCGGCGGGGAGGGCGAGGCCGTGCTCCGCCGCCACGCCGGCCAGCAGCTCGGCCATCAGGCCGGCCTCGAGGGCCACGAACCGGCGGCTGAGCTCGCCGTAGAGCGGCGCGATGGCGGCCATGCGGGCGACCAGGAAGAGGGCGAACCCGGACTCCAAGGGGGCGGTCGGCGGCGGCGAGCGCGAGGGTCGATCCGCTCCCCCTCGGCCAGGAGGACCAGGCCGTGGCCGGCGGGATCGTAGTAGTAGGCGCCGGCCGGCGAGCCCCTCCACCCGCCCGGGCGCGGCGTGGACGTAGGCCTGCACCGGGTAGAGGTTGCCCGCCGAGCCGTAGCGGAGCTTGGGGAACGGCGAGCCCTGGATGTCGACCCGCATCAGCGCGGCGAGCACGGCGGCGAGGTCGTCGAGGGGGACCGGCGGCGGTGGAAGCGGCGCCGCTCCAGGCGTGGGGGCGCCTCCGCTCCGCCGGCGAGGTCGGCCCAGGCGCGCTCGCCCTCGCGGCGCAGCGCGTCGGTCCCCCCTCGCCCGGCTGCTGGAGCACGACGTAGCCGGCGAGCTGCTTGGCGCCGCGCGGGTCGCCGTGGGCGGTGACCACCGCCGCCGCCACCGCGGGGTGCCGCGTGAGGGCCGCCTCGATCTCGCCGAGCTCGATGCGGTGCCCCTGGATCTTGACCTGGAAGTCGTCGCGGCCGAGGAACTCGATGTTGCCGTCGGGGAGCATGCGGCCGAGGTCGCCGGTGCGGTAGAGCCGTCTCGCCGGTCCGCGGGTGGGTGAGGAAGGAGGCCGCGCGTCTTCTCCTCGTCGCGCCAGTACCCCTGGGCGAGGCCGATGCCGCCGATGTAGAGGTGCCCCGGCACCCCCACCGGGCGCGGCTCCAGGTCGCGGTCGAGGACGTGGAAGGTCTGGTTCAGCATCGGCCGGCCGTACGGGATGCTCGTCCAGTCGGCGCCGACCTCGCCGATGGGGTAGTGGATCGACCAGATCGAGGCCTCGGTGGCGCCGCCCATGCTGATCACCCGGGCGCCCGGGAACGCGGCGCGGATGCGGTCCGGCAGGCGCGGCGGGATCCAGTCGCCGGACATCATCACCACGCGCAGCGGGAAGCCGAGGGCGCCGGCGGCCGGCCGGCGCCGTACTCGACCAGCATCTCCACCAGGGCGGGCACCGAGTCCCAGAGCGTCACCCGCTCGCGGCGGGCCAGCTCCACCCAGTGGCGCGGGTCGCGCTGGGTGCCGGCGTCGGGGATGACCACGGCGCCGCCGGCGGCGAGCAGGCCGAAGATGTCGTAGACCGAGAGGTCGAAGTTGAGCTGCGAGAGCGCCAGCACCCGGTCGTCCGGCCCGACGCCGTAGCTCCGGTTGACGTCGACGCAGGTGTTGAGGGCGCCGCGGTGGTCGGTCATCACCCCCTTGGGCGGGCCGGTCGAGCCGGAGGTGAAGATCACGTAGGCGAGGTCCTGCGGCCCCTGCGACCGGCGCCAGCGGCGCGAGCGGGGCACCGGCGAAGCCGGCGTCGTCCACCGTCAGGATCTCGCCACGCCGGCCGGCCACTCCAGGGCGGCCGCGAAGGGCGCCTGGGTGAGGGCGACGCCGCCTCGCCGCGCTCCAGCAGGTAGCCGCAGGCGCTCGGCCGGGAGGTGGGCGTCGATCGGCAGGTAGGCGCCGCCGGCGCGCAGGATGGCGAGCACCGCCACCACCTGCTCCCACCCCTTCTCCATCACCACGCCGACCAGCCGGTTGGGCCGCGCGCCCAGTCGCCGCAGGCGGTGGGCGAGGGCGAGCGAGGCGCGGTCGAGCTCGCCGTAGGTCAGCCGCCGCGACGAGGTGATCACCGCCACGGCGTCCGGGCGGCGCGCGGCGGCCTGCCAGGAACGGCTCGTGGAGGAGGCCCGCCGGCACCGGCCCGGCGGTGGCGTTGTACTCGGCGAGCAGGCGGAGCTGGCCGGCCGGGAGCAGGTCGTGCGCCGGCTCCCGCCAGGCGGCCTCCCCGTCGGCGAGACGGCGCGATCAGCTTCTGGTAGGCCGCGAACATGTCGTCGAGCATGCCGGCGGGGAACAGCTCCTCGACGGCGTCCCAGCTCCAGGTGAGCGCGCCGCGGCTCTCGAACACCTGGTGGTCGAGCCAGACCTGCGGCGTCTGGGAGATGCTGTAGACCGCCCGGCCGGCCTCGGCCGGCGGCTCCTCCCCGCTCCGCCCCGCCGTCGTCGGCCTGGTTCAGCGTGCTGGTGAAGACGACCGGCATCGGGGTGCCGGCGCCGCCGCGCAGCCGCGCCAGCTCGCGCAGCACGCGCACGCCGCTGACCAGCCGGTGGTCGAGGTCGTCCCAGAGCCGCCCCTGGACCTGGAGCGCCCGCTGCTCGAACGTCTCGCCCGGGCGGCGCGCTCGACGGCGAGCAGGGTGAGCGAGGTGAAGTCGCCGACGATCGCGTCCACCTGCGGGTGGAGCGGCAGGCGGTTGAACAGCGTCAGGTTGATCGTCAGGTCCGGGCTCTCGCTCCAGGCGGCGAGCACCTCCGCGAAGGCGGCGAGGAGCACGCCGGAAGGGGTGAGCGCGGCGCGCGAGCCTCGAGCCTTGAGGCGCGCCCAGGCCTCGCGGTCGAGGCGTCCGGTGCGGCGCACGAAGCGGGGCTCCGCGACGTCCGCAGGGCTCTTGGCGAGCGGCAGGGCGGGCGCCGGCGGCAGCGTGGCCAGCCGCTCGCGCCAGTAGACGAGCGCCCGCTGGTAGGCCCTGGACTCGCGCAGCGCCACCTCGGCGACCACGTAGTCGCGGAAAGTGAGCGCGAGCGGCGGCAGCTCCAGCTCGGGGTTCTCGTAGAAGGCGCCGAGCTCGCGGGCCAGGATGCGGAAGCTCCAGGCGTCGCCGATCAGCAGGTCGAGGCTGACGTGCAGCCGCGCCCGCTCGTCGAGCCGGGTGACCGCGATCTCGAACAGCGGCCAGCGGTCGCTCGGCAGCACCTGGTGCGACAGGCGGCCGCGGACCGCGAGCAGACCCTCCTCGGCGGCCGTGGGAGCTAGGCCGCGCAGATCCAGCTCGGTCACCCGGTAGGGCGGCACCTCGGGCAGGATCCGCTGCCGGCCGTCCGCGAGCACCACCGCCCGCAGCATGCCGTGGCGATCGATGAGCCGCCGCAGGGCCTGGTTCAGCCGCGCCGTCTCCAGCCGGGGGAAATCGATCTCGAGATAGAGGTGGGTCGAGACCGCCCCCAGCTCCATGGCGCCGCTGCGGCCGATCCAGTAGGCCTCCTGGACGTCGGTGAGGGGGAACGGCCGGTCGGTCTCGGCGGCGTCCGGCTCGATCTGCGGCAGGGCGACGAAGTCCTCCACCGCCTCGGCCCGGCGCGCCTTCACGGCGGCGGCGAGCCGGGCGACGGTGGGGGCCTCGAAGAGGGCGCGCAGCGGCAGCTCGACGCCCAGGCCCTCGCGGATGCGGAACATCAGCCGCGTCGCCAGGATCGAGTGGCCGCCCAGCTCGAAGAAGTTGTCGTCCGCGCCGACCCGCTCGACGCCGAGGACCTCGGCCCAGAGCGTGGCGAGGGCCTGCTCCGTGGCGTTGGCGGGGGCGACGTAGAGCGCTCTCGCTCGCGCTCCGCTCGGGAGCCGGCAGGGCCTTGCGGTCCACCTTGCCGTTGGGGGTGAGGGGCAGGGCGTCCAGGGGCACCACCACCGCGGGGACCATGTAGTCGGGCAGATGCTCGCGAGCCCAGGCCCGCAGCTCCTGGGGATCGACCGCCGCCGGCACCGCGTAGGCCACCAGGCGGGCATCCCCCTCGCGCGCGGTCCGCGCCACCACCACGGCCTGGGTCACGGCGGGGTGGCGCTCGAGGACGGCCTCGATCTCGCCGAGCTCGATGCGGTAGCCGCGCACCTTGACCTGGAAGTCGATGCGGCCGAGGAACTCCAGGTCCCCGTCGGCGCGGAAGCGGGCGAGGTCGCCGGTGCGGTAGAGGCGGGCGCCGTCCGCCCCGGAAGGGGTCGGGCACGAAGCGCTCGGCGGTGAGGTCCGGCCGGCCGAAGTAGCCGCGGGCCACACCGTCGCCGCCGATCAGCAGCTCGCCGGGCACGCCGGCGGGGGCCGGCTGCCCCGAGGGCTCGAGGACGTAGACCTGGGTGTTGGCGATCGGCCGGCCGAGGGTCGGCCGGCGGCCGGCGAGCACCTGCTGGACGGTCGACCAGACGGTGGTCTCGGTGGGGCCGTAGAGGTTCCAGACCTCGGCGGCCCGCTCGCCGAGCTGCCCGGCGAGGGCCTCGGGCAGGGCCTCGCCGCCGCAGAGGGCCTTCAGCCGGCGGCCGCCGCGCCAGCCGGCCTCCACCAGCAGCCGCCAGGTGGCCGGGGTCGCCTGCATCACGGTGGCGCCGGAGCGGGCGAGCAGGGCCTGGAGCAGGGCGCCGTCCTGAGCCTCCTCGCGGCTCGCCAGCACGACCCGCGCGCCGGCGAGCAGCGGCAGATAGAGCTCGAGGCCCGCGATATCGAAGGAGACCGGGGTCACCGCGAGCAGGACGTCGGCGGCCTCGAGCCCGGGGCGCTCGCGCATCGACAGCAGGAAGTTGACGAGCGCGCCGTGCGGCACCTGCACGCCCTTGGGCCGGCCGGTCGAGCCGGAGGTGAAGAGAACGTAGGCGAGGTTCGCGGCGTCGACCTCGACGCCGGGCGGCTCCGGGCTTTCCCGCTCGATGGCCGACGCGTTGCCGTCGAGCGAGACCACCCAGGCCCGGTGCGGCGGCAGGACGTCGCGCAGGGATTCCTGGGTGATCACCACCGGGGCGGCCGAGTCCTCCAGCATGATGGCCAGCCGCTCGCGCGGATAGGAGGGGTCGAGCGGGACGTAGGCGCCGCCGGCCTTGAGCACGGCGAGCAGCGCCACCGGCAGCTCGGCGGTAGCGCTCCAGGCAGACCCCCACCGCCACCTCCGGCCCGACGCCGAGGCCGCGGAGGTGATGGGCGAGCTGGTTGGCGCGCTCGTCGAGGACCCGGTAGCTGATCTCGGCGCTCCCGGCCGCCACGGCGACCGCGTCGGGCGTCGCCGCCGCCTGCTCCTCGACCAGATGGTGGACCGGCGGCGCCGCCGCATTCCACGCCGGTATCGTTCCAGGAGGTCAGGATCTGCCAGAGCTCCGCCGCGCGAGAGGAGGGGGAGATCCTCGACGGGACGGGCGGGATCGGCCGCGGCGGCCTCCAGCAGGATCTGGAAGTGCCGCACCAGGCGCTCGGCCGTGCCGCGCTCGAAGAGATCGGCGTTGTACTCCAGCGAGCCGGTGAGCCCCGTCGCGCCCTCGCCGAGCCAGAAGGTCAGCTCGTACTGGGCGGCGCCGCTCGCCAGCGGCATGGGGGACAGGTTCAGGCCGGGCATCTCCGGCCCGCCCTCGGCGGCCGGCGCGTTCTGCAGCACGATCATGGTCTGGAACAGCGGCGTGCGGGCGAGATGGCGGTCGGGCTTGAGCTCCTCGACCAGCTTCTCGAAGGGGAGATCCTGGAGGGCGTAGGCCTCCAGCGCGACCTCGCGGACCCGCGCCAGCAGCTCCCGGAACGAGGGGGCGCCGGTGAGGTCGCCGCGCAGCGCCAGGGTATTGATGAAGACGCCGATCAGCGGCTCGATCTCCTCGCGGTTGCGGCCGGCGATCGGCGCGCCCACCACGATCTCCGGCTGGCCGCTGTAGTGATGGAGCAGGCTCTGGTAGGCGGCGAGCAGGACCATGAACAGGGAGACCCCCTCGCCGCGGGCCAGGGCGTGCAGAGCGCCGGTCAGCCCGGCCGCGGGCACCCAGTGGACCTTGGCGCCGCGGAACGTCTGCACCGCGGGCCGGGGGTGATCGGTCGGCATCTCCAGCGCCGCCGGCGCGCCGGCGAGCCGGGCCCGCCAGCCGGCGAGCAGCCGGTCGAGCACCTCGCCGGTCAGCCAGCCGCGCTGCCAGGCGGCATAGTCGGCGTACTGGACCGGGAGCTCTGGCAGCGGCGAGGCCTCGCCCCGCGCGGCGGCCGGATAGAGGGCTCCGACCTCTTGCACGAGCCTGCCGATCGACCAGTTGTCGGCCACGATGTGATGGACGACGACGGCCAGCGCGTGCTCGCGCTCGCTCAGCCGCACGAGGAGGACTGCGCAGCAGCGGGCCGGCCGCGAGATCGAACGGCCGGCGGGCCTCCTCCGCGAGCTGGCGGTCGCGCTCCACGGAGCCGGCGCTCCGCCGGCAGGGCCGACAGGTCGACCCGGCCGCGGCGAATGGCCTCGAGCCGGCCGCAGGACCTGCGACGGGCTCGCCGTTGCGGGCGGGGAAGACCGTGCGCAGGGCCTCGTGGCGGCGGACGATCTCGGAGAAGCTCGCGGCGAGGGCCGGGATGTCGAGCTCGCCGGTCAGCTCGGCGGCCGGACGAGATGTTGTAGCCGTAGCCGCCGGGCTCCAGGTGATCGAGGAACCAGAACCGCTCCTGGGCGAAGGAGAGCGGCAGGTCGCCGTCGCGCGGGATGAGGGAGATCGGCGGCGGCTCGAAGGCGCCCTGGCTCCCCGCCGCCAGCCGGGCGGCGAAGCCGCGCACCGTCGGGCGCTCGAAGATCCAGCGCACGGGCGGCGCCGCGCCGAAGGCCCGCCGCACGCGCGACGCCACCTGGGTGGCGAGCAGCGAGTGGCCGCCGAGGGCGAAGAAGTCGTCGTCGATGCCGGCGCGCTCCACCCGCAGCACCTCGGCCCAGATCCCGGCGAGCACCTCCTCGGCCGGGTTGCGCGGGGCCACGTAGGCGCCGGCCGCGGCGCTCGGCCTCGGGGGCGGGGAGGGCCTTGCGGTCCACCTTGCGGTTGGGGGTCAGCGGCAGCGACCGGCAGCGTGACGAAGGCGGACGGCTCCATGTACTCGGGCAGCTTGCCGCGCAGGAAGGCGCGCAGCTCCTGAGGCCGCGGGGGCCTCGCCGCCGGCCGGCACGACGTAGGCCACCAGACGGCGGTCCCCCCCGTCCTCCCGCGCCACCACCACGGCCTGCGCCAGCCCCGGATGGAGCGCGAGGATGGCCTCGATCTCCCCCAGCTCGATGCGGTGGCCGCGGACCTTGACCTGGAAGTCCAGGCGGCCCAGGAACTCGATGCGCCCGTCGGGCAGGAAGCGGCCGAGGTCGCCGGTGCGGTACAGCGCCTCTCCGCCCCGCGGGCTCCAGGGGTCGGGCACGAAACGCTCGGCCGTCAGCTCGGGGCGGCCGAGGTAGCCCCGGGCGACCCCGTCGCCGCCGATCAGGATCTCGCCCGGGACGCCGACGGGAACCGGCCGCAGCCGCCGGTCGAGGACGTGGATGCGGGTGTTGGCGATCGGGCGGCCGATCGGCAGGACGCCGCCGCCGTCCTCCTCGACGGCCAGGGCCGCCGACCAGACCGTGGTCTCGGTGGGGCCGTAGACGTTCCAGACCGCGCCGGCGCGCCGGCGCAGCCGCGCCGCCAGCTCGCCGTGCAGGGCCTCGCCGCCGGTGAGCGCCAGACGCAGGCGGGGGTCCGACTCCTCCCAGCCCGCGTCGAGCAGCATGCGCCAGGTCGAAGGGGTCGCCTGCACGACCGTCGCCCCTGAATCCCGCGAGCCGCGCCAGGAGCCGGGCGCCGTCGGCGGCCTCTGCGGCCGACGCGATCTCGATGCGGGCGCCGGCGAGGAGCGGGAGCAGCAGCTCGAGGACCGCGATGTCGAAGGAGAGCGAGGTCACCGCCAGCAGCGTGTCGGCCGCCTCCAGCCCCGGCGCGCGGCGCATCGCGGCCAGGAAGTTGGCGAGCGCGCGCCGGGTCACCTGCACCCCCTTGGGCCGGCCGGTCGAGCCGGAGGTGTAGATCACGTAGGCCAGGTTGTCGGCGCCGGCGTCGCGCGTCCGCGTCGAGGTTGGCGCCGTCGCCGGCCGCTCCAGGCTCCGTGGGGAGGTCGATCCGCGGCAGGGCCGCGGCGAGGCGGTCGCCGGCGAGCAGCACCCGCGCGCCGCTGTCCCGCAGCATCAGCTCCAGGCGCTCGGCGCGGGTAGTCGGGATCGAGCGGCAGGTAGGCGCCGCCCGCCTTGAGGACGGCCAGCACGGCGACCGGCAGGTCGAGCGACCGCTCGAGCCCGATCCCCACCAGGACCTCGGGGCCCACCCCCGCGGCCGCGCAGGCGGCGCGCCAGCCGGTTGGCGCGGGCGTTCAGCTCGCCGTAGGTCAGGGCGGCGCCCGCGAAGCGGGCCGCGACGGCGTCGGGCGTGCGCTCCGCCTGGGCCTCGAAGAGGCGGTGGACCGGCGCCGCCGGGACCTCCAGGGCGGTGTCGTTCCAGGCCACCAGGAGCTGGTCCCGCTCGGCTGCGGCGAGCAGCGGCAGCGCGGAGATCCGCTCCTCCGGCGCGGCGGCCGCGGCCGCCAGCAGGTTGCCGAGATGGCCGATCCAGCGCTCGGCGGTGGCGGCGTCGATCAGGTCGGTCTTGTACTCGAGGTACCCCCCGATCCCGGTGGCGATCTCGGTGAGCGACAGCGTGAGGTCGAAGCGCGACACCCCGTGGTAGACGTCGGACAGCGGCCGGATCTCGAGGTCGCCGCCCCCGGCGATCGGCGCCGGCGGGGCGTTCTGCAGGATGAAGAGGACCTGGAACAGCGGCGAGTGCCCCAGGCTCCGCTCCGGCCGCAGCTCCTCCACCAGCTTCTCGAACGGCAGCTCCTGGTGGGCGTAGGCGCCCACGGCGGTCTCGCGCACCCGCGCCAGCAGCTCCGTGAAGGCCGGATCGCCCGCCAGATCGCACCGCAGCACCAGGGTGTTGACGAACATGCCGATCAGCCCTCGACCTCGGCGCGGGTGCGGCCGGCGATCGGCGTGCCGACGGCCAGATCCTCCTGGCCGGTGTAGCGGTGGAGCAGCACGTCGAAGGCGGCGAGCACCACCATGAACAGCGTCGCGCTCCGCTCGCGCCCCAGGGCATTGAGCCGCCGGGTGAGGTCCAGGTCGAGGTGCAGCCAGCGGCGGCCGCCGGCGAAGGTCTCGGCGGCCGGCCGCGGCCGGTCCGCCGGCAGCGCGAGCACGGGCGTCTCGCCGCCCAGGCGCTGCCGCCAGTAGTCCAGATGCCGCTCGAGGACCGGGCCGGAGAGCCGGCGCCGCTGCCAGACCGCGAAGTCGGCATACTGGACCGGCAGCTCCGGCAGCGGGGAGGGGCGGCCGGCGGCGAAGGCGCCGTAGAGGGCCGCGACCTCGCTGATGAAGATCCCGAGCGACCAGCCGTCGGAGACGATGTGGTGCATGTTGACCAGCAGCAGGCGGTCGCGGTCGCCGAGGTCGATCATCGCCGCCCGCAGCAGGGGCCCGGTGGCGAGGTCGAACGGCCGGCGGGCCTCCTCGCCGGCCAGCCGGCGGGCCTCGGCCTCGCGGCCGGCCGCCGGCAGCGCGGTCAGGTCCACCCGGGGGAGGCGCAGGGGGGTGGGCGCGGCGACGATCTGCGCCGGGGAGCCGTCGAGGGCGGCGAAGGTGGTGCGCAGGGCCTCGTGCCGGCGGACCACCTCGGAGAGCGCCGCTGCCGACCGCGGCCGGGTCGAGGGGGCCGGTGAAACGGAACGCCACCGGGATGTTGTAGGCCGCGCTGCCGGGCTGGAGCTGATCGAGGAACCAGATGCGCTCCTGGGCGAAGGAGAGGGGGAGGGCGCCGCCGCGCGGCACCGGCGCGAGCTCCGTCCCTCCTCTTCCGCCTTCTCCGCCGCCCTCCCGGCCGCCGCCCGGCCGGAGATCCGCCGCGCGAAGCCGGCCACGGTGGGGGACTCGAACAGGGCGGAGATCGGCAGCTCGATCCCCAGCTCGTCGCGCACCCGCGACAGCAGCCGGGTGCCGAGCAGCGAATGGCCGCCGAGCTCGAAGAAGCTGTCGTGCACGCTCAGGTCCGGGATGCCGAGCAGGCTTTCCATGTAGCCGGCGATCGTCGCCTCGTGCTCGTCGCGCGGCGCCACGTGCGGCCGCTGGAGGTGCCGCGGACGCGTGCCGAGAGGGGCGGGGGGAGCCCGGGCCGGGATGATCCCTCGGCTGCTCGGGAGGGGCCGCGACGATCACCTGCGGGTCGCCGAGGGCCACCGCCATCCGCAGGGCCTCGGCGGCCGCGTCGGCCGGCGGCACGCGCCCCTCGAAGGTCACGGTCCGCCAGGGCAGATCCGTCTCCTGGAGCTCGCGCAGCGCGAAGAGACCGGCGTAGGCCGCCGCGGCCGCGGGCTCGATCCGCTGCCGGCCGGCCGTGGTGGCGAGCACGAGGCGGAAGCGCGCCGCCCGCGAGATCCCGCGCGGCGAGGAGCCGCCGTTCGGTGCCCTCCAGGGTCTCGGCGCCACCGCCGGCCACCACGATCACCCCGAGAGGGGCGGGGCTCGCCGCCGGGATCTCCGCGCCGCTCTCGATCCGCCGCGCCTCGACGCCGGCGCCGGCCAGCCAGCGCTCGGCGGCGGTCTCCAGGTCGTCCTCGCCGGTGTCCTCGCCGGAACGCGCCAGCAGGAAGCAGAAGCCGCCCGCGGAGAGCTCGAGCCCGGGCCCCGCGGCGCGCGCCCGCTCCAGCGCGCGCGCCCAGCGCTGGCCGCGCGGCGTGTAGGCGACGATCTCCTCAGTGCCGCTGCGCGATCTCGGCCAGCAGCCGGTCCGTCCAGCGCTCCGCGAGCCTCGAGGACCGGCGGCAGGTCGACGGCGCGGCAGGCGAGGCCGTGCTCGCCGGCGATCCGGCGGGCGGCGGCGAGCAGGGCCGCCTGCGCGGGCAGGAGATCGCCGCCGGACAGCTCGTGCAGGCCGTGGGAGAGGAAGACGATCCCGCCGCCGGCGCGCGAGGCCGAGGCTCTGGACCGCGGCCGCGAGGGCGCCGTCCGGTCAGGTCCGCGAGGCCGCCGAGAGTGGACGATGCCGGGCCTGCCGGCGTCGCCAGCCGCTCGGCGATCCGTTCGGCGAGCCCTGCCGCGGGGCTGCCCGCGGGGGCGAGCAGCAGCGCGGGTCGCCGCCGCCGCCGGCGAGCGGGACGGCCGGGAGGGGCGCGCGCCGCCAGGCGGGGGTGCGCAGCCAGGAGACCGGGAGGTCGGTGTTCTCCACGGCGGGGGAGAGATAGTCATGGCTCCGCTCCACCCAGAAGCGGCGGCGCTCGAAGGGGTAGGTCGGCAGCGGCAGCCGGCGGCGGCGCTCGCCGGCGTGGAAGCCGCTCCAGTCGACCTCGATCCCGGCGAGCCAGAGGCGGCCGAGCGCCTCGTGCAGGAAGGCGGCATCCGGGCTCTTCTCGTGGGCGTGCGGCAGGGAGGGGATCGCCACCCTGTCCGCCGCCGTGGGGTGCTGGAGGGCCAGCGCGGAGAGCCCCTGTCCGGGTCCCACCTCGAGCAGGACGCGGGAGGGCTGCCGCCAGATCTCCTCCAGCGCCTCCGCGAAGCGGACCGTGCCGCACAGGTGGCGCGCCCAGTAGCCGGGGTCGGTCGCCTCCTCGGGAGTGAGCCAGGTGCCGGTCACGTTGGAGAGGCAGGGGACGCGCGGGGGGGCGAGCGGGATCGTCCGCGCCAGCGCGGTCAGCCGGTCGGCGAGCGGCGCCATCATCGTCGAGTGGAAGGCGTGGGTCGTCGGCAGGCGCCGGCAGACGATCCCCTCGGCGGCGAGCCGTCTCGGCGAGGGCGGCGACCTGCTCCGCCGGGCCGGAGACGACCGAGAGGTGCGGCCCGTTGGTGGCCGCGAGACAGAGGCCGCCGGTGAGCAGCGGACGCACCGCCGCCTCGGGGAGCGGGATCGCCAGCATGTCGCCGGCCGGCAGCTCCTCGATCCAGCGCGCCCGCTCGGCGACCAGCTTCAGGGCGTCCTCGAGGGAGAAGACCCCGGCCAGGCAGGCGGCCGTGTACTCGCCCAGGCTGTAGCCGAGCAGCGCGTCGGGCCGCACCCCCCAGGACTCCCAGAGGCGCGCCAGGGCGTACTCGACGGCGAAGACGGCGGGCTGGGCGAAGAGCGTCCGGCTCAGCCGCCGGGCGGCCTCGCTCTCGCCGTCGCCGTCATCCTGGCCGGCCCGGCCCAGCATGCGGCGGAGGTCGAGACCGCCGGTCTCCGCGCGGTCGCCGCCGGCGAAGGATGAGGCTTCCCGCAGGTCCTGGCCCAGATGCTCCTCGAGGATCCGGAGGCAGCGGTCCAGCTCCTGGCGGAACACCGGCTCGCTCTCGTAGAGGCCGCGCGCCATGCCCGGGTAGTGGTCGCCTACCCCGGGCAGGAGGAAGCCCACGGGAGCGCGGCCGCCGGCCTCGGTCCAGGCCGTCCGCAGGGCGCGCGGATCGCGCTCGGCGAGCGCCCGCCGGGCCTCCCCGGCGTCGCGGCAGACCAGGGTGCGCCGCCAGGCGAACGCCTGCCGCCCCACCTGCAGGGTGTAGGCGACGTCGGCGAGGTCCGCCTCCGGGTGGCGCTCGAGCCAACCGGCCAGGTTGTCGGTCATGGCTTCGAGCGCGGTCTCGGTGCGGGCGGTGAGGACGAGGAGCTGCCAGGGGCGCCCCGGGTCCGTGGGCGCCGGGGGCGGCGCCTGCTCGAGGATCGCGTGGGCGTTGGTGCCGCCGAGGCCGAAGGAGCTCACCCCCGCTCGCCGGGGGGTGCCGTTGGCGGGCCACTCGGCCAGCCTGGTGTTGACGTAGAACGGGCTCGACGCGAAGTCGATCCGCGGGTTCGGCGTCTCGAAGTGGAGGCTGGGGGGGATCTGCCCGTGCTCCAGCGCGAGGACCGTCTTGATCAGGCCGGCGACGCCCGCCGCGGCGCCGAGGTGGCCGATGCTCGACTTGACCGATCCGATCGGGCAGAAGCCCCGCTCGGGGGTGGCGAAGGCGCGGGTCAGCGCCGCCACCTCGATGGGATCGCCCAGCGCCGTGGCGCTGCCGTGGCACTCCACGTAGCCGATCGTCTCGGGCGCGATGCCGGCGGTGGCCTGCGCCTCGGCGATCGCCCGGCTCTGCCCCTCGATGCTGGGCGCCGTGTAGCCGACCTTGGCGGAGCCGTCGTTGTTGATCGCCGAGCCCAGGATCACCGCGTGGATGGTGTCGCCGTCGGCCACGGCGTCCTCCAGGCGCTTGAGGACGACGACCCCGACGCCGGCGCCGTAGACCGAGCCGTCCGCCCGCGCGTCGAAGGAGCGGCAGTGGCCGTCCGAGGAGTCGAGGCCCCCCTCTTCGTAGAGGTAGCCGGTGACCTGCGGCACCTTGATCGACACGCCGCCGGCCAGCGCCATGTCGCACTCGCCGGCGAGCAGCGACAGGGCCGCCATGTGGGTGGCCACCAGGGAGGTCGAGCAGGCGGTCTGCACGTTGACGCTCGGCCCCCGGAGATTGAGCTTGTAGGAGACCTGGGTGGTCAGGAAGTCGCGGTCGGTGGCGATCGCCATCTGGTAGGCGCCGACCTGCTGGAGCAGCTGGCTGTTGCCGATCAGATTGCGCAGGAAGTAGGTCGACAGCGTCACGCCGCCGTAGACGCCGATCTGGCCGGGGAAGCGGGAGGGGTCGTAGCCGGCGTTCTCCAGGGCCTCCCAGGAGCACTCGAGGAAGTGCCGGAGCTGGGGGTCCATCAGCTCCGCCTGGCGCGGGGAGATGTCGAAGAAATCGGCGTCGAACATCGCCTCGTCCGCGAGCACGCCCCGCGCCTTCACCAGCCTGGGATGGGCGAGCAGGTCCGGATGGATGTCGCCCGCGACCTCCTCGTCGGAGAAGAAGGAGATCGCCTCCACCCCCTCGCGCAGGTTGCTCCAGAACGCCTCGAGGTCCTTGGCCTGGGGGAACCGGCCGGCGAGGCCGACGATGGCGACCCCGCCGCCCGCCGCCGGCTCGCCGTCCGCTTCCGGCTGCGGCGCCGGCTGGCGCGCCGGCTTCGCCGCCTGGACGCGCCCGCCCAGATGATCGGCCTGGGAGCGGATGTTCGGATGGCTGAACAGCTCCATCAGGGAGATCTCGCGGCCGAGGACCTCCTGGAGCCGGCTGTGCAGGCGCACCAGCAGCAGCGAGTGGCCGCCGACGTCGAAGAAGTTGTCCTCGACGCCGACCTTCTCGAGCCCCAGCACCTCGCGCCAGACGGCGGCGATCTGCTCCTCCACCACGCTCGCCGGCGGCGCGTAGCCGCGCGCCTCCGCCGCCTCCTCGACCGGGGCGGGGAGGGCCCGCCGGTCCACCTTGCCGTTGGGCGTGATCGGCAGCCGTTCGAGCATCACGAACGCCGACGGCACCATGTAGGCGGGCAGGCGGTCGCGCAGGGCCTGGCGCAGGAGTGCCGGCGAGACCGCCTGCCCCCTCGGCGACGACGTAGGCCACCAGCCGCTTCTCGCCGCGGTCCTCGCGCGCCACCACCACCGCCTCGCGGACGCCGGGCAGGGCGGCCAGCCGCGCCTCGATCTCCGCCGGCTCGATGCGGAAGCCGCGGATCTTCACCTGCAGGTCGGCGCGGCCGGCGAAGGTCACCTCGCCGTCCGGCAGGTAGCGGCCGAGGTCGCCGGTGCGGTAGACGCGGTCGCCGGCCTGGCCGGTGAACGGGTTGAGCCGGAACTTGTCGGCGGTCAGCGCCTCGTCGCCCAGGTAGCCTTGGGCGAGGTGGGGGCTGCGCACCGCGATCTCGCCGACCTCGCCGACGCCGGCGAGCCGCCCGGCACGGTTGATCACCAGCAGTTGCACGTCGCGCATGCCGGCGCCGAGCGGCAGCACCTGCCGGGCGTCGTCGCCGGCCTCCTCGACGACGTGGTAGGCGACGGCGCGCTGGGTCTCGGTCGAGCCGTAGAGGTTGACGCAGGTCACCCCCGGCGCCAGGCGGCGGATGCGCGCCACGTCGAGCCGGGTGAGCGCGTCGCCCACCAGCAGGACGAGGCGCAGGCTGGGCGCCTCGACGGCGGCGCCGTGGCTGGGGCGCTCGGTGAGGAGCTGCGCCATCGCCGGCGTCAGGTGGGAGACCGTCACCCCCTCGCGCGCCATCCAGGCGGCGAGGCGGCCGGAGACCCCGACGTCCCCGGGATCGGGGACGACGATCGTGGCGCCCAGGTAGAGCGGCGTGAACAGGTCGCGCTGCAGCGGATCGTGCGCCAGCCCGGAGAGCAGGCTGAAGCGGTCCTCGGCGGTCAGGCCGAAGCGCTCGACCTGCCAGGGGAGGAAGTGGGTCAGCGGGCCGTGGCGGCCGGCGATCCCCTTCGGCGTGCCGGTCGAGCCGGAGGTGAAGCCGATCACCGCCACGTCGTCCGGCCCGACGGTGACCGCCGGCGGCTCGTCGGGGGCGCCCGCGAGGCTCGCCAGCACGGCGGCGGCGCCGCCGCGCGGCAGGTCGAGCCGCGCGCAGCCGGCCTCGATGGTCCAGGCCTCCACCGCGTCCGGCAGCGGTCCGGCCGCCTCCAGCCGGACCAGGGCGCGCGGCGCGGCGACGCGCAGGATCTCGACCAGCCGCGCCGGCGGGTAGGCCGGATCGAGCATGGTGAAGGCCGCGCCGGTCTTGAGCGCCGCCAGCACCGCCGCCGCGATCGGCGCGCCGCGGTAGGCCCAGATCGCCACCCGCTCCCCCTTCTCCACGCCGCCGGCCAGCAGCCGGTGGGCGAGGCGGTTGGCCGCCGTCTCGAGCTCGCCGTAGCTCCAGGCGCCGTCGCGGTCGGCGATCGCCGTCCGCTCGGGGGCGGTGCGCGCCCGCGCCGAGAAGAGGTCGTGGATCGCGCCCACCCAGGCGTCGTCGAGCGGCGCCGCCGGATCGGGCAGCGCGGCCCGCGCCTGGGGGGTGACCAGCGACAGGGACTCGATCGGCGTCTCGGGGGCGTCGGCGGCCTGCTCGAGCAGGAAGCCGAGCTGGGCGAGCAGCTCCTCCATCCGCGGCTCGGCGAAGAGGTCGGCGTTGTAGAGCAGGTGGAAGAGGATCCCGGAGTCCGCCTCCTCGGTGACGTAGAAGGTGAGGTCGAACTTCGAGGGGAGCTCGGGGACCGCGAACGGCTCGAGGGTCAGCCCGGGCAGTTGGATCGCCTCGCCGCCGGGCATGTTCAGCATGTTGAACATCACCTGGAACAGCGGCGTCCGCGAGGGGTCGCGCTGCTGCGGCAGGCGCGCCAGCAGGGCCTCGAAGGGGACGTCCTGGTGGGTGTAGGCGCCGAGGGTGACGTTGCGCACCCGTGCCAGCAGGTCGCGGAAGGACGGGTTGCCGGCGAGGTCGGTGCGCAGCACCAGGGTGTTGAGGAAGAAGCCGATCAGCCCCTCGGTCTCGACCATGCGGCGGCCGGCGATCGGCGCGCCGACGAGGATGTCGTCCTGGCCGCTCTGGCGGTGCAGCAGCACCTTGGCGGCGGCGAGCAGGGTCATGAACAGGGTGGCGCCCTCGCGGCGGGAGAGCGCGTTGAGCCGCGCCGCGGTCGCCGGCGGCAGGCGCAGCATCCGGCTGCCGCCGCGGTAGCGCTGGACGGCGGGGCGCGGCCGGTCGGTCGGCAGCTCGAGCGGCGCGATCTCGCCGCCCAGCCCCTCCATCCAGTAGCCGACCTCGCGCTCCAGGGTCTCGGCGATCGCCCGCCGCTGCCAGAGCGCGTAGTCCGGGTACTGGATCGGCAGCTCGGCCAGCGGCGAGGGGAGCCCGGCCAGGAGGGCGGGGTAGAGGGCCGCGACCTCCTGGAAGAAGATGCCGATCGACCAGCCGTCGGAGGCGATGTGGTGGAACACCGCGGCGCAGAGGTGGAGGCCGGGCTCGACGCGCAGCAGGGCGGTCACCAGCATCGGCCCCCGCGTCAGGTCGAAGTGCCAGTCGGCGTACTGCTGCGCGACGCGCCCGGCCTCGTGGTCGCGCAGCGGCTCGCGGCAGGCCCGAGACGTCGATCAGCGGCACGGCCTGCTCGGTGAACGGCAGCACCCGCTGCCGGGGCGCCCCCTCGACGGTGACGAAGGCGGTGCGCAGCGCCTCGTGCCGGCGCAGCACCTCGTTGAAGGTGGCGGCGAGCGCGCCGACCCGCAGGTCGCCGGTGAGCCGCACGGTGACCGCGATGTTGTACTGCGCCGCGCCGGGCTCGAGGCGGTCGAGAAACCAGAGGCGCTCCTGCGGGAACGAGAGCGGCAGGTCGCGGCCGTCCGCCGGCCGGCGGGTCACGCCGGCGGGCCTGGAGGCCGGGGTGGAAGATGCCGAGCCCCCCGCCTCCTCCACCGCCCTGGCCAGCGTCTCGAGGGTGGAGGCCTCGAACATCTGGCGCACCGAGAGGTTGGCGCCGAGCTCCAGGCGGACGCGGGCGGCGACGCGGGTGGCGAGCAGCGAGTGGCCGCCGAGCTCGAAGAAGTCGTCGTGGACCCCGACCTGGGGGAGGTTCAGCACCTCGCGCCAGATCGCGGCGAGCGCCTCCTCCAGCGGCGTGCGCGGCGCGACGAGCCCCTCCGGCTCGGCGCCCGCCACCGCCTCGGGCGCCGGCAGCGCCTTGCGGTCGATCTTGCCGTTCGGCGTCAGCGGCAGCGCCGCCAGGCGCACGAACGCCGCGGGGACCATCGGCTCGGGGAGGATCTCGCGCATCCAGGCGCGCAGCGGCGGCTCGGGCTCGTGGTCCGCCACCACGTAGGCGACCAGGGCGCGGTCGGCGCCGTCGCCGCGCGCGGTCACCACCGCGTCGCGCACCGCCGGATGGCGCAGCAGGGCCGCCTCGACCTCCCCGAGCTCGACGCGGAAGCCGCGCACCTTGATCTGGTGGTCGAGACGGCCGAGGAAGTCGATCTCGCGGTCCGGGCGGTAGCGGGCGAGGTCGCCGGTGCGGTAGAGGCGGCCCCCCGGAGCGGCGATGGCGAACGGGTCCGGCACGAACTTCTCGGCGGTCAGCTCCGGCCGGTTGAGGTAGCCGCGGGAGAGCCCGGCGCCGCCGATGTAGACCTCGCCGGGCACCCCGGGCGGGACCGGCCGCAGCGCCGGGTCGAGGATGTAGAGCCAGGAGCCGGAGAGCGGGCGGCCGATGCTCGGCGGCGCCGCCGAGCCGCGGTCGATCACCGCCCAGGTGGAGAAGGTGGTGTCCTCGGAGGGGCCGTAGAGGTTGATCACCTCGCGGACGTGGCCGAGAGAGTAGACGGCGTCGGTCAGCGCGCGCTTGAGCGGCTCGCCGCCGAGGTTGACGACGCGGACCGAGCGCGGCACCCCGCCGCCGCGCACCAGCTCGGCGATCGCCGTCGGCACGGTGTCGACGAGGGTGACCTCGCCGGCGGCCGGCAGCCGCGGCAGCTCCAGGGCGTCGGCGGCGAGCAGGATGCGGCCGCCGCGCGCCAGCGTCACGAACAGCTCGAAGACCGACATGTCGAAGCAGATCGAGGTCGAGGCGAGCACGCCGGCGAGGTCCTCGTCGCGGAACACCGTCCGCGACCAGGGGACCAGCGCGGCGGCCGCGGCGTGGCGGATGGCGACCCCCTTGGGGCGGCCGGTGGAGCCGGAGGTGTAGATGACGTAGGCGAGGTTCTCCGGGTCGAGGGGGACGGCGAGGTTCCCCTCGTCCTCGGCCCGGGTGTCCGCCCAGTCCGCCGGCAGGGTCAGCAGGCGCTCCGGCGCTCCGCGGCAGCCGGCCGAGCCGGCCGGCCAGCGTCTCGTCGGCGATCGCCACCGCCGCCCCGGTGTCCTCGAGGGCGAAGGCGATCCGCTCCTCGGGGTAGTTGGGATCGAGCGGCACGTAGGCGCCGCCGGCCTTGAGCACGGCGAACAGGGCGGTCACCAGGTCGGCGGTGCGCTGCATCAGCACGGCGACCAGCGACTCGGGGCCGACGCCCAGGGCGCGCAGGCGGTGGGCCAGCCGGTTGGCGCGGGCGTTGAGCTCGCCGTAGGTCCACCGCTGCTCCCCCCAGACCAGCGCCTCGGCGCCGGGGGTGCGCGCCGCCTGGAGCTCGAAGGCGCGGTGCAGGAGGTCATCGCCGCCGGCGGGCGCCGGCAGGGGCTCGCCGGCGCTGTCGAGCAGGATCTGGCGGCTCTCGGCGGCGGCGAGCAGCGGCAGCTCCGCCAGCGGGGTCCGCGGCGCGGCGGCGGCCGCCGCCAGCAGGTTCCCCAGGTGCTGGCTGAGGCGCGCCACCGTCGGCTCCTCGAACAGGTCGGCGGCGTACTCGGCCACGCCGGCGAGCCCCCCCTGCTGGTCCTCGCTCAGGAAGAGGGTGAGGTCGAACTTGGCGATGGCGACGCCGACCGGCAGCAGCTCGGCGGTCAGGCCGGGGAGGGCGAACGCCGGCGCCTCGTTGTTCTGCAGCGCCAGGACCACCTGGAACAGCGGCGAGTGGGAGAGGCTGCGCTCCGGCCGCAGCTCCTCGACGATCCGCTCGAAAGGGAGGTCCTGGTGCTCGTAGGCGCCGAGCGTCACCCGGCGCACCTGGCCCAGCAGCTCGTGGAAGCCGAGGCTCCCCTCGGCCTGCACGCGCAGCACCAGGGTGTTGACGAAGAAGCCGATCAGCCCCTCGTACTCGCCGCGGGTGCGGTTGGCGATCGGCGAGCCGACCGCGATGTCCGCCTGCCGGCTGTAGCGGGCGAGCAGGACGTCGAGGCCGGCGAGCAGGGTCATGAACAGCGTCGTCCCGGTGTCGCGGGCGATCGTCTTGAGGCCGCGCGTCACCGCCTCGTCGAAGGCGAAGCGGAACAGGTGGCCGTGGAAGCTGCGCACCGGCGGCCGCGGCCGGTCGGCGGGGAGCTCCAGGACCTCCGGCGCGCCGGCGAGCGCCTGCCGCCAGTAGGCGAGCAGCCGCTCCAGGGTCTCGCCGCGCAGCCAGTGGCGCTGCCAGCGGGCGAAGTCGAAGTACTGCCGGGGGAGCTCGGGGAGCGGCGAGGGGAGCCCGGCGAGCGCCGCCTGGTAGAGGGCGAGCAGCTCCTGGACCAGGATCCCCATCGACCAGCCGTCGGAGGTGATGTGATGCAGGGTGAGGACGAGCACCTGGTCCGCCGGCTCGAGCCGGGTCAGCAGGGCGCGGACGATCGGGCCGCGCGCGAGGTCGAACGGCAGCTGGGCCTCCAGCGCGGTCACCCGCGCGCCCTCGGCCTCCCGCCGCGCCGCCGGCAGCGCCGAGAGATCCACCACCGGCAGCGGGATGGCGGTCGACGGCGAGACCCACTGCACCGGCTGCCCCTCGCGCTCGCCGAAGGTGACGCGCAGCACCTGGTGGCGGCGGATCACCTCGCGCAGGGCGCCGGCGAGGGCGCCGGGGTCGACCGCCCCGCGCAGGCGCACGGGGGTGGCGACGTTGTAGGCGGAGGTGCCGGGCTGGAGCTGCTCGAGGAACCAGAGCCGCTCCTGGGAGAAGGAGAGCGGCAGGTCGGGACCGGCCGGCGGCGCCTCGGTGCCCGGGCCGCCGAGGGCGGCGCCGGCCGGCGTGCCGAGCGCCTCCTCGACGGCGGCGGCGAGCCCGGCGAGGGTCGGCCGCTCGAACACCACCGCCAGCGAGAGGTCGGCGTTCAGCGTCTCGCGCAGCCGCGACAGCACGCGGGTGGCGAGCAGGGAGTGGCCGCCGAGGTCGAAGAAGCTGTCGTGGAGGCCGATCCGCTCGTGCTTGAGCAGGTCCCGCCAGATGGCGGCGATCTGCCGCTCGACCGGCGTCTCGGGCTCGGCGTAGGTCTCGCTCGGGCCGTCGCCGGCCGGCGCCTCCAGGCGCGACAGGGCGCGGCGGTCCACCTTGCCGCTGACCGTCAGCGGCAGCGCCGGCAGCTCCAGGAAGGCCGACGGCACCATGTAGGCCGGCAGCGTGAGCCCCAGGTGCTCCTTGAGCTCCGCCGGGGTCACCGGCGCGGCGGCGACGTAGCAGGCGACCAGGCGCCGCTCGCCGTTGTCTTCCCGCCGCACCACCACGGCGCACTCGGCGAGCGCCGGGTGCCCGGCGAGCACCGCCTCCACCTCGCCCGGCTCGATGCGGTAGCCGCGGATCTTGACCTGGCTGTCCATGCGGCCGAGGAACTCGACGTTGCCGTCCGGCCGCCAGCGCGAGAGGTCGCCGGTGCGGTAGAGGCGGGCGCCGGGGGGATCGACCTCGCCGGCCAGCGGGCTGGGCACGAACCGCTCGGCGGTCAGCTCCGGCCGGCCGCGGTAGCCGCGGGCGAGCCCCTCGCCGCCGGTGAACAGCTCGCCGGGGACGCCGACCGGCACCGGCCGCAGCTCGCGGTCGAGGATGTAGACCGTGGTGTTGGCCATCGGCTTGCCGATCGGCACGTAGGCGGCCGGCGGGTCGTCGCGGTCCACCCGGTAGCAGGTGGTGAAGCAGGAGTTCTCGGTGGGGCCGTAGCCGTCGATGATCTCGACCTCCGGCAGCGCCTCGAGGGCGCGCCGGATGTGCGCCGGCGACAGCACGTCGCCGCCGGAGAGGAGCTGGCGCACGCCGCGGAGGTCGTCGAGCCCCTCCTCGATCATCTGGTGGAAGAGCCCCGAGGTCAGCCAGAGGGTGGTCACCCCGTGGCGGCGGATGATGCGGCCGAGCTCGGCCAGCGAGAACGGGCCGGCCGGCGCCACCGCCAGCCGGCCGCCGTTGGCCAGGGCGCCGAAGATCTCCAGCGTCGAGGGGTCGAAGGAGAGCGGCGCGAACTGGAAGAAGGTCTCGCCGGCGTCGAGGCGGGCGTAGTCGGCGCCCACCACCAGCCGCACCAGGCCGCGGTGGGGGACCGCCACCGCCTTCGGGCGGCCGGTCGAGCCCGAGGTGTAGAGCACGTAGACCAGGTTGTCGGCGGTGACGCCGCTCCGCGGCTCGTCCGCCGGCTCGGCCGCCAGGCCGGCGCGGTCGCGGTCGAGGCAGACCGCGCGCTCGCCGAAGTCGGGCAGGGCGTCGAGATGGGCCTCCAGGGTGACCACCGCCGCCGGCCGCGACTCCTCGACCAGGAAGGCCAGCCGCTCCCGCGGCAGGGTGGGGTCGAGCGGCAGGTAGGCGCCGCCGGCCTTGAGGATGCCGACCATCCCCTCGATCATCTCCAGCGAGCGGGGGATCGAGAGGACGACCAGCGCCTCGGGGCCGACGCCCAGGCGCCGCAGGCGGTGGGCGAGCCGGTTGGCCCGCGCGTCGAGCTCGCCGTAGGTCAGGCGCTGGTCGCCGAACTCGACGGCGACGGCGCCGGGGTGGCGCGCCGCCTGGGCCGCGAACAGCTCGTGGATCGCCGCCTCGCGCGGGAAGGGGGCGGCGGTGCGGTTCCAGTCGACCAGCGTCTGCCGGCGCTCGGCGGCGTCGAGCAGGGGGAGCTCCCAGAGGGTGCGGTCGGGGTCGGCGACGGCGCCGCCGAGCAGGGTCGCGAAGTGGCGCGCCAGCCGCTCGGCGGTGGCGCCGTCGAACAGCGCGGAGCTGTACTCCAGGCTGCCGTACAGCCGGCCGTCGGCTTCGGCCCAGGCGACGGTGAGGTCGACCTTCGCGGTGCCGGTCTCGACCCCCAGCCCCTCCAGCTCCAGGCCGCCCATGGCCAGCTCCGTCCGCGGCTGGTTCTGCAGCGTGGTGATCACCTGGAACAGCGGGTTGCGCCCCGGCTCGCGGTCCGGCTGCAGCTCCTCGACCAGCTTGTCGAACGGCATGTCCTCGTGCGCGAAGGCGGCCAGCGTCGTCTCCTTGACCCGCCGCAGCAGGCCGCGGAAGGTGAGGTCGCCGGCGAGGGTGGCGCGCAGGGCCAGGGTGTTGACGAAGAAGCCGATCAGCCCCTCGGTCTCGCTGCGGCCGCGGTTGGCGACCGGCGCGCCGACGGCGAAGTCGTCCTGGCCGCTGTAGCGCAGGAGCAGGGTCTCGAAGCCCGCGAGCAGGACCATGTAGAGCGTCGTCCCCTCGCTCTCGCGGCAGAGCGCGTTGAGGCCGCTCAGGGCATCGGCGGCGAGCTCGACCGCGCGGTGGCCGCCGCGGAAGCTCGCCTGGGCCGGCCGCGGCCGGTCGGTCGGCAGCTCGAGCGGCGGGACGCCGGTCAGCCGCTCGCGCCAGAAGGCGAGCTCCTTCTCCAGGGCCTCCCCCTGCAGGCGCTGGCGCTGCCAGACCGCGTAGTCGGCGTACTGGATGGGGAGCTCGGGCAGCGGCGACGGCCGGCCGGCGGCGAAGGCGTCGTAGAGCGCCGCCATCTCGCGCACCAGCACGCCGGTCGACCAGCCGTCGGAGACGATGTGGTGGAGCGTCACGGTGAGCACGTGCTCGGCCGCCCCGAGGCGGAAGAGGAGGGTGCGGAACAGGGGGCCGCGGGCGAGGTCGAACGGCCGCCCCGCCTCCTCGGTGGCGAGCCGCAGCGTCTCGCGCTCGCTCGCTTCGGCGGGCAGGGCGGAGAGGTCGGCGACCGGCAGCGGCACGCCGAGCTCCGCCGCGATCACCTGGAACGGCACGCCGTCGCGCTCGCCGAAGGTGGTGCGCAGCGCCTCGTGGCGGCGGGCCACCTCCGCGAACGTGCGCTGCAGGGCCGACGGGTCGAGGGCGCCGGCGAGGCGCACGGCGGCCGGCACGTTGTAGGCCGAGGCGCCCGCCCCCAGCCGGTCGAGGAACCAGAGGCGCTCCTGCGAGAAGGAGAGCGGCAGAGGGGCGCCGTCGCGGGGCGCGCGGCCGATGCGCCCGGCGCTCCCCTGCCCCTTCTTCAGCCGCTCCATCAGCCGCCGGAGGTCGTCCGCGGAGAGCGATTTGACCAGCTTCGAACGATCATCCATGAGAGCTCTCCTGCCTTCCTTCCTGAGTTTCCGTAGCCGTGCCGTCCCGCTCCGCCAGCATCTCCGCCAGGATGCCGTCGTCGGCTGCCGGCGGCGGCCAGCTCCTCGGCGATCCGCTCCGCCAGGCCGCCGACCGTCCGCGCCTCGAACAGCGCCCGCACCGTGAGCCTCACCCCGAAGAGGTCCGCCACCCGGGAGGTGAGCTGCATCCCCAGCAGCGAGTGCCCGCCGAGAGTGAAGAAATCGTCGTGGACGCCCACCCGCTCGACCCCCAGGACCTCGGCCCACAGCGGCGCGAGCAGCTCCTCGATCGGATCGCGGGGCGGCGCGTAGGCGCCGGCCGCCGCCCGCCGGTCCGCCGGCGCGAGCCCGGCGAGGGCCCGCCGGTCGACCTTGCCGGCCGGGGTGAGCGGCAGCGCCGGCAGCACCGTCACCCCGGGGGGGATCATGTGGGCCGGCAGCCGCCGCGCCAGATGGCGCCGCAGCTCGTCCCCGAGCTCCGCCGCGATGAGCCGCCGCCGCCGTCCGTCACCACGAAGGCGGCCAGCGGGTTGCCGGCCTCCTCCTGGCGGGCGATCACCGCCGCCTCGCGCACCCGGGGGTGAGCGGCGAGGGCCGCCTCGATCTCCCCCAGCTCGACGCGGAAGCCGCGGATCTTGACCTGCTGATCGAGCCGGCCGAGAAACTCGAGCACCCCGTCGGGCCGCCGCCGGGCGCGGTCGCCGGTGCGGTAGAGGCGGCCGCCGGCCTCGCCCCACTCGTCCGCGAAGGGGTCGGGGACGAACCGCTCGGCGGTCAGGGCGGGGCGCCCGGCGTAGCCGCGGGCCAGCAGGCGGCCGCCGAGGCAGAGCTCCCCCGGCACGCCGGCGGGGAGCAGGTCCCCCGCCGGATCGAGGACGAAGGCGCAGCGGCCGGCGAGCGGCAGGCCGAGCCCCACCGCCGCCCGCTCCGCCTCGCCGCGGCCGACCTCGTGGAAGGTGGCGCTGATCACCGCCTCGGTGGGGCCGTAGCCGTTGAGCAGGCGGATGCCGGCGAGCGGGGAGCGCCACCAGGCGCGCGCCGCGTCGGCGGTCATCGCCTCGCCGCCGACCACCGCCAGCCGCGGGGCCGGGCCGGCGGGCAGGGGCGCGTCCATTGTCCCACCCGCATTTTTCCTACCCACTGCCGCCAGTAGGCGGTGGGCAGCGGCAGCACCGAGACGCCGAGGGCGGCGGCGCGGGGGAGGAGCTCCGCGGGCTCCCAGAGCTCGGCGCCGCGCAGGGCCAGGCTGGCGCCGCAGAGGAGGGGGGCCAGCGTCTCCTCCAGCCAGACGTCGAAGCTGGGGGCGTCGAACTGGAGGACGCGGTCGTCCGCGCTCAGCGCCCAGGCGTCGACGACCGCCGCCAGGTGGGCGGCGGCGGCCGCGTGCGCGACCCCGACCGCCTTCGGCCGCCCCGTCGAGCCGGAGGTGTAGAGGATCCAGGCGAGGTTCTCCGGCACCGCCGCGACCGGCTCCGCCTCCGGCGCGCCGTCCTCCTCCGGCGCGTCGAGCCGGCAGAGCCGCGCGCCGGACGCCGTCAGGACCGCGGCCGGCGCTCCGGCGGTGATCACCACCGGCGCGCCGGAGTCGGCGAGCATGAACGCCAGCCGCTCGGCGGGGAGGGCGGGGTCGAGAGGGAGGTAGGCGCCGCCGGCCTTCCAGAGGGCGAGCAGGGCGGTCACCAGCCGGACCGACGGCTCGAGGTGGACGCCCACCGGCATTTCCGGACCGGCGCCGAGCGCGGCGAGCCGCCGCGCCAGGCGGTCCGACCGGCGGTCGAGCTCGCCGTAGGTGAGCCGCTCGCCGCCGGCGGCGACCAGCGCCACGGCCTCCGGCGCGCGCGCCGCCTGGGCGGTGAAGAGGTGGTGCAGGCAGCGCGGCGTGGCCGGGGGTTGCCGGGGCGCCGTTCCAGGCCGTCACCAGTTGCCGCCGTTCGTCCGCGGAGAGCATCGGCAGCTCCGAGAGCCGCCGCTCCGGGGTGGCGGCCAGCGCGCGCAGCAGCTCGCCGTAGTGCCGGCGCAGGCGCTCGGCGAACGCCGGCTCGAAAGCGTCGGCGTTGACCTCCAGCGAGCCGGTCAGGCGCTCCCCCTGATGGCGCCAGGCGATCGACAGGTCGAGCTTGGCCGCCGCGGTGTCGAGCTCGAACGGCGCCATCCCGAGGGCGCCGATCCGCATCGCCGCCAGCGGGTGGTTCTGCAGCGCCAGGAGGGTCTGGAAGAACGGGTTCTGCCCCGGCTCGCGCTCCGGCTTCAGCTCTTCGGCGAGGGTCTCGAACGGCAGCGCGCCGTGGGGGTAGACCGCCAGCAGGTCCTCCCGCACCCGGCGCAGGAGCTCGGTGCCGGCCGGATCCCCGGCGAGGTCGGCGCGCAGCACCAGCGTGTTGACGAACAGCCCGATCAGCCCCTCGACCTCGGTGCGCTCGCGGTTGGCGACCGGGGTGCCGACGCCGAAGCCGGTCTGGCCGCCGTAGCGCGCGAGGAGGATCTGGAAGGCGGCCAGCAGGACCATGAACAGGGTCCCGCCGTGGCGGTGGGCGAGCTCCTCCGCCGCCGCGGTCTGTCCGGCGTCCAGGGCCATCTCGAGCTGATGGCCGCGGAAGCTCGGCAGGGGCGGACGCGGCCGGTCGGCGGCGAGCGCGAGCGCCCCCAGGCCGTCCAGCCGGGCGCGCCAGAACTCCAGCTCGGCGCGCAGCGCCTCCCCCTGGAGCTGGCGCCGCTGCCAGTCGACGTAGTCCAGGTGCTGGACCGGCAGCGCCGGCAGCGCCGGGCTCCTCCCTTCGGCGAAGGCGCCGTACAGCGCCCCGATCTCCCGCAGCAGCACCCCCAGCGACCAGCCGTCGGACACCAGGTGGTGGAGGGTGACCACCAGCACGTGCTCGGCCGCGCCGAGGCGCAGGAGGAGGAGCCGGAAGAGGGGGGCGCGGGCGAGGTCGAAGGGGCGGCGCGCCTCGGCGGTGGCGCGGCGCAGCATCTCCGGCTCCCGCCGCGCCGCCGGCAGCCCCGCGAGGTCGGCGGCGGGGAGCTCCACCGCGACCTCCCGCAGGGGGGTCTGGAACGGCTGGCCGCCGCGCTCGCCGAAGATGGTGCGCAGCGGCTCGTGGCGCTGGGCCACCGCGGCGAAGCTGCGGAGCAGCGCCGGGCGGTCGAGCGGGCCGCTGAGCCGCAGGGCGACCGGCAGATGGGCGGCGGCGCTCTCCGGCGCGAAGCGGCCGAGCAGCCAGAAGCTCTCCTGGCTCGGGGAGAGCGGCAGCGGGCCGCCGTCGCGCTCCACCGGCTTGATCCCGGGCGCCGCGGCCTGATCCTTCTGCCGGAGCCGGGCCATCAGTTGCCGGAGCCGGTCCGCCGGGAGATCCGCGACGTTCTGCCGCGGCTCAGCCATGCGTCTCCTCCCCGGGGGGCGCGCCACTCCCGGTGAAGGCCTCGTCGAGCAGCTCGTCGCCGGCCAGGGCGGCCATCTCCTCGGCGATGCGCTCCGCCAGCTCGGCGATGGTGGCCGAGGAGAAGACCGTGCGCACCGGCAGCCGGACGCCGAACAGGTCGCGCACCCGCGAGATCAGTTGCACCCCGAGCAGCGAGTGGCCGCCGAGGGCGAAGAAGTCGTCGAAGACGCCGATCCGCTCGCGGCCCAGCACCTCGGTCCAGAGCGGCAGCAGCAGCTCCTCGATGGGGTTGCGCGGCTCCACGTGCCGCCGCGCTCCGCCGGCGCCGCGCCGCTCTCCAGCCGCGCCAGCGCCTTGCGGTCCACCTTGCCGTTGGGGGTGAGCGGCAGCGCGGGCAGCGCCTGGAAACCCGCCGGGACCATGTAGGGCGGCAGCCGCTGGGCGAGGTGCCGCCGCAGCTCGTCGATCAGCCCCGCCCGGCGGATCCTCCTCGGCAGCCGGCACCACGAAGGCGGCGAGGGCGCGGGTGGCGCCCTCCTCGCGGGCGATCACCACGGCCTCGCGCACCCGGGGGTGGGCGGTGAGGGCGGCCTCGATCTCCCCCAGCTCGACGCGGAAGCCGCGGATCTTGACCTGGTGGTCGAGGCGGCCGAGGAACTCCAGCTCGCCGTCCGGCAGGTAGCGGGCGAGGTCGCCGACCTGGTAGAGGCGGGCCCCCGGCTCGGCCGCGAACGGATCGGGGCGGAAGCGGTCCGCCGTCAGCTCCGGCCGGCCGAGATAGCCGCGGGCGAGCCCGGCGCCGGCGATCCAGACCTCGCCGGGCACCCCCACCGGCGCCGGCCGCAGCCGCCGGTCGAGGACGTAGATCCGGCCGTTGGCGATCGGCCGGCCGATCGTCGGCTCCCGCCGCTCCTCCCGCCGCGGATTGGCGACGGTGGAGAACGTGGTGTCCTCCGACGGGCCGTAGAGGTTGTAGACCGCCTCGACGTGCGGCAGCTCGTAGACCCTGGAGACCAGGTCCCGCCGCAGCGGCTCGCCGGCGAGGTTGACGATCCGCACCGAGGCGGGCACCGCGCCGGCCCGCAGCAGCTCGGCCATGGCGGAGGGGACGGTGTCGATCAGCCGCACCTCGGAGGCGGCGGGGAGCTCCGCCAGGGCCAGGGCGTCGTCGGCGAGGATCACCGTGCCGCCGCCGGCGAGCGGGGCGAAGATCTCGAAGACCGAGATGTCGAAGCAGATCGAGGTCGAGGCGAGCACGCCGTCCAGCGCCTCGGCCGGATAGGCCGCCAGCGCCCACGAGATCATCGCCACCGCGCTCGAATGGCGGATCAGAACGGCCTTCGGCAGCCCCGTCGATCCCGAGGTGTAGATCGTGTAGGCGATCTGGTCGGCATCCACCAGCCCGCGCTTTTGCCTGGCGTCCCTGCTGTCCCTGCCGTCCCTTTCTTCCGCCTCCAGCAGAACCACTCTCCCGCCATAGGGGGGCAGAGCCCGCGCGAGCTCCCCTTCCGTGATCAGCACCGGCGCCGCCGTGTCCGCCAGCAGCAAGCGCCACGCGCTCGGCCGGGTAGGCGGGATCGAGCGGCACGTAGGCGCCCCCGGCCTTCATCACGGCGATCATCGCGGCCACCATCGCCGGCGGTGCGGCGGGTGTAGATCCCCACCAGCACCTCGGGGCCGACGCCGAGGGTCCGCAGCCGGCGGGCGAGCCGGGCGGCGCGGCCGTCGAGCTCGCGGTAGCTCAGCCGCTCCTCGCCCCAGATCAGGGCGGTGGCTTCGGGGGTCCGCGCCGCCTGCTCCTCGAACAGCTCGTGGAGGCCGCGGCCGCGGGGGAAGGGGGCCGCGGTGGCGTTCCAGTCGGTCAGCACCTGGCGGGCCTCGGCGGCGGCGAGCAGCGGCAGGTCGGCCACCTCGCGATCGGGATCGGCGACCGCCCCGGCGAGCAGGATCGCCAGGTGCCCGGCCATGCGCCGGGCGGTCGCGGCGTCGAAGAGGTCGGCGTTGTACTCGAGGCCGCCGGCGAGCCCGTCGCCGTCGCCGGCCAGCGCCAGGGTGAGCTCGAACTTCGCCGTGCCGGTGTGGACGGGCACGCCCTCGGCCGTCCATCCCCGGCAGCCGCAGCGGCGCGCCCGGGCCGTCCTCGAGGGCGAGCATCACCTGGAACAGCGGGGCGCGGGAGAGGTCGCGGCCGGGCGCCAGCTCCTCGACCAGCCGCTCGAAGGGGACGTCCTGGTGGGCGTAGGCGCCGAGCGCGCGCTCGCGCACCGCGGCGAGCAGCCCGGCGAACGGGCGGCCGGCGGCGGGCTCGGCGCGCAGCGGCAGGGTGTTGACGAAGAAGCCGATCAGCCCCTCCACCTCGGGCCGGCGGTTGGCCACCGGCGTGCCGATCGCGATCTCGTCCTGCCCCGACCAGCGGTGGAGCACCGCCGCCCAGGCGGCGAGCAGGGTCATGAAGGCGGTCGCCCCCCGCCGCCGGGCGAGGTCGCGCGCCCCGCGCACCAGCTCCGCCGGCAGCTCGACCGGCACCGCGCCGCCGCGGAAGGTCTGCGCCGCCGGCCGCGGCCGGTCGGTGGCGAGGTCGAGCGGCGGCGGCGGGGTGGCGAGCTCGCCGCGCCACTCGTTCGCCAGAAGGCGAGCTGGGCGTCGAGGACCTCCCCTTGCAGCCAGCCGCGCTGCCAGATCGCGTAGTCGGCGTACTGCACCGGCAGCCCGGGGAGGCTCTCGCCGGCGTAGAGAGAGGACAGCTCGCGGAACAGGACGCCGACCGAGCCGCCGTCGGCCACCGTGTGGTGGAAGGTCAGCGCCAGCAGATGGTCGCCGTCGCCGAGCCGGATCAGCACCGCCCGCGCCAGCGGGCCGTTCGCGAGGTCGAACGGCCGCCGCGCCTCCTCGCCGATCGCCGCCAGGGCCGCGGCCTCGTCGAGCTCGAGCCGCGCCAGCTCCAGGCCGGGCTCCGGCGAGACCGCCTGCGCCGGCCGGCCGCCGAGGTCGGAGAAGGTGGTGCGCAGCGACTCGTGGCGGCAGGGCGATCGCGCGCAGGGCCGCGGCGAGGCGAGTCGGCGTCCAGCGGGCCGCGCAGGCGCAGGGCGACGGGGACGTTGTAGAGCGCGCCGCCGCCTTCGAGCTGATCGAGGAACCAGAGCCGCTCCTGGGCGAAGGAGAGCGGCAGGGGACCCTCGCGGCGGGCGGGGACCACCGGGGGAGCCGCGGGCGCGCCGCCGCGCCGGGCCTGCTCGACGGCGCGGGCGAGGCTGGCGACGGTCGGATGGGCGAACACCTCGGCCAGCGGCAGCTCGACGCCGAAGGCGGCGCGCAGCCGTCCGGTGAGGCGGGCGGCGAGCAGCGAGTGGCCGCCGGACTCGAAGAAGTCGTCGTCGACGCCGACCTCGCCGCGCCCCAGCAGCTCGGCCCAGATCCCGGCCAGCATCTCCTCGATCGGCGTCCGCGGCGCGCGGTCCGCGGCCTCGGCGCTCTCCCAGTCGGGAGCCGGGAGGGCCTTGCGGTCCACCTTGCCGTTGGCGGAGAGCGGCAGCGCCGGGAGCGCCACGAAGGCCGAGGGGACCATCCCCTCGGGGAGCGTGCGGCGGAGAAGGTCGCGCAGCTCGGCGGCTGCGAGAGCCGCGCCGTCGCGGCCGACCACGTAGGCCACCAGCCGCTTGTCCCCCGGGGCGTATTCGCGGGCGACGACCACCCCCTCGCGCACCTGGGGGAGCGCCAGCAGCGCCGCCTCCACCTCGCCGAGCTCGACGCGGAAGCCGCGGATCTTCACCTGGTGGTCGATGCGCCCCAGGTAGTCGAGGCGGCCGTCCGCCCGGAAGCGGGCGAGGTCGCCGGTGCGGTAGAGCCGCGCGCCGGGCGGGCCGAAGGGGTCGGGGCGGAAGCGGTCCGCCGTCAGCTCCGGCCGGCCGAGGTAGCCGCGCCCCACCGGCACGCCGCCCACCCAGAGCTCGCCGGGGACGCCGGGGGGCGCCGGCAGCCCGCCGCGGTCGAGCAGGTAGACGCGGGCGCCGGGCACCGGCACGCCGATCGAGGGGAGCCCCTCGCCCGCCGGCTCCACCACCCAGCTCGTCGACACCACCGTGCACTCCGACGGGCCGTAGATGTTCCACAGCTTCCAGGCCGCCGCGGCCGGCGGCCGCCGGGTCAGCCGGTCGCCGCCGGTGTAGAACCAGCGGACCGCCGAGATCCGCCGCGGCCGGCTCGTCGATCACCAGCTCCATCAGCGGCGTCGGCAGGAAGCAGATGGTCACCGCCTCGCGCCGCAGCCAGTCGAGCAGCAGCGGCGGCGAGCCGATCGCCTCGTCAGGGGCGAAATGGAGCGAGGCGCCCGCCGCCAGCGTCGGCCAGAGCTCGCCGACCGCGACGTCGAAGCCGGGGGCGGCGACCTGCGACAGCCGGTCCTCCGGCCCCATGCCGGTGGTGGCCGCGTAGTAGACGCAGAGGTTGGCGAGCCCGGCGTGGCGCACGCCCGACCCCTTGGGGCGGCCGGTCGAGCCGGAGGTGAAGATCACGTAGGCCAGCCCCTCGGGATCGGGGCGGACGCCCGGAGTCGGACTCCGCGAATTCCTCGAACCCTTCGAAGTCTCGCCGCCGAGCGCCAGGACGGGGGCCGGGAACGCCACCCGCGCGGCGACCTCCTCGCGGGTCAGCACGACGGTGGCGCCGACGTCGGCCACCATCCCGGCCAGCCGCTCGGGCGGATGCACGGGATCGAGCGGCACGTAGGCGGCGCCGGCCTTCAGCGCCGCCAGGCAGGCGACCACGGCGGCGGGGGAGCGCTCGAGGCAGACCGCCACCACCCGCTCGGGGCCGGCGCCGCGCGCGATCAGGGCGTGGGCCAGCCGGTTGGCCCAGCGGTCCATCTCGCCGTAGGTGAGGGTCTCCCCGGCGGCCACCAGCGCCGGCCGCTCCGGCGCGCGGGCGGCCCACTCCGCGATCCGCTCGTGGACCAGGAAGGGCTCCGCCCCCGGCGCCGTGGCGCTCCATTCCGCGGTCAGCAGCCGGCGTTCGGGCTGCGGTCAGCAGCGGCAGCTCGGAGAGCGGCGTCCGGGGGCTCGCCGCCACCCCCTCCAGCAGGACGCGCAGGTGCCCCAGCAGCCGCCCGGCGGTGGCGGCGTCGAACAGGTCGGAGGCGTACTCGGCCCGCGCCTCGAAGCCGTCCGCCCCCTCCTCGACGAACAGGGTGAGGTCGAACTTGGAGGTGCCGTTGTGGACCTCCTCGACCTCCACCCGCAGGCCGGGGGCGAGCTCCAGCGGCGGCAGCGCCGGCTGCAGGGCGAAGACCACCTGCACCAGCGGCGCGCGCGACAGGTCGCGGCCGGGGGCCACCGCGTCGACCACCTTCTCGAACGGCAGGTCGTCGTGGGCGAAGTCCTCCAGCGCCGCCCGCCGCGCGCGGTCGAGCAGCTCGGCGAACGACGGATCGCCGCCGAGCTCGGCGCGCAAGCGCCAGCAGGTTGACGAAGAAGCCGATCAGCCCCTCGACCTCCGGCCGGCCGCGGTTGGCCGCCGGCGCGCCGACCAGCAGGTCCTGGCGATCGGTATAGCGGCCGAGCAGCGCCTGGAAGGCGGCGAGCAGGGTCATGAAGGGGGTGGCCCCGCGCTCCCGGCCGAGGGCGGCGAGCGCCGCCGAGAGGTCGCGCCCGAGCGGCAGCCGCGCCAGGCCGCCGCGGAAGCTCTGCGCGGCCGGGCGCGGCCGGTCGGCCGGCAGCTCGAGCGCGGCGGGCGCTCCTTCGAGCCGCCGCCGCCAGTGGTCGAGCCGCGCCGCCAGCGCGTCGCCGGCCAGCCAGGAGCGCTGCCAGACGGCGTAGTCGGCGTACTGCACGGGGAGCTCCGGCAGCTCGGCGCCGCCATAGAGAGCGGTCAGCTCGCGCAGCAGCACCTCGGTGGACCAGCCGTCGGTCACCGCGTGATGGAGGGTGAGGCCGAGCACGTGGTCGTCCGCCGCCAGGCGCAGCAGGACCGCCCGCGCCAGCGGCCCGTTCTGGAGATCGAAGGGGCGGGCCGCCTCCTCGCCGGCGCGGCGCCGGGCCGCCGCCTCGGGGTCCGGCGCGCCGGAGAGGTCCTCTTCCAGCAGCGGGAAGGGGCCCGGCGGAGCGATGCGCTGCACCGGCTCGCCGCCGACTTCCGGGAAAGTCGTGCGCAGCGTCTCGTGCCGGCGGGCGATGCCGGTGAGCGCCGCGCGCAGCGCCTCGACGTCCAGCGCGCCGCGCAGCCGCAGGAAGGCCGGAACGTTGTACGCCGGGGTGCCGGCCGCCAAGCCGCTCGAGGAACCAGAGCCGCTCCTGGGCGAACGAGAGCGGCAGATCGCCGTCGTGGCTATCGCGGATGACCCTGGGGATCGGCGGCGCCACGGCGGTGCCGCGCGCCCGCTCGACGGCGGCCGCGAGCTCGCCCAGCGTCGGGTTGGCGAACAGCTCGGCCAGCGGCAGGTCGACGCCGAGCGCCGCCTGCACCCGCGAGATCATGCGGGCCGCCAGCAGCGAGTGGCCGCCCAGCTCGAAGAAGCCGTCGTGGCTCCCCACCCGCTCGACGCCGAGGAGGGCGGACCAGATCCCGGCCAGCGCCTCCTCCGTCGCCGTCCGCGGTCTCGGCCTCGGTCTCGTCACCGGCGAGGCCGGCGGGGTCGGGGAGCGCCTTGCGGTCGATCTTGCCGTTGGCGGTCAGCGGCAGCGCGGCCAGCGGCACGAAGAAGGTGGGGACCATCGTCTCGGGGAGCGTCCGGCGCAGCGCGGCGGCGAGCTCGCGGCCGTCGATCTCCTCCCCCGCCGGGGGACCACCCAGGCGACCAGCACCGGCGCGCCCGCGCCGAGGCTCCGCGCCTCGGCCACCGCCTCGCGCACCGCCGGCAGGGCGGCGAGGGCGGCCTCGACCTCGCCGAGCTCGACGCGGACGCCGCGGATCTTCACCTGGCGGTCGATGCGGCCGAGGAAGTCGATGCTGCCGTCCGGCCGGAAGCGGCCGAGGTCGCCGGTGCGGTAGAGCCGCGCCCCCGGCTCGCCCGCGAAGGGATCGGGCACGAAGCGCTCGGCGGTCAGCGCCGGCCGCCCCAGGTAGCCGCGGCCGACGCCGAGGCCGCCGATGAAGATCTCCCCCGGCGCTCCCACCGGCACCGGCTCCCCGTGGCGGCCGAGCAGGTGGATGCGCGAGCCGGGGACGGGGAAGCCGATCGACGCGTCGCCGTCGAGCGGGCCCGCCGACGGCGGCACCTCGCCGCCGATGCTGACCACGGTGCACTCGGCCGGGCCGTAGAGGTTGAGCAGGCGGAACGGGGTGCCGGGCTTCGGCGCCCGCCGCAGCCGGTCGCCGCCGCAGCCGAGCACGCGCAGCCGGGCGCCCGCCGGCCAGGGCTCTTCCAGCAGGGCCTCGACGAGCGGCGTCGGGAAGAAGCCGGCGGTGATCTCCTCGCGGGCCAGCCAGTCCACCAGCCGCGCCGGGGAGACGCGGGTCTCCTCGTCCGGCGCGTGCAGGCTGGCGCCCGCCGCCAGGGTCGACCAGATCTCCCAGACCGAGACGTCGAACGACGGGCTCACCACCACCGCCGCCCGGTCCTCCGGGGTGAGGGCGTAGAGCTCCAGCACCCAGGCGATCAGGTTGGCGAGGTTGGCGTGGGCGATCTGCACCCCCTTGGGGCGGCCGGTCGAGCCCGAGGTGTAGATCACGTAGGCGGCGTTGCCGCCGTCGACCGGCACCTCCAGGTTGCCCGGATCTTCCCCTGCCGCCGCCTCTCCACCTCCCGCCGGGTGAGCACCACCGGAGCCCGCGAGTCCTCGACCATGTAGGCCAGCCGCTCCGCCGGATACGCGGGATCGAGCGGCGCGTAGGCCGCCCCCGCCTTGAGCACGGCGAGCTGGGCGACCACCAGCGCGGCCGAGCGCTCCAGGCAGACCGCCACCGTCATCTCCGGCCCCACGCCGAGCCCGCGCAGCCGCCGCGCCAGCCGGTTGGCCCGGGCGTTCAGCTCGCCGTAGGTCAGCGCCTCCGAGGCGTCCGCCACCGCCAGCCGCTCCGGCGTCCGCGCCGCCCACTCCTCCACGATCCGGTGGACGGGCACGCCGTCGCGCCGCCCCGGCCCGGTGGCGCCGGCGGCGCGGAGCTGCTCGCGCTCGGCGGCCGGCAGAATCTCCAGCTCCGAGAGGCGCCGGCCCGGCGCCGCCGTCATCGACCCCAGCAGCTCGGCCAGGCGGGCCAGCATCCGTTCGGCCGTCACGGCCTCGAACAGGTCGGTGTTGAACTGGAGATTGAAGGCGAGCTCCCCGTCCATTTCCGCCGCCAGCAAGGTGAGATCGAACTGCGCCGTCGCGGGATTCGAGCGGGAACCGATTCCAGCGTCAGCCCGCCGAGATCGAGCCGCACCCCCGCCTCGCCGACCGCGAAGGCGGCGAGCGCCGCCAGCTCCGGCGCCGGCGACTTCTGCAGCGCCAGCACCGTCGACGCCAGCGGCGGCCGGCTGGCGTCGCGCTCCGGCTGCAGCCGCTCGGCGAGGCGAGCGAACGGGAAGTCCGCGTGCTCCAGGGCGTCGAGCGCCGCGCCGCGGGCGCGCTCCAGCAGCTCTGGGACGGTGGGGTCCCCCGCGAGATCGGCGCGCAGCGCCACCAGATTGACGAAGTAGCCGACCACCCCGGCGAGCCGGCCGCCGAGACCCGGGGCCGAGCGCCCCGTGGTGGGGGAGCCGACCAGGAAGTCGTCCTGGCGGTGTGGCGGCCGAGCAGCGCCTGCCACGCCGCCAGCAGGGCCACGAACAGCGTCGAGCCGTGCGCGGCGGCCAGCGCCTGGAGACGGTCGGTCCGCTCGCGTCCCAGGCGGAGCCGCGCCTCGGCGCCGCGGAAGGTCTGCGCCGGCGGGCGCGGCCGGTCGGTCGCGAGGTCGAGCGGCGGGGAGCCGGCCAGCCGCTGGCGCCAGTGCTCCCAGAGCGCCTCCCCCCAGGGACCCTCCAGCCGCCGCTCCTGCCAGCGCGCGAAGTCGGTGTAGTGGAGGGCGGGCTCCGGCAGCCCCGCCGCCTCGCCGTCCCGATACAGGGCCCCCAGCTCGCGGGCCATCACGGCGAGCGACCAGAAGTCCGCCGCCACGTGATGGACGGCGAGCGCCAGCCGGTCCCCCTCCTCGCGCTCGAAGAGGGCGGCGCGGAAGACCGGCCCCCGCTCGAGGTCGAACGGCCGGAAGGCCTCTTGCCGCAGGCGGGCGAGCAGCTCCTCCTCGCTCCAGCCGCGGGCGTCCTCCTGGAGCAGGGCGACGTCCGCCCGCTCCGCGATCCGCTGCACCGGCCCCTCCGGCGTGGCCGCGAAGGTGGCGCGCAGGCCCGGATGGCGGTCGACCAGGAGTTGCAGCGCCCGCGCCAGCGCCGCGCGATCGGTGCCCGGGGCGAGGCGCGCCGCGCCCGCGATGTTGTAGGCCGCGCTCTCCGGCGCCAGCCGGTGCAGGAACCAGAGCGACCGCTGCCCCCAGGAGAGCGGGTGCTCGCCGGCCGCCGGGCCGGGCACGATCTCCACCTCGTCCGGGGTGCCGGCCACCGCCGGATCGACGATCCGCAGCGCCGCCTCGCGCAGCGACATCCCCTCCAGCAGGCCGGCGATCGGCAGCGCCACGCCGACCTCGTCCTCGACGGCGTTCTTGAGCTCCACCGCCACCAGCGAGTCGAGGCCGAAGCCGGTGAGCGGCCGCTCGGGATCGAGCCGCCGGGAATCGACCCGGGCGATGCGGGCGAAGGCGCGGGCCAGCCAGCGCTCGGCGATCGGCATCCGCTGCGGTCCGGGCGCCGCCAGCAGGGCGTCGCGCAGCGGCCCCTCGGCCGGCTCGGGCTCCGCCGCCGCCTCCAGGCGGCTGCTCCCCAGCGGGTGCAGCTCGCCCGCCAGATAGAGCTCGCGGCAGCCGCGGCGCTGGATCTTGCCGCTGGTCGTCTTCGGCACGCCCCCCTGCGGCACCAGCACCACCTCGTGGACCAGCGCCTCGTGCTCCTCGGCCACGGCGCGCCGCACCGCCTCCGCGATCTCGCCGAGCGCCTCGGCGTGGCGGTCGACCTCATAGACCACCACCAGCCGCTCCTCGCCCTCGATCTCCACGGAGAACGCGGCGCCCGAGCCCGCCCGCACCGCGGGGTGGGCGCGCTCGGCGGTCTGCTCGATGTCCTGCGGGTAGTGGTTGCGCCCGCGCAGGATGATCAGGTCCTTCAGGCGGCCGGTGATGAACAGCTCGCCGCGGTCGAGGAAGCCGAGGTCGCCGGTGCGCAGCCAGGTCGCGTCGTCGCCGGCCAGCCGCGCCCCGAAGGTGCGGTCGCTCTCCTCCGGCCGGTTCCAGTAGCCGCGGGCGACGCTGTCCGCCCGCCACCCAGATCTCGCCCACCCGCCCCTCGGGCAGCGCGGTCGCCGACTCGGGCTCCACGATCGCCACCCGCAGGTCGAGCAGGACGCGGCCGGAGCCGACCAGCTCGCGAGCGTTTTCCGGACTCGGCGGCCGGCTCGGCCCGGTGCTCCTCGAGGCCCGCCGGGTCGTAGCCGCGCACGACGTAGCGCTCGTCCTGCCGGCCGCCGGAGACCATCAGCGTCGCCTCGGCCAGGCCGTAGCAGGGGTAGAGCGCCCGCGGGTCCAGCTTCGCGGCGGCGAACCCCTCGGCGAAGCGGGCGAGGGTGGTGGCGCGCACCGGCTCGGCGCCGTTGAAGGCGATCTTCCAGCAGGAGAGGTCGAGCCGCTCGCGCTCCGCGGCGGGGATCTTGCGCAGGCAGAGCTCGTAGGCGAAGTTCGGCCCGCCGCTGGTGGTGCCGCGGTAGCGCGCGACCGCCTCGAGCCAGCGCAACGGGTTCTGGAGGAAGGCCACCGGCGACATCAGCACGCAGGGGGCGCCCACCCAGGTGGCCTGGAGCAGGTTCCCGATCAGCCCGAGGTCGTGGTAGAGCGGCAGCCAGCTCACGAACACCGAGTCCGCCGAGTGGCCGCAGGCCGCCTCGATCACCCGCTGGTTGTGGGCCAGGTTGCCGTGCGAGACCATCACCCCCTTCGGCGTCGAGGTCGAGCCCGAGGTGTACTGGAGGAAGGCGATCGCCTCGCCCGGCAGCTCCGGATCGCGCCACTCGGCCGCCAGCGCCGCCGGGATCTCGTCCGTGGCCAGCCAGGAGAGCGCCCGAGTCCCCTCCTTGGCCAGCCATCCCGCCACCCGCGCCGACGCCGCCGAGGTCGACAGCGCCACCGCCGGCGCCGAGTCCTCGAGGATCGCCTGCAGGCGCGGCAGCATCCGCGGCGACCGCGGCGGGTACGCCGGCACCGCGATCACACCGGCGTAGAGGCAGCCGAAGAAGGCGGCCACGAAGTCGAGGCCGGGCGGGTAGAGGAGCAGCGCCCGGTCGCCCACGGCGCAGGTCCGCCGCAGGGCGGCGGCGATGGCGCGCGCCCGCTCGTCCAGCTCCCGGTAGTCGAGATGCTCCGCCTCCTCCTCGCCGTCGGCCAGGAAGGTGTAGGCGCGGCGCCCCGGCGAGACGGCAGCGCGAAGCCGCAGCGCCTGGGTCAGCGTGGCGACGCGGGGGCCTTCCGGGGTATGGAGCGTCTCGGGCACTCCCTCATCCTTCCTTTCCTGCGGAGCTGCTTTTGGCGTCAAGTTGCAACGGAAACGCACGGGGTCGCCGGCCTGCGGCTGCCCCATTCGCGGTGGTCTTGGACAGGTGAACGACTCTCCTTCAGGCCGTTCTACGGATGACCCTGAGGAAGATGGTTTCCTCTCCAGCTATGCGGCCCACTCTATAAGTGTCGCCATTCCTGCAATCTGGGACACCCCCGGGGCGTTTGGGCCGGGGCGGGGTAAGATCGGCTGAAATGTGGCTGCCCTTTCTGCTGTTTGGTCTATTCACGCTGTTCAGCGTCGCCGGGGCCTATCTGGTCACGGCACACGCGCGGGGACGGAAGGCGGGAATCCTCGCCGCCCTGCTGACGGCGCTGTTCTTCGCCGCCTTGCTGTTCGGAGTCCTGGCGCTGATCCGGCAGGGGAGCGCGCCTTGACAGGCTTTAGCAGGTAGAAGATGTCCGATCTCGAATACGAGCTCTCCAGACTGGTCACCGTGGGGACCTTCTCCTCCCCCTGGGAGGCGCAGCTCGCCCTCGCCTGCCTGCAGGGGGAGGGGATCGAGGCGGATGATCGCCGACGAGCACTTCTTCCGGCTCTACGGAGCGCTCTCCAACGCCCTCGGCGGCGTGCGCCTCCAGGTCCGCCCCGAGCACGCCGAGCGCGCCGCCGAGCTGCTGCGCGGCCGGCGGCCCATCTTCTATATCGTCAGGGAAGACGAGGAGGCGGAGCCCATGGCGGGATTGCCGGAAGAGGAGCCCGAGGCCCTGGTCACCGTCGGCCGCTTCTACTCCCCCTGGGAGGCCCACCTGGCGCGCACGCTGCTCGAATCCGAGGGGATCGACGCCTGCGTCCACGAGGAGCGCCTCCCCGCCGTCAGCCTCCTCACCGGCGCCCCCACGGCGCTCAGCCGCGTGGAGGTCTACCCCCGGGATGTCGCGCGGGCTCTGGAGATCCTGGCCGATGTCGAGGAGCTGGAGCTCGACGAGCCGGCGGAGTCGTAGCCCTCGGTTCTACAGCCCCTTGAGGACGCCCTCCTCCCGTGCCGTCCGGGAAGCGGTGGGCAGGGGCGAGAGCGGCGACGCGATCAGCGTCCCCTTGTCTTTGTCCCCCTCCTCCAGCTCCTTTTCCTTCCGCTTCGCCTCCAGCTTCTCCGACTTCACCTCCTGGCGCAGCCGGGCGAAGGAGCTCATGTAGACGTTGGCGATCGCCACCAGGGCGAAGAAGGCGATCACGTACCCCCGCCAGTCGTCCAGCAGCAGCCGGTAGCGGGTGAGGATCAGGAAGAAGATCGTCACGTAGTGGCTGAAGCAGTATTCGCAGGTGAACAGGTAGAAAAATTTTCGCGCCAGCAGAGTCTGGCAGGTCCTGGAGCGCTCCGCGCAGTACTCGCGCGGCTCGCGGAAGATCTCCTCGTGCGTCACCGTCCACGCCACGCAGGCGATCGGGATCGCCAGCAGGAGCGAGCCAGACGATCTGAAGGATCCATTGGGTGTTGCTGGGTGCCATGGGGCCGGGTGTCTGCAAGAAGGGGGCCGGGATTCAAGGGCCTTGACCCACAAAAATAAATAACTGTAAACTTACTTATCATGGGACGCCGGCCGAAAGTCACCCGCGAAGAGGTCCTCGCCGCCGCGCGGCAGGTGTTCGCCGAACGGGGGTTCGAGGGGACCACCCTGGCGGCGATCGCCGCGCAGGCTCGACGTCAGCCCGGCGGCGCTGCTGCGCCACGCGGCCAACAAGGAGGCCCTGTTCGCGGCCGCGATGAGCCCGGCGCCGGGGGAGATCCGGGTGCCGGTGGAGTTCCTCGCCGGGGTGGACGGCGCCGAGGACCCGCGGCGGGTGATCCGGCGGATCGGCGAGGCGATCGTCCCCTTCCTGGAGGAGAAGATCGACGAGCAGATCTCCCGCTGGATGCGCTCCAAGGCTCTGCAGGAGAGCCCGGGGTTCCCCCTGCCGTTCGATCCGCAGGTGCGGCCGACGCCGCCGCAGCGGCTGCTCGCCCTGATCGAGGGGTACCTGAACCGCGCCGTCGCCGCCGGCCGGCTGCGCCTGAGCGACCCGCAGGCCGCGGCCCTGATGCTGATCGGCTGCTGCCACTCCTACGTCACGCTGCACCGGATCGCCCGCATCGCCGATCCGCCGCTGCCGCTCGGCCGTTATCTCGACACGCTGGTGGAGATCTGGACCCATGGCGCCGTGCCAGAGGGGTCCGCTGAGGAGAGTCCGCGATGAATTCCAAGCTGAAACTCGTGATCCGCGTCGTCCTGCTGCTGGCGGTGGTGGGCGGCGCGGTCTGGTGGTTCTTCTTCCGTCCCAAGCCCGAGACGAAGCTCGTCCTCTCCGGCTCGATCGAGGCCAACACCGTCCAGGTGGGCTCCCTGCTGGGCGGCCGGGTGCAGACGGTGCACGTCAAGGAGGGGGACACCGTCCGTCCGGGCGAGCCGCTGGTGACCTTCGAGCCCGACCTGCGCGACCTCGAGATCTCCCAGCAGCGGGCGCAGGTGGCCCAGGCGCTGGCGGAGCTGGCGCGGGTCAAGCGCGGCCCGCGCGAGGAGGAGGTGCGGCAGGCGCGGATCAACTACGAGAGCGCCGAGGTCGACCGCAAGCGGTTCCAGGCCCTCTGGGAGGCGGGCGCCATCGCGCGCCGGGACTACGACGCCACCCAGGTCAAGGCGGCCAACGCCCGCGAGACCCTGCTCGCCGCCCAGCGCGGCGGCCCGCCGGAGGACGTGGCCGCGGCCGCCGCCGCCGTGGCCCAGGCCCGGGAGCGCCTCGCCTTCCTCGAGCGGCAGCACCAGGAGCTGGTGGTCACCGCCCCCGCCGCCGGCCTCGTCGAGACCTTCGACCTGCGGCCGGGCGACCTCGCGGCGGCCAACCAGCCGGTGGCCACCCTGCTCGAGCCGGACCAGATCTGGGTGCGCGTCTACGTCCCCGAGGTCCTGCTCGGCCGGGTGACGGTCGGCCAGCCGGCGGCGATCCACGTCGACAGCTTCCCGCGCCGCTCCTTCCCCGGCCGCGTGGTCGAGATCCGCGGCCAGGGCGAGTACACGCCGCGCAACATCCAGACCCTCGACCAGCGCAGCGACCAGGTGTTCGGCGTCAAGGTGGCGATCGACCCGACGCCGGAGCTGAAGCCCGGCATGGCGGCGATCGTCGACCTCGCCGAGCCCGGCCAGCCGGCGCCGCCGGCTCCGGCCGGGCAGCTCGGAGGGCTGCGGTGAGCGTCGCTCCCGAGCGAGTGCTGACTACGGCATCCTGGCCGAGGGGGTCTCCCGCGACTTCGGCAAGTTCCGCGCCCTCGACAAGGTCAACCTCCAGGTGCCGCGCGGCGAGATCTACGGGCTGCTGGGGCCGAACGGCTCGGGCAAGTCGACGCTGATCCGCATCCTCTGCGGCCTGCTCGCCCCCACCGAGGGGAAGGCGGCGGTCGACGGCCTCGACGTCACCCGCAACGGCGAGGAGATCCGCCGCCGCATCGGCTACGTGCCGCAGAAGTTCTCCCTCTACGAGGACCTCTCGGTGCTCGAGAACCTCGACTTCTTCGCCAACGTCTACGGCCTCCGCGGGGCCGTCCTCAAGGAGCGCCGCGAGTGGGCGATCGACCTCACCGCCATCGGCCCCTACCGCGACCGCCTGGCCGGCCAGCTCTCCGGCGGCTGGAAGCAGCGGCTGGCGCTGGCCGCCGCCGTCATGCACCAGCCGAAGGTGATGTTCCTCGACGAGCCCACGGCCGGCATCGACCCGGTCGCCCGCCGCGAGCTCTGGAACCTGCTCTTCGACCTCGCGGCCCAGGACGTGACCCTGCTCGTCACCACCCACTACATGGACGAGGCCGAGCGCTGCAGCAAGGTGGGCTACATCTATCTCTCGCGCATGCTGGTCGAGGGGAAGCCGGACGAGCTGACCGAGCTCCCCGAGGTCACCCCCGAGGGGATGCGGCAGATCGAGGCCGAGTGCGAGCAGGGGGCCGCCGCGCTGATGGGCAAGGCCCGGACCATGCCCTTCGTCGAGGACGTGACCATCTTCGGCAACGCCCTCCACCTGCTGGTCCACGCCGGGATCGACGACGCCGAGATCGAGCGCGAGCTGACGGCGGCGGCCGGCTCGCCCGTCCACGTGCGGCCGATCGCGCCGTCGCTCGAGGACGTCTTCGTGCGGCTGACCCGCATGCAGGCGGGCGGCAACGGCAACGGCAGCGGCGAGGGGAAAAAGCCATGAGGGGTTTCACCGCCGTCCTCCGCAAGGAGGGGCTGCAGATGCTCCGCGACAAGGGGACGCTGCGCTTCTCGCTGATGATCCCCGTCTTCCAGCTCGTCCTCTTCGGGCTGATCGACACCAACATCCGGCGCGTGCCGACGGTGGTCTTCGACCAGGGGCGGAGCGCCGAGAGCCGCGAGCTGGTCGACGACTTCGTCAACACCAGCTACTTCGAGGTGGTCGGGTTCGTGCCGTCGCGGGCGGCCCTGCGCAAGGAGATCGTCGCCGGGCACGCCTCGGTGGGGATCGAGATCCCCCCCGACTACGAGAAGAAGCGGCAGCGCGGGCAGACCGCCGACTTCCTGGTGCTGATCGACGGCTCCGACTCCAGCATCTCGGCGCAGACCCTGGGCGCGGCCAACGGCGTCGCCCTCAACCAGTCGCTGGCCGAGATCCGCGACAAGCTGGGGGTGCGCGACTTCCCCCTGGAGGCGCGGCCGACGCTGCTGTTCAACCCCGACTCGCGGAGCGCCAACCTGCTGATCCCGGGGCTGGTGGCGATCCTGCTGACCTTCTCGGGGACCCTGCTCTCCGCCTACGCCATCGTCCGCGAGCGCGAGAGGGGGACGCTGGAGCAGTTGATGGTGACGCCGGCCTCGCCGCTCGCCGTGGTGCTGGGCAAGATCCTGCCGTATCTGGTGCTCTCCTTCGTGCAGCTCTGCCTGGTGCTGACGCTGATGACCACCGTCTTCAAGGTGCCGATCCACGGCAGCGTGACGCTGCTGCTGGGGCTCGCGCTGGTCTACCTCTTCGCCCTGCTGTCGCTGGGGCTGCTGGTCTCCTCGCGGGCGAAGACGCAGATGGAGGCGACGCAGATCGCGCAGATGATCCTGCTCCCCTCGATCATGCTCTCCGGCTACATCTTCCCGCTCTCCTCGCTGCCGGCGCCCCTGCGGGCGATCGCGCAGATCCTCCCGGCGACGCACTTCATCGCCATCTCGCGAGGGATCGTCATCCGCGGCGCCTCCTTCCAGGACCTCTGGAGCCACGTCGCCGCCCTGCTGGTGATCGCCGCCGTCCTGGTGGCGGGAAGCGCGCGGGCGTTCCAGAAGACGATCTCGTAGGCCGGAATAGGGGCCCTTCACACGGCGTTGGGGAAGGCGGGGAGGTGCGTGGATGAGAGTCGTACCGCTGTTCGCCGCCGTCGTTCTGCTGCCCGCCTTGATGGCCACCGCTGCTGAGAATTCTTCCTTCTATTTGGAGATCGAGAGGGCGGCGGTCCGCCGCGAGCCGGACCGTCTCGCCGAGTACCGGGAGATCCTCCGGCGCGAGGCCGGCGGGCAGATCCCGGATCTCCGGGCCTACACCCTGGCTTACGTCAACTCCCGCCTGAGCCCGATCCTGCCGGAGAGCCGCAAGGCCGAGCGGTCCCGCCTGCTCCAGGAAGCGCAGGCCGCGCTCCAGGCCTCCCTGCGGAAGAACCCGGGGGACGCCGAATCCCATGCCCTGCTCGGCTCGATCTACGGCGCCCAGATCTCCCTGAGCCCGCTCAAGGCGATCACGCTGGGGCCGCGGGTCGCCGCCGCATTCGCCGAGGCGGAGAAGCTGGCGCCCGCCAACCCCCGGGTGCCCCTGCAGAAGGGGATCAGCCTCCTCTTCGTCCCCCGGGCCTTCGGCGGCGGGCCTGAGTCCGCCGAGAAGGAGCTCCGCCGGGCCGAAGCCCTCTTCGCCCAGGAACCCGCGGCCAAGACCTGGCCGAACTGGGGGCGCCTGGAAGTCCTGGCCTGGCTGGGCCAGGTCCGCGCCCGCCAGGGGGATTCCGCCGGAGCCAGAACCTTCTACCGCCAAGCCCTGGCCCTGGAGCCGGGGTACGTCTGGGCGAGCCTGCTGCTGGACCAGCTCGACCGCCGCTGAGGCGGCGCCGAGTTATACTTCCTTCCAGGGGAGAATCGATGACTGAGATCGCGATCGAACTGGACGACCAAACTGCCAAGAGGCTGAATGAGGCTTCCGAAAAGGACGGGATCAGTCCGTCCGCCTGGGTGAAGCGGGCGATCCAGATCCGGCTCGAGGACAAACTTCCCGATTCCTTCTTCGCCGTTCTGGGGACCTGGGAAGATGACCGGAGCGCGGAAGAGATTTTCCGGGACGTTCGGGCGGAAGCTCCCCAGGCGCCGCGGATGGCTCTGAAGTGAGGAGCCTCTTCCTCCTCGATACCGACATTTCGATCTACCTTCTCAACGAGAGCCTTCCCGCCGTGACCGCGCGCCTGGCCGGATTGCCGGCAGAGCAGGTCGGTACGACAGCGATCACCGCCGCTGAGCTCCGTTTCGGCGCCCTGAACTCAGGTCGTGCGCAGCAGAATCTGGCTCGGGTTGAGATCTTTCTGGCTGCTCTCGTGCAGGTGCCATTCGATGCTCAGGCCAGCGGTCCACTTCGGGAACCTCAAGAAGCTCCTGACGACTCAAGGACAGCTCATCGGGACCATGGATCTCCTGATTGCTTCGTGCGCCCTGACGGTGGGTGGAACTCTCGTGACGAACAACGTACGTGAGTTTTCGCGGGTGCCGTCGCTGAGCGTCGAAAACTGGGTCGCCTGATCCATCGGCTCCCCGCCGGCCCGATCCTTGCTGGCACCCTCCACCCAGGAGGTGCACCCTTGCCGAATCCCGACATCACCGCCGTAGACCCCCTCGACCCCCGCCGCGACCGCGACCCCCGCGAGCCGGTCGACAACCCGAAGCGCGAGGAGCCGATCGACGATCCCGACGAGTCCCCCCTGGAGCAGCCGCCGATCGACGATCCCCGGGAGGCGCCGGAGGACGAGCCGGTCCGCCGCGATCCCGATCCCAGGGAGCCCGCCATTCAGGTTTGAAGCAGTTTTGACCCGCGGGTCCGGCGGGGTCGAGACCCGCCGGGTCGCGGAGCTCACTGACCCGTGGGTTTCCGGGGTCGGACCCGCGGCTTGCGCTTCCGGACCGCGCGGTTGCAGTGGTCGGACCCCGTAGCTCGCGATGCCTGACCCGAAGTTCCAGTGGGCCGGACCCGTGCGTCGCGAGGTCTGGCCCGTGCTTCCAGCGGTCTGACCCGTGGGTCGCGGTCCCTGCCCCGTGCGTCCCAGTGGTCGGACTCGTGGGTCGCGATCCCTGACCCGTGGGTCCCGTGGTCGGCACCCGTGGGTCGCGGTTCTTGACCCGCTGGGTCCAGTGGTCTCGACCCATGTGTCCTGATGCTGCGGTCAAAGATGCGGCTTCGAGAACGGGCGGCGTCCTGGGAATCCTCCAGCTTTCGGCTGTCCTCGCTGCTTCTCTGCGTATATTCCTCCAATCGGCGCGGGACCAATGTACGACGCTCTTGTTCTCCGCGGAGGCGCTACGGGACTCCGTGGATCTCAGAACCCCTGATAAAGTCCCCGCCATGCTCAAGCGCCAGCGTACCGGCTCGGTTCTCTGCCCCTCCTGCGGCAAGCTGGTGGGGGTCAACGACGAGGTCTGCCTCAACTGCGGGCGCAAGCGCCCGGGGATGTGGGGGCTCACCTCCGCCGTGCGCGGCCTGGGGAAGGATCTGGGGTTCGTCCAGGCGGTGATCGTCGGCAACGCCTTCCTGTATGTGGCGATGCTGGTCGTGGACCCCAGCCACATCGGGATGGGAGGGCTGTTCTCGATCGGCACCCCGAGCCAGGAGAGCATGCTCCGGTTCGGCGCCTCCGGCTCGATTCCGGTCTTCGGACTGGATCGCTGGTGGACCCTGCTCTCCGCCGGCTGGCTCCACGGCGGCCTGCTGCACATCGGCTTCAATCTCTACTGGATCCGCTTCCTCGCCCCGGAGACCGCCGAGCTCTACGGTCCCGCCCGGACGGTGATCGTCTACACGATCTCCTCGATCACCGGCTTCCTCGCCAGCAGCCTGCTCGGCGTGCCGCTCACCCTCGGGGCCTCGGCGCCGATCCTGGGGCTGCTCGGCGCGCTCGTCTACTACGGCCGCCGGATGGGCAGCAGCGCCGTGGGGCGGATGGCCTGGAGCTACGCCCTGTTCATGATCATCTTCGGATTCCTGATGCGCGGCGTGGACAACTGGGCCCACCTCGGCGGTTTCGCGGGGGGCTTCCTGGCGGGCCTCCTGCTCGATCCCCGGAAAGAGGAGTCGGGCAATCACCGGCTGGTGGCGGTGGTCTGCCTGGGGCTGACCGTGGCCTCGATCGTGGCCTCGCTGGTGATTCCGGTTCCGGGGCTGCGGTAGGGGATCAGTCCTCCGGCACGATCCCCAGCTCCTTGGCCCGCCGGCGCACCTGGTAGGCCTCGCGGGTCTCCTGGGAGCTGAAGCGCTCCTCTTTCCAGGGGTCGCCGTAGGTGTGGTAGCCGTTCTCCTCCCAGAAACCCCGCTTGTCCTCGGCGAGCAGCTCGACGCCGCTCACCCACTTGGCGCTCTTCCAGGCGTAGAGGTGGGGCACGATCAGGCGCACCGGCCCGCCATGGTCGATCAGCAGCGGCTTGCCGTTGTGCCGGTCCACGAAGAGGGCGCGCTCGGAGAGGAAATCCTCCAGCGGCAGGTTGGTCGTGTAGCCGCCGTAGCAGTGGAGCATGACGTGGGACGCCTCCGGGTCGACCCGGACCTGCCTCAGCACCTCGGCGGTGGAGATCCCCTCCCACCCGTTGTCCAGGGTGGAGAAGCGGGTGACGCAGTGGAAGTCGGCGGTGATCCGCACCCGGGGGAGGGCCTGGAACTCCTTCCAGGAGAGCGTGCGCTCGGCCGCGACCAGGCCGGAGATCTTCAAGGTCCACTTCTCGAGGGCGATCTCCGGGGTGCGGCCGTAGGTGAGGACCGGCCACTTGTCGGTCACGTACTGGCCCGGGGGAACGCGGTCGGGTCCGGTGTGGGGTGCGTCTTCCATGGGTTTCCTTCCAGGGTAAGGATATAGAAAAGCCCAACCAGGGACGAAAGGGACGAGCAGGGACAGCAGGATCTCGGGCGAAGCTGGGTCCCTGTTGTCCCTGCTGTCCGTGAAGTCCCTTTCCGCCCCCCTCCCCCCGTCCCGGGAATTCATGACCAACGCACTCTCCTTTACAGTCGTACCCCTGTCTGCTAGCTTGAGCGGCAGGCCGGAGCCCGCGGACTTGCCATGCACCTCGCCCTGGAGAACCCCACCCCCACGACCGACCGGCGGCGCCCCGTGCGCCTGCTGGAGCTGATCGGCAACACGCCCCTGATCGACCTCTCGGCGCTGACCGGGCGCGACGAGGTGAAGCTGTTCGCCAAGGCGGAGTCGGCCAACCCCGGCGGCTCGGTGAAGGACCGCCCGGCGCTCGCCATGGTGCTGGACGCCGAGCGGCGGGGGCTGTTCGGCGAAGGGCGGCGGCTGCTCGACGCCACCTCCGGGAACACCGGCATCGCCTACGCCATGATCGGCGCCGCGATGGGGATCCCGGTCACCCTCTGCCTGCCCGACAGCGCCAGCCCGGAGCGCAAGAAGATCCTGCGCGCCTACGGCGCCGAGCTGCGGATCACCGATCCGATGGCCGGCAGCGACGGCGCGATCCTGGAGGCGCGGCGGCTGGTGGCCGAGGCGCCGGAGCGCTGGGCCTATCTCGATCAGTATTCGAACCCCGAGAACTGGCGCGCCCACTACCGCACCACCGGCCCCGAGATCTGGGAGCAGACCGGCGGCGCGATCACCCATTTCGTCACCGGCCTGGGCACCAGCGGCACCTTCATGGGTGTGGGCAGGTTCCTGAGAGAGACGAGCCCGGCGGTGCGGCTGATCTCGGTCGAGCCGGACTCGCCGTTCCACGGCATGGAGGGGATGAAGCACATGGCCTCGGCCATCGTCCCTCCGATCTACGATCCGGCGCTCGCCGACGAGGCGATGGAGCAGCCGACCGAGGAGGCCTACCGGATGGTCAAGCGGCTCGCCCGCGAGGCGGGTCTGCTGGTCGGCATCTCCGCCGGCGGCAACGTCGCCGCCGCCCTCAAGGTGGCCGCCGGGCTGCGCTCGGGCACGCTGGTCACGGTGCTGTGCGACGGCGCCGACAAGTACCTGTCCGACCGTTTCTGGGAGGAGCCCTGAAGCTCATGAACCGGCTGATTATCACCCCCGACCACCTGCGGGCGATCGACCGTCACGGCGAGCAGACCTATCCGGAGGAGTGCTGCGGCTTCCTGATCGGCCGCGCCGACGCCGAGACGACGTTTGTCGAGCGCCTGCTGCCGGTGGACAACGAGCGGCAGGACAGCCGCCACAACCGGTACGTGATCAACCCGGAGACGGTGCTGGCGGCGCACAAGGAGGCGCGGGCGGCGGGGGCCGACGTGGTGGGCTACTACCATTCGCACCCGGACCATCCGTCGAAGCCGAGCGACTTCGACCGCGAGCACGCCTGGCCGGGGCTCTCGTACCTCATCGTTTCCGTGCGGAAGGGTCGCGCGGCGGACGCCCGGAGCTGGCGCCTCGCCGACGACCGCGATCAGTTCGACGAGGAGATCATCGATCAGGCGGCCGATCCGGCCGGTTCCCCAGGACTCGAGAAGGAGGCGGTCTAGATGAGCGTCACCATTCACATTCCCACCCCCCTGCGGCGCTTCACGGCCGAGCATGGGGAGGTTCAGGCAGAGGGCGGCACGGTCGGCGAGGCGATGAAGGACCTCATCCGGCAGTTCCCGGCCCTGCAGCGCCATCTCTATGCCGACGACGGCACGCTGCGCAGCTTCGTCAACCTGTTCCTCAACGACGAGGACGTGCGCCACCTCGGCAAGGAGAGCACGCCTCTCGTGAGCGGCGACAACCTCTCGATCATCCCGTCGATCGCGCGGGGGCTCCACCAGCCTGCTGGAAAGGGCGCGAGGGGTCGAGGAGCTGCCGGATCTCTCGCCGCCGGAGATCCGCCACTACAGCCGCCACCTGATCCTCCCCGAGGTCGGCACGCTCGGCCAGCGCAAGCTCAAGGCGGCGAAGGTGCTGATGATCGGCGCCGGCGGCCTCGGCTCGCCGCTCGGGCTCTATCTGGCGGCGGCGGGGGTCGGCACGCTCGGGCTGGTCGACTTCGACGTCGTCGACGAGAGCAACCTCCACCGCCAGGTGCTGTTCGGCCGCTCGGCGGTGGGGCGGCCGAAGATCGCGGCCGCCGTCGACCGCCTGCGCGACCTCAACCCGCACATCAAGGTGACCCCCTACGAGACGCGGCTCGACTCCTCGAACGCCCTGGAGCTGTTCGCGGACTACGACATCGTCGTCGACGGCACGGACAACTTCCCGACCCGCTACCTGGTCAACGACGCCTGCGTGCTGACCGGCAAGCCGAACGTCTACGGCTCGATCTTCCGCTTCGAGGGGCAGGTGTCGATCTTCTGGGGGGCCAGGGGCCCCTGCTACCGCTGCCTGTTCCCCGAGCCGCCGCCGCCGGGGCTGGTCCCCTCCTGCGCCGAGGGGGGCGTGCTCGGCGTGCTGCCGGGGATCATCGGCTCGCTGCAGGCCAACGAGGTGATCAAGCTGATCGTCGGCGCCGGCGAGCCGATGATCGGCCGGCTGCTGCTGTTCGACGCCCTGAAGATGAAGTTCCGCGAGCTCAAGCTGCGCAAGAACCCCGACTGCCCGATCTGCTCGGAGCACCCGACGCAGACCGGGCTGATCGACTACGAGCAGTTCTGCGGCATCGATCCCCAGGCCGACGCGGTGGAGACGGCGTTCGAGATCTCCGCGCCCGAGCTCAAGTCCTGGCTCGACGAGGGGCGGCCGGTCACCGTCCTCGACGTGCGCAACCCGCCGGAGTGGGAGATCAATCAGCTCGAGGGGGCGAAGCTGATCCCGCTCGGCGAGCTGCAGGACCGCCTGGGCGAGCTCGATCCGGCGGACACCATCGTGGTCCACTGCCACCACGGCATGCGTTCGGCCCGCGCGGTGAACATGCTGCGCGAGATGGGCTTCTCGCGCGCCATCAACCTCGCCGGCGGCATCGACGCCTGGAGCACGATGGTCGATCCGTCGGTGCCCCGGTACTAGGCGACCTCTGTGGGGGGCGGCCACACAAGGGCCGCCCCTGCTCCTCCTCCCCGACCTGTGATACATCCTCCTCACGAGAGGAGACCCGCATGGCCACCCATGAAGACGCGAAGCTGATCCTGCACCTTTACGAATTGCGGCGCGAGCCCCGGATGCGCGAGGCGCGCGACTGGTTCGCCCGCCATTTCCACGCCCGTACCATGGAGGAATTCCTCGCCCTCTGCCCGCCGGGGTCGGAGACCAACGCCTCCTATCGCATGGTCCTGACCTACTGGGAGATGGCGGCCTCCTTCGTCGTCCACGGCGTGCTCGACCGCGATCTGTTCTTCGAGAACACCACGGAGCTGCTGCTGGTCTGGGAGCGCGTCCGGGAGCTGCTGCCGCAGGCCCGGGCGGTCAGCAAGAACCCCTTGAGCTCGAAGAACTTCGAGCAGGTCGCCGGCTGGTACATCGACTGGTGGAACGCGCGGGCTCCCGAGTTCCACGCCGCCTTCGCCGCCCGGGTCCGCCAGGGCCTGACCGTGCCGCCGACTCCCGAGGCGCTCGCCGCCGCCAAGGGGGAAGTGCCGCACACCGATTAGCCGTTCTGAATCAGCCGTTCTGAAACTCTTTCTTTGGGGAGATCGATCTTGAACAAGAAGAATTCCTGGTGGCTCGCCGCCGCCCTCCTTCTGCTCTGCCTCCGCCCCGCCGCCGCGCAGCCGCCGCACGAGATGCCCGACGAGAGCCAGCCCGCGGCCGCGGAGAAAGCGGAGAAAAATGTCCCGCCGCCGAAGGCCGAGGACCACCTCGTCACCACCCAGCACCACGCCGTCATCGGCGGCCAGGACCTCCGCTACACCGTCACCGCCGGCACCCTGATCCTGCGCGACGAGGAGGGGAAGCCCCGGGCGTCCATCTTCTTCACCGCCTACACCCGCGACGGCGTGAAGGATCTGGGCAAGCGGCCGATCACCTACACGTTCAACGGCGGTCCGGGCTCGTCCTCGGTCTGGCTCCACCTGGGCGCCTTCGGTCCGCGCCGGGTGGCGATGGAAGAGGAGGGCTGGGCGCCGCCGCCCCCCTACCACCTGGAGGACAATAACGAGTCCCTGCTCGACCTCACCGACATGGTGTTCATCGATCCGGTGACCACCGGCTACAGCCGGGCTATCCCGGGCAAGGACGCGAAGAATTTCTACGGCCTCGAGCAGGACGCCGAGACGGTCGCCGAGTTCATCCGCCTCTACACCGTGCGCTTCGGCCGCTGGCCGAGCCCCAAGTTCCTGGCCGGCGAGAGCTACGGCACCACGCGCGCCGCCAAGCTCTCCAATCTGCTCCAGGACAAGCACGGGATCTACCTCAACGGCATCGTGCTGCTGTCCACGATCCTGAACTTCCAGACCGCCCGCTTCGCGGTCGGCAACGACCTCCCGTATCCGCTCTTCCTGCCCACCTACACGGCGACGGCCTGGTACCACAAGAAGCTGCCGGCGGACCTGCAGGCGGGCGGTCTCCAGAAGGCGGTCGAGGAGTCCCGGCGCTTCGCCGCCGGCGAGTACACGCTGGCGCTGATGCAGGGCAACACGCTCAGCCCGGAGCAGTGGAACGACGTCGCCGCCAAGGTCGCCCGCTACACCGGCCTGTCGACGGAGTTCGTCAAGCAGACCAACCTGCGGCCGGAGATCCAGGCCTTCGACAAGGAGCTGCTGCGGGATCAGCGGATCACCGTCGGCCGTCTCGACAGCCGCTTCAAGGGAAGGGACCGCAGCGCCATCGGGTACGAGAACGAGTTCGATCCCAGCAACGCCGCGATCACCGGTCCGTTCACCGCCGTGCTCAACGATTACGTGCGGCAGGATCTCGGCTTCAAGAGCGATCTCCCGTACGAGATCCTGACCGACCGGGTCCGGCCGTGGAGCTTCGGACGGGGCAACGAGTACGCCAACGTGGCGGAGGACCTGCGCGTCGCGATGACCCAGAACCCCGCCCTCAAGGTCTTCGTCGCCTGCGGCTACTACGATCTCGCGACACCGTTCTACGCGGCGGAATACACCTTCCATCACATCGGCTTCGAGCCCGAGTATGCGCAGCGGATCAACCTGCGCTACTACGAGGCGGGGCACATGATGTACATCCGCCGGACCGACCGCGTGCAGCTCAAGAAGGACATCGCGGCGTTCTTCGCGTCGGCCGCCGGCGGGCGCTGAGGGCACCGCTTCCGGTTACTTTTTTCATACCGTCCTGCTACCGACAATCGAACCTCCGCTCCCTATCCTGTCTCTCAGGCCCTGTTCGGGGCCTGAGAGACAACAGGGAGGACGATAGTCATGGCGACGGCGACGGCTTCGAAAAATCTCGTTCTGGGCGATCTGGTGCGGTCGGTCGGCGATGTGCTGGCCCTGGAGCGCGAGCCGGGTCAGATGGTGCGGTGGGTGGGCGGGGCGCTGCGGCCGTTCCTGGGCAACCCCTATCTGCTGACGCCGGAGCAGCGCCAGCCGGACCCGGCCCGCTACCGGCAGCACATCCTGCACGTGGACGAGGGGGGCCGCTTCTCGATCGTGGCGCTGGTCTGGCTGCCGGGGCAGGCGACCGCGGTCCACGACCACATCTCCTGGTGCGTGGTCGGCATCCACGAGGGGCAGGAGTGCGAGGTGCAGTACCAGGTGGTGAGCGAGGGGGTCGACCAGTACCTGCTCGCGATCGGCGAATCCACGCACAAGGAAGGGTCGGTCGCGGTGCTGCAAGCCGCCGGGGGACGTCCACACCGTCTACAACCCGGGGCCGAAGACGGCGATCTCGATCCACGTCTACGGCGGCGACGTGCGCAAGCACGGCTCGAGCATCCGCTGCCGCTACGACCTGCCGGTGGTGGAAACCCTGCCGCGCTCGTTCCGCCGCTACGCCGCCGCGGGGTAGCGGGACCGGTGGCGTGGGGCAGCGGAGCCTGCCCCCACGCCTGAACGTCCACGAAAGCATTCCTCGCGGTACTTCTCACCCAACCAAAGCTCTTGAGCCGCCGAAGCTGGGGTCGTCATTGACATTCCCGTGGCGGTAGCGTAGCCTCTGAATGTAAAATACTTCTAAAATAGGATGGCAGAGTTGATGGCTGCCGCAAAGAAGGAGGAGCCGTGGAGAGAAGGACTGTGCTTCCGATTTCAGCTCCGGCGATTGCGCTTTTTTTGCTCGTGAGCCAAGCCGCTCATGGGCAGTTGACGCGCACCTGGGTCTCTGTCAATGGCAACGACGCCAACGATTGCAGCCGCGCAACCCCGTGCCGGACACTCTCGACGGCACTCGCCAAGAGCTCTGCCGGGGGCGAGATCGACGTCCTGGATTCTGGCGATTTTGGTAAGGTTACCCTCAATAAAGCGGTCACCGTGCTGGCTCCCGGAGTCCTGGGTGGAATCCAGAGTTCTATCGGTACCGCCATTACGGTCAATGCCGGCGCGAACGACAAAATCGTCTTGCGCGGCCTGACCATCGATGGACTCGGCACCGGGCTGGACGGAATCTCCTTTGCCGCAGGTGGCGCGTTATATGTCGAAAACTGTACGGTCAACAACTTCAGCCGGTACGGACTCGACTTCGCGCCCGCGAACGGAAGCGGCAAGCTGTTCATAACGGACACCGTCGTCCGCAACAACGGCGTCGCGGCGGTCGGCGGAGGCGTGCACCTGATCGCCACGACCGGGCCGGGATTCATCGCCTCGGTCGACGGGCTCCGGTCGGAGAGCAATGTGGCCGGTTTGAAGGCGGAAACCCTGGGGGTCGTCACGGTCCGCAACAGCCTCTCCGCCAATAATGGCTACAGCGGTTACACCGCGGTCACTCCATCCGGATCGGGCGACGTCCGGCTGTTCCTCGAAAACAGTGTCTCCACCCACAATGGAACGACAGGGATCGCGTCCGTGGGGGTTGCCACGGTCATCATCAGCAATATGGTGATCACCGACAATCAGACCGGACTGGGGGTCAGCGGCGGCTCAATCATCTCCTTTGGCAACAACAAGATTCAGGCCAATACGACAGACGGGACGCCGACTCAGACCATCCCGCAAAAATAGCAGGCACCGAGAATCGAAATGATCCGCCATAGATTCTTCATTGCTCTTGCTCTTCTGCTGCTTGCCGTTGGAGGTCTGGATCTGGCCGCGGCGCCGGCGCCTCCGGACTCCCCCGGGCCGCAAGCTTCAGCCACCGGTTTCGAGTTGATCGTGCTCCTGGCAGCCCGCCCTCGACTCCCACACCGGCGGCTCTGATCGACGATGTCAACCGGGGACGGTCGCCATTCCAACTGCCTGTCCAGCCGCTCAGAGCGCGCGCGGCACTGCCTTTCCGTGCTTCTGGCGAGACCCTCGCCCGGCTCCGTGCCAATCCCGACAGTCCGCGCGCGCGCCTCGAGCGCTATGTCATCCTGAGCTTCCCGCCTGGCGTGAATCTGCCAGCGGTCAGGGCTGCCCTGGCCGCGAGCCCACACGTGCTCAACGTCGAGGAGAACGTGCCGTTCACGCTGTCGGTCGTCCCGACGGACCCCTATATGCAGACTACGGGCAATCCGGCGACCTATCAGTGGGGGAGCTATACGCTCAATCTCCCCGCAGCTTGGGAACGCATCCATGGCCATGCCTACGTCGGGCTGGCCGACACCGGCCTCGAGGTGAATCATCCCGACCTGCGCCCCTATCACCTCAGTGGAGGCAACTGGATCTTCGATGGCGGCAGCTTCCGCTCCCAATTTTCTTATGACTTCGGCTACAACGATGCGAACGTCGACGAAGCCGACCATCCGTCCGGCGTGACCCTTTCCCATCTGGGTCACGGGACTCACACCAGCGGCATCATCGCGGCCAGCACGAACAACGGAACGGGTGTTGCCGGTGCTTGTTGGAACTGCAGCCTGATGATGGCCAAGGTTTCGACGGTCGACAACTTCGGAAATAATGCCTCCGTCTCGGCGAGCACGCTGGCGGCAGGGTATAGCTGGCTGATCGATCATGGAGCCCAGGTGCTGAGCGCCAGCCTGGGAGCTCCCGGCGGAAGCTGCGGCAACAGCGCCTTCGCCATGATCTGTTCCGCCCTCGCCCATGCTGAGGATCGTGACGTCAGCATGTTCGCCGCTTCGGGGAATGATAAGAGCGATCTCAACTTTCCGGCCAACGATCCACGCGTGATCTCGGTCGGAGGCATCTCCCCGGACAGCTCCTTCTGGGTGGAATCCGTCTGTCCGCAGCCCGGCTACACCGGCACCATCGAGTGTGGCTCCAACTACACCAAGACCTCGGGCAGCGCCATGCAGCTCCTCGTGGCTCCGGCCCAGAACATTTTCTCCACGACTTACGCGGGCTGGAGCCACATTCCCGGCAAGTGTGGCGACGGCTCGGCCTATGGCCTCTGCACCGGAACCTCGATGGCGTCACCTTATGCCGCGGGTCTGGGCGCCCTGGTCCGTTCGGCCAATCCGCTGCTCACCAAGGCGAACGTGCGGACTCTTCTGATCGACAACGCCAGCCGGGGGAGCTCCTGGCACCCTCAACTCGGCTATGGCATACCGAACGCCGACACGTCCGTGCGGAGCGCCATGGGCACGGCCGGCGGACAGGCGCTCGCCAACCGCCTGACCCCGCTCTTCAGCCTCTACAGCTCTGGTGCCGAGGACTTCTACTACACGACGGCCCCGCAGATGGCCACGGCGGCGATTTTCGATCCGACGACAACCTATGCACCGGTAGGACCCGTCATCATCGGATATACCGAATTTCCCGGCACCGCCTGCATCGTGTCTCCCTGCATCGGGGCGCCCGGAGCTTCGGTCTTTCTCTTTACCAGCGATCACGCACCCTATGTGGGCGCGCCGGTGCTGGTACCCCTCTACCGGATGAGCTACAGGGGGACCAACCTCAACGGCAATTCCAGCCATCGGGACACCACCTACACCACTCAGGCCGCCGGCGTCTCTGCTTTCAAGGCCGCCGGCTACGATCTCGACGGCATCGAAGGGTACATCTACCCGGCGTGCACTCCGGAGCCGGCCTGCATTCCTTCCGGGGCGGTGCGTCTCTATCGTCGCTACCAACCGCAGCGCGACGACTACGCCATTTTCCCCGCATCGGAGCTGGCCCAGATGGCGAGCCAGGGCTACACCTCGACGGGCGGTGGCAGCGAGGTGATCGGCTATGTCTATCCCAACGTCGACAATGACGGCGATGGCCTGATCGACGGCTTCGAGCTCCTCGCCGGCACCAATCCGCTGGTCGCCGACAGCGATTGCGACGGCGCCTCTGATGGCCAGGAGATCCTCCACTATCCCTATACAGATCCGCTGGGACCCGGCTGCGCCGGGGCACCGGTCTGGGTGTCGGCCAGCGGCAATGATGGGAATAACTGCAGTTACGCCACCCCTTGCCGTACTTTCGCCGTGGCGCTCTCCAGGATTGCCTCTGGCGGTGAAATCGATGTGCTGGATTCCGGCGACTTCGGTCCGGTGACGATCAACAAATCCGTCACGCTGGTATCCGCGGGGCCCCTGGCCGCTATTCAAGCCGGCTCCGGCAACGCCGTCACGGTCAATGCCGGCCCTGATGACAAAGTCGTGCTGCGGGGGCTCACCCTTGATGGGCTCGGCACGGGATCGAACGGAATATCCTTCACCGCCGGCGGCGCCCTGTACATTGAAAACTGCACGGTCAACGCTTTTGGCCAGCACGGGATCGACTTCGCGCCCACGAACGGTAGCGGCAAGCTGTTCGTCACCGACACCCTGCTCCGCAACAACGGCGCCGGAGCGGTCGGCGGCGGGTTGCACCTGCTGGCCAGTACGGGTCCGGGGTTCGTCGCGGCGGTGGACGGACTGCGATCGGAGAACAATGTGGCCGGCCTCAAGGCGGAAATTCGGGGCACCGTCACGATCCGCAACAGCCTGGCCGCCAACAATGGCTACAGTGGGTTCTCGGCCACGAATCCTTCCGGCTCCGGAGAGGTGCAAATGCTGATCGAAGACAGCGTCTCGACCCACAACGGAACGAGCGGCATCCTGGCGAACGGCCTTGCGACTGTCACCCTGAGCAATGCCGTCGTGACGGATAACCAGACCGGATTAAACTTCTTGTCGGGAGGCCAGATTCTCTCGTTCAGCAACAATAGGGTCCTGGGCAACGCGACGGACGGTGTGCCGAGCCAGACCCTCGTGAACCGTTGAGATCAGAGATAGCCGAACCGGCGGAGGGCGGCGCCGCCGTGCTCGTGGAGCGCCCCCAGGACGTCGGGGTCCTCCTGCTGCCAGCGGCCGATGGACTCCGGGGGCGCCAGCTCGATCCGCGCCGCTTCGGCGGCATCGCCTTCGAGGCCGAAGAAGTCGAAGACGCGCCGAACCTGCGGGACGGGCTCGGCGCACAGGTCCTCGAAGCGGACGCGGAGATACTGCCCCCGCATCCTCGACTCGCCGTAGTCGGCCGCCCACTGGTTGATCCGGCTCCACAGGGCGATCGACTGCACGGGCCGCGGCCAGCCGGTGAGCTCGGGCGGGATCATGGAGATCCCGTACTTGTTGAGCTGGTTCTGGTTGGAGGAGAAGGCCATGTCGCGCCCATCCCGGATCAGGTGAAGGAAGCGCATGCCAGGGAAAATGGCGTGGAAGAAAGGGAGCAGGTAGATGCTCCGCGGCTCCTTCCAGCCGTAAGGCCCGCCGCGGACCGCCATGGGCTCGAGATGACGGGCAAGGGCCGCGTGGAATTGCCGGATCATCTCCTCCTCCGTCGCGGGGGGCATCGGCACGCCCCGGTGCTCGCTTTCAATGTAGGGAGGAATCCAGTCGTTGAGGAACAGGCCGATGTTGATCGCGTCCTCGAACTCGTTCAGCAGAGTGCCGATGAACGTGCCCCCCCGCCGGGTGAGGCGCGCCATCACCCGGGTGCCCGAGCCGCCGGTCGCGCCGATCACTCTGGGATTGCCCGAGGCAGTTGAACGGGAGGCCCTCCCACCGATCTTGGCGAAGAGGGCCTTCAGGCTGTGGACCATCGTCGACGGCTTGATTACTGCTGCGGAATGGTACCGGTGGGGGCACCAGTGTCGGCGTTGTTGTTATTCAGGAAGCTGACGATGTGACCACCGAGAGTCGTAACCAAGCCACTGGTGTTGTCCGCGATGGTGGTGGCAGCGATCCGGATCGTGGAATTGCTGCCGTCCGCCTTGATTCCGTTACCGTTGCCCCTGGAGACACAACTGTCGAGACTCAGAAAGGCCCCGGTCGCCGTGGTCGAGACGGAGAGAAATCCGGCGTTGGAATTTCCTACGGCAGTCGTGGTCTTGGCTGTCGCCTTGACCCCATCCTCGATACGAATGCCATACAGGTTATTCCTGAGCTGTGTGTTCTCGATCATGGCATTGACGGAGACCGTGGCGCCTGGCTTGATGAAGATGCCGCCACTCGATGCGCCGTTATTGTTGCGGATGATCGTATTGCTGACGTGGAGCTGGCTGGTGGCAACCACAGCGCTCGTGGGCTCGAAGTCGATGCCCTTCTGAGTGAAGTTGTTGATCGTGCAGTTCTCGACGTGGAGCGCGCCGACCGCCAGGACCCGGATGCCGGCAAGGCCCGTCCCGAGGCCCTCGAAGTCGAGCCCGCGCAGGACGACGGTGGCGGTGGTCGGGGCATTGACGATGATGGCGTTGGTGCCCGAGACCAGCACGCCGGCCTCGAACCCCTCGGAGGAGATGGTGATCCCCTTGGTGATCGTCACGCCGCCGAAGCCGCCGGGATCGAGGACGTTGATCTCACCGCCGGTCGCGGTCTTCGAGATCGCGCCCGCGAAGGTCTTGCAGGGCGCCGTGCGGCTGCAAGGGTTGGCGTCGTCGCCGACTCCCGAAACCCAGGTCCGGGTCGCCTGCGCCTGCGCGGCGACGCTCACGGTGAGGAGAATGAGAAACGCTGACAGAGTGTGAAGGAAAAATCGCGCTTTCATGGAGAACTCCTTGCTCGAAAGTGTTGAATACACGTTACTCACGTTCAATGCACGAACGGGGGACGAAAACGAATATAGGGCCACGCGTGGCCAGTCGTCAATCTCAGGCGAGCGAGCAGAGGAAATTGTTACGGTGTTGGCAAAACGCCGATCACCAGCACGAACTCCCCCTTGAGCGCGGGGCGCGCCTTCAGCTCCGCGAGCACTGCGGAGAGCGGGCCGCGCAGCACCTCCTCGTGCATCTTGGTCAGCTCGCGGGCGACCGCCGCCGGGCGGTCGCCGAGCTCGGCCAGGGCGTCCTCCAGGCTGGCGAGGAGCCGGTGGGGGGACTCGAAGACCACCAGGGTGTGGCCGAGGCCGGCCCAGATGCTTGTAGAAGGTGCGCCGCTTGCCGGTCTTCGGCGGCGCGAAGCCGGCGAAGGTGAAGGGGTAGGGGGGGAGGCCCGAGACGATCAGCGCGGCGAGCGGCGCGGCGGCGCCGGGGATCGGCTCGATCCGCACCCCCAGGGCCGCGGCCTCGCGCACCAGCAGGAACCCGGGGTCGGAGAGCAGCGGGGTGCCGGCGTCGCTCGCCACCGCGATCGTCTTCCCCTCCTGGAGGTCGGCCAGCAGGCGCGGCAGGCGCTGCCGCTCGTTGTGCTCGTGGAGGGAGACCAGCGGCTTCTTGATCCCCAGATGGGCCAGCAGGCGGCCGGTATGGCGGGTGTCCTCGCAGGCCACGAGGTCCGCCGACTCGAAGGCGGCGCGGGCCCGCGGCGACAGGTCGTCGAGGTTGCCGATCGGGGTCGCGACGACCAAGAGCTTCCCCGCCATCAGTCCCTTGGAATCTCCTGGTCGAGGTTCACCGCGCTCCCCGAGAGGCGGGCGATCAGCATCAGCCGGCGCTTGAAGCGGAAGCGCTGCTCGAGCGCGACGATCCGCCGCACCACCTTCTCTTCGTATCCCCGCTCGGCGACCTCCTCGGGGCGCAGCCCGAGGTCGAACAGCAGGTAGAGCACCTCGTCGGCCAGCTCGTAGGAGAAGCCGAGCTCCCCCTCGTCCGTCTGCCCCGGCCAGAGGTCGGCCGAGGGGGCCTTGTCGATCACCTCGGGGGGCAGGCCGAGGTGCCGCGAGAGCTCCCAGATCTGGCACTTGTAGAGATCGCCCAGGGGGTTGAGCGAGCTCGCGTTGTCGCCGAAGACCGTGGAGTAGCCGAGGAGGATCTCGGTCTTGTTCGAGGTGCCGAGCACCAGGGCGTCGAGCTTCTTGGCCTGGTCGAAGAGGATGGTCATCCGCTCGCGCGCCATCTTGTTCCCCCGCCGGTCGGCCCCGGCGTCCGGCTCCAGCGCGAAGTAGGCGTCCACCATCGGGGAGATCTCGATCGCCCGGTGCGGCATCCCCAGATGCTCGGCCACGGCGCGGGCGTCGCGCTCGGATTCGGGGGACGAGGTGCGGTAGGGGAGGAGGAAGCCATGGACGCGCTCGGGGCCCAGGGCGCGCGCGGCGAGCGCCGCCGAGAGCGAGGAGTCGACGCCGCCGGAGAGGCCCACCACCACCCCCGCGGTGCCGGAGGTCTCGACGGCGTCGCGGATGAAGCTGGTCAGCACCGCCTCGGCGAGCGGGGCGTTGAGCCGCAGGCGCGCGCGGACCTGCTCGCGCCGGATCACGCGGCGGGACCCTCGATGTCGGAGCGCTCGGCGTCGAGCAGCGGCAGGCGCCAGCGCAGGCGGTCGGAGTCGCGGAGGTCGATCTCCGTCACCAGCAGGTGCTCCTCGAGCAGCGGCGCGCGGTCCGCGATCTCCCCTCCGGGGCGCACGACGTGGCTGGCGCCGGGATAGAAGGACCCCTCTTCCCAGCCGACGCGGTTGCAGTAGAGCACCCAGCAGGTGTTGAGCAGGGCCGTGGCGCGGGTGAGGGTCTCCCAGCTCTCCTGGCTTTCCGGCATCGCGCCCGGGCCGATGCGGCCGGGAGCCGCCGAGACCACGATCAGCAGCCGGGTGCCCGCCACCGCCAGCCGCCGCGCCAGCTCGGGGTGCCAGAGGTCCTCGCAGATCAGCAGGCCGGCCGTCCCCCGGGGAGTTGGAAGGTGTCCAGCCGCCGGCCGGCGCCGAAGAAGCGCTCCTCCTGGAAGAGGCCGTAGGTGGGCAGGTAGAGCTTGCGGTGGACGTGGACGAGCGCGCCCCCGGCGAGCAGGACGGCGCTGTTGTGCAGCACGCCGCGCTCCCCTTCCTCGACGAGGCCGAGCACCACGCGCATCGGGCCGGCGGCCTCGGCGAGCCGCGTCAGCACGGGCGAGCCGAGCGGCAGCGCCACCCGCGGGGTCAGGTGGAGGAGCCGGTAGCCGGTCAGCGACAGCTCGGGGAAGACCAGCAGATCGACGCCGGCCTCCCGCGCCCGCGCGATCCATTCGAGGTGGCGCCCGGCGTTGTGCTCGACGTCCCCCAGCCGGCCGTCGATCTGCGCCAGGCCGATCCTCAGGATGTTGTTGTTCGCGGCCATGGTTTTCGGGGTCGTCGGGGCGGATGCTAGCATGGGCGCATGAAGACCGACTCGCGCTCCTTCCGGCCGTTCCTGGCGGCCGCTCCGCTCGTTTGGGCTCTCCTCGCGGCGGGCTCGCCCGCCTGGCCGCAGACGCCGCAGACGCCAAAGCCGGCGCCCGCGAAGCCCGCCCCCCCGGCGGCCGCCGGGCAGGTCACGCTCCAGGACCGGGTGCTGGCGGTGGTGGACGAGGACCCGGTTCTCGCCTCCGACGTCGAGCGGGCCATCCGGCTCGGCCTCGAGCAGCCGCGGCCCGGCGAGACCGACGAACGATTCCGCCGCCGGGTGCTCGACGCGCTGATCGACCAGCGGCTGCAGTTCCACGAGATCGACCGCTTCAACTTCGAGCAGGTGCCGGTCGACGAAATCCAGAAGCGGGTCGCCGACATCCGCTCCCGCTTCCCGGGCGACGAAGCCGCGTTCCAGAAGGCCCTGAAAGAGGTGGGCTTGGACCCAAGACGTTGCGCCAGCTCGTCGCCCGCCAGCTCCTGGTGCTGACCTACGTGGACGAGCGCCTGGGCGCCCGCGTCTTCGTCGGGCCGGACGAGCTCAACCGCTACTATCGCGAGGTGCTCACCCCCGAGATGCAGAAGCGGGGGCAGCAGCCCCCGCCGCTCGAGGACGTGCGCGAGGACATCCGCGAGACCCTGAAGCAGCAGAAGATGACCCAGGAGATGGCGAAGTGGACCCAGGAGCTGCGGACCAAGGCCGACATCGCCATCTACTCCCTCGCCCAGCAGGCCAACCGGCCGCTGCCGCCGGTGGTGAAGACGATCGACACGAAGAAGGCCGGCCCGAAGAAGGCCGAACCGGCGGGCAAGAAGCCGCCGGCGATCTAATACAGCTCCTCATACTGCTCCCACGCCGCCAGCACTCGCCGGACGTAATCGCGGGTGGCGCTGGTGCCGATCTTGGTGTAGAGCTCCTCGGGCTCCTGGCTGAAGCACTGGTTGCGCCAGGCCATGGCCTCGGGCTCCCCGGCGTCGTAGGCCGCGACCGCCGGGATCACGCCGCCTGAAAAGTCCTTCAGCAGGGCGCCGAGATGGGCGGCGCCCAAGGCGATCGAGACCTCGGGGCGGTAGGCGTCCTCGGCCTGCAGGCGCCCCAGATTGAGTTGGGCCGCGAGGCGCCGGGCCGTGCTCGCGGAGAGGCGGGTGAGGCCGCGGCTCGCGGCCGGGGAGAGCAGCGAGGTGTCGAAGTGGCTCTCCTCGCGGATGAGGGCGGCCAGCAGCGCGGGATCGACCCCGCGGATCCCGCCCTGGGCGATGATGGTCTGCCGGTACGGGAAGGGGTAGAGCAGCCGCCGGAACCCGGCGGGCTGGAGCGCCAGGGGGACGCGGGACGGCGCGCGGTCGCGCAGGGCCTCGGCCATGGCGATGGAGCGGGCGAACTCCCCCCCGCGGGCGAGCAGCAGGCCGCCGGTGAAGGCGAGCGACGGATCGGAGAGCGGGAAGAGATCGCCCACCGCCGGCGCCCCCTCGTGCCAGACGCCGAGGGCGAGCAGCGCCTCCTCCGGCCGGGCGAGCGGCCTTTCCCACAGCGGCCAGCGCCGCACCGGCACCTCGGCCAGCCGCAGGAAGGGAGCGGCGCGGCGGTCGGCGAGCAGGATCTGCTCCAGCCGGCGCAGGGCCGCCCGCCCCACCCCCCCCGGGTCGCCGCCGCCGAGCAGCAGCCAGGCGCCGTAGAGGTCGTCGACGCGGCCCGCGGCGGCCAGCCGGCGCCCCTCGGCGGCGGTGACGCGGGCCAGCGCCTCGCCGGCGAGCCGCGCCCGTGCCGCGCGGGCGAGCGGATGATAAGGGTCGGCGCGCAGGACGTCCAGATACCGGCCCACCGCCTCCGGACCGTCCTTTTCCAGCTCGGCCAGCCGGCCGCTCCAGTAGTCGATCTCCAGGCGGTCGTCGCGGCCGCCCAGGCGCGCCTTCGCCAGCCAGGCCCTGACGCGCTCGCGGCGGCCGCGGACGAGGTCCGAGGCGGCGAAGAAGAGCGCCGCCCGCGCCGTTTCGCCCCGCCACTTGGGGTTCCCGGTGAGCTTCTCGTACAGCGAGATCGCGGCGTCCTCGGAGCCGGCGCGCCATTCCAGGCGAAGCGCCGAGAGCAGCGCGGGCGCGGCCCAGGCGGCCCCCTGCGGCTCGGCGGCGTAGGCCTGCCGGTAGGCTTTGGCGGCCGCCGGCCAGGCCCCTCGGAGTTCGTGGGCAGTGCGCCTCCTGGTAGAAGGCGCGGGCGCGGTCGGCGGAGGTCCGTCGCCAGCATGGAAAGGCGGGCGAAGGCGAGGGAGGCCTCGGCGTAGCGCTGCTGGGAGAGCAGGATCTGGCCCGTCCGGAGCTGCGTCTCGTAGGCGTCGCGCGGGGAGAGGGCGTTGCCCTTGCCGGCGGCGCGCTGCAGGAAGATCAGGGCGCGGTCGAAGTCGCTGTGCCGCTCGAAGGTGAGGCCGAGCAGCATCGGCACCCGGCCGTGCTCGGACACGGAGACCATGGGGGCGAGCCGCTCGGCGGCCAGGCGGGCGGTCTCGTCGTCGCGGCTCTCCTCGAGCAGGTTGACCAGGAGGCTGCGCGCGATCTCGAGATAGCCGGTGCGCTGGGCGCATTCCCCCCGCGCGAGCTGGATCTCCCGCTGCTGCGAGGCGGGCATGGACTCCGTCCGCAGAGTGCGCAGGAGCTTGCAGTCACCCCCCGTGGCGAGCGTGCGGTCGAGCAGGCGGACCACCTCGGGGAGCAGGGGGGAGTCCGTCCCGGCGGCGACCGCGGTCGCCAGCAGGCCCGCCGCCACCTCGGGGTGGCCCAGCCGGTCCTGATCGAGCGCCAGGCGGTAGCGGCCGTGGAACTTGAGCGCCGGGGTCGACGCGATAGCGCGGGCGAAGGCCTCCACGGCATCCGGGAAGCGGCCCAGGGAATCGAGGAGATGGCCGCGGAGGTAGTCGAGGCCGAGCTTGCGGGAGGCCTCCGGGTTGGCGGCGAGCTCCTGCTCGGCGCGGGCGAGCGCCTGGGCCGACCGGCCGGCGAGCTGGTGCTCGACGAGCTCCGGCCGCGGATCCGCGACAGTGACGGCGAGGGCGAGAGCGAAGGTGCCGAGCATCGGAGGAGCGGAGCCGGAGAAGCGGCTCCGCCCCGGCACTCAGAGCTTTAAGTGCCCATCGGAACCGACCACCGCGCGACTCGCGCGCCGAGGCTCTGCAATTTCAATTCCATTTGCTCATAGCCACGATCGAGGTGGTAGATGCGGTCGATCACCGTCTCCCCCTCGGCGGCGATGCCGGCCAGCACCAGGCAGGCCGAGGCGCGCAGGTCGGTCGCCATCACCCCCGCTCCGGTCAGGCGCGAGGGGCCGTGGACCTGCGCCCTGCCGCCGTCGACGCGGATGTCCGCCCCCATCCGCATCAGCTCCGGGGCGTGCTGGAAGCGGTTTTCGAAGATCGTCTCGCTGATCGTCGACACTCCGTAGGCGCAGGTCATCAGCGTCATGTACTGCGCCTGGAGGTCGGTGGGGAAGCCCGGATGCGGCGCCGTCTCCAGGTCGCGGGCCGCGATCCCCTGGTCGGCGCGGACGCGGATCCCCTCCGCCGTGACCTCGACTTTGGCGCCGACCTCGGCCAGTTTGTCCAGCAGCGGCGCCAGATCGGCGGCGCTGGCGCTTTCGAGCAGCACGTCGCCGCCGGTCAGCGCGGCGCCGATCAGATAGGTGCCCCCCTCGATCCGGTCGGGGATGATGGTGTGCTCGGCGGCGCCCAGGCCGTCGACGCCGTCGATCGTGATCGTCTCCTCGCCGGCCCCCGAGATGCGGGCGCCCATGGCGTTGAGGAGGTTGGCGAGGTCGATCACCTCGGGCTCGCGGGCGCAGTTCTCGAGCACGGTGGTGCCGCGGGCGAGGGAGGCGGCCATCAGCACGTTCTCGGTGCCGGTGACCGTCGGCATGTCGAAGCGGAAGCGGGCGCCGGTCAGCCGCCTGGCCCGGGTCTCGACGTAGCCGTGCGAGAGCGTCACCTCGGCGCCGAGGGCGGTGAGCGCCTTCAGGTGCTGATCGATCGGCCGCACGCCGATGGCGCAGCCGCCCGGCAGCGACACCCGGGCGTGCCCCTCCTTGGCGAGCAGCGGTCCGAGCACGAGGACGCTGGCGCGCATCGTCTTGACCAGGTCGTAGGGGGCGTCGTGATCCGGGTTCGGCCGCTCGCGGCGGAGGGTGATGGCGCCGTCCTCCTCCTGGGAAGCCATGCCGAGGTGGTCGAGCAGCTTCAGGAGGGTGCGGATGTCGCGCACCCGGGGCACCCGGCGGAGGGTCAGCGTCTCGTCGGACAGCAGGCTGGCGGTGAGCGCCGGCAGGGCGGCATTCTTGGCGCCGCTCGCCGCGACGCGGCCGGCGAGACGCGTCGGCCCTACGATGTGGAACTTTTCCATGACTCCCTTTCTGATTCAGAGGCTCTGGCCGCGCCGCAGCAGCACGGTGCGCGGGATGCCGGCATAGTCCTCCCGGACCTCGGCGATGTCCAGCCCGGACGGCCGCGGCGTGCCGGCGCACGGCGTCGAGCTGTCCGCGTCCGATTTCGACCGCCAATGGTATCCCGGAGCGCAGGCCCGTGCACTGAGCGAAGAGCCGCGCCAGGGTGGCGTCGCCGGCGCCGGGCGGGAAGAGCGCCAGGTGGGGCTCGAAATCCAGCACCTCGAGGGAGATTTCGGGGATCTCCGCGCGGTCCACGTAAGGGGGATTGCTCACCACCAGGTCGAAGCGGCGGAGGTCGAGCGCGGCCGTGAGGTCGGCGCCGAGGAAGGAGACGCGGTCCGCGGCGCCGAGCCGGCGGGCGTTTTTCGCCGCCACCGCCAGGGCGCCGGGGGAGAGATCGACCGCCACCGCCCGGGCGCCGGGGATCTCCAGCGCGAGGGTGACGGCGAGGATGCCGGAGCCGGTGCCGACGTCGAGGATGCGGGGGGCCTCCGGCAGCCGCAGCTCGAGCGCCACCTCGACGATGTGCTCGGTCTCCGGTCGCGGGATCAGCACCCGCGAGTCGACGGCGAACGGCCGCCCCCAGAACTCCCGCTCGCCGGTGAGGTAGGAGACCGGCTCGCCAGCGAGGCGGCGTGCCAGGAGATCGCGGAACCGCCGGTCGGCCTCCGGCGGCACCTCGTCGTCCTCGCGGGCGATCACCCGCCCTTCGGAGAGCCCGAGGACATGCCCGAGCAGAAGCCGCGCCTCCCGCCGGGAAGCGCCGAACGGGGTCGCCGCCAGGAGCGGCCGGGCTTCGGCGAGGAGCTGGCCGATGGTAGGCATCGGCCGCCTAGTCTAGCGGTGGACATGGACTTCAGGGCGACGGCTTCAGCTCGATCTCGACCGCCGCCGCGGCGCCGGGGCGGACCTCGACGCTTGCCGTGGCGGGCGCGAACCCCTCTTTCTCGACGGTGACCTTGTACGTTCCGGCGGCGATCCGGGAGATCTCGAAGACGCCGGAGCCGTCGCTCCTCCGGGCGGGGATGGGGATCATGTTGGGCGCGTCCTGGACGGCTCTCTGCAACTGGGCGAGAGCGCCCGCGACCGGAGCGCCGGTCCCGGCGGCGGCGATCCGCCCGCGGAGCCCGCCGGTCACGATCGTCAGGGTGACCTCCTGGTCCCCGGTGACCTCGATGGTTTTCGTCGCGCTGAGCCCCCGCGCGTAATCCATGACCATCAGGTTGTAGCGGCCGGGAGTGAGGTTCGAGAGCTGGAAGCCGCCGTCCGGTCCGGTCACCCCCTGAGAGCTCCCGGTCGCGGGCGGTGGCCGCGACCTGGGCCCCGGAGAAGGGCGCCCGGTCCACCAGCGCCCGGCCGGAGAGCGTGAAGCCGGCCGGGAACTGGAGGTCGAGGACGGTCTCCCGGATGCCGGGAGCGAGCTGGACGGATTCCTGGATGGCGCGCGTCCCCGCCCGGGCGCTCACGCTCCAGTCGCCGGGCCCCAGGTCTTCGATCCTGTACCGCCCCTCGGCATCGACCCGTCCGGTCAGGGGGTAGGAGAACGCCCCGTCCGCGCGAAAGGCGAAGATCAGGACCCCCCCCATCTCCCGGGGCTCCAGCCCCAGCACCTTCCCGGTCAGCGTGGCGCCGCGGGAAAGGCGCAGGTCGAGCCCGCGGACCTCCTGGCCGGCGACCCGGACGTCTCCAGGCGCGGAGGTCCCGGCGAAGCCTGGCGCGCTCCCGGATAGACGGAACGTCCCGTCCGCGACCGCCCGGAACCGGAAGGTGCCGTCGGCGTTGCTGATCGCCGAAAAGGCGGCGCCCCGTTCCAGGGGCTGGAGAGAAAGGCTGGCGGCTGGCACCGGCGCCCCGGCCTCGTCGCTCACGCGGCCGGAGACCTCGACCCCCGCGGGGAAGACGAGATCGAGCGCGTTCACGCCGGCTTTCGCCTCGACGGCCGCCTCGGCGTGCCCGTTCTCCTTGGACTCGGCGGAGACGGCGTAGCGGCCCGGCTCGGCGTCGTCCATACGGCACCGCCCCTCCGCGTCCGTCTGGCACTGGGTGAAGACGCCCCGGGACTCCGGCGCGGGAGAATCCGTCCGGCGCGCCAGGACCCGCGCTCCCGCGACCGGCCCTCCCCGGCTGTCCAGCGCCCGGATCTCCAGGACGCTCCCCTTCTCGAGCGTGATCTCCAGGCCTTCGACATCCCTCTCTTCCGGGACCGGGATCCCCTGCAGCCGCTTGAACCGGTACCCTGGGGCGCTGACATCGAGATCCGCCGTGCCCGGCGGCACCCCCTCGGCCTGGAACTTCCCATTCTCGTCCGTGACCCCGAGCGGGCGGGGGCCCATGATCGTGGACACGCCCAGCGGCGACTGGAAGGAGGTCTCCTCCCGGAGGGAGAGGCCGGCGTTCCGGACCGGCTCCCCCGCGGGCCCGCGGACCCGCCCGGAGAGGGTCCGGCCCGGCTTCAGCTCGACCGTCAGGCGCTCCGGCGCCGGGGCTTCCACCGCGGGGACCGTCGCCGGCACGTACCCCCGGCGCTCGACGCGGAGGTCGAAGTGGTCCCCCCGGCGCAGGTCGTCGAAGCGGAAGACCCCGTCGGCGCCGGTCGTCGCGTTCCGCGGCGGGACCAGGCCCATCGCGTTGAAGGAGTCGAAGGACCGGTTGAGGGTCACCTCGGCTCCCGGCAGCGGCGCGCCGTCCGGGTCAGTCACCCGCCCCTCGATCGCCAGGCCGGGATCGAGCGTGAGGGTGCCGAGGTCGAGCCGCGCCGTCCGCGGCGGCACCTCGATCCCGGGGAGGGTAAAGGGCGCGAAACCCTTGTGATTCACCTGCAACTGGAACCTGCCGGGGTTCAGATGCCGGAGCTCGAAGCCGCCTTCAGGGCCGGAGGTCGCCTGAACCTCCCCCGCCTCGTCCCCGGAGAAGAGCTGCTCGCGGCTGAACATCACCTCGCTCGCCGCCGGCGCGAGGACTAGCTCGGCGCCTCGCACCGGCCGGTTCTCCCGGTCGAGCACCCGCCCGAACGCCGTCGTGCCCCGCTCGAGGACGATCCGCACCGGCGCCGTGCGCCGGCCGCGGGGGAGGGCGTCGGCCTTCACCGTAGCGGTGGCGAACCCCTCTAGGCTCGCGGTCACCGCGTGGAGCTCCCCTGGCGCGAGCTGGGACAGGCGGAAGCGGCCGTCCTCCCGGCTCCGGGCCGTGGCATACCGCGGGCTCCCCTCCGTCCACCGGACCGGCAGGGCCCCGACCTGGACCCCGGCGAGCGGACGGCCCGCCGCGTCCACCACCCGCCCGGCGATCGTCCCCGCCGGCGCGAGCTTCAGCGCGAGCGGCGCTCCCGGGGGCGGGGGCTCCCGCGGGTCCGTGGGCAAGTAGCCGGCGGCGACGGCCCTCAGCCGCGCCCCCCCGCTCGCCGGCAGGCGGATCTGAAAGGCCCCGTCCGCCCCCGTCCTGGCGCACGGGATGGCGGGCGAGCCCTCACTCCAGACCAGGGCTCCCGGCACCGGTGCCCCCTGGGGATCGCTCACCTTCCCCTGGACGAGCCGCGGCGCCGCGAGAGGCTGTGCCGCCCTGGACGCCGGAGCGCCGAAGACCCACCCGCCCAAAGCCTGCGATCCGGCGTCCCGCGCCCTGGGATGAGAGGTCGAAAGGGTAATGGCCGGCGTCAGGCTGGTGGCCTCGGTCACCGGCAGGACGGGGTTCTCCAGGCTCAGATGCCCCGCCGCCTCGATCCGGACCCGGTAGCAGCCGCTCGCCGGCGCCGCCAGCTCGAAGAGGCCCGCGGCGTCCGTCTGGGCGGTGGCGACCGGCGCCGTACCGGTCTGGGGGAAGAGCTCGACGCGCGCCCCGGTCAAGCCGCCACCGGTGAATTCCATGACCTGTCCGGAGACGCGGATCGGTTCCGCCGCCAGGGTGAGCGGGAGGCCGGCGATCAGGATAGGAGCAAGGAGGCGGAGACTGCCGGGCATATATGGAATCTCCTTGCTGAAATTCTACTCCCTACCCTGTGATAGAAGATCGCGGCGAAGCTTTTCCCGGAGATCTTCCATGCGACGAACCCTGACGATCCTCGCCCTGACGTTCCTGTTCCTCTCCGCCCTCCCCCTGGCGGCCCAGAACAAGGCCGGCTGCAAGGAGGCCGACCCTTATCTCGCGGCCGCCGCCCGCGCGCTGCCGGGACCGGACGCCTCGGGACGCCAGGCGTTCGACGCCTTCCAGCAAGCCGCCGCCAAGGCGGCGGGCGCGGCCGGAGCCAGGGAGCTGGGCGCGCGGATCGCGCGCCTGCGTCCCGCGGCCCCCGTGAGCGCCGCCGACGCCGGGCTCGCCTCCTGCCTGCTGCGGCGCTACACCCTCGCCCGCTATGGCGAGCGGATGGTCGCCGACCTCCGCGAGCTCGTCGCCTTTCAGACCTTCGTCGTCGAGGGGAGGGAGAACTGGAACGCCCCGGAGTTCGTGCGCCAGCGGGAGTGGCTGGAGAAGCGGGCGCGCGAGCGCGGCTTTTCGTTCAAGAGCTACGACGGGCGGATGGAAGAGTTGACGCTGTCCGGGCCGAAGCCCGTCCTCGCCCTCCTGACCCACGGCGACGTCCAGGGAGTCGAGGGGCAGAAGTGGTCGTCTCCCCCCTTCGAGGCGAAGCTCGTGGACGGCCGGATCATCGGCCGCGGCACCGAGGACGACAAGGGGCCGATCGTCGCCGCCCTCTACGCCCTGGCGGCGCTTCAGGACGCCGGCTGGCCGCTCGATTCGACCGTCCGCCTGCTGATCGCCAATGCCGAGGAGTCGAGCTGGGACGAGATCCCCTACTACCTCGCGCGCGCCCCGATGCCGGAACGGACGGTCGGCCTCGACGCCGGCTATCCCGTCACCCACGCCCAGAAGGGGTACGGCATCCTCACCTTCCGCGCCCAGCCGGTCGCCGCTCCCAAGCCGGGGGCTTGGCGGGTCGTCAGGATGAGTGGCGGCAGCGGCATGTCGATCATCGCCGAACGGGGGGAGGCGCTCCTCGAGCGCACCGGGACTCCCGAGGAGCGCACCGGCGCCTATGACGATCTCTCCCGGCGCGCCGGCGTCTGGAGCCGTTCCAATCCCGGGGGAAAGCTGGTCGTCAGCCGCGAGGGGGAGCTCTTCAAGGTCATCGCCGAGGGGCGCGGCGGGCACTCGTCCGAGCCGGCGAGCGGCCACAACGCCCTCGGGGACCTCACCTCGTTCCTCGCCACCCTGGAGCTGCGGATGGACTCCTGGGGGGCTCTCGCCAGCTTCACCGGCGTCGCCGTCGGCATCGAGACGAACGCTCGCTCGCTTGGCCTCGCCCACCGCGATCCGGTGATGGGGGAGCTCACCTCCAACCTCTCCTTCCTGCGGGAGGACAAGGGCACCCCCGTGGCCGAGATCAACATCCGCTATCCGCGCGGGATCGCCAAGGAATTCATCGAGAAGCAGCTCGCCGACCGCGCCGCCGTCTTCACCCGCCGCACCGGCGCCGGGATCGACGCCCAGGTGAATCTCGCGAGCCAGCCCCACATCGCCCCGGCCGAGGGGCCGCTGGTCTCCGGGCTGCTCGACGTCTGGAAAGAGGTCACGGGCTCCCCCGGCCGGCCGATCGCGATCGGCGGCGGCACCCAGGCCAGGCTCTTCAAGGATGGGGTCGATTTCGGACCCGCCGAGGACATGAAGCACTACCGCGGACACGGCACCGACGAGTACCTGACTCCGGAGGAGCTCCACCGCATCGCGGAGCTGACCGTGGCCGCGGTCTGGAAACTGGCGGGGCCCCACTCCTGAGGCCCCTTTCGGGAAGAAGATGGGGAGAAGAGGGCCTACCGCCCGCCGGCCGGCTTGGCCTCGCCGCTCTCGGGCGCCTTCTGCGCCTCGAGGACGCAGGCCTGGGCCTGCTCGGAGTTGGGCTTCATCGACCGCGCCTGGGTGCACGCCTCCAGGGCGGACTGCCGCTGGCCGAGCGCGAGGAAGGCCTGCCCGAGCGCCAGATAGCCGTCGTAATGCCCCGTGTATCCCACCGACTTCGAGAACTCGTCCTTCGCCCGGGTGTAGAGCTTCATCTGCTTGTCGTGCTCCTTTTCCTCCCTGGCCTTCTTCATCGTCTTGACGCCGCGGGCATAGGCCTCCAGGGACTTCTCCTCGGGAGACTTCATGCGGCCTCCCATGGACTCCGTCGGGACCCCCATCTGGGCGGTCAGGGCGGGGGCGGCCATCAGTGCCACCAGGACGAACGCAGCGAGCTTCTTCATGGATTTATCTCTCCTAGTTGAGGTCTGGAGCTATATACGCGGAGCTGCTCCAAACTGTTTAGCTAGGAGTAAATGACGGACGGAGGAGAAATGTTTCGCGGACGCCCGAAGGGCACCGGCGTGTGAGGTGAACGCCGGCTCAGTGGGCCCGCGACTGCTCTTCCATCTTCTGGGCCTGGAAGTGGGCGTTGAGCGGCTCGATCAGGGGATCGAGATTGCCTTCCATGACCGTCGGGAGCTGATGGATCGACAGGCCGATCCGGTGGTCGGTCACCCGGCTCTGGGGGAAGTTGTAGGTGCGGATCTTCTCCGAGCGGTCGCCCGAGCCCACCATTTTGCGGCGCTCCTCGCTCATCGCGGAATCGGCCTTCTCGCGCTCCATCTCGTAGAGCCGCGCCTTCAGCACGCGGAGCGCTTTCGCCTTGTTCTTGATCTGGCTGCGCTCGTCCTGGCAGGAGACCACGAGACCGGAGGGGAGATGCGTGAGCCGCACGGCCGAGTAGGTCGTGTTCACCCCCTGGCCGCCGGGGCCGGAGGCGCAGAAGCGATCGATCCGGAGGTCCTTCTCGTCGACCTCGACCTCCACCTCGTCGGCCTCGGGGAGCACCGCCACGGTCACCGCGGAGGTGTGGATGCGTCCGGCGGACTCGGTGGCGGGGACGCGCTGCACGCGGTGGACGCCCCCCTCGTACTTCAGGCGGCTGTAGGCGCCCCGCCCCTCGACGATGGCGGAGACCTCCTTGATCCCCCCCGCCCCGGACTCCGAGAGGTCGATGACCTCCACCCGCCAACCCTGCTGCTCGGCGTAGCGCGTGTACATGCGGAACAGCTCGGCGGCGAACAGCGAGGCCTCGTCGCCCCCCGTGCCGGCGCGGATCTCGAGCACGACGTTGCGCTCGTCGTTCGGGTCCTTGGGCGTCAGCTCGAGCCGGAGCTTCTCCTCGAGCTCCGCGACCCGGGCCACGAGCTGCTGCTTCTCCTCCTGCACCATCTCGTACAGGTCGTCGTCCTTGGCCAGCGACGCCAGCAGCTCGTCGTTCTCCTCCCGCTGCTTCCGGATCTTGACGTACTCGCGGTAGAGGCGGACGGCCGGATCGATCTCCGACAGCGTCTTGTTCACCTCCCGGTACACCTTGGGGTCCGAGAAGACGGCGGGGTCGGAGAGCCGCTGGGTCAGCTCCTGGTGGGTCTTCTCGATCTCTGCGAGTTTCTCGATCATGATCTTTCCAGATTCTACGTTTTACGCCCCCGCGGCGGCGACGGCGACCGGGTCCGCGGCCATCCGGGGCATCTCGTGATCCTGCAGGATGCCGTCCTCGCGCAGCGCCTCTTCGAGCGCGGCGATGGCGACCTCCAGCATGTCGTCGGTCGGCTCCTGGGTGGTGATCCGCTGCAGCGCGAGCCCGGGCGCCACCAGCAGCGCGAACAGCGGGGCCGCCTGGTGCTTGGCCGTGAAGCGCAGCACCTCGTAGGAGAGCCCGGCGATCACCGGCACCAGCAGCAGCCGCCCGCCGTACATCAACAGGAACGGCAGCGTCTTCGGGATGAACGAGAAGACCAGGATCGAGACCAGCAGCACGAAGAGCAGGAAGCTGGTGCCGCACCGCGGGTGGAGCCGGCTCTGCGCGCGGGCGTTCTCGACCGTCAGCGGCACCTGCTTCTCCCACGCGAAGACCACCTTGTGCTCCGCCCCGTGATACTGGAACACCCGGTGGATGTCCTTCATCCGCGAGATCAGGAAGATGTAGGCCAGGAAGAACAGGGCCCGCAGCGCGCCGTCCACCAGGTTGAACCCCAGGCTCGACAGCGAGCCGAAGAGGTACGTCTCCGAGAGCTTGGTCAGCCAGAGCGGAACCAGCAGGAAGATCACGGCTCCGAGCCCGAGGCCGACCGCCATCGAGCCGGCGATCGCCCAGTTGGACTTGTCGCCGTGTCGCCGTTGCCTTGGCGTCCTGGGCGGCCTCTGCCTTCTTCTCGGCCTCCGGCATCGCCTGCTCGGCGGAAAAATTGAGCGAGCGGATGCCGAGCGCGAGCGACTGGAAGAGCACCGCGACGCCGCGCAGGATCGGCAGCTTCAGGAACGGATAGCGTCTGGCGAGGCTCGCCACCTTGCCGCGCTGGAAGGCGATCGAGCCGTCCGGCCGGCGGACAGCCACGCCATAGGCGCCGGGGGAGCGCATCATCACTCCCTCGATCAAGGCCTGGCCGCCGACCAGCAGCTCGCCCTCGGGGCTGTTGCTAGAACGCATGCTGAGAATTCTCCGCCCCGGCCCGGAGGGGGCCGGAGCCTGGGGGTGGCCCTTCTTACCCGCGGCCGGTCTGCGCGTACCGCTTCTGGAAGCGCTCGACGCGTCCGGCGGTGTCGATCAGCTTCTGCTTGCCGGAGAAGAACGGATGGCAGGCGGAGCAGATCTCCAGGCGCACCTCGTCCTTGGTGGAGTGGGTCTCGAAGGTGTTACCGCACGCGCAATGGACGGTCACCATGTGAAGCTGCGGATGGATGTCTTTCTTCACGGGTCGATCCTTCTCTCTTTTCGTGGTTTCCCCGGAGGGGTCTGTGTCCAAGAACCCGAAATCCTAGCCGATCGTCGCCTCTCTCGCAAGACGCCGACAAGGCGGCCCGGTTCGTTCGTTTCAACAGATGTTCGCGGGGCTGAATTCCCCGGGGTCCTGCCAGGGCCGCTGACGGTTCTCTGGACGCGGCGGGGGAGGTCTGTTACCCTGGAGCCCTAACAATTTATTTACATCGTCCGGTTTTCCCTCGGGAGGGGAGTTTCACCATGCCTACCCTGCGTGTCGGCGCGAAGGCCCGTCTGGCCCTGAGCCCGTTCTGTGCGCTGTTGATCCTTCTGCTGTTCATCACCCCCGGCACCGCCGCGGCCCAGGATCCTGGGGATCTCCGTGCAAGCCGATCCGGCGCGGCCTCGCCGGGTCCGAAAGCCGCCGGGCGGCCGGTCGAGCTCACGATGAGGCGGGCCGGGAGCACGGCGGTGGACCTGCGCACCCTGCCCCAGACCAAGCCCAGGGAACGGGAAGAGGTCGAGCGCGAGGAGCCGGCGATCATCCCGGTGGAGCTGCCCGGGAGGTCTCCCAGAGGTCACCCCTCCCAAGGTGACAGGGCCCAAGGTGGCCGCGCCCGCGCCGCTGGCGAATTTCCTCGGCCTCGACTTCGCCAACTGGGGCGCCGGGCGTCCGCCCGATACCGTCGGCGACGTGGGGCCGGTCTACTACATCCAGGCCGTCAATACCTCCGATCGGCGTCTATCGCAAGTCGGACAGCGCCCAAGTGGCGGCGTTCACCTTCGACACCTTCATGAGCCAGGGCAACTTCGGCAACCTGTGCGATACCGAGAACTTCGGCGATCCCGTGATCCTCTACGACACGTTCGAGGATCGCTGGGTCATCACCGACTTCGCCTTCCAGCTCGACGGCTCCAACAACGTCATCAGCCCGCCGGGCGCCTACCAGTGTTTCGCGGTCTCCAAGACGGGCGACCCGGTCACCGGCGGCTGGAACTACTACTCGCTGCACATCACCGACGCCCTGAACGACTACCCGAAGTTCGGCATCTGGCCGGACGGCATCTACATGTCGGCCAACATGTTCGGCTTCCCCGCGGGCGCGCTCTTCCAGGGAACCCGGGTGTGGGCGCTCAACAAGGCCCAGATGTACGCCGGCAACCCGACCATCCAGGTCGTCCAGTTCAGCCCTCCGGCGGCTGAGTTCACGATCCTCCCGGCCAACGCCCGCCTGCAGACGGGCACGCCGCCGGCGGGCTCGCCGAACTACTTCAGCGTGGTCTGGCAGTTCACCAACGCGATCTCCGTCTACAAGTTTCACGTCGACTGGAACAGCATCTCGCTCTCCACGTTCACCGGCCCTTTCATCGTGCTCGCGCCCGCCAGTTGGACCACCCCGCCGGCCACCGTGCCGGCCCAGGGGGGCAACGCGAATGACACGCTGGCCCTCCGGCTGATGATGCAGAACCAGTACACGAACATCGGCGGCGTCGAGTCGTTGTGGAACAGCCACACCGTCTTCGATACCGCCGCAGCCGCCACCGCGGCCCCCCGCTACTACCAGGTGACCGTAACCGGCGGCACGGTGGCGGCGAACACCACGCAGGCGGCGATCGCATACCCCGGACACCACGGTCAACCGGTACATGCCCAGCCTCGCCGTCGACCGCGCGGGGGACATGGCCATCGGCTACAGCGCCTCCAGCAGCACGCTCATGCCGGCGATCCGCTATGCGGGCCGGCTGGCCACGGATCCCGTGAACACCCTCCCCCAGACGGAGACCTCGCTCGTCGAGGGAACCGGGGCGCAGAACACCAGCACCCGGTGGGGCGACTACAGCGCCATGTCGCTCGACCCCGACGGCTGCACCTTCTGGTTTACCAGCGAGTACTACATCACGACCGGCAACAACTGGCAGACCCGCGTCGGGTCGTTCCAGTTCCCCTCCTGCACGCCGGTCACCAACGGCACGGTGCAGGGGACGGTCACCGCGACGGTCGGCGGCGCGCCGATCAGCGGCGCGACCGTCGACCTTCGGCAGCCGGACGGCGACCACGAACGGCCGCCGGCTTCTACTCCTTCGCGGCCATCCCGTCCGGCACCTACCCCAGCCTGACGGCGAGCGCTCCGGGTTACACCTCGAGCACGGTGACCAGCATCGTGGTGACCGACGGCGCGACCACGACGAAAGACTTCTCGCTGGGCACGGCACCGGCCAGCGCCTGCCCCACCGACACGACCCAGGCGGATTTCCAGACCGGCGTGCCGACGAACGTCGATCTGACCGCCAGCCCCGGCGATGTCATGCTGCTGAACGCCGCCAACATCGACCAGCAGAACACGGCCGGGCACCACGACCGGGACGGCTTCGCCACCGACCAGTTGGGGCGGACAGACCTTTATTCCGGCCGTCACGGGCAAGCTCGTAAAGGTGGATGTCCAGCTCTTCTGCACCGGATGCACGGGCACCACACCGAACCTGACGCTGTCAATTCGTGGCCACGAGCGGCGGCCTCCCCACCGGCGCCGACCTCGCAACGGCGACCATCCCCGGCAATTCACAGTGGCGTCAGGTCGTTTACTACACAGCGCAACTTTGGCGCGCCGCCAACCCTGACGGCGGGAACGCAGTACGCCTCTGATCCTGCGTCCGGTGGCGAACCCCTCGCTCGGGGGACTATCTCTGGATCCGTTCCAGTCCCCAGCACCTATGCCAACGGGCAGCGAGTCATCTCGACCGAGAACGGCGCGACGTGGACCGCCGATGTCGACCAGGGACTTCAACTTCAAGACCTACATGAGCACCGGCTTCGCGGCCGTCCGGCGACCTGGTCTCGTCCCTCAAGGACAGCAACCCGCCGGTCGGCTTCACGCCGACCTGGACGACGCTCTCCTGGAACGCCACCGTCCCGGCCAACACGGCGCTCCGCTTCCAGATCGCCGCCAGCAACTCGAACGTCGGCCCCTTCAACTTCGTCGGGCCCGACGGCACCGCGGCGACGTTCTTCACCACCAGCGGCGCGTCCCTCAGCCAGTTCAACGGCAACCGTTATCTCGAGTACAAGGCATACCTCTCGACGACCGACAGTACCGGCACGCCTACCCTCAACGACGTCACCGTCTGCTTCTCGGTGCTCAGCCTCGCGGATCTGTCGATCACCAAGACAGATGGTGTGACCTCAGCCATCCCGGGCGGCTCGACGACCTACACGATCACCGCCTCCAACGCCGGCCCGGGCAACGCCACGGGCGCGACGGTGGCGGACACCTTCCCGGCTTCGCTGACCTGCACCTGGACCTGCGCCGGGTCGGGTGGCGGCACCTGCACGGCGGCCGGCTCGGGCAACATCAACGACAGCGTCAACCTGCCGAGCGGCGGCAGCGTGACCTATACGGCGAGCTGCGCGATCTCGGCGGCCGCCACCGGCACGCTGAGCAACACGGCGACCGTGACGGCGCCCGCCGGGGTCTCCGATCCCACCCCGGGCAACAACTCGGCGACCGACAGCGACACATTGGGCGCCCAGGCCGATCTGGCGATCACCAAGACCGACGGCGTGACCACGGCGACCCCGGGCGGCTCGGTGACCTACACCATCACCGCGTCCAACGCGGGACCGAGCAGCGCCACGGGCGCGACGGTGGCCGACACCTTCCCGGCCTCGCTGACCTGCACCTGGACCTGCGCCGGTTCGGGTGGCGGCACCTGCACGGCGGCCGGCTCGGGCAACATCAACGACAGCGTCAACCTGCCGAGCGGCGGCAGCGTGACCTACACGGCGAGCTGCGGCGATCTCGGCAGCCGCCACCGGTACGCTCGAGCAACACGGCGACGGTGACGGCGCCCGCCGGGGTCACCGATCCGACCCCGGGCAACAACTCGGCCACCGACAGCGACACGCTGGCGGCGAGCGCCGATCTGGCGATCACCAAGACCGACGGCGTGACCACGGCCACCCCGGGCGGCTCGGTGACCTACACCGATCACGGCGACCAACGCGGGACCGAGCAACGCCACGGGCGCGACGGTGGCCGACACCTTCCCGGCCTCGCTGACCTGCACGTGGACCTGCGCCGGTTCGGGCGGCGGCACCTGCACGGCGGCCGGCTCGGGCAACATCAACGACACGCGTCAACCTGCCGAGCGGCGGCAGCGTGACCTATACGGCGAGCTGCACGATCTCGGCGGCGGCCACCGGCACGCTCGAGCAACACGGCGACGGTGACGGCCCCGGGCGGCGTCACCGATCCGACCCCGGGCAACAACTCGGCCACCGACAGCGACACGCTGGCGGCGAGCGCCGACCTGGCGATCACCAAGACCGACGGCGTCACCACGGCGACCCCGGGCGGCTCGGTGACCTACACCATCACCGCCTCCAACTCCGGCCCGAGCAACGCCACGAGCGCGACGGTGGCGGACACCTTCCCGGCTTCGCTGACCTGCACGTGGACCTGCGCCGGTTCGGGCGGTGGCACCTGCACGGCGGCCGGCTCGGGCAACATCAACAACACGCGTCAACCTGCCGAGCGGCGGCAGCGTGACCTACACGGCGAGCTGCACCATCTCGGCCGCCGCCACCGGCACGCTAGCAACACGGCGACGGTGACGGCCCCGGGTGGCGTCACCGATCCGACCCCCGGCAACAACTCGGCGACCGACAGCGACACGCTCGCCGCCTCCGCCGACCTGTCGATCACCAAGAACGACGGCGTGACGGCCGCGACCCCGAGCGGGTCGACGACCTACACCATCGTGGCTTCCAACGCCGGGCCCAGCAACGCGCCGGGCTCGACGGTAGCGGACAGCCTGCCGGCGGCGCTCACCTGCACCTGGACCTGCGCGGGAGCCGGCGGGGGTACCTGCACGGCGGCGGGCTCGGGCAACATCAACAACACCGTCAATCTGCCCGCGGGCGGCAGCGTCACCTACACCGTGAGCTGCACGATCTCGGCCGGGGACACCGGCACGATCGTCAACACGGCGACCGTGGCGGCGGGTGCGGGCGTCACCGATCCGGCGCCGGGCAATAACAGCGCCACCGATATCGACACTCTGCCGAAGATCTTCCTCGACGGATTCGAGACCGGTGACACCTCCCTCTGGTCCTTCCGGCAGCCGGCCGGCCTGTCGGTCGCCCTGGTTCTGCCGGTGCAGAGCCAGACAAGCCTGGGTTTCTCCTACGACTTCGGCCTGTTGCAGGCGATCCCGAACCTCGCCCCGTCGATCATCGCCGGCACGCTCGACGCGCAAGGCAGAACGGTCTTTACCGTCGAGGCCCGCCGTAACGGTCCGTCGGCGGCGCTCGAGCTGCGTCTCGTCGCGGCCGACGGCAAGGGCTCCTGGCAAGAAGTGGCCCAGCGGCTCCAGGACGTCCGGATCGAGTGGCGGGCAACCACCCCCGGGGGCAACAACGGGACCCTCACCCTCGCCCTCGAAGGGCGCTCCGCCCTGTGGCTCGACGGCCTGACCGGCTTCACCGGCCGGCCGGCGACTCTCCTCCTCCTGACCCCGAGCGGAAGCCGGAGGCTGACGAGAAGCCCTGAGCAGCGTCCGCGGAGTGATGCGGAAGCGTCGCTCGCCTGATCGGTAGTCCATTGCTGTCGGGGCGGCCTATATATGGCCGCCCCCTTTTCTTTTCCTCTCGCCTCGGATGTGCCGCAGGTTTGAACCTGAGTTAGCTCCGCCGTTGCGGTGTCCAGATCCTGAACGCGATGTTGCGGCGCCGCAGCAGAGTGACGCAAGGCGTTGCTGTGTATTTATAAGTATGCTAAATTATCTGTAAGACAAAGGCTGACCAGAGAGGAACGTGACCATGGGCCCGATACCCCGCGGGTGGAGCTCGAAGGTTCTCGGACGTAGCCGCCTCGTAACCTCAATCTGCATCCTTCCAGCTTTGCTGCTGATGGGCGCCTCCTCCGCGCGGGCGACGAGCTGTCTCGGCTCGAATCTGGCCTACACGGAAACGGGGAATAACGGGACCTCCTTCGGCATCTGCGGATCCTGGGGCCGCTGCCAGCAGCCCCTGGGAGTTGTGCTCAGCTATTCCTTGACTGTGCCGAGCTGCGATCCCCACAGCGGAAGCTGCGCCATGACCGCCTCCGTGGCCGCCACGTTCCCCGGCAACCATCAGAACGATCCCAGCCTTTCGGGCTTCGCGTACAGCTTCGCCGAGGTCGATCTCACGAATTCCTCGAGCAGCTACGTCGGTTCCTGTGGCACTTCCGGCGCGGTCATCGCGCAGGACACCGGGCTGGCGACCGTGTCGGCGAGCGTTTCGTGCGCGAACCCGGGCGCCGCGCAATACACGCTCACCCTGATTTCATGTCCCACGTGTCCATTTTGCCCGCCGGGCTTTCCGCCCTCGGGCTGCATCAAGACCACCCCGATACCGCTTGATTTCGCCGGCGCCGGGGCCGCCAACTGCGTCACCCCTCCCCCCGATGATTGCAACACCTGCGGCGGCTGCGTGGCGCACGGGGGAGGCGGTCCGGCCGGATGCTCCAGCCCGGCGCGCGGCGGTGGGCCGGTTTGCAGCCCGGACAAGTCGGGTCCGGGTGCCCACCTGCGATACCGCGCGGGCGGAGCGGGTGGCACGGGCTTCCCGGGCAGCGCGGCCTGGAAGACATCTCTGGGGCTCTACTGGTCCCACGAGCACGCGCAACGGATCGTGACCAACACCACCTTCAGCCACGTCTGGCTGGTCACCGAACGGGCGAGCTTCCGCGAGTTCAGCTCTCTGGCGTCGGGATCGGGCCTGCGCCTCTATCAGACCCATTCTCCGAGCGACGAATACCGCAAGCTCTACTACGACACCTCGACCGGCGGCTGGCAGCTCGACTCTCTCGACGGCCGCAAGGACTACTTCCGCGCCGACGGGCTGTGGGACAAGACGGTCCTCTCGCAGAACCCGAGCCATCCCACGCAGGCGAGCTACAACAGCGGCAACCAGTTGACGTCCGTCTCCTTCCCGGACGGCCGCGGCGAAACCTACACCTATGCAACGGGGGGCAAGCTGGCCTCGATCACGGAGGTGCCGGTGTCCGGCTCGGGGACCTCCTCGCGCACCTGGACCTACGTCTGGAGCGGTGACGAGCTGACGGAGATCCACCGTCCGGATTCGACCACCTGGAAGCTCACCTACGATCCGACGAAGAACGGCGGCCGTTCCGGCTACGTCACGCGGATCGAGCTGATCGGCACGGACAACGTCACCTCCCGGGTGGAGGCGGCCTTCGAGTACGACAGCGACGGCAATGTGATCAAGTCCTGGCGGGGCGACACCAGCTACACGGGCACCGACGCGGTCAACCGGCAGGAGCTCACCTATACGAACCCGCAGTTCCCGACCAGTACCGCGGTCAAGGAATGGATCGACTCCGCGCAGAGCGAGGTGACGACGTACGCGTTCGATCGTGACCCGGTGAGCATCAAGGCGCGAGTCAACCAGATCAGCGGCGACTGTCCGGTCTGCGGCACCGGCCCGAACTCTCAGTTCACCTACGGAGACACGGCGAATCCGCTGCTGCCGACCCAGATCGTCGACGGCCGCGGCCTGACCACCCAGTTCAGTTACAACTCCAACGGCAGGATGGTTTCGAAGACCGAGGCCGTGGGGATCTCGCTGCAGCGCCTCACCACCTGGCAGTACGCCAACTCCAGCTTCCCCGGCCTGCCGACCCGTACCGAGATGCCCTCGACCTCGGGCGGATCGGCGCTGCGGGCGACGATCTTCTCCTACGATACCTCGGGTAATCTGACGACACGCACGATCGAGGGAGCTGAAGGGGGGAGCAGCTTCAGCTACGCGACCGTGGGCACCTTCAATGGCTCGGGGCAACCGCTCACCATCAATCCCCCGGGTTACAGCACGACGGACCAGACCACCTATACCTACGACTCGGCCCGCGGCAGCCTTCTGCCCTTGACACGCACCGATCCCGTCATCGGCGCCACGGCTTTCGGCTATGACGGCTTCAACCACCGGACTTCGGTGACCGACCCGAACGGAGTCGCCATCAACACGGCCTTCGACGCCCTGGACCGGATCACCACCGTCACCCAGGTGGGAGCGTCGTCCCCCACCGACGACTTGGTGACGAGCTATGGCTATAACCTCTTTGGAGACCCCTTCCGCACCACCCTGCCGGAAGGCAACCTCGTCGAGTATGGTTACGACACCGCCGGCCGGTTGATCTCGACCGAGCGCAGGCCGAACACGACAACCCACGGCGAGCGGACTTTCTACACCCTCGACGTCTTCGGCCACCATACCAAGGAAGAGCTGCAGCGCTGGAACGGCTCGGCCTGGGTCACCGAGTCTCTTCACTGACTTCGTCTACAGCTCCAGATGCCATCTGGACAAAGCAGTCAACGCCGACGGCTCGCTCACCGAGTATGCCTACGACTGCGACAACAACCTGGAAAAGATCTGGGATGCGAACCATCCCAAGGCCACGAACCCGACGCCCACGCAGCTCTATGCCTACGATTCTCTGAACCGCATGTCCTCGATGACCCAGCCCTGGACGGGGACGGGCGGCACGACGGCGGTGACCAGCTATACGTACGACGTGCAGAATCATCTGAGCGGGGTCACCGATGCCGAAGGGAACATCACCACTTACACCACCTCAGACCGGGATTTGGCGACCCAGGAAGTCTCGCTGGTGTCGGGGACTACCGACTACACTTACAACGAGCACGGCCGGACGGTACAGGAGACCGACGCCCGGGCGGTCACGATCACGAGAACCTATGATGCTCTGGATCGCCTGACCCTCATCGATTATCCCACCGATGACGACACCGCCTATACTTATGATTCGTCGTCGGTGGCCTTTTCGAAAGGCCGGCTGACGTCTATTGATCGGGGCTCCACCTCGGTGGCTTATGCCTACGATCGTTTCGGGCGAACGACCCAGGACGGAGTTCTGACCTCCTCCTATGACAAGAACGGGAACACTCTGGGCCAGAGTTATCCGAATGGCGTGACGGCCACCTATACCTACGACTTCGCCAATCGGCAATCAACTCTCCAGATGCAGGACGGAACGAACCCCGCGCAAACCCTCGTCTCGGCCTCCTCCTACAAGCCTCAAGGCCCGCTCGCCAGCCTGACCTTGGGCAACGGCCTGACCGAGACGCGAGGCTTCAGCACGCGCTATCTGCCCACCTCGATCTGCCGTGTCCAGCCTCCTTTCCTGGGGTTACACAAACGATAGCGTCGGCAATCCCACGGCAATCACCGATACCTTGAACTCCGCGAACAACCGCACCTACGCCTATCAGGACCCGCAGTACTTCCTGACCACCGGCGACGGGCCCTGGGGCCCGATCGGCTGGTCCTATGACAAAATCGGTAACCGCCTGACAGAAACCCGTGGTTCAAGTACCGACACCTACTCCTACATCACCAACGGTACTGGAGGGAACACGCCGCTGAACGCCGGCTACGGTTATGATGACGTGGGAGATGTGACGTTCGGCAGCGTGATTGCCACCTATGGCGATGACCGGCGGATGTCGGGGGATGCGATCCAGGTTCGGCTTCACGACTGCCTACGACGGCAGAGGCTTCCTCAGCGAGTGGCGCTCTCACGAGCTCCCCCAGGGGCAAAGGCACTCCACGAATCCAACCTACAGCTCGGCCGGCCTTCTCCTGCATCGCAATACCGTGCACGCCGCGCCTTTTGGCGTGGGGGGCAGCAACAGCGATCTTTATGTCTTCTACTTCGCCGGCCGGCCTGTCGCCACGCTGGAAAACTTGACGACAACCTCGACGTCGACCTCGACGCTTCGTTTCCTGACCACCGACCATCTGGGGACGCCGATCCTGATGACCAGTACCAGCGGCTCCCAGGTCTGGCAGGGCGGCTTCGAGCCCTTCGGGGCGGACTACAGCTCGGCGCCCACGCTCCTGCGGCTCCCAGGACAGTGGTACGATCCGCTCTGGAGTACCGATCTGGGGGTGTATTACAACGTGAACCGGTGGTATGACGCGGGAACGGGAATTTACACGCAGCCGGGATCCGCTCGGTCTCGAAGCCAACCCGAACCTCTACGACTACGCGGCGGACAATCCCGCTCATGGGCATCGATCCACTCGGGCTTCTCTGCCAGCTCACTCCAAAATGGAGAGACTGCCTCACTAGAACTTTCGGCGTTCCAGTAGACGACATTCAGGTGCATGAGTGACTCCTCCATCATTACCGCGCTCCACAATGGGATGAACACCTCGCGAGCCAACAACATCTACATCACAGATAGTTGCCGCAACTTCTGGAGCGAACCCGTTCCTCGTCCTGCACGAGTACGATCACGTGGTCGATCAATGGAATCGTGGCCGGGTGAGCGAGGGCTCGTATCTCTTGGAATCAATCATCCAAGGGGCCCGAGGCAAGGACGCGCATAATGCCAACAGGTGGGAAAGAGACGCTGACTTCTTCGCCGGAACCCACAGAAACAGCTTCAAGGACTGTGTCGCTTGCGAGCCTCTTCCGCCCGATAATCCGCCTCCTCCTCCAGGCCCGGTCGTAAGGGGTTGCGGCTCGTGCTCCTCTCAGTAACAGCTTGGGTGCGGTCGAGGCAGCGCTCTCTCAGGAAGAGCGCTGCGGTCGTGCTTCTCTCAGGTTTTACCTGGGGCTGTCTCGGCCCGGCGGATGGCGTGCTGGTTCTCGAGGGGACGGTGGTGGACAGCGAGGGCAAGCTTGTTGAGCGGTGCAAGATAGCCCTCTGCTCAGAGGAACAAACGATCGCCTCGTACCGGGTAGAGGCTCGGTTCAGAGCGGACTTCGTCGTCTCACCAGGGAAGAAGGAGTATTACGTGGAGCTCAGGTGCCCCGGATACTCCGCTCCATACAGAAGCCGCGCTTTCCTCTCGACAGGGCGATCAGGCGCCCCACCCGTGCAACTCGGAGAGATCCAGCTGCCGCCGGTCGACCTCGGGAAGTGACGTCTTTCAGACGCTTCGCTACGCGGATGCAATACCAGGCGGTTCAGGAGGGTCCGGGGGAGTTTCCAAGTAAACTCCCCCTGCCATGGACCTGCACCGCGAAGCTCTCGTCATCGACGGCCACACCGACGTCCCCACCCGGCTCTGGGAGGAGCCGGCGGACCTCTCCCAGCGGCTCACCGACCGGCACATCGATCTCCCCCGCCTGCGCGAGGGCGGGGTGGACGCGCTGGTCTTCGCCCTCTACGTGCCCGCCCCGCTCGATCCGGAGCGGGGGTGGGAGCATGCCAAGGAGCTCTACCGGCTCTCGACCGAGGCCCTGATTCCGGGCGAGCTCGTGCAGGTGGCCGCCGCGAAGGATCTCGAGACCGCCGCCCGGCGGGGGGAGGTGGCCGTCGTCTTCGGCCTCGAGAACGGCCGCCCGCTGACGGTGGCCGGAGCGCTCGACGAGTGCGCCCGGATGGGCGTCCGCTACGTCACCCTCACCCACTGGGCCACCCACGAGTGGTGCGACGCCTCCACCGACGAGCCCCGCCACAAGGGGCTCTCCGGCGAGGGGGAGGGGATCGTCTGGAAGATGAGCCGGCTCGGCATCCTCCCCGACGTCTCCCACGTCTCGGACGACGCCGTCCGCAACGTGCTCGACGTCGCCCCCGGCCCGGTGATCGCGAGCCACAGCTCCGCCCGCGCCCTCTGCGACCATCCGCGCAACCTCCCGGACGACCTCATCCGCGAGATCGCCCGCAAGGGGGGGATCGTGATGGCGAACAGCTACCCGGCCTTCGTCGACCGCAAGGCCTCCCAGGCGGACGCCGAGCGCGGCAAGGAGACCCGGCCCGAGATGCAGGAGACCGAGGAGGAGTACCTCCGCAATCCGCGGAAGCTCTGGCGGGAACGGGCGCGCCTGTTCGCCGACCGCCCCCTGCCGAAGATCCCCCTCTCCCGCTTCGTGGACCACATCATCCACCTCGTCGACCGCGCGGGCGAGGAGCACGTCGGCATCGGCACCGACTTCGACGGCATCCCGGACGTGATCGAAGGCCTGGAGGACGTCTCCAAGTTCCCCGCGATCACCGCCGCGCTGCTGGAGCGCGGGGTGGACCGGTCGGGGGTGAAGCTGATCCTGGGCGGGAACTTCCTGCGCGTGCTGCGGGAGGGGGAGCGGGCGGCGGAGTGACGCCCGGGCATCGATGCCCGGGCGCCCCTACTCCGCCGGGTGCCCCAGAATCCCGAACAGCTCTTCTTTCCGCTGGTCCAGCTCCTTGGTGGTGTTCGCTTCCAGCACCAGGCGCAGGAAGGGCTCGGTGTTCGAGGGGCGGACGTTGGCCCACCAGCTGGGGTAGCTGAGGGTGATGCCGTCGAGGTAGTCGATCTCGGCGTCGGCGTAGCGCTTCGCGAGCTCGTCCATCTTCCCCTGCTTGTCCTCCACCTCGAAGTTGATCTCCTGGCTCTTGTAGTAGCGCTGCAGCGGGCTTGATCAGCTCGGAGAGCAGTGAGCCGCTTCTGCCGCATCAGGTTGAGCACCTCGACCACCGTCAGCAGCGGGCAGTCGGCGTAGGAGTGGTCGCGGAAGTAGTAGTGCCCCGCGAGCTCGCCGCCGAAGATCGCCTCGTGCTGGCGCATCGTCGCCTTGATGAACGAGTGCCCCACCCGCTCGCGCATCGGGATGCCCCCCTTCTCCTCGATGTACTCGGCCACCGCCCGCGACGAGCGGAGGTCGTAGACCACCACCTTGCCCGGCTCGCGCTCCAGCAGGATGCCGCCGACCAGGCCGGTCATCAGGTCGCTGCCGATCGGCTCGCCGGTCTCGTCGATGAAGGCGGCGCGGTCGGCGTCGCCGTCGAAGGAGATGCCGAGATCGGCCCCGGCCTCGCGCACGGCCCGCTGGAGGTCCAGCAGGTTCTCCTCCTTGAGCGGGTTCGCCTCGTGGTTGGGGAAGGTGCCGTCGAGCTCGAAGAAGATGGGGGTCAGCTCGATCCCCATCGCCTCCAGGATCGGCAGGTCGATGGTGGCCATGCCGTTGGCGGCGTCGGCCACCACCTTCAGCGGCTGGCCGTAGCTCCCCTCGCGCAGGAAGGAGAGGACGTGGTGCTGGTAGGCCTCGAAGACCTCCCCCTGCGTCACCTTGCCCGGGGTGGCGGCCTTCGGCAGGTCCCCTTCCTGCACCTTCTTCTCCATCAGGGCGATGCCGTGGTCGCCGGAGACCGGCCGGGCGCCGTGGCGGCTGAACTTGAAGCCGTTGTACTGCGCCGGGTTGTGGCTCGCCGTCACCTGCACGCCGCCGGCCGCCTTGAAGTGGCTGATCGCGAAGTAGTTCATCGGCGTCGACGAGAGGCCGATGTCGAGCACGTCGAGCCCGGAGTCGGTGAGCCCGCGGACCAGGGCGTTCTGCAGCCCCGCGCTGTGCTCGCGCATGTCGCGGCTGACCACCACCGTATTGCCGTTCGCGCGGTCCTCCGCGTCCAGCACGTGCTGGAAGGAGAGGCCGATCTTGTACGCGATCTCCTCGTTGAGCTGCGTGGGGACGATCCCCCGGATGTCGTAGGCCTTGAAGATTCCCGCCATGGTCTCCCCTCTCGGTATTTAGTCTCTGCCCAAGGGCTACGAGTTTTTATCCCTTTCAAACCCGTTCGAGCTGGATCCCCAGCTCGCCGGCCTCGCCCGTGATCTCGACCGCCAGGGTCTCGCCCGCCATCCAGTCGCGATGGGCGTCCACCGCGGCCTGCATCGCGGGATCGGCCTGGAAGCGGACCCGGATGCGGTCCGCGTAATCCAGATCCTGCTTCTTGCGCTCCTGCTGCACGTGATGCACGAACTCGCGGGCCAGCCCCTCGGCCTCCAGCTCCGGCGTCAGCTCGGTCGCCAGGGCCACCAGCAGCTCGCGGTCCCCCTGGGTCGCCGTGCCCTCCTTTTCGACCAGCCGCACCTCGACCTCCTCGGAGGAGAGATCGGTGGGGCCGTCCGCGAGCTGGATCGTGACCTTCCCCGACCGCTCGAGCTCGGCCGCGAGGGCGTCGCCGTCCGCGGCGTCGAGGGCCTTCTTGACCTCCGGCATCCGCTTGCCGAAGCGCGGGCCGGTCTTGGGGAAGATCGGCTTGACCTCGTGGTGGACGTAGACCGTGCGGTCGGCGGCCCAGCGGACCTCCTTCACGTTCAGCTCGTCGCGGAGGATCTCGAGGTACGGCTCGACCAGCGCCGGCATCGACTCGTCGGCCGTCACCAGCGTCACCGCGGCGAGCGGCTGCCGGGTCTTGAGGCCGTGCAGGTTGCGCGCCGCGTGGCCGAGGCCGACGATCCGCTGCACGGCGGCCATCCCCTTCTCCAGCGGCTCGTCCCGGCGGTCCCCCGGCGGCGCCGGCCACGCCTCCAGGTGGACGCTCTCGGCGGCGTCCTCCCGCTGGCCGCGGACCAGATGCTCGTGGAGCACCTCGGCCACGAACGGCGTGAACGGCGCGATCAGCCGGGAGAGCGTGGCGAGCACCTCGTAGAGCGCCTCATAGGCGCTGGCCTTGTCGGCCTGACGGTTGGCATCGCCATCCTCTGAGGCCCAGAAGCGCGACCGGCTGCGGCGGATGTACCAGTTGGTCAGGTCGTCCAGGAACGCCTCGACCCCCCGCGCCGCCGCGGTCAGGTCGTAGCCGTCGAGCCGGGCGGACATCTCCTCGGTCAGCCGGTCGAGCCGCAGCAGGACCCAGCGGTCGAGCGCCGGCCGCTCGGTGAACGGGAGGCTGGCCGCGCCCGGCCGCCAGCCGTCCAGATTGGCGTAGATGGTGAAGAACGACAGCGCGTTCCAGAGCGGCAGCAGGAACTTCTGCGCCGCCTCGCGCACCAGCTTGGTGGAGAAGCGCGACGGCACCTCCGGGTTGTTGACGCAGAAGTACCAGCGCATGGCGTCGGCGCCGGTCTCGGCGATCACCCCCATCGGCTCGACGACGTTGCCGAGGCGCTTCGACATCTTGCGCCCCTGCTCGTCGTTGACGTGGCCGAGCACGATGCAGTTCTCGTAGGCGACCGAATCGAACAGCAGCACCCCCAGCACGTGCAGGGTGTAGAACCAGCCGCGGGTCTGGTCCACCGCCTCGGAGATGAAGTTGGCCGGGAACTGCTTGCGGCCGTCGATCAGCTCCCGGTTCTCGAACGGGTAGTGATGCTGGGCGAAGGGCATGGCGCCCGAGTCGAACCAGGCGTCGATCACCTCTTCCACCCGCCGCATCGTCCCCTTCCCGCACTCGGCGCAGGGCCAGGTGAACTCGTCGATGAAAGGGCGGTGCGGATTGAACTGCGCGGCGTCGTAGACGTCCGCCGGCTTCTCGCGGCCCGTTTTTTCCGACCCAGACAGCGCGAACAGCTCCTCGTAGGAGCCGATCACCTTCTGGTGCGCGCACTCGACGCAGCGCCAGATCGGCAGCGGGGTCCCCCAGTAGCGGCGGCGCGACAGCGCCCAGTCCACCACGTTCTCCAGCCAGTTGCCGAACCGCCCCTCGCCGATGTGCTCGGGGTGCCAGTGGATGGTGCGGTTCTTGGCGACCAGCTCGTCCTTCTCCTCGGTGGTGCGGATGAACCAGCTCGTGGTCGCGTAATAGAGGAGCGGCCGGTCGCAGCGCCAGCAGAAGGGGTAGCTGTGGCGGTAGCGGTCGTTGTGGAGCATCAGGCCGCGGCTCTTCAGGTCCTGGATGATCTTGGGGTCCGCGTCCTTGAACCAGAGGCCGGCGAACGGGCCGGTCCCCGGCACCATCTTCCCCTCGCCGTCGACCGAGAAGATCATCGGCAGGCCGTAGCGCCGGCCGGTCTGGTAGTCGTCCTCGCCGAACGGCGGCGCGGTGTGCACGAGCCCGGTGCCGTCCGTGGCCGTGACGTAGTCGCCGAGCACCACGCGGCCGGGGACGTCCGGCTCGAAGAAGGTGAACAGGCGGTCGTAGAGCACCCCTTCGAGATCGCGGCCCCGGAAGCGGGCGAGGGCCGGCGCGTCGCGCAGGTCGATCTGCTTGCGCTTCCCGTCCTCGTCGATCGCCACCGGCACGGCGGTGCCCAGATCCTCGCCGAGCAGGATCAGGTCCCCCGGCTTCCCCGGGTGCTCGACGACCTTATAGATCAGGTCGGGATGGACGGCGAGGCCGACGTTGGCGATCGTCGTCCACGGGGTGGTGGTCCAGGCGACCATGTAGAGGTTGTCGCCGGTCTCCCAGCTCTCCCCCGTCGGTCGTCGTCGGGATCGACTGCCCCGGCCGGGCGTGGAAGAGGGTCCAGATCGAGGGATCGTCCGCGTCCTTGTAGTTCTGCGCCACCTCGTGGCTCGACAGGGTGGTGCCGCAGCGGGCGCAGTAGGGCTGGATCTTGTAACCCTCGTTGAGCAGGCCGCGGCCGGCGAGCTCGGAGAGGGCCCACCAGACCGATTCGATGTACCCGTTGGTGTAGGTGAAATAGGCGTGATCGAGGTCGACCCAGTAGCCGACGCGCTCGGTCATCGCCCGCCACTGCTTCTCATAGGTGTGGACGCTGTCCAGGCACGCCTGGTTGAACTCGGCGATGCCGTAGGCCTCGATCTGCTGCTTGCCGGAGAAGCCGAGGCGCTTTTCGACCTCGATCTCGACGGCGAGGCCATGGGTGTCCCACCCGGCCTTGCGGGCCACGTGATAGCCGCGCATGGTGCGGTAGCGGGGGAAGAGGTCCTTCACCACGCGGGTGACGACGTGCCCGACGTGCGGCACGTTGTTGGCGGTGGGAGGTCCCTCGAAGAAGACGAACTCCCCCTCGGGGGAAGGCTTCTGGAGGCTCTTCTCGAAGATCCCCCGCTGCTTCCACTGTTCGAGCACCTGCAGCTCGAGCTGGGGGAAGGGATATCCACCCGGAACGTCCGGGAATCGCTTGTCGCTCATCAGGAAGATTCCTCGCGAGCCGCGCTCCCGGGGCGGAAGGCGGCAAAGAGTGCGTATTGTAGCGGAGTCGTCAAGGGGGGCCGGTCGGGCCCACGTTTGGGTCCGACCGGCCCCGCCTCCGGCGCCCTCTAGGGCTAGCCGCCGCAGTCGGGTCCCGTGCAGGGACAGTTGTAGACGCCGCAGTCGCACTCGGGCTGGTATTCCAAGTAGCAGAGGTTGTAGCCGCCGCCGGTGCAATAGCCGCCGGTGCAGTAATCGGCGCAGTGCATCGTGCACGAACCATTGCAGTCCTGCCCCCAGGCACCGAGCACGTCGCCTTCGGGGCATTGCGGCTGCGGCAGCGGACCGCTCGGCACGTAACCTTGACAGAAGACGTGCCACTTCTGCAGCTCGTTGGTATCCACCTGCTCGCACCACGTATTGGTGAGGGTGAACGGCAGCTTCAGGCCGCAATTGCCCTCCGACGCCGCGGCCTGGCAGTCGGCGAGCTGGACGTCACTCGGGCAGTGGCTCTCCTCGCTGTAGCGGTACTCGAGGCAGCTCTCGCCGATGTCGAAGATGACGGGCGGTGGGCCGCCGGCAGGCGCCGGCAGCGGTCCGGTGGACGTCCTCACGACGCGCGCCTGCTCCAACTGCTCCGCCCGTGTGAGCAGGCGCGGCTTCGCCGTGCCGGCGGCTGGCCTGGCGATGGGTGCGGCCTGCGCGGCGGACGGCGCCGGTGCGGGCGGCGCGGCTGTCGTCGCGCAGCCCGAGGTGAGCACGGTCAGCGCCGCGCAAGTCAGGATGCACTTCCACTCACTGGTCAATGAACTCATGGGATCTCCCTCCGCGAAATTTGAAGAGTTCTAGCGTAGGTCGACTCGATTGGCAAGCACCGCGTATTGTGGCGGAGTCGTCAAGCTCGTCCCGCCAGCGCCCGCGGTGGGCACCCTTTTATTGATGACCCAAGGAGGATTCTGAAATGCGCACTTCCCGTATCCTGCTGCTGATGGCCTTCTGTGCCCTCTTCGCCGTGGCGGCGGGCCTGGCCCAGGCGCCGCAGCCCGTCCCCCTCACGACCGCGGAATTCCTGGCGACCCTGGCAAGCCCGGGCGACCTCCCCGCCGCCGATCTCCTGCCGCCCGCCCCCAGATTCCTCTCGACCACCTGCCAGACCAACGCGGACTGTGCCCGGGGCGAGCTCTGCTGCTACCCCTGCGGCATCCCCGACTGCAACTTCGTCTGCATGAGGGTGAAGCGCTGCCCGCTGATCCCGTAGGCGTGTCGCCCGGGAGAGAGGGGGCTCGAGGCCTGCTTCGTAGTCTTTTTAGACGAACTGCTCCCTCTTCTCCAGGCGTCCGATCTCTCTACCGCCAGTCCCATTCCCTTGTCCCATGGGTCGGCAGGAGCTCGCCACCGTCCAGGAACGGAGCGTCATCGCCCTGGCGTGCCATGGCCTCGAAAGCCGCCTCCCAGCCCGCCCGCGGATGGCTGACGGCACGGATGACGAGGCGATGCCTTCCCCCTCGAATTCGACCTCAAGCCGGAGCCTGTCATGCTCGAGCAGCGGTTTCGGCATGCGGCATTCCCTGCCCGAGTTGCCGATATGTGCGAGGCGTGCTTTCATGGCTCCTCTGGCGTGATTACATTGTAGTCCGTGAGGAAGGGAGGGGCCCCGCGGCCGGCGAGCCACAGGGAGCGTCCGCGGATCTTGTTGAAGGCCGTTCGGGGCAGAATCGGAGTCGCCTTGACTCGTGCCATCCCCGGGGACATCCGAAGTCCCCGTTGTCGAGGAGCTGCCATGAGATCTGCCGCTTGGATTGTCTCTTCTTCTAACTGTTCTCGGGGTCTTGCCGTGCTGCGGGCGGCAGAGTGCGGCGGCCCCGCAGCCGCCGCATGCAGACCCGGAGCCCGACCAGCTTCGAGCCCTCGGCGACCTCCTGACCCGGGCAAGGGTCGGGCGGCGCCCGGGAGCTCGCAGCCGTGGCCTGCGCCCCGGCGCCCGACCGCGGCTCAAGAGGAGATCCTCCGCCGGGCGGTCGAAATGGAGGCGCCATCTGGATCCTGGCGGACGCGGGCGTCGAAGAGCGGAACGCCCCCGGATTGGTCTGCCTCGCGCGGGCCCACTCCCGTAATCGGTTGCCAGATCGCTGGGGCCGGACGGTCAGTCGACGCCGCCGCTTACGGGTCGACAAGACGGTTCATCGGCCCGAGTTGGTCGCTCAGCAAGGCGAAGTACACGCCGGAAGCCCGTGAGAAGCGGCTGATCGGCCCGTTATCCTGGCAGCCATCGATCGACCGCGAGGTCTGCGCGCCAACGCCGGCGTCCGCTCATGGCGGCTGCCCCACTGGCTTGGACGAGTCCTGGATCGCCCCGTCAAGAACGGGACCTTCAACTGGCGACTCTCAAGGTGAGCCGGTCAAGGTGTACTACGGCGAAGTCGTCAAGTACAGTGGCAGATGAGAGTGTCATAGAGTCACCTAGAGGTTGCCTCGCAATCGGCTCAGCTTCCGATGGTAACACGGGCGTGGCTCAGAGGGGGCGGCAGGGCCCAGGGTGGGACGGCGCGCGCAAGCGGTGCGTAGCGCGGAAGGCTTCCTGCCATGATATGAATCAGGTGGGTAGAGCTCAGGTCAGCTCGGCCAGTTCCCCCAGGCAGCGCTCGATCTCGTCCGCCGTGTTGTAGAAGTGGGGGGCGATCCGCAGGCGGCCGGCCCGGGCGGCGACGACGATCCCCCGCTGGTCGAGCGGCTTGATCAGGCTCCTGGGCGGTACGGCCGGGCGGGACGGCGGTGACGATGCCCGAGGTCTCCCCCCGCCGGCGCGAGCTGACGACCGAGAACCCCAGAGCCTCGAGCCCCCGGGCGGCGAGGTCGGCCAGCGCGAGCACCCGCGGCTCGATCTCCTCGGCGCCGACTCTTAGCAGGACCTCCAGCGAGCCGCCCAGGGCCACGATGCCGTAGGCGTTGAGCGTGCCGCTCTCGAAGCGCCTGGCGCCCTGGTTCCAGGTGAGGTCGTACGCGGTCCACTGGAACGGATCGCGCATCGAGCGCCAGCCGGAGCGCGCCGGCCGCAGGCGCTCGACCACGCGGTCGGAGACGTAGAGCAGAGCGATCCCCTCCGGGCCGAGGAGCCACTTGTGCGCCGAGGCCGCCGCGACGTCCACGAAGTCGGCCTCGACGTCGAGCGGCAGCGCGCCCAATCCCTGGATGACGTCCACCACGAAGAGGATGCCCCGCTCGCGGCAGGCGCGGCCGAGGCGGGCGAGGTCGGAGCGGAAGCCGCTCGCGTACTGCACCCAGGAGAGGGCGAGCATGCGGGTGCGGGAGTCGAGCCAGCGCGAGGATCTCGCCGGGATCGATCCGCCCGTCGCGCTCTTCCACCTGGCGGTACTCCACCCCCCGGGAGGCGAGGCTCATCCAGGGGTAGACGTTGGAGGGGAACTCCAGCGCCGCGCCCACGACGTTGTCCCCCGGCTGCCAGTCGAGCCCCTCGGCCACCAGGGAGAGCGCGGTCGAGGTGTTCTCCACGAAGGCCACCTCGTGGCTCTCGCGGGCGCCGAGGAGGCGGGCGGCGAGCCCGCGCACGCGGTCGGCCTCTTCCATGCGGTCGGGCCAGAGCCGGTCGCCGGAGCGGGAGACGGTCTCGGCCATCATCGCCATCCGCGTGGCGGCGCGCCGGGAGAGCGGCCCCACTCCCGCGTGGTTCAGGTAGACGCACTCCCGGGTGACGGGGAACTCCTCGTCGCGAAGGCGCAGGAGGTCGAGGGTGCGGATCATGACGTCTCCTCCGGAAGGTCGGGGTCCCCGGCCGCGCGCCATTCCAGCAGAGCCAGGGCCGGCAGGCCGATCACCAGCACGCCGGCGTAGTGGAGCCCGCGGTAGAGCAGGGTGCCCGCCGCCGCCGAGACCTCGTCGACGCCGAGGAGCTTGAACGACTCCAGCATCGCGACCTCGGTGGTGCCGACGCCGCCGGGGGAGCCGGAGAGCGTCCCCACGGCGGTGCCCATGGTCACCGCGACGAGGGCGGCGAACGGGCCGACCGGCGCCCCGATCGCCAGGAACATCGCCCACAGGCCGGCGGCGTTGACGAGGAAGTAGAGGGCGCCGATGGTGACCGCCTGGAAGCGCAGCCGGTTCACCCCGAGCAGGCGCACGAAGACGCCGACCGCCTCGTGCCCGTGGGCATACAGGCGCTGGAGCTTCCCCTCGCCGCGCTCGGCCCGGCGGGCGAGGAAGCGGACGAGCGGGTGCTCCTCGCCATGCCGGGCGCGGCGGCTCCAGAGGATCAGGACGGCGAGCGAGACGAGCAGCGCCCCCAGCAGCAGGAATCCCAGGCCGGCGCGATGGATGGCGAACGCCCCGGCGATCAGGACGATCCAGGTGCAGACGCTCATCACGGCGTGGTGGGCCACCTGGTCGTAGAGGACGACGCCGTAGAGCAGGCTGAACGGGCGCCCCTGCGAGCGGGCGAAGTAGCGGGCCCGCATCAGCCCGCCGAGGACGCGCGCGGTCGGCGTGATCAGGTTGAGCGCCGCCGAGGCCAGCAGGACGAAGAAGCCGAGCACCGGCCCCAGGCCGCGGCCGAGGACGTACTTCACCGCCAGTTGATAGCGCCAGTCCCAGATGGCGTAGCGCGCGAAGAGCAGCGCCGATCCCAGCACCACGAACGGCAACCGCGCCGCGGCCAACCGCTCGGCGAGCTTGGACCATTCGAGGTCCGAGTGGGTGAGGAACCGGTAGGTGAAGTACGCCGCCAGCACGATCACCGCCCCCTTGAGCAGGCGCACGCCCCAGACGCGGAGGCGGGATTCCTCGGCGGCGTCTTCGGGGATCGATTCGGGGATCATTTCTTCAGGGGGCATGAGGATCGTCCGGGCGGGCCGCTTAGGATAGCGCACCGGCCCGGGTTAGGATGGGCCGCAGGAGGAGACAAATACCAATGGCCGATTCCAAGATCACCGTCCTGAAGAACGGCCCCTTCCGACTGGAAGGGGAGAACCTGCAGATCCTCGACCCCACGGGCCAGGCCTTCGGCCTCGGCGGTCGCACCGTCGTTTCGCTCTGCCGCTGCGGCGCGTCCGCCAACAAGCCGTTCTGCGACGGCAGCCACAATCATCACGGATTCGTGGACGAGCCGGTGGCCCGGGATTTGCCGCCGAAGAAGGTGTAGGGGTATTCCAGGGCGCCCATGCCCTCTGGATCGGCACGCCGACCCAGAGGACATGGGCGCCCTGAGGCTCAGGCCCATGCGCCTGAGTTATCTTCTCCTGGATGAAACCGCGGTCCCTCCTCCTCGCCGTCCTTTTCTTCCTCCTGCCCCTCGCCGCCCGGGCCCAGGGCCCCTCCGCCGACTGGCGCACGCTCACGACGCCCCATTTCCGGGTGCACTATCCCGCCGCTTCCGAGGCCTGGGCGCAGAGCGCCGGCGGCGCGGCTGGAGTCGATCCGTCAGCGGGTAGTGGCGGAGGTCGGGTACGACCCGCCGGAGGTGGTGGACGTGCTGGTCTCCGATCCGGTCGCGGACGCCAACGGCGAGGCGCTCCCCATCCTCGGCTGGCCGCGGATGATCCTGTGGACGAGCCCGCCCGGGCCGGAGTCGGAGATCGGCCACTACTCGGACTGGACCGAGCTGCTGATCACCCACGAGGAGACCCATCTCGTCCACCTGCTGCGGCCGTCGCGCAACCCGGCGCGGCAGCTCGTCGAGCGGATCCTCCTCCCCGTGGGGCCGATCGTCCTGGGCGCTCCGCGATGGGTCTTCGAGGGGTACGCCACGGTGGTCGAGGGGCGGCTCACCGGCTCGGGACGGCCCAACGGCGACCTGCGGGCCGCCATCCTCCGCCGCTGGGCGCAGGGGGGCAAGCTCCCCAGCTACGCGCGCCTGGCGTCCGACTCCGGCACCTGGCGGGGGATGTCGATGGCCTATCTCCTGGGCTCCGCCTATCTCGAATGGCTGGAGGAGCGGGCCGGCCCAGGGAGCCTGCGCAATCTCTGGGCGCGGATGACGGCGCGCGCCCCGCGCGATTTCGACGGCGCCTTCCGCGGCGTCTTCGGCGACTCCCCCGAGAACCTCTACGACCGCTTCCGGGCCGAGCTGACCTGGCGGGCGATCGAGGCCGAGCGGCGGAGCGGCAAGGAGATCGAGGGGGAGCTCTGGCAGGATCTCGCCTGGACCACCGGCGCCCCCGCCCTCTCGCCGGACGGGGATCGCCTCGCCGTCGTCCTCCGCTCCAAGGACCGCCCCGCCCGGCTGGTGGTCTGGAAGACGGCGCCGGACGAGGAGGCGGAGAAGAAGTGGAAGGAGCGGCGGGAGGAGATCGCCAAACGCGATCCCGAGGACGTGCCGGCCGTCCGCACCGGTCCGCTCCCCCGGAAGGCGCTCCACACCCTGGAGAGCCACGACGGCCCCGATCCCACGTCGCCGCGCTGGATGCCGGACGGGAAATCCATCCTCTTCGTCCGCTATGAGCCGGATACCGAGGGGTTCCTCCATCCCGACCTCTTTCTATGGACGCCGGAAAGCGGGGAAGTGCGGCGGCTCACCCGCAAAGCCGACCTGCGCGATCCCGACCCCTCGCCGGACGGCCGCTCGGCGGCCGCCGTGCGCAACCGGGACGGCTTCTCCCAGATCGTGCGGGTGGATCTCCAGTCGGCAACGGTGACCCCGCTGACCGAGCCGGCCATCGACGTCATCTACGACCGCCCGCGGATCTCGCCGGACGGCCGGCGCGTCGCCTACGCCCGCCATCGCGAGGGCTCCTGGCGCCTGGAGGTCCAGGGGATCGAGGGCGGAGCGGCGGCTGGGATCGAGCCGCCGCCCGGCGGGACGGTCTCCTCTCCGGCCTGGAGCGCGGACGGCCGCACGCTCTATGGGGCGGTGGGCCTGCGCGGCTTCATCGACCTCTACGCGTTCGCCGCCGACGGTTCCGGAGCGCCCGTGCCGCTCACCCGCACCCAGGGCGCCGCCCTGGCCCCCGCGGCCACGCCGGACGGCTCGGGGCTGTTCTATCTCTCGCTGGCGCCGGACGGCTTCGACCTCCGCCGGCTGCCGCTTTCCTCCTCGCAGATCGCCGCCGCCCCGCCCGCCCCGGAGCTGCCGCGCGATCTCGCTCCCGCCGTCCCCCCGCCCGCCGCTCCGGCGCGGCCGGAGCCGTACGCCCGCGCCGAGGTGGCGCCGGGCCGGCCCTACGGCCTGGGACGGCAGGAGCTGTTCCCCCTGATCGGCGGCAGCGCCTCGTCCACCGGCGGCGTCTGGGAGCTGGGGGTGCGCGGCGGCGATCTGCTGGGGCGCCTCGACTGGCTCGCCCTCGGCGCGATCGGCAATCATGGCTGGCCGCAGGGGGGAGCGCTCGCGGCCTCCTGGCGGGGCTCGCCGGTCGCGGTGGGCTTCCATCTCTTCCATTCGGAGGAGCGGCCGACCCGCGAGGAAGCCGTGGCCCGCCGCGGCAACCTGCTCGACCTCGACCGCCAGGGGATCGAGCTGAGCGCCTCCCGGGACTGGCGGTGGAGCGGCGGCGCCCTGGACCTCGCCGCCCGCGCGCTCTGGGATCAGGTGACCCCCGCTCGTCGGGACGTGAGCCTGGATCAGCGCCTCCTCGCGCTCACCGGCGCCTGGGGCGGCTACCGCCGCTACGGCCCCTGGCGCCTCCAGCCCTCCCTCTGGGGGCACTACGAAGCGGGGCACACCGAGGAGACCGGCGCGTGGTCCCGCTGGGGGGGAGGCGCCCGTCTCGACCTCGGACACGACGACACCCGCCTGGCGCTCTCCTGGCGCCGCGACTCGTCGCGGGACATCGGCTTCGGCTTCGACGGCTACCAGCTCGGCGGCGCGGAGACCTCGCTGCTGCCCGAGTCGGCGCTGTCGAACCGCATTTTCTTGCCCGCCCTGCCGGTGGGAGCCCGGGTGGGCACCGACCACGAGGGGCAGCGGGCCGAGCTCTCCCTCGGCTTCCTCCCCGCCCCCGTCTTCTACGAGCGCCACCGCGTCTGGGGCTTCGGCGACCCGCGAGGGGACTGGCTCACCCTCGCCGGCCTGGAGTACCGCTTCCGCTTCGGCCCCATGCCGGTCGTCCGCCTCCCCGCTGTCGACCTGCGGGTCGGGGTGGCGCGGATTCTCGAGGATCCGTTCGGGGAATTCGAGGGGTCGACGCGGTGGTGGCTGGTGACGAGCTGGCGGCCGTGAGCCCGGGGATTGATCCCCGGGCGGCCTGCTAGACTTGCCTCCCCCATGTCCACCCACCTCCTCATCCTCCGTCTCTCCGGCGACTTCTACACCAAGGCGCGGCGCACCCGCATGCGGTTCTTCCGCCGGCTGGTGTCCAACCTGGAGGCGGCGCTCAAGGCTCACGGCATCCCGTACACGCTGGAGCCGACGTGGAGCCGGCTCTATCTGGAGACTCCGGAGCCCGAGGCGGCCGAGGTGCTGGCGCGGGTCTTCGGCGTGCAGTCGGTCTCGCAGGTGGAGCGGCGTTCGTGGGAGACCCTGGAGGATCTGGTGGCGACCGGCGTCGAGATCTTCGGCGAGGCGGTGCGGGGGCGGAGCTTCGCCGTGCGCGCCACCCGCCGCGGCCAGCGCGACCGCGTCGGCTTCGACTCGATGCGGATCGAGCGCGAGCTCGGCCGCGCCCTGCTCGACGCCGGAGCCGGCCGGGTGAACCTCTCGGAACCGGAGGTGACCGCCCACGTCGAGCTCGAGCCGGGGAGCGCCCATCTCTTCTTCGACAAGGTGCGCGGCCACGGCGGACTGCCGATCGGCGTCGAGGGGCGCGCCGTCGCCCTGGTCTCGGGCGGCTTCGACTCGGCCGTCGCGAGCTGGCTGATGCTCAAGCGCGGCGTGCAGCTCGACTACGTCTTCTGCAACCTGGGCGGCGCCGCCCACCGCCGCGGCGTCCTCGAGGTGATGAAGTCGATCGCCGAGCGGTGGAGCTACGGCTACACCCCGCGCCTCCACGAGGTCGACCTCGCGCCGCTGGTGGTCGACCTGCGGGAGAAGGTGAAGCCGGCGAACTGGCAGATCGTGCTCAAGCGGCTGATCCTGCAGGCCGGCGGCGCGGTCGCCCACCGCGGCGGCCGGCTGGCCCTGATCACCGGCGACGCCATCGGCCAGGTCTCCTCGCAGACGCTGCAGAACCTGGCGGTGATCTCCCAGGCCTCGACGGCGATGCCGGTGCTGCGCCCCCTCCTCGGCTTCAACAAGGAGGAGATCCTGGAGCTCGCCCGCCGCATCGGGATCTACGAGCTGTCGGCCGCCGTGCCCGAGTACTGCGACCTGATGCCGCCGAAGCCCAACACCCGGGCCGCGCTCCGCGACGTGCTGCGCGACGAGGCCCGGCTCGACCCCGACCTGCTCAACAAGCTGGTGGACGACCGCCGCATCCACGATCTCCGCCAGGTCGACCCCGAGGCCCTCGACATTTCCGTCCCGGAGATCGACCGCATCCCGGACGGCGCCACGGTGATCGACCTCCGCTCGGCGCCGGCCTACCGGGGGTGGCACCACCCCCAGGCGCTGCACCTGGATCTCTCCCACGCCCTCGCGGCCTATCTCTCCTTCTCCCGCGACCGCCCGTACGTGCTGGTCTGCGAGGTGGGCCTCAAGAGCGCCCATCTCGCCGAGAAGATGCGCGAGGCGGGCTTCGACGCCTTCCAGTTCCAGGGCGGGATCCGCGGCCTGATGGCCCTCGCCGAAAAGGAGGAGGGGATGGCCGCGGCGCTGCTGGCGCCGGCGGTGCGGGATTAGGGGAGAGGGCCCGCCGCCCCCGCCCTTGCGCAACCTTCAGAAGGCTCGTATCCTCAGCCATACCTTCATTTCTGGAGGCCCCGGAGGGTGGTTCCACTGGAGATTTCCAGACGTCGAGAACGCCAGATGCAGCCGGTGGGGCAGGTTCTGCCCGGCCAGGCGGAGCTTCCGGTCGACGAGAACGACCGCTGGTTCCGCATCCTGGCGGAGTCCACCTCCACGGCCATCTTCGTCTACCGGGCCGACAGCGTCCTCTACGTCAATCCCGCCTGCTCGGAGCTGACCGGCTACAGCTCCCAGGAGCTGCTCGCGATGAAGCCCGGGGACATGGCCGCCCCGGAGTTCCAGGAGCTCCTCCGCGAGCGCGCCGCCGCCCGCCTGCGCGGCCAGCCGGTCCCCAACCGTTACGAGGTGCGCATCTTCACCAAGGACGGGCGGGAGCGCTGGTTCGACATGACGTCGGCCTACATCGCGATCGACGACGGCGAGCCGGTCGCGCTCGCCACCGCCGTCGACATCACCGACCGCAAGCTGGGGGAGGAGCGGCTGCGCGCCATCGTCGAGGGGACCTCCTCGACCATCGGCGCCGATTTCCTGCGCTCGCTCGTCCGCCATCTCGCCGGCGCCCTCGGCATGGAGTACGCCTCCGTCTCCGAGGTTTGCGACCAGACGGTCACCCGGGTCCGCATGCTCGCCCTGTGGGAGATCGACCACTACAGCACGCCGTTCGAGTACGACCTCCGCGGCACTCCCTGCGAGCAGGTGGTCGGCCGCCAGATCTCCTTCCACCCGTCCGGCGTCTGGCAGCTCTTCCCCGAGGACCGCTGGCTGGTGGCGACCCGGATCGAGAGCTACATCGCCGTGCCGCTGTTCGACCGCGCCGAACGGCCGCTCGGGCACATCGCGGTGATGAGCACCTCGCCGGTCGGCGAGGACGTGCCGGCGCTGTCGATCCTCAAGATCTTCGCCGCCCGCGCCGCCGCCGAGATCGAGCGCAAGCTCACCGAGGACGCGCTCGCCAAGGAGAAGGAGCTGGCGCAGGTGACCCTCGCCTCGATCGGCGACGGCGTCGTGCGCACCGACGCCGCCGGCGTCGTCGACTATCTCAACCCGGTCGCCGAGCGGCTGACGGGGTGGGACCTCGGCGAGGCCTGCGGGCTGCCGGTGACGCGCATCTTCAACGTCGTCGACGAGAGCAACGGCAAGCCGCTGCCCAACGCCGTCGAGCGCTGCCTCGCCGAGGGGCGGGTCATCGAGCACACGGGCTACTCCATGCTGGTGCGGCGCGACGGCCGGGAGTTCGCCATCCGCGACTCCGTCGCCCCGATCCAGGACCGCCAGGGGCGCACCACCGGCAGCGTCCTGGTGTTCAAGGACGTCACCCAGATGCGCGGCATGGAGCGCGAGATGATCTACCTCGCGCGCCACGACCCGCTCACCGGCCTGATCAACCGCCGCGAGTTCGAGAAGCGCCTGCAGCACGGCCTCGACACCGCCGCCGAGGACCGCCGCGAGCACGCCCTCTTCTACCTCGACCTCGACGAGTTCAAGGTGGTCAACGACACCTGCGGCCACCTCGCCGGCGACGAGATGCTCAAGCAGGTGACGTCGCTGCTGCGCGCCCTGCTGCGCAAGACCGACACCCTGGCCCGCCTGGGCGGCGACGAGTTCGGCGTGCTGCTCGAGGACGCGACCCTCGACCGACGCCCGCGAGCTCGGCGACCGCCTGCTCAACGCCGTCCGCCAGTTCCGCTTCGGCTGGCAGGAGCGGATCTTCGAGATCGGCGTCTCGATCGGCCTGGTGCCGATCACCGTCGACAGCGGCGACATGGCCCGGGTGCTCTCCGCCGCCGACGCCGCCTGCTACGTCGCCAAGGAGAGCGGCCGCAACCGGATGCACGAGTACCAGCCGGACGACACCGCGATGGCCGAGCGCTACGGCGAGATGCAGTGGATCTACCGCATCCACAAGGCGTTCGCCGAGCACCGGTTCTGCCTCTACCGGCAGAGCATCCATCCGCTCCAGGGGGACGGCACCGAGCCGCCGCTGTGCGAGATCTTCATCCGCATGATCGACGAGGACGGCCGCATCGCCACCCCGGCCGCGTTCATCCCCGCCGCCGAGCGCTATCACCTGATCGCCTCGATCGACCGCTGGGTGATCCACGCCGCCTTCGTCACCCTGGCCTGCGGCACCCTCTCCCACGGCGACACCACCCGCTTCGCCATCAACCTCTCGGGGCAGTCGGTGGGCGACGACGCCTTCCTCGACTACGTCCTCGCCGAGATCGAGGCGACCGGCATCGCCCCCGAGCGCATCTTCTTCGAGATCACCGAGACCGCCGCCGTCGGCAACCTGACCAAGGCCGTCCACTTCATCAGCGTCCTGAAAGAGCTCGGCTTCCGCTTCGTGCTCGACGACTTCGGCAGCGGCCTCTCCTCCTTCGCCTACCTCAAGAACCTCCCGGTCGACTTCCTCAAGATCGACGGCAGCTTCGTGCGCGACATGCTGGGCAACTCGGTCCAGCGCGCCCTCGTCGAGTCGATCCACCAGATCGGCAAGGTCATGGGCATCCGCACCATCGCCGAATCGGTCGAGGACCGCCCCACCCTCGACGTCCTGCGGCAGATCGGCGTCAACTACGCCCAGGGGTACGGCCTTTCGCTCCCAGAGCCTTTGATTTAGCGACTTTACAAGACCGCGGGTCAAAATTTTCCACAGGGGCGGGACGGGAATGGCGGGAATCGAGCCAGATCCCTCCCCCGAGGGTGAGGATCGAAGGGCGCCGCCTGACAACCTACCGGCATAGAAGGGTTGTCCGGATCGCTCTCAGGCGCGTTTCTTGCTGTATTTCCGTAGGTCTCGATTAACGAACAGCCATGCTTGCCCACTTGAACGCCTTTCCCATCGACGATCCCGAATCTGGATTCGGAGCGATCGATCGATCTCGACGAGCGGCTCCCACCGCTCGCGCGGACGTTCGACGGCGATTCGACTCTCGACGTCCGGCTGCGGCTGCTGATCGAGCCGGTGCCCGCGATCGTCTGGACGACCGACCGGGAGCTGCGCTTCACCTCCTGCCTGGGCGGCGGGCACGCCTCCTTCGGTCTCCGCGCCACCCCCGGCACCAGCCTCTTCGATCACTACGGGGACCGGAATCCGGACGCCATCCGCGCCCACCGGCTCGCGCTCGGCGGCGAGTCGGTGAGCTTCGAGCACGCCTGGGAGGGGCGCACCTTCCAGACCCGCGTCGAGCCGCTGCGCGGGGTGGAGGGGGAGATCATCGGCTGCGTCGGCATCGCGGTCGACATCACCGAGCGCAAGCACGCCGAAGAGGCCCTCTACCGCGAGAAAGAGCGCGCCCAGGTGACCCTGGCCTCGATCGGCGACGGCGTCATCCGCGCCGACGGCGAGGGGAAGATCGACTACCTGAACCCGGTCGCCGAGCGGCTGACGGGGTGGAAGGCCGAGGAGGCGATCGGCCGCCCGGTGCTCGAGGTCTTCCAGGTGGTCGACGAGATCACCCGCAAGCCCCTGACCGATCCGGTGGCCCGCTGCCTGGAGGAAAAGCGGGTGGTCGAATCCCCCGGCCACGCCGTGCTGCTCTGCCGGGAAGGCAAGGAGTACTCGGTGCGCGACTCCGTGGCGCCGATCTACGACCGCTCCGGCGGCGCGCTCGGCGCCGTCCTGGTGTTCAAGGACGTGACCCAGCTCCGCGGCATGGAGCGCGAGATGATCTACCTCGCGAGCCACGACGCGCTGACCGGCCTGATCAACCGCCGGGAGTTCGAGGTCCGCCTGAAGCGCGCCATCCGCGGCGCCCGCGGCGAGCGCCGCCATCACGTGCTGCTCTACCTCGACCTCGACGAGTTCAAGGTGGTCAACGACACCTGCGGCCATCTGGTCGGCGACGAGATGCTCAAGCAGATCACCGCCCTCCTGCGCTCCCGCGTGCGCCGCAGCGACATCCTCGCCCGGCTGGGCGGCGACGAGTTCGGCGTCCTGCTGGAGGATTGCCCGCTCGACCAGGCGCGGGGGATCGCCGAGGAGATGCGGAGCACCGTGCGCGAGTTCCGCTTCTGCTGGCGCGACCAGATCTTCGAGGTCGGGGTCTCGATCGGACTGGTGCCGATCGACTCCGACAGCGGCGACCTCGCCCACGTCCTCAGCGCCGCCGACGCCGCCTGCTACGTGGCCAAGGACAGCGGGCGCAATCGCGTCCACGAGTACGAGATCGACGATACGCTGGTCGCCGAGCGCTACGGCGAGATGCAGTGGATCCACCGCATCCACCGCTCCTTCGAGGACAAGCGCTTCCGCCTCTTCTACCAGCTCATCCAGCCGATCGGCGGCGAGAGCGGCGCCCGCGACCTCCTCTGCGAGGTCTTCATCCGCATGCTCGACCCCAACGGCAAGATCATCGAGCCGTCGGCCTTCATCGCCGCGGCCGAGCGCTATCACCTGATCACCTCGATCGACCGCTGGGTCGTGAAGACCGCCTTTTACGCCCTTGCCGAGGCGCAACGGCGCGAGTGGTCGCGTCCGATCCTCTTCGCCATCAACCTCTCCGGCCAGTCGCTCGGCGAGGAGAGCTTCCTCGCCTTCATCATCGACGAGCTCGAGAAGAGCAAGGTGGACTCGCGGCGCATCTGCTTCGAGATCACCGAGACGGCGGCGATCAGCAAGCTCGACAGCGCCATCCGCTTCATCTCGGCGCTGAAGGCCAAGGGCTGCCGCTTCATCCTCGACGACTTCGGCAGCGGCCTCTCCTCCTTCGCCTACCTGCGCGACCTCCAGGTGGACTTCCTGAAGATCGACGGCGAGTTCGTGCAGAACATGATGGAGGATCGGGTCAAGCGGGCAATGGTCGAGTCGATCAACCAGATCGGCCACGTCATGGGCCTGCAGACCATCGCCGAATGGGTGGAGAACAGCCAGACCCTCGATTGCCTGAAGGAAATGGGCGTCGACTACGCCCAGGGGTACTGGCTCTGCATGCCCCAGCCGCTGGTGCACGACGTGTAGGAGGCCCTACGGCCGGACCTCCGCCCCTTCGGGGCGGACCCTCACTCCCCCAACCCCCTCTCCGTCCCCAACCCCCTCCCTCACCGGGAGAGAGGGGGCTTTGAAGAGAGGTTCTCTGTCTTTCTCCCTCTTCTCCCGGTGAGGGAGGGGGTTGGGGACGGGAGAAGAGGGCCGGGGTGATGAGGGCCCTACGCCTTCACCTGGCTCGGACCCGCCGCCTTCACCGACTCGTCGACGCCGCTCTCGTACTTCTTGAAGTTGTCGGCGAACATGTCGGCCAGCCGGGTCGCCTGGGCGTCGTAGTCCGCGGGGCTCTGCCAGGTCTCGCGCGGGTGGAGGAGCTTGTCCGGCACCCCCTCGATATGGGTCGGCACGTCGAGGCCGAAGATCGGATCGGTCCGGGTCTCGACGTCGTCGAGCTCGCCGGTCAGCGCGGCGGTCACCATGCGGCGGGTGAAGCCGAGCTTGATCCGCTGGCCGACGCCGTAGGGGCCGCCCGTCCAGCCGGTGTTGAGCAGCCAGACCCGGACGCCGTGCTCGGCGAGCTTCTCGCCCAGCATCTTGGCGTAGACGCCGGGGTGGAGCGGCAGGAAGGGGGAGCCGAAGCAGGTGCTGAAGGTCACCTTCGGCTCGGTGACCCCGCGCTCCGTGCCCGCCACCTTCGCCGTGTAGCCGGAGAGGAAGTGGTACATCGCCTGCTCCGGGGTCAGCCGGCTGATCGGCGGCAGCACGCCGAAGGCGTCGCAGGTGAGGAAGACCACGTTGCGCGGGTGCCCCGCCTGGCCGCCGAGATCGACGTTGTGGAGCTGGGTGAGCGGGTAGCTCGACCGCGTGTTCTCGGTCAGGCGGTCGCTGTCGAGATCCAGCTTGCGGGTCTCGGGGTCGCAGACCACGTTCTCGAGGATCGTGCCGAACGTGCGGGTGGTGGCGTAGATCTCCGGCTCCCCCTCGGGCGCTGAGGCGGATCACCTTGGCGTAGCACCCCCCCTCGACGTTGAACACGCCGTCGTCGCTCCAGCCGTGCTCGTCGTCGCCGATCAGCGTGCGGTCGGGGTCGGCCGAGAGGGTCGTCTTGCCGGTGCCCGAGAGGCCGAAGAAGAGCGCCACGTCGTCCTTGGTCGCGCCGTAGTTGGCGCTGCAGTGCATCGACAGCACCCCCTGCTTGGGCAGGTAGTAGTTCATCACGCTGAAGATGCTCTTCTTGATCTCGCCGGCGTAGCGGGTGCCGCCGATCAGCGCGATCCGCTTCGCCAGGTCGAGCAGGATGAACGTCGGGGTGCGGGTGCCGTCGCGCTCCGGCTCGGCCTGGAAATTGGCGACGTTGATCACCGTGAAATTGGGCTCGAAGCTCGCGAGGACGGCGGGGTCCTCCTCGCGGATGAACATGTTGCGGGCGAACAGGTTGCGCCAGGCGTCGTCGTTGATCACCCGGACGTTGATGCGGTAGCGCGGATCGGCGCCGGCATAGCCGTCGAAGACGAAGATGTCCTTGCCCTGGAGATACTCCTGGGCGCGGGCGAGCAGCGCCTCGAACTTCTCCTTCTCGAACGGCCGGTTGACCTCGCCCCACCAGATATCCCCGTCGGTCGCCGGGTCCTTGACCACGAACTTGTCGTTCGGCGACCGCCCGGTATGCTGGCCCGTCTCGCAGACCAGGGCCCCGTCGGCCGCCAGGGTCGCCTCGCCGCGCTGGATGGCGAGCTCCACCAGGCGCGCCGGCGACAGGTTCCAATACACCGTTCCCGCGCCGGTGATCCCTTGTTTGTCCACCCCAAAGCTGCTCACTGCCGGCCCTTCATTTTTCATTCCGCACCTCGGAAGAAGTTTCAGTGTGATCTTTGTGTAGTCAGATAATCGACGAGGAGCCGCGACATCGTGCGGATGCCCACCGGCACCGCGCCGTCGTCCCCCCGGAAGTTGGGCGTGTGCAGACCGCCCGACGTCGTGCCCGGCTTGAGAGTGCCGAGCCGGTAGTAGAACCCGGGGACCTCCTCGGCGAAGTAGGCGAAATCCTCGCCCGCCATGGCGGGCTCCCCGATCTTGACGTTGCCGGCGCCGGCGATGCGCTCGAGCAGCGGCTTGACCTGCTGGGTGAGCGCCGGGTTGTTGACCGTCGCCGGCGCGTTCTTCTGGTAGTCCAGCTCGAACGACGCGCCGTTGGCGCGGGTGACGCCGTCCAGGATCTCGCGCATGCGGCGCTCGACCGTGGCGCGCACCTCCGCGTTGTACGTCCGCACCGTCCCCTCGAGCATCACCTCGCCGGGGATGATGTTGAAGCGCTCGCCGCCGCGGAAGATGCCGACCGTGATGACGCTCGGCTCCAGCGGCGACAGGTTGCGCGAACGGATCGTCTGCAGCGCCATCACCGCCTCCGCCCCGACGACGATCGGATCGATCGCCAGGTTGGGGGCGGCGCCGTGCGCCTGCTTGCCCTTGATCTTGATCCGGAACTGGTCGACCGCGGCCATCGTCGGCCCCGAGTTGTAGCCGATCTGGCCGACCGTCAGCTCCGGGATGGAATGCAGCGCGAAGACCGCCGTGGGCTTGTACTGCCGGAAGAGCCCCTCCTCCAGCATCAGGGGGCGCCCGCCTTCTCCCCCGGCGGCGGCCCCTCCTCGGCGGGCTGGAAGATGAACAGGATGCTGCCGGGGATGTCCGCCTTCACCGCCGAGAGGACCGAGGCGACGCCGAGCAGCGACGTGGTGTGGATGTCATGGCCGCAGGCATGGGCGACGCCGACCTCCTGGCCCAGGAAGGTGTCCCGCTTGGTCGACTTGAACGGCAGGTCGGTCTCCTCGGTCACCGGCAGGGCGTCCATGTCGGCGCGGACGGCGATCAGCGGCCCGGGCTTCCCCCCCTTGAGCAGGGCGACGACGCCGGTCTTGGCGATGCCGGTGCGGGCCTCGAGCCCGAGGGAGCGGAGGTGGGCCGCCACCAGCTCGGCCGTCTGGGTCTCGCGGTTCGAGAGCTCCGGATTCTGATGGACGCGATGGCGCAGCTCGATGAGCTGCGGCGCCACCCGCTCGGCTTCCCGGTCGATGCGGGCGTCGAGATCGCCGCCGGCGGGGGTCGCCGCCGGCGCGGGGAGCGCCGTCAGGGCGAGGCCAAGCGCGAGCGGCGCGAAGCGGACCGTACTCCAGCGGGGCATCATCGTCCTCCGGATCCAAAAAAAGCAGCCGCTCGCCCACGACGCGCGGCGCGCCAGAAAAACCGAACGAGTTTAACCCGATACGGCGGCAATCACACCCTGGAGTGACGAACGCGTGCCAGAGGGCCGGGTGATGAGGGCCTTGGGTGGGGGCAGCTTCCCTGATATACACTCCCCCCGTCAGCGTTTAGATAGGTCCCGCGATCCAATCCCATCGAAGGAGATGTGTTTTGAATATCGAGAATCGGAAGATCCTTGTGCTCGGAGGGTACGGCCTGGTGGGGACGGCCGTCTGCCGGGAGCTGCTGTCGCGCCGGCCGCGCGAGATCCAGATCCACAGCCTGCGGATCGAGGAATCCCGGAAGGCGGTCGAGGAGCTGCAGGGGGAGGCGGGCTCGACGGTGCTCTCCGTCTCGTCCGGCAACATCTTCGGCCTGCTCCAGGGGGGCTCCAAGCGGGACCTCATCCGGGCCGAGCTGCGCCGGCTCGACGACGAGGACCTCGACACCTTCGTCCTCTATGACGTCCTGGCCAAGTCGCGGCCGGACATCGTGGTCGACTGCGTCAACACCTCCACCGGCATCGCCTACGGCGACATCTTCCGCTCGGCCGAGGAAGTCCTCAAGCAGCTCGAGGCGGGGGACATCCAGGAGGGGACCACCGAGCGCCTGCTCGACGCCCTCTACATGCCGCGGCTGATCCGCCACATCCAGATCATGTACCGCGGGATGGTCGACGCCAAGACCGGGGTCTACGTCAAGATCGGCACCACCGGCACCGGCGGGATGGGGCTCAACATCCCCTACACCCACTCCGAGGAGCGGCCGAGCCGGGTGCTGCTCTCCAAGAGCGCGATGGCCGGGGCGCAGTCGATGCTCCTCTTCCTGATGGCCCGCACCCCGGGCGCGCCGATCACCAAGGAGATCAAGCCGGCGGCGGTGATCGCCTGGAAGCGGATGGGCTTCGGCCCCATCGTCCGCGGCGGCAAGCAGCTCCAGCTCATGGACGCCCGGCCGATCCCGCTGGGCGCGACCTTCTCGACCGAGGACACGGCGGCGGCCCGGGTGCGCGACGAGCCCTACCAGAACGTCTTCATCGACACCGGGGAGAACGGCGTCTTCAGCCTCGAGGAGTTCTCCACCGTGACCAGCCACGAGCAGATGGAGTTCGTCACCCCCGAGGAGATCGCGCGCTACCTGGTCTTCGAGATCGAGGGGCGCGGCACCGGGTTCGACATCGTCAACGCGCTCGACAGCGCGGTGCTCGGCCCCACCTACCGGGCGGGCATCCTGCGGCACTGGGCGCTGGAGCGGTTGAACGAGATGGAGAAGGAGCACGGCGTGCACAGCGTCGCCTTCGAGATGCTGGGGCCGCCGCGCAACTCCAAGCTCCTCTTCGAGGCCCACCTGCTGCGCCTCGCCTTCCCGAACATGAAAGCCGTCTGGGATTCCACCCCCGAGGCCGTCCGCGACGCCCTCGACCGCCTGGTCCGCGAGAACCCCGAGGAGGCCAACCAGGTCGTCTCGGTGGGCATCCCGATCCTGCTCGACTCGGGAGAGGTCATCCGCGGCGTCAAGGTGCTCGTCCCCGGAGACGCCTGCGATACCACCATCACCCCGGAGAACCTGGAGTCCTGGGTCCGCGACGGCTGGGTCGACCTCCGCCTCGCCAACTGCGCCCGCTGGGTCGACCGCTTCCAGAAGATCCGCGACGAGATCGCCGCCCTCCCCCAGGACGACAGCTCCAGCCGCTTCCTCCGCAACCGCCGCTTCTGGCACAAGGTGGACGTGATCCAGCCCGGCAAGGTGGTGGGGTGGATCCTGGGGACGGAAGAGGGGGGCTCGCGGATCAAGCGGTGATCGGCGCTTTCTACCTTGAAATTTGGGAGAGCGACTCCCGGATTTCAAGGTAGACTTCGAGTGTGATCGAGCGTCGGGCACATCTGGAGCGTCTCCGAGACCTGCTCGGCCAGTTTCCGGTGGTAGGCCTGATCGGTGCTCGCCAAGTGGGCAAGACCACCCTCGCCAAAGCCGTGGCCGCCGGCTTTTCGGGTGAGGTCACGCATTTCGATCTGGAGAACCCCCGCCATCTGTACCGCCTGGAAGATCCCCTGTTCGCCCTGGAGAACCTGCGCGGCCTGGTGATTCTGGATGAGATTCAGCTCCGGCCGGAGATCTTTCCGGTGCTGCGGGTGCTGGCGGATCGGGAAGGATCGCCGGCGCGTTTTCTGGTTCTGGGGAGCGCCTCACCCGAGCTGTTGCGCCAAGGGTCCGAATCCCTCGCCGGCCGCATCGCCTTCCACGACCTCGGAGGCTTGAGCCTGGAGGAGGTCGGGGTGGAGCATGCCGAAGCCCTCTGGCTGCGCGGTGGCTTCCCCCTCTCCTACCTCGCGGCGTCCGAACCCGCGAGCGGTCTCTGGCGCCAGCAATTCATTCGCACCTATCTGGAGCGCGACCTCTCCGAGTTGGGGATCCAGCTACCCGCCACGACGATGCGGAGGTTCTGGGCCATGCTCGCTCACTACCATGGCGAGATCTGGAACGGCTCGGAGCTGGCTCGCGCCTTCGGCGTCTCCCAGAAGACCGTCCGCGGCTACCTCGACACTCTCTGCGCCACCTTTATGGCGACACGGCTGGAGCCCTGGTACGAGAACATGGCCAAGCGTCAAGTGAAGGCTCCCAAGATCTACCTTACGGACAGCGGCATCCTCCATACCTTGTTGGGATTGGAGTCGCGGGAGGATCTCCTCGGCCACCCCAAGGTGGGGGCCTCCTGGGAGGGTTTCGCCATCGGCGAGGTCGTGGCGCATCTGGGCGCCCGCTCGGAGGAGTGCTTCTTCTGGAAGCTGCACAGCGGGGCCGAGCTCGATCTCCTGATCCGGCGTGGCAACCTGCGGCGCGGCTTCGAGCTCAAGCTGACCAGCAGCCCCCGAGTCACCCCGTCCATGCGCTCGGCGCTGGAGGATCTGAGCCTCGAAGAATTGGTGGTGATCCACGCCGGCGCCGAATCCTACCCACTGGCGCCTCGCATCCGCGCTGTGGCCCTGGCAAGGCTGCGGGAGGACGTGCCGCCTCTGGGGTGAGGTTCTCGGGCCCATGTTAGGATTTCTGTTGCTATGAGTCGGCACTTCTTTCTCGATGAGGCGGTCCACGGCGAGCTCTCCCTCGCCGAATGGTTTGCCTTGGCGGAAGACGAGCGGGGAGAGTTGGTGGACGGCCATTTGGTGGAGGAAGAGGTGCCGAACTATGTCCATGAGATCCTGGTGATCCTGCTGGGCAGTCTCCTCCGGGGTTGGTTCGCCCCCGGGGTGGGTTCGTCGGGGGCTCCGACGCCAAGCTCGCGGTGGGGCCGAAGCAGGGCCGCCGGCCCGATCTCACCGTCTACTTCGCGGGCACTCCCCTGCCGCCCCCCAGCGGCGTCATCGCGCAACCGCCCGACATCGCCATCGAGATCGTCTCCCCGACACCCCGTGACGGCCGCCGGGATCGGGTGGAGAAGGTGGCGGACTACGCCACCTTCGGGGTGCGCTACTACTGGATCGTCGATCCTCAGCTCCGCAGCCTGGAGATCCTGGGCCGGGGTCCCCAAGGCCGCTACGAGCACCTCCTCGGCGCTACGGAAGGCACGGTCGACATTCCCGGCAGCGACGGCTTCGTCCTGGATCTCGATGCCGTCTGGGATGAGATCGAACGCTTCGAGGCTCGCGAAACAAGAGTCGAGTAAGGCTCACGGATCATATCGCTCCGTGGCGGATGGCCTCCGCCGGCTCCTTCTCGACGTCGCTAATACGGAATCTGACCAGAGCTTCTGGAAGTCCCAGACACCTATACCTCAGCGCCTTTCCCGCAGGGCGTTCCGGAGCACGTCTGCCTGGCAGGATCTTCAATCAAGGCCAGCCTTAAACACAGCCCCAGCCTCCCACCAATTGACTTGACCTGGAGGGCTGCTACCATGGATACTCGCTCCATGTTACCCAGGGGAGGAAACCGCGTGCCTAGACCGCTGCTGGTCGACCTCGCCTTGTTATATCCCGGCATCAAGTAATGAGCATCCATCACTCAGGTGTGGATGACGTCCGTCCGCTAGACGAACGTCTGCGGGCTTACGGATGCACCAACCTGATCCCTCTTGATAAGCCGCTGACAACTCCAGCTCAGATCGAGTATCTGGATTTACTACCACGCCGGGGTGCTCTCTCAACAGTATCCGCAAATGCTGTTGCAGAGCATCAAGGGACCGCACTACTCTATGTCTTGGACGCTTGTGGCGATGCGAGAGCCGATGCCGCCAAGATCGCACAGATTCAACGGCAACTTGCTAATCGTAGTGATCCGGCGTGGCTTGGCGTGGCTTGGCCCGGCTCTCTCGATATTTATCCAATCGGTTTTCACGAAACTCCGACCACATCGCCGTTTGAGATTATTCGGGAGCAGGACCCGGCTGCGCCTCTCTTCTTCCAGAGCCTTGTGCACGGTGCGTTCGCCAAAAGCGACCAGATCCAGGGCACAGACTATGTTTTTAAGGAGATCTACGGCTTACTTACTCAAACCACAGATGAGTATGTTGGAACCGGTGAGACAGAACCACTCATCCAGCCGCTGGACGTCCTCTCAATGGCTGGTCGTGCACTATTCTTCCGATTCCTGGTTGATCGCAAGATCGTCCTGGACACTAACTACAAGACATCTGCCCCACCGCCGAAGGGTTAAAAGACACTTTCTCCAACCCAGAAAGAGCTGCTCAGACCTCCGCGTGGCTCGATGAGACGTTCAATGGGGACTTTCTCCGACTTATTGACGAATCTATTCCTGCCACTGATCGGACTGCTCGCCAAGAGGCTTATCTCCAGTTCTACAAACGTATCGAGCGCAGTGCAGGAGATCGGTTCTTCCTTCATCTCGAAGCAATTTTGAAGGGGTGGAACGCAACCGAGGGCGGGATGCAGGTAAAATTGGACTCGGGAGCGACCTCGACTTCGCACACATCCCCGTAGGAGTTCTCAGTCAAGTGTATGAGAGCTTCAGTCATCGAGCTGACCATCGCGTCGCAAGACAAACTAGCATTCACTACACACCCCGTACCATTGCGCGCCTGATGGTAGATCAAACGTTCGCCGCAGCCAAGGACCCAAGCCGGTCTAAGGTGCTCGACCCAGCCTGCGGGGCAGGAATCTTCCTCGTCTTAGCCTTTCGTCGCCTAGTTAGCGAGCGCTGGCGGCTGGATGGACGGAGGCCCGACACTAGGATAATCCAAAGTATCCTATACAACCAGCTTCGCGGCTTTGAAGTTAGTGAATCCGCCCTGCGCCTTGCTGCTCTTGCTCTTTACATTACGGCCATTGAAGTCAATGGACACCCCGGCCGCCCAAGGCGCTCAAATTTCCCAGAAACCTCCGCGACCACGTGCTCTTTTACTATGGTGATGACCCGACTGCTGGCGTCACGACCGAAGGATTTAACACAAAATCATCGTTCGCTCTTGGGAGTCTCGGCCCGCGCGTTCCTGCAAAATTCAACCAATTCTTCGATATCGTAATCGGCAATCCCCCTTGGACGCGATTGCGAGAAGGTGAACTTCAAAGCACTGGAGAAGAAACGGCTTCCATTGCAGTCGCCGAATCCGAAACTGACACGATGAATGAAGAGTTCACGGCAATCGGACGCCGCGTTCTCCGGAACCGTGGTCTTGCAAATCTGGCCGACAGCTACGAGAACCCTGACAAGAATCCCGATCTCCCGTTTATCTGGCGAGCAACCGAATGGGCAAAGAGGGATGGTGGCATCATTGCCTTCGCGCTACCTGCTCGCATCTTTGGCCGCACAACCGGCAAAGGCTACCACGCATGGCGTGCATTGCTCCGCAGCACCTCGATTACTGGCCTGATCAATGGCGCCGACTTGCGTTGGTCAAGAGTATGGGAAGGCATAAAGATGCCGTTCTGCTTACTATTTTTGTGCAATGCTGTGCCAAAGCGCGAACATCGCTTTCAGTATACGACACCTATCAATGAGCCAAGCCAGAATCGCCATGGCCGCTTCCGGATTGACTACGAGGCCACGCAACCTATCAGCATCACACGAGTAGAGAAGCAGCCCTGGGTTTTAAAAGCGCTCTCGCTAGGCACATGGCGTGACGTAGAGGTTATGGAGGGTTTGCAGCGCGCTTTTCCTCAAACCCTGACAGAAATGTGGAAAGCCTGGAATCCAAAAATGGACAAAACAGGGAAGGGCTACGATCGATCGCCAAAGCTAGCGCAGAAAGACGCCGACTTTCTTGGCAAGCTACTCGATTTCGAGCCACCGGAATACGGGTTTTCAATCCAGTTTTCCGAGCTCAAGACTTACCTCGATAAATATGGCAGAACCGGGACAGACGGAAATAGAAAGGCAACGGCTTACTGGCCAAAGACGGAAGCCCTTTACCAACCTCCCTTAGTCATTATACCGAAAGCTCCCGGCGAGGACCCAAAAACTCCGAAGGCATTCATAGCCTCACGCGCCGTCGCCTTCTCCCAGAGTTACTATGGGTATTCCTTTGCAGGACACCCTGACGCCAACACCCTGGCTGCTCTTCTTTTCGTCATAGCCCACAGCAATTTATTCCGTTACTTTGTGCTCATGATAAGCGTGTCCCAAGGCTCCGATCACATGCTTTTTACTAAGCAAGACCTCGACATGATCCCATTCCCGGATATATCAACAATTGCCAGTCGAGAAAAAGCCGCAATCCGCAAGCTTGCCCAAGGACTTGAAAGTGATCCACAGAAGCCATGGGCTGAGATCGACTCATTCCTATTCCGCCTTTATGGGCTCGATGATGATGCAAGCCAACTAGCGCACGATACGCTATTCGCTGCCGCCGCCTACCGCCGAAAAGGCCAGGAGGCGCTTCAGCGCACAATGCATGAGCATCGCGAGCCATTTTGCATCGAGTTAAGCGACATGCTTGAGCCCTATTTTGACGTTTGCGGAGAAAAGTTGCTCATTGAAGAACTACATAACCAGAAAGGCAATTGGGAGCAACCATGGTTCTTCCTTGCCATCTCGCGCGCTAAAGAAGCTGTACCGGTAAATGTCCGTCTTCTGAGTAAGGCAATGGAGGAAGCAAACAGGAACTCTGCGAGCCGGATTATTGTCCGAGCACACGGTAGGCGCGGACTACTACTCGGCTTGCTGAACCAGAGGCGTTGGTGGACTCTCAGTCGGGCCCGCCTCTGCGGCCAGTATATCATCCGACATCACCTTGAGGCGTTTGGCCTTACTTAGCAGCATGAACTCGAATAGCCCAGATGGACTGTTTACCCTCGGCGTGCCTCCCGAAGAGTATCATCTGCCGCACCCACGGCTTGAGTTGCCTGTGATCCTCTTGATTCGCCGAGTGGTACTCCGCGCCTTTGAAATGTTATGCGAGCGTGGATATTCCTTGGCAACTAAGAAAGAGGATGATATCACAGCAGCGCTGCGGGGTATCGTCGAGAACGACCTGCGCCAGAAGGGAGCTGTGAAGGGATTCAATTGTAGGACATACGAGGCAGTGATCAGGCAGGGTCAAACTGAAAACTACGACTTTACCAAAATAACCAAGACTCCTGATCTTTGCTTCAAACTCCGGAATGACACGGAAGAACCGCGGCTGGTTCTGTCTACTCATGATGCACTCTTTGTGGAATGTAAGCCTGTAGATCGAACCCATCCTCCTGGTAGCAAATACTGCGACGACGGTCTTTCTCGGTTTGTGGATGGCGACTACGCCTGGGCAATGGAAGAAGGCCTTATGCTTGGCTATGCGCGCCACGGCCGTACCATTGCAAAACATTTGATCCCCGCCATGCAAGAGAGCACGCGGTTTGACCGCCTGAAGACTGCCGAACTTCCTAACCCCGTAGAGAACCCCGGCGCTCTAGCGCAAGACAATGCAGAAGCCCTCTACGTCAGCCGCCATCGACGCGGCTTTTCTTGGGTCGGCGACAAAGGATCTGCTACTGATATTCTTATCTATCATTCGTGGCACAACTGCGGTTAGTTAGGCCGCGCGATGGCGCGGGCAGAAATAGGTGCCACCCGAACAGAGAGAAGAGCCTCAGCCCTCGAGTTGCGCTCGCTGGGGCATGGTGGGACAATCCCACTATGCCGATATCGACAGTTGATGCCAAGCGGCGTGTGGTCCTTCCGGCGGCAAGACCCGGGGATGTCTTCGACATCCAGAGCCAGGGTGAAGGCCGCTTGCTCTTGGTGCGCCTCGAACCTCCGAAGCCGGGACCCAGGATGAGCATGGCTCGCTGCCTTGAGGCTATCGCCGCCGCACCTCTACGGCCGAAATTGGCCTGGGACTCCCTGAAGGCAGTGACCCGGGAGCCATGTTCCCTCGATACGAATGTCCTGATCGGCCGGAGATAGAACGACGGCCCGAAACTGCTGATGATCGTGGCGATCCCCGCAGTAAGATTCGCGGCCCGAAACAGGTGCCACGCGAACCTGCGAAGAGAACCCAGCAAAGGCGGCAAGCCGCTCGTATAATGGATCTTGCGAGATACCTCAGCCGCACCGGCTGTATAGGTCCCTGGCACCTCTCGTAGGCACCTATCGTAGCGGCTTAGCGGCTTACCTGCTCCTCCTCACCGGCCGGCGCCTTGCCGGGATACCCGCTTCAGGATACTCACGCGAGAGTAAATCGTCCTTGTCAGTATCCCTGGTACTCGAACGCCGCTCCAGAAGATCAGAGCGGCTCCGCGCTAGTCCCTTGACGGAATAGTCCCTTGAAGGCATAATCATGGTTGAGGTCCTCGGCACTGAGGAGTTCGAGGAGTGGTTTCTTGGGCTCGGGAGTGCTGATGCCCGAGCCGTCGTTCGAGGGGTGGGGCTTCTCGAGGCCAAGGGGCTTGCGCTCGGATTCCCCCACTCCTCGGCGCTCGGGGGAACCCGATACGCCCTGCGCGAGTTGCGCATTCAGAGCTCGGGACGGCCACTGCGGATCCTCTACGCGTTCGATCCACAGCGCCAGGCCGTCCTGATTCTTGGGGGCGACAAGACAGGAGACGATCGGTTCTACTCATGGATGATCCCGAAAGCTGAGGCGGTCTGGACGCGATATCTTCAAGAGTTGCGTTGATCAGCCGAAGCCAGGGTTGCAAGCGGAGGTCGATGATGACAGCCAAGAAGTGGTCCGACATCAGAGCGCAGAAATTTACTCCTACGGAGCTCCGTGCAGATCGACCAGGAGATCGAGAACGAGTTGTTGGAAATGGATCTTCGCGCGCTACGGGAGGCGGTCGGCCTGACACAAGGGGAACTGGCTCAGCGGGTCGAAATTACCCAGTCGCAGCTCTCGAAGATGGAACGACGCGAAGATCACCGGATCTCAACCCTTCGCCGGTACGTCGAGGCGCTCGGTGGAAGTCTGGAGATCTGCGCTGTCATCAACGGCAAGCGGATCAAGCTCGCTGAGGCATAGGACTGCGGCTCGGGCGATCGGCGATCATCCACCGCGACTCAGACCTCATCCGCACCATGGACCGGCCCGGCGAAAGGAGTGCCGATGGCGGAACTGAAGACCAAGCAGACTGATCAGAGCGTCGACGAATATATCGATGCGATCGCCGACGACGTCCGGCGCCAGGATTGCCGCACCCTGATGGAACTGATGAGCGAGGCCACGGCCGCGGAGCCCAGGATGTGGGGCGCCAGCATGGTGGGATTCGGCAGCTATCACTACAAGTACGACAGCGGGCATGAAGGCGACGCCATGCTGACCGGATTCGCGTCGCGCAAGCCGAACCTGACGCTCTATCTCATGCCCGGCTTCGCGGGCCACGAGTCGCTGCTGGCCAGGCTGGGCAAGCACAAGGCGGGCAAGGGTTGCCTCTACGTGAAGCGTCTCGCCGACATCGATCTCGCGGTCCTCGCCGAGCTCGTCACGCTTTCGGTCCAGAAACTCAGGCAGCGCTACAACTGACCGGCGTCAGACGGCATGGACGAGAGAGAGCGAGCGGGCCTCACGCGGCGCGCACTCCTGCTGCTCGGGCTGGTCCTGCCGGCGGCGTGCGCGGGCCCGGCTCACGAGATCGTGGCGCGGACCGGGACGGGTGACGCGAGAGAGGCCGCGGAGATCGCTCAACTGGGAACCCGCCGGTTGAGCCGTTCACGGCGGGCGCGTTCAGCGGCTCGAACGGCACCCGGCTCGTGTACAGGCTCCTGGCTCCGGAATCGCCGCGGGCCGGCCGGCGCTACCCCCTCGTGCTGGTTCTGCACGGCTCCGGCGCGATCGGCACGGACAATCAGGCGCAGCTCGGGCCGTTCGCGCGGTCCTGGATCAGCCCCGAGATGAGGCGCCGGTTTCCGGCCTATGTGCTGGCGCCACAGTTCCCGGTGAGAGGCGCCGTCGACGAAACCTCGGGGGTGGATGCGCTCCCGATCTCCCGCCCCAACCCTCCCTGGACACCGCCCTGGAACTGGTCGACAAGCTTCTGGGCGGCTATCCGATCGATCGCGGCCGCGTCTACGCGATCGGTTTCTCGATGGGAGGATCCGCCGTCTGGGATGCCCTGACGCTCCGTCCGGAGCTGTTCGCGGCGGCGGTTCCCATCGCGGGCGTGCCGCCGCCGCGCGACGAGGCGCCACGCATCACGCGGCTCCCCATTCTGATCGTTCGCGGCACGCGGGACACCGAAAACCCTATCGATCCGGATCGCGCGATGTACGCGGCGCTGCGGTCCGCGGGAGCCCGGCGGGTGCGCTTCCGCGAGTACGAGGGGCTCGATCACAACGTTCCGCCTAACATGTTCCTCGGAACGAAGTGGAGGGAGTGGCTCTTCGCTCAGCAGCGCTCGGGCCGATAGGAATTGAAGCTTCCGCCGACAAAAGTAAGCTTACAGAGCCGCAATGGAAGCTCCCAGTGGAACGCGGTAAGCTTCCGCCGGCCGATGGAAGCTCCCAGTGGCGCAATGGGAGCTTACGGCAGCACTCGGTAGCGGTATCTGGCGCGAGGGGAGCTTACAGAGTGACCCGGCAAGCTTCCGCCGGCAAAATTAAGCTTGCAGAGCCGCGATGGAAGCTCCCAGTGAGACACGGTAAGCTTCCGCCGGCCGATGGAAGCTCCCAGTGGCGCGAGGGAAGCTTACAGAGTGACGCGGTAAGCTTCCGCCGACAAAATTAAGTTTGCAGTGCCGCAATGGAAGCTCCCAATGGGACACGGTAAGCTTCCGCCGGCCGATGGAAGCTCCCAGTGGCGCGAGGGAAGCTTACAGAGTGACGCGGTAAGCTTCCGCCGAAAAAATCAAGCTTGCAGAGCCGCAATGGAAGCTCCCAATGGGACACGGTAAGCTTCCGCCGGCCGATGGGAGCTCCCAGTGGAGCGAGGGGAGCTTACAGAGTGACGCGGTAAGCTTCCGCCGACAAAATCAAGCTTGCAGAGCCGCAATGGAAGCTCCCAATGAGACACGGTAAGCTTCCGCCGGCCGATGGAAGCTCCCGGTGGCGCGATGGGAGCTTACGGCGGCACTCGGTAACGGTATCTGGCGCAATGGGACTTACAGAGTGACGCGGTAAGCTTCCGCCGAGCGCGTCTTGTGACGTCCGGATGGAAGATTGCATGAACGACCGGAAACTTGCCGAGACGGGATACG
>CAVXIG010000027.1:0-65940 GCA_963761645.1 uncultured Acidobacteriota bacterium
GGGCCCTCTCCTGAGGGTGGGAGAAGTCAAGGAGGGGAAGGTGCTCATCAAGACAGCTCAAACGGATTGAGGACATCCACTCCGCATTCCACAAAGTCCCGGACGTTGCGGGTGGCGACCGCGCAGCCCTTGGCGCGCGCGATCGAGGCGATCTGCCCATCCAGGATGCTGAGCGGGCGACCGATGGCCCTGCGGCTGCCCATCAGGACTCCGTAAAGCCGGGCAGCCTCTTCGTCAAAGGCCAGGATACGGCCCGTGAAAGCTTCGGCGATTACCCGTTCAAAGCCCTGCTCCAGTTGCAGCCGCCGCTTCCCCTGAGGCAAAATCTCCAGGCCATAGCCGATCTCCCCAAGGGTGATCGTCGTCAGGAACAGCGTTGACGCTTCCTGATCGTTCATCCAGGAGACGACCTCTCCGGCTGGCGACGCTTTCATCAGCTCCGTCACGACATTCGTGTCGATGATGATCATTTCTGAAACGTCGGCCGGACGGGCGAGCTACTCGAGATCCAGAGGTTCGTGCGGTTCGCGGGGGGGCAGGTCCAGATCCGCGCCGTTGGCGGGGCCGAACACCTTCACGAACAGATCGCCCAGCCGCTCCGGCGACGAGACGGCTCGCTTGAGGATCCGGCGAGCCTCCTCTTCCATCGACACGCCATGCCGCATGGCGCGGCCCCGGAGGCGGTCGTAGGTGTCGTCGTCAAGCTTACGGATGCTCAAACTGGCCAAAGCGGGCGTACTCCATAATCCATCGGATCTCATGCTAGCACATGCTAGCAAGCCGGTCCACAGGCCCGTGCCATCGGAAAGAGAAGCACGGTTGAACGCCTGGCACCTCCCGCGGCCGGCACGGATGGCCGCCTTTGGTGGATTTCTACGTCTACCGAGGTGGAGGCCGCCCATACAACCAGCCCTCGCGGACCTTGCAGAAAGGAACGTTCATGCCGAAAGTGACGTTTGAAGTGGAGAGCGAGGCCGAGCCCCTCCTGATCGTGAGCACGCGGGACGCAGCAGGTCAGCCGGTGAATCACATGGTAGATCTGAAACCGGCGGGTGCCGGTCCAACACCGGACGGGCAGCCTCACCGTTCCCAGCAACCAGACCCAATTCCTGACCTGGATCTTTACCGGCAATCCCGGGACCAAGTACAAGATCACCCTCAGTCCGCAGGCGAAGGTCACGATCAAGCAATAGAAAAACCCGATCCAATAGGGCCATCCGATCCCTTCCTTGTCGTCATATTTTTCGGCAACCGACCAATTCGAGGTGATGCCATGCGTCGCTTCATGCGAACGCTCCTTGCAGGAGCCTCGCTCCTCGCCTGGAAGAGCCTTCCAATAATGGCTCAGCCGCCGACCATTGACGACCCGGGAATCCAACAATTGATGGGTATGATGAACAATTCGGCGCGACATCCCGGCGTTCCGAGAACGGCGCAGTGGAAGCAGCGCCTCAAAGAAACGACGTTTCCGTTGTAGCTGGTAAAGACAAATGCCTCGCGAAGATCACCTTGACCCAGGAACTAGCCAGCGGACGGCTCATTGGAACCCTCGCCACACCGATTAATATGAAGGATGATGCAACCCAGTTCTTTACTCTCGACGGACAAGCGGAGAAACATTTCAGCTCGGCATCGCGTGGAAGAAACAGTCCTATAACACCCTCCTGTTCTCGCAAGTGGATCTCCCGGAGCAGAAGGAGCGCCGAGACGCGATCTGCGACAAGTTCAAGGTACCGACGTGCAGCGATACCGAGTTGGAGAACGCGATGAAAAAGGTGGGGTCCTCCTCCGCCGAGATCGCCAGGACACTGAAGAATTTCAATGCCGTAAAACTAGCCGGTACCAACCGAGCGCTGCCGCTGTTCCGAGCGATCCCGTTCCGCTATTTCAGCCTCGCAGGTTCAGCCGGACGCACAGAACGCAAATTCTTCGACCTTCCAGGCACCGAGAAGAAAGACGATCGACTCTCCTACTCCCTGAGCGCCTCCTACGGCCGCATCTCGAAAGCTCACGCGTCACCCTCGGTCTGACCGCCCAGCGCAAGTTCGAGGAGGCGGAGAAGGCGCGCAAGTGTACCTTGGTCGCTGACTCGACGCTCGAGCGCTGCAAGGATCTGCCCCTGGGAGAGGCGGCTATGGTCGACTCGGTGCCGCTGGCCTTCGAGTACCGGACCTTGCGCAGGCTCTTCGCGATCAGCCCAAAACTCGTCTATGACTTTAAGCGGCGCGTGGCCGCCGCCAGCCTCCCGATCTACCTCTTGCCTGACAGCACGGGCAGGTTAACGGGGCGGCTTTGGCGTGGACTGGGAAGAACACAAGCATCCGGTCGCTTTCGTCTTCGTGTCGTCCCCTCTCTGGCTCAGCTGACGCGCTCAAGCAGGCGCCGGCCCCTGCCGGTGCCTGCCGGGTTGAAATCCCTCCGGGCCAGGGCTATCCTTATCAGAGTCCTCGAAAACTCTGGAGCCCGTGGACCGGCGGACCCTCCGGCTCGACCGCCTCAGGAGAGATCACCGCCCTCCTCGCCGCAGCTCGCCAGGGGGATGGCGGCGCTGCGCATCGGCTGATGGCCCTGGTCTATGACGAGTTGCGAGCCATGGCACGCCGGCAACTCCGGCACCGGCGGCCCGGGCAGACGATCACCACCACCGCCCTCGTCCACGAGGCCTACCTGAAGCTGGTCAACCAGGAGGGCACCCCCTGGCAGGACCGCTCCACTTTTTCTCGGTGGCGGCGCTGGCCATGCGCCACATCCTGGTGGACTCCGCTCGGCGACGCATAGCGAAGAAACGCGGCGGCGAGGATGTGCGGATCACGCTCGACGAGCTGGGCTTGGGCAGGGAAGAGCCGGACGTGGAGGCGCGCGCCGTGGAGGTCCTCGCCGTGGATCGCGCCCTGACCTCCCTCGCTGCCCTCAACGGTCGGCTGAGCCAGCTCGTGGAGCTGCGGTTCTTCGCCGGACTGACCGAGGAGGAGGCGGCCGAGGTGATGGACATCGGAGCGGACGGTGCGGCGTGACTGGCGCAAGGCCCGAGCCTTCCTCTTCCAGGCCCTTGGCGGCCAGGCGTCGGGATGAGGCCGAACCGCCCACGGACCTTGCCCAGTGGCGCCGAGTCGAAGCGATTCTCGACCTGGCATTGGATCTCCCTCCCGAGGAGCGCGCCGATCTTCTCGACCAGGCTTGCGCCGGCGATCCGGAACTGCGCTCCAAGGTGGAGGCTCTCCTGGCGGCGGACGAGAAGGCCGGCGGCTTCCTGGGCGTGCCGGCCAGCGAATACGAGGATCTGCTCGACGAGGGTACCCGCGAGCAGGAGGTCACGGCGGACCTCGCCGGTCTCCAAGTGGGGCGCTTACCGGCTTCTCCGCGAGATCGGCAGTGGTGGCATGGGAACGGTCTACGAGGCGAAGGATAAGCGGCTCGGGCGGTGCGTGGCCGTCAAGATCCTGCCGCCAGAGTACAGCCGCGATCGCCGGGCGAAAGAGCGATTCCTCCGCGAGGCGCGGACCGCCTCGGCCGTCGACCATCCCAACCTCTGCACCGTTCACGACGTAGGCGAAAGCGAGGGGCGGCTCTAATCGTCCTGGCTCTGTACGAGGGGGAAACTCTGCGGGGGAGGGATCAGGCGCGGGCCGCTGCCGCCATCGGAGGCGCGGGACATCGCGATCCAGGTGGCCCGTGGCTTGGCGCGCGCCCATGAAGCCGGAATCACTCACCGCGACATCAAGCCGGCCAACGTGATGTTGACTCGGCGGGGCGAGGCGAAGATCCTCGACTTCGGCATCGCCAGGCTGGAGGGGGACGAAGCCTCTCTTACGCGCACCGGAATGTCTTGGGGGACGCCCGCCTACATGTCGCCCGAGCAGGTCCGTGGCGAGCTGTGTGGACTGCCGCACCGATGTCTGGTCACTGGGAGTGCTGCTCTACGAGATGGTCGCCGGCCGGCGGCCGTTCAGAGGCGATGATGTGCAGGCGGTGCTCTCAGCGATCCTGACCCGGGAGCCTGAGCTGCTCGAGCGCGTCCGCCCGGATGTGCCGCCGGAGCTCGCCCGGGTGGTGGCCCGAGCGCTGGCCAAAGACCCGGGAGCACGCTACGCGAGCGCCGCGGAGCTCCTCGCCGACCTCGAATCCGGGAAGATGCCGGCAGCATCACGGGCTTTACGCCTCAGGCGCTGGGCGATGGCGAGCCGAAGAAGCTTTCTCCTTGGAATGCTGGTCCTGCTCGCGCTCCTCTCCTGCATTCTCGCTTGGCGATTCTGGCACCCTGCGGCCCCGCCATTGAGGCTGGCCATTCTGTATCCGAAGACCACCTCGGCGGGGAACAATCCGGAGCTCGCCTACGTCCAATCCGAGGTGATTGAAGCCACCCTCGCCACCCTAGTTTCCGTGGAAGGTCTGCAACCTCTCGACCCGCCTGAAAAGGATGAGAAGAGCGGCTTCGATGCAGAGAAGCAGCGCTCCGAGGAAGCTGACGAAGTGCTCCAGCCGCACCTCGACTGCCGGGGAGATTGGTGCCAGGCGACCTTCCGTCGGCTCCGCAAGCCGGGCGGGGAGGTTCTGGACACCGTCGGACCCTTCGAAGTCCCAGTCGGCACGGAGAACGCTTATCAGCTCGCGGAGGGAGTGCGGGTCAATTTGCAGCAGCTCTACCGTGGCCGCCGACTCCGGCCGGGATCGCTTGGTGGCAAGGTGAAACCCGAGGACTATTCCGCGTATATCCGGTTTGAGCGCCGGTCTAATGAGCGCTTGGGAAACAGCCGAGCTCGCTCAGCTCGACAATCTGCTGCAACATCTCCCGACTTGCTCGGCGCGTATCTAATGGCCGCGAACATTTCCCGCAATCATAGGGCTATCGAACAAGCGATTAAGTATGCAAGCCGTGCCGAGAAGGTCGCACCCTACGACCCAGGACCTCTCTTTACCCGCCTCCGGATCGAGTTGGAAGGAAGTAAACTCGACGAGGCGAATACCACTTTGACGCGTTTGGAGAGCCTGTCTCCCAGCGATATCCGTGTGCAAAGCGCTAGAGCCGATCTGCTGGAGGCGCGGGGAGCCTTGGAAGAGGCCCGTCCTCTGCGAGAAGCGGTCGCCCGGCGACGGCCTACCTGGAACAATATTCTCGAACTCGTGACTCTGGAGTTTCGCCTGGGCGCCAGCAAAAGTGCCCGCAGACGACTTGAGGTTCTCCTGGAAGCCCAACCGGACAACCAATGGATCCAGGAACACTGGCGGCATTGGAGGCAGTCTTCGGAGATTTGAATCGTGCTGAGGCGCTCTTCGAAGAACTGGTCCGCGCCCGGCCAGTGCGCCCATTTCTCACCAATCTCGGTTACGTCCGTTTCCTCCTTGGAAACTATGCCACAGCTATCGTGGCTGACCGGCAGGCCCTCGCCCTGGAACCTCACCATTTCCTGACCCGTTTCAACCTAATCCTTACGCTCGAAGCCCAGGGTGATCTGGCCGGAGCGCGGCGTCTCTGCAGCACCCTTGCGGAGGACTTTGCCGCTTCGCCGGCCCCACTAGATATGCGCGCCCGTTTACAGCAGGCCCAGTGCCTCGCGCGCTTAGGGAACAGAGCCGACGCGGAACGCATCGCCAGGGAGGTGCTTAAGCAGAGGCCGGAGGATGTACAAGACCTCCATGAGGCAGCTCAGCTTTATGCGCTTCTGGGAAAACGCCTCTCAGTCCTCTATTATACCGAACTGGCTCTTAGGAAGGGTCTGCGCAGGGAGTGGTTCATGATCCCTGGGTTCCGCTCTCTCAAGAAGGATCCAGATTTCCTAGCCCTCCTCGCTAAAGGAGGACTCGGATTTCCGAGCCCTCCTTAAACTCCTCCGCGCTCAAGAGCAACTAACAGGATAGCACAATCTACCCAGCCCCATGTGTCATAGGGATATCAATGCCACCGTAAGCAACCACCTCCTCTCCATGAAGTGGGGGGTTAACCCACTCAAGCGGTTTGCCATTATAGTAAAATTTATAGAGGAACCGTTGGTTTGGTGGCGGCGCCATGGGAGGACATCCCAACGAATCGTACCTATAATTAGGCCTTCACCGGCAGAGTCAGACTGTTGAAGGGACCTATGGGATCACAAGGCTCAGCTGGCCATCGGGCAGATTATACGAACTTCCAGAAACAGTACCTGTAGCTCTCTCTTTCGATTCAAAGAACCAGGTCACAGTATCCCCAGCCATGATCTTTTGGCAATGTTCGGTAAGGGGTTGGGATTGACATACACTTTCCCATTCTTGATATTTACAGTAATAGTGTGGTTCATTGAATCTTCTCCTTTTGCTTGAGCTGCTCGGCATGAGCTGCTCCCTTCTCAAGGGGCTATGGTTAGCTTTTCTTACTGGGTTCCCGACTGACGGCGGCAGCTTCTCGGTCTCATCTCAATAAACGCAGTCCCACCGAAAAAGAGGCCATTCACATAGGAAGCTCACCCTATTTGTCGGAAGCCCCGGGCGAGATTCCAGAAAGCTCTACGTGTCGCCGCGCGGTTCGTGTCCGCCGGAGCCGGCGTGCGCCCGAAAAGTGGCCCGGGGGAGGACTTGAACCCGTGGCCCGAAGAACAAGGACGTAAAGGACATCAAGGACGCACGGACGACAAGGACAGCGCCGGGACCGGAGCCTCCTCGTCCTTGCTGTCCCTGATGTCCTTTACGTCCTTGATTTGCTTTTCTGGTGCGCGGCTCCTAAACCGTCGCTGCTACGGCCCCGCCCGCCTCGCTCTCCTCCTCCACCACCGCCTCCCGCCGGTGCGTGCGCGCCACCAGCACGTAGATCGAGGGCACCACGAAGAGGGTGAACATCGTGCCGATGATCATGCCGGTCACCAGCATGATGCCGATGCTGTTGCGGGCTCCGGCGCCGGGGCCGTGGGCGAAGACCAGCGTCATGTGGCCCATCACCGTGGCCGCGGTGGTCATCAGGATCGGGCGCAGGCGCGTGGTGGCCGCCTCGATCGACCGCTCGCAGCTTGTCCAGCCCCGTCTCCTGCAGGTGGTTGGCGAACTGGACGATCAGGATGCCGTTCTTCGCCACCAGGCCGACCAGCGTGATCAATCCCACCTGGCTGTAGACGTTGAGCGAGGTGAAGCCCAGGAAGGAGAAGAGCAGCGCCCCGGAGAGCGCCAGCGGCACCGATCCCGCCAGGATGATGAACGGATCGCGGAAGCTCTCGAACTGCGCCGCCAGCACCAGGTAGATCAGGATCGCCGAGAGCAGGAAGGTGGCGAGGAACTTGCCCCCTTCGACGCGCAGCTGCCGCGACTCGCCGGCGTAGTCGACGGTGTACCCCTGCGGCAGGATCTTCTTCGCCTCGTCCTCCAGGAAGCGCAGCGCCTGATCGAGCGAGACCCCCGGCGGGATCGCGCCCTGGATGCGGACGGCGTTGAGCTGCTGGAAGCGCTTGAGCTCGCGCGGCTCGGCGGTGGTGCGCAACGTGGCGAAGGTGGAGAGCGGCACCAGCTTGCCGTTGCCGCCCGAGACGTAGATGTCCGAGAGCTGGTCCGCCGTCAGGCGCTCGCTGCGCTTGACCTGCGGGATCACCTTGTAGCTCCGCCCCTGGATGCTGAACCGGTTGACGTAGTTGCCGCCGATCAGCGTCGAGAGGTCGCGGCCGGCCTGGCTCAGGTCGACGCCCTGGGAGCGCAGCTTGTCGCGGTCGAAGACGACCTCGGTCTGCGGCTGGTCGAACTTCAGGTCGGTGTCCGCGAACATGAACAGCCCGCTCGCGAACGCCTTCCCCACGATCTGGTTGGCGACGTCGGAGAGCTGCTGCGGCTCGGCCGTCGAGACGATCGCGAAGTCGACGGGCAGCCCGCCGCCGCCGCCGGGCAGGGCGGGCGGCGTGAGCGGGATGACCCGCACGCCCGCGATCTGTCGACAGCTTCCCCGACACTTCCACCTGCAGCTCGCTCGATGCGTCTTCTTCCGCTGGCTCCACGGCTTGATCCCCATGCCCGCGAAGCCGCCGTTCGGGAAGATGATCTGGAAGGCGCTGTCGGTCTCCGGGAACGACATAAAGGTTTTGTAGATCTCGTCCGCGAACAGCTTGGTCTGGTCGAGGGTCGAGTTGGCGGCGGCCTGCACGATCCCGAAGATGATCCCCTGGTCCTCGGCCGGCGCCAGCTCTTTCTGCGAGAACATGTAGAAGGGCACGATCAGCAGCGATGACGATCACCCACAGGGTGAGCACGACGGGCCGGGCCCGCAGCGTCCAGCCCAGCACCCGCGTATAGGCGCGCTGGACGGACTCGAACCGGCGGTTGACGAAGCCGGCGAAGCCGCGCTCGGTGTCGCCGGCGCGCAGGAGCTTCGAGGCCATCATCGGCGACAGGGTGAGCGCCACCACGCCGGAGACGATCACCGCGCCGGCGAGGGTGAAGGCGAACTCGCGGAACAGCGAGCCGGTCAGCCCGCCCTGGATGGCGACGGGCGTGTAGACCGCCGCCAGGGTGATGGTCATCGCGATGATCGGGCCCACCAGCTCGCGGGCGGCGTCGAGGGCCGCCTGCAGCGGGCTCTTGCCCTCGTGCAGGTGGCGCTCGACGTTCTCCACCATCACGATCGCGTCGTCGACCACCAGGCCGACCGAGAGCACGATGGCGAGCAGCGTCAGCAGGTTGACGGTGAAGCCGGCCGCCATGCATCAGGAACACGGCGCCGACCAGCGAGATGGGGATCGCCACCACCGGGATGATCACCGACCGCACCGAGCCCAGGAAGAGGAAGATGACCAGGATCACGATCAGCAGGGTCTCGGAGAGGGTCTTGAGCACCTCGCGGATGGAGTCCTGGATGTAGACCGTGGAGTCGTAGGGGAGGCCGACCTTCATCCCCGCCGGCAGTTGCGCCCGGATGCCGGGGATCGCCTCGCGCACCCGGCCGATGACGTCGAGCGTGTTGGCGGTGGGCAGCACCCAGATCCCCATGAAGATGGCCGACTCGCCGTTGAAGCGGACGTCCTGGTCGTAGTTCTCGGCGCCGAGCACGACGTCGGCGATGTCGCCGAGCCGGACGACGGTGCCGTGGTCTTCCTTGACCACGAGCTGGCGGAACTCCTCGGGGGTCTTCAGGTCGGTGTTGGCGGTCAGGTTCACCGACACCATCGAGCCCTTGGTGCGGCCGAGCGCCGACAGGTAGTTGTTGGCCGCCAGCACGTCGCGCACCTGCGACGGGGGCGATGCCGTGGGCCGCCATGCGGTCGGGCTTGAGCCAGACGCGCATGGCGAAGGTGCGGTCGCCGAAGATGTCGGCGCGCTGCACGCCGCTGATGGCGCTGAGCTTCGGCTGCACCACGCGGGTCAGGTAGTCGGTCATCTGGTTCGGGTCGAGGTCGGGCGAGGAGAAGCCGATGTACATCCCCGCGAACTGGCTGTCCGCCGTCTCCAGCGCGATCACCGGCGCCTCGGCCTCCGGCGGCAGGGTGTTGCGCACCTGCGCCACCTTGGCCTGGATCTGGGTGAGGGCGGCGTTGGTGTCGTAGTTGAGCCGCAGGTGCACGGTGATCGTGCTCACCCCCTGCGAGCTCGTCGACTCCATGTAGTCGATGCCGTCGGCGCTGGCGATCACCCGCTCGAGCGGCGTGCTGATGAAGCCGCGCACCAGGTCGGCGTTGGCGCCGATGTAGGCGGTGGTGACGTTGATCACCGCGACGTCGCTGCGCGGGTACTGCCGGATGCTCAGCGAGCGGACGGCCTGCAGGCCGGCGATCAGGATGACCAGGTTGACCACGATCGCCAGCACCGGCCGGCGGATGAACAGATCGGTCAGCTTCATCTAGCTGTCCTCCGGCTTCGGCGTCGGGCTGTTGCCGGGCTGGATCTGGTTGTTGACCTGCACGGCGGCGCCGTTGCGCAGCTTGAAGACGCCGGAGGTCACGATCTCCTCGCCGGGCTTCAAGCCGGAGACGACCGCCACCTGGTCGCCGCGGGAGCCGCCCAGCTTGACGAACTGCTGGCGCACGCCGCGGAAGGTCTTGCCGTCCGGCCCCTTGACGTTCTCGACGACGAAGACCGAATCCCCGTACGGGGCGTAGCTGACCGCGGTGGCGGGGAGCACCAGGACCGTCTGGCTGGCGCCGAGGACGACCCGGGTCTCGACGAACATGCCGGGGCGCAGCCGGCCGTCCGGATTGGCGAACGTGGCCTGGACCTGGAAGTTGCGGGTGGCCGGATCGACGACCGAGTCGACGGCGGTGATCCGGCCCGTGGTCTCTTTCCCCTCGGCGGTCAGGCGCACGGCGGCGCCGGGGCGCAGGTTCCCCACCTGCTGCTGCGGCACGTCGAAGTCGACGTAGATCGGATCCAGGGCCTGCAGCGGCACGACGGGCGCGCCGGGAGCCAGATACTGGCCGAGGTTGACCTGGCGGATGCCGAGGACCCCCGAGAACGGCGCCCGGATGGTCTTGCGCGCGATGGTGGCGCGGATCTCCCCCACCCTGGCGTCCCCCTGCTGGAGCTCGGCCGCGGCGCGGTCGTAGTCCGCCTGGGCGATGACGCCGCTCTCCCGCAGGCCCTTCATGCGCTCGTGGCCGAGGCGGGCGAGGTCGCGCTGCGACTCGGCGGCGGCCAGTTGGGCCTCCTCCTGGCGGGTGTCCAGCTTGACCAGCAGGTCCCCCTTGCGCACCGCGCGGCCGGACTCGAAGCCGATCGCGGCGACGATGCCGGGCGAGTCCGCGCTGACGGTGACGCCCTGGACGGCGGTCACCGTGCCGATGGCGTTCACCGTCGCCGGCCACTCCGCCTGCCGCGCGACGGTCGTGGTCACCGTCTCGGGAGGAGGTTGAAACGCCGCCTGCGCGGCGGCTCCGCCCTTGATCTGGCGGTACTTGACGGCTCCGATGGCCGCGATGAACACGGCCATGACGAGGAGCATCAGGATCATTTTTTTTGCCATGACGACACGTCTCCCCCTGTTATACCCACTCCCAGATACCCGACTCCGGGTACCCAACTCCGCTGATACGGATTTCCCGCGCCGAGGTTGCCTTCGCGGCCATGACCGATTGCGCTCCCGTTTTCCGCATACGGTCTGTGGAGAAAGACATCTTACCGAATTCGTTCAAAGAGGGACTCCGGCTCATGACTCTCGTCCGCCGCATCGTGCTCTTGCCCCTGGTCCTCGTTCTCGCGGCCGTCCAGGCAGCGTCGGGCCCGCGTCCCGCGGCGGCGCGGCCGAACGTCGTCTTCATCCTCACCGACGACCAGGACCTCGCGCTGCAATCCCTGGACTTCATGCCGCGGACCCGCGAGCTGATCGCCCGCCAGGGGATGACGTTCGAGCAGGACTTCGTGCCGCTGTCGCTCTGCTGCCCGTCGCGGTCGACGATCCTGACCGGGCTCTACCCGCACAATCACAGGATCTACAACAACCGCGCCCCGGGGGGCGGCTTCGCGAAGTTCGAGTCGCTGGGCCACGAGCAGACCACGATCGCCACGGCCCTCCATGCCGCCGGCTACCGCACCGCCCTGTTCGGCAAGTACCTGAACAACTATCCGCGGCGCGACGACCCCACCCACGTGCCGCCGGGCTGGGACGAGTTCGTCACCCCCGCGGCCGGCTCTCCGTACAACGAGTTCCACTACACGCTCAACGAGAACGGGGTCCTGGTGCCGCGCGGCAAGGACTCCACGGATTACCTGACCGACGTGGTCGCCGGCAAGGCGGCCGGCTTCATCCGCCGCTCGGCCGCCGCGGGCGAGCCGTTCTTCGTCTATCTGGCGGTCTACGCGCCGCACAAGCCGGCCACTCCGGCACCGCGCCACGCGAGCCTGTTTCCCGCCCTCAAGGCGCCGCGGTCCGCCGCCTTCAACGAGGCGGACACGCGGGACAAGCCGGCGAAGATCCGCAAGCTCCCCCGGCTTGCCGCCAAGGACCTGGAGGCGATCGACACCCTCTACCGCCGCCGGGCGCAGTCGCTGCAGGCGGTGGACGAGGCGGTGGCGACGGTGGTCGAGGCGCTGGAAGCCGCCGGCCAGCTCGACAACACCTACATCTTCTTCACCTCGGACAACGGCTTCCACATGGGCCAGCACCGTCTGAAGCCGGGCAAGTACACGCCCTACGAGACGGACGTCCACGTGCCGCTCCTGGTGCGCGGCCCCGGCGTCACCGCCGGCAGCTCGACCCGCGCGGCCACGTCGAGCGTCGACTTCGTCCCGACGATCGCCGAGCTGGCCGGGGCGGCGCTCCCGTTCGAGGTCGACGGCCGCTCGTTCGCGCCCCTGCTGCATGGGCCAGCGCCCGGCGGCTGGCGGCAGGTGGTGCTGCTGGAGCAGTTCGAGTTCCTGGCGGAGAACAATCCGCCGGACAGCGTCCTGGAGCCCCCCGATCCCCAGGACGGGAGCCTCTCCGCCTTCCCCTCTCACCTGGGATTGCGGACGCCGCGCTTCAAATACGTGGAGTACGGCACCGGCGAACGCGAGGTCTACGACCTGCGCCGCGATCCGGAGGAGCTCAACAATATGGCTGGCCGGATGGATCCGAAGTGGCTGGCGCGGATGTCGAGCCTGGCGCGGGCGCTCGGGGCGTGCGCGGGGGAGGGGTGCAGGGAGCTGGAGGCTCAGGCGGTGCCGGTGCCGTAGGGGTGAGCTCCCCCGCCCCCACCCGCTATAATCCTCCGATGTCCACCGCCCGCGATCTCCCGACCCTGCGCGAAGCCATCGAGGCGATCGATCGCGAGATCCTGGCGCAGCTCCGGCGGCGGATGGATCTGGCCGAGGAGGTGGCGTCGTCGAAACTCCAGACGGCGTATCCGTTCCGCGACGAGCCGCGGGAGGACCAGGTGCTGCAGCGGGTACGTCACGCCGCGGTCGAGCAGGGGCTCGACGCCCATGAGATCGAGCGGCTCTACCGGGTGATCCTCGACATGTCCGTCGCGCATCAGAAGGCTCACGTCCGCTCGCTCTCGGCGGCGCCCCTGCGCGTCGTCTACCAGGGGGTCGAGGGCTCCTACAGCCACCTGACGGCGCAGCGCCGCTACGCCGGGCTGCCCGACGGGGTGCTGCTCGAAGGGTTCGAGACCTTCCGCGCCGCCGCCGAGGCGGTGCGCGACGGCAGCGCCGACCGCGCGCTGCTGCCGATCGAGAACACCACCGCCGGCAGCATCAACGAGACCTACGACCTGCTGGCCGAGGGGGGGCTGGTGATCAACGCCGAGGAGGTGAGCCGCATCGAGCACTGCCTGCTGGGCCTCCCCGGCGCCCGCGTCGAGGATCTGCGGACGGTGCTCTCCCACCCGCAGGGGCTGCTGCAGTGCGAGGACTTCCTGCGCGCCTCGCCCTGGATCCGCCCGCAGACGGAGTTCGACACCGCCGGCTCGGCGCGCAAGGTGCGCGAGCGCAACGATCCCACGGTGGCGGCGATCGCCGGCGAGTCGGCGGCGCGGGTGTTCGGCCTGGAGGTGCTGCGGCGGGGGATCCAGTCGCAGGCGGGGAACTACACCCGCTTCGTGGAGCTGGCGCGCGATCCGATCCGCTTCCCGCCCGAGACGCCGGCCAAGACCTCGCTCCTGCTCGCCCTCCCCCACCAGCCCGGCGCGCTCGCCGAGGTGCTGGGCGTGCTCAGCCGCCGGGGGGTCAACCTGGCGAAGCTCGAATCACGCCCGATCCCGGCAACCCCCTTCAAATACCGCTTCTACCTGGATCTCGACGGCAACGCCAACCGCGATCCGGTGCGCGGCGCCCTGGCCGAGGTGGGTCCGCTGACCACGGAGCTGCGGGTGCTGGGGACGTATCCGGCGTTCGCGTAGGGAGCGCCCTCCCAGCCCCGGCTCGCTATTTCAGATCTCCCGCACCACTTGAAGCAGGATCTCGTATTACGCGAGGCCCATGGAACCTCGAGGTGAGAAATGAAAAAGGCAACGGTAAAGGACTCGTGTTGAACAAGGAGTCCGTCCGGCAACTCGACCAGGATCAGGTCAAGGAAGCGGCCGGTGGCAAGACGATCGACACCAACTGTGCGTTCACGGCCTGCGCTCTCTGCTAGGAGCCTGTCGGGAAACCGCCATAAGTTCGCGGTTGGGGTAAAATGTTCGTCATGGAGACGACGCGGTTCCTCAGCTACGAGCCCGGCCAGTTGTTGCTGCTTCCTCCAGACCTTCGGGAGTGGCTGGAGGAGGGTCACTTGGCCTATTTCCTCCTGGATGTGGTGGAGACGTTGGATCTGTCCGAGATCTATGCCTCCTACGATGGCTCCCGCGGCGGGCGCCCCGGATTCGATCCGCGCCTGCTGGTCGGTCTCTTGGTTTATGGCTACTGCGTCGGGTTGACGAGCTCGCGCAAGCTCGAGAAAGCGACGTATGAGTCAGTGCCTTTCCGAGTGCTCGCTGCTAATCAGCACCCAGACCACGCCACGATTGCAGAGTTCCGGCGGCGCCACTTGGAGGCCTTGGCGCGCCTTTTCGTGCAGGTCCTTCGCTTGTGCGAGAAAGCCGGCTTGGTACGTTTAGGGCATGTGGCTCTGGATGGCACAAAGTTGCGGGCCAACGCCTCGAAGCACAAAGCGATGAGCTACGGCCGCATGGAGGAGAAAGTCCGCGAGTTGGAGTCGCAGGTGGCGGATTTGCTGGCTGCGGCAGAAGCTGTAGATCAAGCAGAAGATGCCGAGCATGGGTCTCGGCGCGGGGATGAGTTGCCGGAAGAACTACGGTTTCGCCAGCAGCGCCTGGAGAAGATCCGTCAAGCCAAGGCAGCGTTGGAAGCTGAAGCTCGGGCAGCGGCGCAGAGACTGCGGGAAGAGAAGGAGGCCAAGACGGGTGACCCTGAGCCTCCTGCGCCGGAGCCAGCGCGGCCTGCGGAGAAGGCGCAGAGAAACTTCACCGATCCAGACTCCCGGATCATGCGAGATGGTGCCACGAAGTCGTTCGAGCAGTCCTATAACTGTCAAGCGGTTGTCGATAGCGAAGCGCAGGTGATCGTGGCCGCGCAGGTCACCCAGCAAGCCAATGACAAACAGCAGGTCAAACCTCTGATTGAGCAGATGAAGGTGAATCTGGAGGGCCGGACACCGGGCGAGTTGAGCGCGGATGCCGGGTACTTCAGCGAAGACAATGTGAGTTATCTGGAAGACCAGAAGATCGACTCTTATGTCGCCACAGGTCGCCAGAAGCATGGCGCGAAGCCAGGTAAGTCCTTGGAGCCTGCTGCCCATGCAACGCCTCAGGAGAGGATGGCAGACAAGCTACAAACACCGGCCGGCAAGAGGGTGTACTCCAAACGCAAGGAGACTGTGGAGCCGGTCTTCGGGCAAATCAAGGAAGCTCGTGGCCTGCGCAGATTTCGTTTCCGTGGCTTGGGTTCTGTCCAAGCCGAGTGGAGCTTGATCTGTGCCACCCACAACCTCTTGAAGCTGTTCCGGAGCGGGTGGAACCCGCGGATCGCATAAGTAAGGCGGCAATGGCGCCTTTGGAGCGCCTCACAGCGCTCCAGAGCACCGCGAGAGAGATCGTCAGGCGCTCGCCGGTCTCCAATTCCCTGCGATTCTCACGAACGATCGACGGCCGAGACGCCAGGGGGCCTCCCCCAAGGGGGAGATTTTATGCGCAGTTTGGGTAAACCGACAGGCTCCTAGGACCCGGCAATCCCTCCCCGTTCGCTCTCCCTCTTCTCCGCCTGGAGGGAGGGCGATGGGAGAGGAGGGCAAATTCAAGCCGCCTGGCTTGAAAACCCCACCGGCGCCGCCGCCCGCAGGCGCGCCGCCATTACGTGGAAGGTGACGATGTAGGCCACGTCGAGCAGGAAGGTCACCGCGCAGAGGGTCATCAGAAAACCGTTCTGTGGCACCAGGATGGCGTTGAAAACACTGAGGATTCCGGTCCCCAGCATCTTGCTCCAGGCCACCAGGTAGGAAAAGTCGCGGAGATCGTTCTGCTGGACGAGAAGAACGATGTACAGCGCCGACATCATGACGTTCAGGATGTAGCCGGAAATGCCGCCGTAGGGCGAATCCATCCCCTGTTTAACAAAGAAATAGAGCATCGCCGTCCAGGCGGCGAGCCCGAAGACGGTGGCCGGCGCGAACCAGCGGCGCAGCGTGGCGTTGGCGATCTGCTGCGGTCCGTATCTGAACAGGTTCCAGGTGATGAAGACGTCGAGGAAGAACCAGATCCGGTATCCCCACTGGAACAGCATCCCCATGTCGGTGGTGAAGACGAAACCCCAGACGAACTCCCAGGCGATGTTGGCCACCACCGCGGCGGCGGGGATCTCGACGTAGCGCCGGGTGCGGATCTTCCGCAGCACACCGACATAGGCCACCACCCAGAAGAAGCAGCCGATGCCGAAGAGCAGGAGCATGGGCTCGGAATACTTGGCCGTATTCAACCAGACAACGCTATCCATGAGCAGGACCCTCCGGACCACGCGCACGCCATCCTGGATTGTGTGAGACGGACCGCAAGGATACGCGGCTTGACCCCGGTTTTCAACCGGGACTACACTCCCCTCCAATCATGCAAACGACCCAATGGTCGGACGACGGATTCCTCGATGGTCTCCGGCGCCAGGGAGATCCCCTGGCGGATCAGGCGGTGGCGCGCCTGATCCAGGACGGCGGCATCGCCCAGGTCAACCGTCTGTTCGGAATCCTGCGCTCCGACGATCAGCCGATCCCCGCCGACGCGCCGGCGGCGTTCCGCGAGTTTCTGGCGCAGACGAACCGGCTCCCCGCCGGCGTGGACCTGGACCGCGTCGCGCGCGGCGAGGCCGTGTTCATGAAGCACGCCTTCACCGCCGCGCTCGTGCTGCTGGGCAAGAGCCTCCCCGAGGGGTACCAGGCCCCCTGCCTGACCGAGATCCTGCTGATCTCGCGGGATCTCGCCAAGAGCCCCTACGACCGGCTGCTGGGGGTGCTGCAGATGGTGGTGCGGGTCTGCTCGGTGCACGGCTTCGCCCCCGACGGCGCGGTGGTGATCACGGCCCAGAAGATGCGCCTGCTGCACGCCGGGGTCCGCACCATCGTGCCCGGGAAGCGGCCCGGCTACACGGAGCGCTACGGCGTGCCGGTCAACCACGAGGACATGCTGGCCACGATCGTGGCCTTCTCCTGGCTGGTGATCGACGGGCTGCGGCGGCTGGACGTGGGGCTGACCGACGAGGAGGCCGAGGACTATTACTACCTCTGGGCGGTCTTCGCGCGGATGACCGGCATCCATCCGGCGGACGATCCGGACAGCGCCGCCTACGTCCCCGCGAACATCGCGGAGGCGGCCGAGTTCTACGCCGCCTACTCCCGCCGCCAGTACGTCGCGGGGAATCCCGGGGGGGAGATCCTGACCCGGGACCACGTGAACATGTTGCAGCGACCTGATCCCCCGCCTGCTGCGCTGGCTGGGGCTCGGCGCGATGCCGCGGATCTACATGGTATGACCTGATGGGCGACAAGGCCTGCGCCAACCTCGGCATCGCGCCGGTGCCCGGGCGCGGCTTCCTCAAGTGGCTCCTGCTGAAGGTCGTCGCGGTCTGGCAGCGCGGGATCGACCGCCTTCCCGACCGGGCGGTCGAGGCCTTCTCGCGGATCGTCTTCCAGGGGATCATCAACCGGGAGTACGGCGGGCAGGTGCAGTTCCTGATCCCCGACTCGATCGCCAGCCTGCACCGGCTGGACGCCCCGAAGGATCAGCGAGAGGTCGGCGAGCAGCGCCCTCGCGGCGCTCAAGTCGGCGGTCTCGAACCCTTCCGTGAAGCCGTCGTAGACGGCGGCCAGCAGCTCCCGGGCCTCCTCGCGCCGCCCCTGGCCGGCCCAGAGGCGGGCGAGGTCGGTGGCGGCCCGCAGCTCGTGCGAGCGGGCGCGCTGCCGGCGGGAGATCGCCAGGGCCTTCTGGTAGTGCTCCTCCGCGCCTTCTTCTCCGGTCCGCAGGGCCAGGTTCCCGCGCTGGCGATGGAGCTCGGGCTCCCAGAAGCCCTCGCCGGTGCTCCCGGCGATCGCGAACGCCTGTCTCCAGGGCCTCCCGCGCCTCCTCGAAACGGCCGTGGAGGAGGCAGGCGTCGATCCGCAGCAGCAGGTAGAACGCCTGGGAGATCCGCGCGCCGGTCGCCGCGTTGAGGTCGTAGGTCTCGCGCATCGTGGCCACGGCGCGCTCCACCCGTGTCCGGGCTCGCCGTACCGGCGGCCAGCATGGCCAGGGCCCAACCCTGCACCATCCTCCCCAGGATCGCCAGGTAGTCCCCCTGCCCCGCCGACGCGGCGATGAGCTCGCGGGTCTCGGCCTCGGCCCGCTCCGGGTCGCCGAGGAACTGGCGGAGCCAGGTCGAGTAGAAGAGGGCCATCGAGAGGCTCCAGGGGTGCGAAATTTCCCGCGCCCGTGCCAGTCGCCCCATCCCGCCAGGCCAGGGCCTGCTCGGGGTAGCCGAGGACCCAGCAGGTCCAGGACAGGCTGTTCTGGACCATCACCCCCACGTCCTGCCCCGCGAACTGGATGGACGCCGCGGAGCCGTGCGCCTGGACCAGCTCCCAGCAGCGCTCGCCATGCTCGCGGGAAGCCGCGAAGTCGCCGCGGTACTGGGAGACCACGCCGAGCGAGTAGTGCCCCTGCATCCGTAGCGCGGGATCGTCCTGCGCCTCGCCGAACTGCACCAGCCGGGAGGCGAGGTCGAGCGCACCTTCGAAAGCGCCGCTGACGAAGGCGTGGGACCAGATCCCGTGCAGGACCCAGCCGAACTCCCGGCCGCCGCCCAGCTCGCGGGCCAGCTCCAGCGCCCGGTCGCAGATCCGCTCCACCGCCGGCGAGGCGTACCCCTGGGTGGTGTTGAGGGCCGGCGCCAGCGCGGTCAGGACGCCGAGCTCGGCGCGGTCGCGCTCGCGGTCCGCGGGCAGGCCGCGCAGGAGCCGCAGGGCCTCCTCGTAGTGGGCGATCGCCTCGACGTGGGCCGAGAGGCGGCTCGCCGCGTGGCCGGCGCGGCCGTAGTGCTCCACCGCCTTGGCGGTGGCCCCCGCCTCCGCGAAGTGGCGCGCCAGCACCGGGGCGATCTCGCCGGCGCGGTCGCCATGGAGATCCTCCAGGATGCCGCCGAGCTCCTCGTGGAGATAGGAGCGCTCGGCCTCGGCCATGCGGCCGTAGAGGTACTTCTGGAACACGATGTGGGAGAACCGGTAGCGCGACAGCCGCCGGCCGCCGAGCCTCTGGACGCCGACCGCTCTCACCAGCAGGTGCCGGCGCTCCAGCTCGCCGCTGAGGATCTGGACCATCTCCCGCTCGCCGACCCCTTGCATCCGGGCCAGCGCCTCGGCGGTGAAGTCCTCCCCCTCGATGCTCGCCGCCGCCAGGATGCGGTAGAGATCCTCCGGCAGGCGACCCAGCCGCTCGGCGACCACGGCCTCGACGCGGGCGGGGAGATCCTCCCAGGCGAAGCTGGCCTTCTGATCCCAGACCCCCTTCGAGTCCCGGGCCAGGATCCCCTTCTCCCGCAGGCCTTCCAGCAGCTCGAGAGTGAACAGCGGATGGCCCAGCGTCTGGCGGAAGAGCGCCTCGCGGAACCCGGTGTCGAGGAGGTTCGGCTCGACGGCGAAAAGGGCGTCGAGGAACTGCCAGCCGTCGGCGGCGTTGAGGTCCACCTCGAGATCCGGCTGCTCGCGGCGAAGCTCGTTGAGCACCGGCGCCAGGGGGTGGCGCTCCGTCCCCGAGCCGAGGGCGATCTCGGCCGGGCGGTAGGTGCCGACGACGAGGATGCGGCTGCCGCGCAGCCGGCGGCTGAGGTGGAACAGCAGGCTGATCGAGCCGGCGTCGGCCCAGTGCAGGTCCTCCAGCAGGATCAGCAGCGGCCGCTCGCGCGAGAGGCTCTGGAGCAGCCGCGTGGACTGCTCGAAGAGGTCGCTCTGCTGCGGGCCGGGCGCACTCCCGGCGTTCCAGGAGCGCGCGGAGGCGGGAGAGCCCGGCGGTATCGGCCGCCGCCAGCGAGGTGGCGCGGGAGAGCAGGGCCTGGCCGCGAACGAAGGTGCCGATCAGGTCCGGACCGGCCTCCAGCAGGGCTCGGAAGCAGGCCTGGAAGGTCTCCTCGCCGTGCGCGAACGGACCGGCCGCGCCCGTCCAGTCCGGCTCGGCGCCGGTGGTCAGCGCGGAGAGGATCTCGCGGAACGGCAGGTAGGGATCGCCGATGCCGGTCTGGGCGTTGCACTTGCCGCCGACCGGGATCAGCGTGGGATGGGCGGCGTTCGCCCGCCGCACCAGCTCGGCGACCAGCGCCGTCTTGCCGATCCCCGGCTCGCCGCTGACGAAGACCACTCTTCCCTCTCCGCCGACGGCCGCCCGCATCAGGTCTTCCAGCCGGCCGAGCTCCTTGTCGCGGCCCACGAAGGGCACCGGCCGCCGGACCGACAGCACGAGCTCCGGGATCGTCGGAGGCTCCAGGATCGTGTCGGTGAAATCCAGCGCCGGCAGGCTCGCGAGCGCCTCCACGCCGCTCTGGGAGAGGGGGGAAGAGCGCAGCCGCGTGAGCTCCGCGGCCAGCGCCTCGGCGCTCGCATGGCGTCCGGACGGGGTCTTGGCGAGGCAGCGCCGCACCGCCTCGACCACCGGCGGCGGGGCCGTCGCGGACAGCTCCCGGATGCGGGGGGGCGTGTTGAGGATGGCGTAGAGGGTGGCCTGCGGGTGCTCCGCCGGGAACGGCAGCCCGCCGGTGAGCATCTCGTAGAGCACCACGCCCAGCGACCAGAGGTCGGTGCGGTGGTCGACGGCGTCGCCCAGCACCTGCTCCGGCGACATGTAGAAGACGGTCCCCACGGTCCGCCCGTCCTGGGTGAGCTGCTCCGCTCCGAGCAGCTTGGCGATGCCGAAGTCGAGGATCTTCACCGGCCCGCGGTCCGGCACCAGGATGTTGGCGGGCTTGACGTCGCGGTGGACGATCCCCTGCTCGTGCGCCCGCGCCAGCCCCTCGGCGACCTGGGCGGCGATGTCGAGGGCGCGGTCGAGCGGCAGGGGGCCGCGGGCGATCTTCTGCTTCAGCGTCTCCCCGGCGTAGTAGGTCATGGCCATGAACATCCGGCCGTCCGCGGTCTCGTCGATCTCGTGGACGACGCAGATGTTGGGGTGCTCGAAGCTGGAGATCGTCTGCGCCTCCTGCAGGAAGCGCGAGCGCGCCAGGGGGTCGCGCGTCAGCTCGGGGGCGATGAGCTTGATGGCGACGTGCCGGCGCAGCCGCAGATCCTCAGCCTTGTAGACGACACCCATTCCCCCCTGGCCGATCTGCTCGATCACCCGGTATTTGGAGATGGTCTGGCCGATCATCGTCGACTCGGAAGACTGTAGAAGGTCCACCCTCGCCTCGTTCCGCAAAGCTCAATGCCAGGAATGGTCGTATCTTATACGATTTCCGGCGGAGCTTCCCCGGTTCCCGTTCAGGCCACCTTGCCGGAGACCGGATCGACCCGCGCTTCGGGAGTTGCGCAAGCTGGCGGCGAAGAAAAAATGACCCCGGGCGGTTTTGGCTTTTTGAGGCCCAACGGGCCGCCCTCCCTCAGCCCAGGGCATCGCCCTGGGTTGCGGGTGGCGGGGACATAAAAAAAGCGCGCCGGAGGGAAACCCGGCGCGCGGTTGCGGGGAGAAAACAGGAACTCAATCGAAAGCGGCGTAGAGCCGCTTCCCTCCCGTCTGGCGGGCAATGCGGGCCTCAGAGGCGAAGGTGTTGGCTCCGCCGTTGACGCACGTGCCCACGCAGCCGTCCGCGTAGCCGACGAGCACGCGCCCTTCCTCGTCGACCGTGATGTCCATGAAATCGAGCAGGTTGCGGGTGGTGCCGCAGGTCGTGCCGGTGGTGCAGATGGTGCCGCGCTGCACCGGGTCGCTGGGGGTGAGGTCGGCCGTCACCCAGCTCGCGCCGCCGTCCGTGGTATGGGCCACGTAGAGGTGCCAGACGGCCGGGAAGGCGGGATCGTCGCCGGTGGCGTTCCCCGACGCCGGGGTGCCCAGGAAGGCGAAGGCGGCGCGGTTGGCGTCGCCCGCGACCACCGCCGGGAAGGCGACGTTCTGGATGCCGAAGGAGGCGCCGACGTCGCTCAGGTTGGTCCAGGTCGAGCCCTGGTCGTGCGAGACCGCCACCTTGGCGTGGCCGTCGCCGTTGGACCAGCCGAAGTAGACCGTGCCGTCGGCGCCGATGCCGACCGAGGGGTCGGAGGAGCCGGCGGAGCTCCCCGGCACCGTATGCACGGTCCAGCTCAGGCCGTTGTTGGTCGACACCGCGACCCCCGCCTGGCCGTTGCAGTCCTTGTTGGGCACGTAGGCGGTGCCGTCCGGCGCGACCTTGACGTGGCCGTGGAGGCCGCTGCACTGGGTCAGGTTGTAGATCGGCACCGCGGGGCCGAAGGTGACGCCGCCGTTGAGGCTGACCGCGCAGTTGGCGAGGGCGATGCTCTGCGAGCAGTAGTAGAACGCGCGGGAGTAGCTCAGCGGCAGGCCGGACAGCAGCCCGCGATGGAAGGCGCCGCCGCCGATGGTCTGGTGGTCGACCCCGGAGGCGATGCCGCCGCCCTGGCTCGGGTTCCAGGTGGCGCCGTCGTCGTCGCTGTAGGCCATCAGGCTGAACGTCGTCGGCAGGAGCTGCGAGACGAAGGTGCGCCCGGTCTGCGAATCGGTGTACAGGATCGGGTCGAAGGTGATCAGCGACGTCTGCGGGGCGCTGACGTTCTGCCAGGTCGCGGCCGCCGGGGTGGTGGCATCGTTGAAGCTGACCTTCAGCGTCTCCAGGCCGGCGATGTACATCACCGCTCCCGTCCGGTGGTCGACGCCGATCGACGGCTCGCCGGCGCTCGCCCCGACGCCGGCGGGAGGCGCGTAGATCGCATAGGCGGGCGTGGGGTCGACAGCCCATGCCGGGCTCGCCAGAACAGCGCAGGCGGCGGCCGTGGCGACCCCCACGACCCGCTTCCACAGCTTCGGATTCAGAAGTTTCATCTCGTCTCCTTATCGGCCTTCGGGCTTCGAAAAAGTGGAGTGCGTCAGTGCCTCCTTTTCGAAAGGTGTCCGGAGGCCCGGATAGGGAGCCGCGCCTCCGGATCGGATGGATTACTGGCCGCAGGGACCGGTGCCGACCAGCGTGTAGTTCGCCGCGTCGGTGTGATCGATCGAGGTGGTCTGCGACGACGGCTGGCCGCTCACGTTGGCGGCGAAGGTGCGGACCTCGATCGCCGGCAGGTCCTGGCCGACCGCCACGTTGTCCGCCTGGGCGGGCGTGATGGTGAGGGTGATCGTGCCGTCCGCCGAGAAGCTGCCGGCCGCGTTGCCGAGGTCGGTCGCCTGGTTGACGTTGGGCGGCGAGATCTTGCCGTACTTGTAGGCGACGGTGCCCAGGCCGGTCGCCCGCATGACCACGTAGTTGCGATCGTAGGTGGCGTCGGGCAGCGGGCGGTTCCACAGGATCATCCAGGCGTTGCCGGGGGTGAAGGTCGACAGGCTGGCGACCTTGAGGGTGAAGACGATCTTGCGCGTGGCGCCCGGCGGCTCGGCGATCGAGAGCGACTGGACGTCGAGCGCCGGCACCAGCGAATCGCCGGCCGGATCGGTCGCCAGGCGGACCCCCGGAGCGGTGCAGGCCTGGTTGGCCGGCGGCGCCACCACCAGCGTCGCCTCGCCGCACGCCGGGCCCTCGCCCTGCGCGTTCACCGCCTTGACGCTGTAGGACTGGGTCCCCGCCGGCGGCGTCTCATCGTAGGCGTGGACGTCGGCGCCGACGCCCAGGAACTGTTCCATGGAGCCCCCCGCGAGGCGCCGGGAGAGGCGGTAGCCGAGGATCGGCGAGCCGTGGTCGTCGGGCGTCGACCAGGTGACGTGGACGGTGCCGCCGGACTGGGTGGCCTGGACGTAGGGGGCCGCGGGGTAGCTGAGCGGCAGGTCGTAGGCCGCGTAGACCCCCTTGCCGCTGGACTCGCGGGCGATCGTCGCCAGCGCCGTGCCGCTGTTGGTGCCGCCGTTGACGCAGCCGCCGACGCAGCCGTCGGCATAGCCGACGAGGACCCGGCCCTGGGCGTCGACCGTGGCGTCCATGAAGTCGAGGAGGTTGCGGGTGCCGCCGCAGGTGGTGCCGGCGGAGCAGATGGTGCCGCGCTGCACCGGATCGTTCGGCGTCGCGTCGGTGGTCACCCAGGTCGCCCCGCCGTCATAGGTGTGGGAGACGTAGAGGTGCCAGACGGCCGGCGCGTTCGGGTCCTCGCCGCCGAGGTCGCCGCCGGTCGTGGTGCCGAGGAAGGCGAAGGCCGCGCGGTCGGGGTCCCCCGCCACCACGGCGGGGAAGGCGATGTTCTGGAGGCCGAAGGTGGTGCCCACGTCCTGGATGTTGGTCCAGGTGTCCCCCTCGTCATGCGAGACCGCGACATAGGGGTGGCCGTCGCCGTTCATGTAGCCGAAGTAGACGGTGCCGTCCTTGGCGATGCCGAGCGAGGGGTCCCAGCTCGACGACGCGCTGCCGGGCACGGTCTTCACCGTCCAGGTCAGGCCGTTGTCGCGGCTGACCGCGAGCCCCTGGCTGCCGCCGCAGTTCTTGTTGGGGACGTAGGCCGTGCCGTCCGGCGCCACCTTGACGTGGCCATGGATGCCGACGCACTGGGTGAGGTTGTAGATCGGCACCGCGACGCCGAAGGTGCGGCCGCCGTCGAGGCTGGTGGCGCACTGCGCCAGCCCGATGTCCTGGGAGCAGTAGTAGACGATGCGGGGATAGGAGGCCAGCGTCTTCAGGACGCCGGGAGCGAAGGGGCCGCTGCCGATCGTCTGGTGGTCGACGCCGGAGTTGATCCCCGCGCCCTGGCTCGGCGACCAGGTGGCGCCGTCGTCGTCCGTGTAGGCCATCAGGCTCACCTTGGCCGGCAGGAGCTGCGAGACGAAGGTCCGCCCGAGCGCCTGATCGGTGCACAGGATCGGGTCGAAGGTGACCTGCGAGGTCAGGGTGGCGGAGACGTTCTCCCACTTCGCGGTGGCCGGCGAGGAGCAGTCGTTGAAGGTGACCCGGAGCGTCTCGGTGCCGGCGACGTACATCGCCTTCCCGGTCGCGCGGTCGAAGCCGATCGACGGCTCGCCCGCGCTCTGGCCCAGGGGGGCCGGCGCCGGGTAGTTGGCGTAGGCCGGCGCCCTCTCGGTCGAGGCGGCCGGCGGCGGCGCGATCTGCGACAGCTTGGCGGTGCCGCTGTAACCCGTGAGCGGCGCGTACGGCGAGGCGCTCACCGTATAGGTCCCGCCCACCGGATTGGTGAGGACCACCTTCTCCACCTCGCCGGGGCTGTTGCCGGAGCTCCCCGCGAGGCTGCCGTCCGGACCGTAGACCTCGAGGTCGTAGTCGTCCGCCGCGCCGCCGGCGATCGAGATCTCGACTTTGAAGGAATAGGCAGGCGGAGCGATGGTCAGCTTGTAATTGTCACACTGGGAGTTGTTGGCGCTGCCACAAGTGTTGGATGCCGTGGGGGTCTTCGGGCCCCCGGTCCAGCTCGCCTGCGTGGCCGAGCCGGAAACGGTTCCGGACGACAGGATTCGACGCTCTCAGGGGTGCGCACGGAAGCGCCGCGATCGCCATCATCAATGCGATCCGGAACGCTCTCTCGCGAAGATTACGGGTCATGATGAACTCCTCTCTGCTGGGTGACTGGATAAACCGCAAAAGGAGCATCAGCTCCCGGAACATGTAAATTGCATGGTTCATGCCAGTAGCGCCACTATCATGTTGTTTGAAGCGGGGCTCTGCTACAGTTCGGTCTCATTCCGGGAGGTCTTTCCATGGCTCGAAGCGTGCGCAACGTACTGATTCTGCTGCTCTGCCTCTTCCCTTTCGCCACCTCGGCGCAGACCCCGCCCCGCGATCCCGACGAGGACGAGATCCCCACGGCGGCGGGGCCGCGGGGCGCGCTCTCCCACCAGGAGCGGGAGGAGATCGAGGCGCTGCGCACCCGCGCCGAGATTTCCGCCTTCGAGGCGACCTCCAACTACGAGGAGACGCTCGGCTTCCTGCGCAAGCTGCAGGCCCACTTCCCCGAGATGTACCTCGGCTTCTACGGCTCCTCGGGCGAGGGGCGGGCGCTGCCGTTCGTCGTCGTCTCGCGGGAGAAGGCATTCACCGGCCGCAAGGCGCAGCGGTTGAGCAAGCCGGTGGTGCTGATCCAGAACGGCATCCACGCCGGCGAGATCGAGGGCAAGGACGCCTCGCTGATGCTGCTGCGCGATCTCGCGCTGGGGCGGCACGCGGAGGTCCTGGAAGCGGTCACCCTGGTCGTGCTGCCGATCTACAACGTCGACGGCCACGAGCGGATCTCGCCGTTCAACCGCCCGAACCAGAACGGTCCGAAGCAGGGGATGGGGTTCCGCACCACCACCAACGGGCTCGACCTCAACCGGGACTACCTGAAGATCTCCTCCGAGGAGGCGCGCTCGCTGATCGCCCTGGTCAACGACTGGCGCCCCCACCTCCACGTCGACGACCACGTCACCGACGGCATCGACATGGACTGGGTGCTGACCTGGTCCTGGGCCGAGGCGCCGCAGGCCCCGGCGCCGGTCGACGCCTGGCTGCGCGCCCACATGCCGGCCGTGCTCGCGGCGACGGAGAAGGCGGGGCACAAGGCGGGCCCCTACGTCGACCTGGTCGACCGCAACGACCCCGCCAAGGGGTTCAGCTCCTGGGTGGGCCAGCCCCGCTACTCCACCGGCTACTTCCCGCTGCGCAACCGGCCGTCGATCCTGGTCGAGACGCACTCCTACAAGCCGTATCGGCAGCGGGTGATGGCCACCCGCGACTTCCTGCTGGCGCTGCTCGACGAGGTGGCCCGCGATCCGGCGGCGCTGACCCGCGCCGTGGCGGCGGCCGAGGCGGCCGAGGTGGCCCTGGGGAAACCGGACGCTCCGCCTTCGGACGTGGTGGTCGACTTCGAGCAGAGCGACCGGCCGGACCGCATCCGCCTCCCCGTCTACGCCGGGGAGACGAAGACCTCGGTGGTCACGGGTGAGCCCCTCCTCCTCTTCCGCCGCGGCGAGCTCAACGCCATGGAGGTCCCCTGGTTCCACGGTTCGAAGGCGGTGCGGACGGTCCCGCGGCCGCGCGGCTACCTGGTGCTCCCCGGCTGGCCGCAGATCGAGCAGAGGCTGCGCGGCCAGGGGCTGCGCGTCGCCAGACTGAGCCAGCCGGCGGAGATCGAGGTGGAGACGATACGGGCCGCCGAGCCGCAGCCGGCGCCGGGCTCCTATCAGGGGCTGACGCGGGTCACTGCCAAGATCGAGCGCGCGGCGGAACGGCGCCGGATCCCCGCCGGCGCCCTCTGGATCCCGGCGGACCAGCCGGACTTCGAGCTGGCGGTCCAGCTCCTGGAGCCCGAGGCCGTGGACTCGCTGCTCTCCTGGGGGCTGCTGTCGTCGATCTTCGAGGGGAAGGAGTATATTGATTCGCGGGTGCTCGAGGGTCTCGCGGTCGAGATGCTCAAAGACCCCAAGACCGCCGCCGAGTGGCGGACCGCCCTCCAGGACGAGAAGTTCGCCGCCGACACCAATGCCCGCTACCAATGGTGGTTCCGCCGCACCCCCTACTGGGACGCGACGGTCGGACTCCTCCCCTACTTCCGGGTGATGAAGGCGCCGGCGCTCGACACCCGCCCCTGGAGGTAACTGGCACGGGATATGCTCACTTATAGTGAAAGACAACTCTCTTTATGGAAGAGAGGGGTTAGTTTTTCTTCAAGCGAGGGTGGTGAAGCTTTCGGGCTGGAAAGCCGGCTCGATGAGAGGCTACTAAAATGTCAGATTCCACCAGCCCCGGACAGCGCGACTGGCTCCGCGTGGCCCTGGACAAGATAGAGGACGCCGTCGTCACCACGGACGCACAAGGCTTGGTGACCTTCCTGAATCCCGCCGCCGAGCGGCTGACCGGCATGGACGCCGAGGCCGCGCGGGGGCGGCCGTTCGCCGAGGTGCTGCCGCTGCTCGACGCCGGCAGCCGCCAGCCGGCCGCGATCGCCCTCGATCCTCAGGGGACCGCGCAGACCGCCGCGGTCCACCGGACCCTCTTCGCCGGTGCCACGGGCAGGGAGCGGCGGCTCGACGTCACCGTCACCCCCTGCCACGAGGACGACGCGGGGTGCACCGGGGCGGTGCTGGTGGCCCACGACATTACTTCCACCGAGCAGGCCCTGCGGGACAGCGAGGAGCGCTACCGCGTCTTCGTCGAGCAGAGCTCGGAGGGGATCTGGCGCTTCGAGATGGAAGAGCCCACCCCGGTCGACCTCCCCGAGGACGAGCAGATCGACCGCTTTTACCGCTACGCGGTGCTCGCCGAGTGCAACGTCGTGCTGGCGCAGATGTACGGCATGCGCGACGAGCGGGAGATCGTCGGCCGCCGGCTGGGGCAGTTCCTCCCCGCCACCGACCCGCACAATCTCAAATACCTGCGCAACTTCGTCCAGTCGGGCTACCGCCTGACCGGCGCCGAGTCGCACGAGGTGGACGCCGAGGGGAAACCCAAGATCTTCCTCAACAACCTGGTCGGCGTGGTGGAGGACGGCAAGCTCGTCCGCGCCTGGGGGACGCAGCTCGACATCACCGAGCAGAAGCGGCTGGAGGAGGAGCTGCGCCGGCGCGCCGAGGAGCTGATCGGCGCCGACCGCCGCAAGGACCAGTTCCTGGCCATGCTCGCCCACGAGCTGCGCAACCCGCTCGCCCCGATCCGCAACGCCGTCGAGCTGATGCGCCAGGTGGAGACCCTCGATCCCAGCTTCCAGCCCTCGCGCGAGATGGTCGAGCGCCAGGTCAAGCACCTGGCCCGGCTGGTGGACGACCTGCTCGACGTCTCGCGGATCACCCAGGGGAGCATCCGGCTGCGCAAGGAGGTGCTGGACCTCGGCACCATCGTCCAGCGCGCCGTCGAGGGCACCCGCCCGATCCTCGAGAGCCGCGCTCATACGCTCTCCCTGCGGCTCCCGGCCGAGCCGGTGCGGCTGGACGCCGACCCGACCCGGCTCGAGCAGGTGATCTCGAACCTCCTCAACAACGCCGCCAAGTACACCATGCCGGGCGGCCACGTCTGGGTGACGGCGTCCCGCGAGGGGGAGGAGGCGGTGGTGCGCGTGCGCGACTCGGGGATCGGCGTGCCGCCCGACGTGCTCGAGCGGGTCTTCGAGCCCTTCGTGCAGTCGGACGGCTCGCTCGCCCGCACCGACGGCGGCCTCGGCGTCGGGCTCACCCTGGTGCGCAGCCTGGTCGAGATGCACGGCGGCCGGGTGGAGGCCACCAGCCCCGGCCTCGGCCAGGGGAGCGAGTTCGTGCTGCGTTTCCCCGCCCCGCTGAGCTCCGAGGCCGCCCTGCCGGCGGAGCCCGCCCCGGCGATGGCTACCCGCGGGCTTGCGGGTGCTGGTGGTGGAGGACAACATCGACGCCGCCGAGAGCCTGGCGACCCTGCTCCGCCTCTGGAACCACGACGTCAACGTGGTGCACGACGGCTGCCAGGCCCTCGAGGCGGCGCGCGAGCAGCAGCCCGAGGTGGTGCTCCTGGACATCGGCCTCCCCGGGCTCGACGGCTACCAGGTGGCGCGCCGCCTGCGCGACGAGATCGGCCTCGACCACGCCCTGCTGGTGGCGATGACCGGCTACGGCCAGCCCGAGGACCGCCGCCGCTCCCAGGAGGCCGGCATCCAGTACCACTTCGTCAAGCCGGTCGAGCCGCTGGTGCTGCGCAATCTGCTGGCCGGCGCCGCGCTGCCGGTGGGCTGGGAGACCGGGCGGCCGTTCTGAGGGCGTCAGAAAACAACACGGACTTACACGGACCTGCACGGACGCACAAGGACGAACAGAGGCTCGACTTCTTCGTTCCTGGTGTCCTTGTACGTCCGTGTGGGTCCGTGTAAGTCCGTGTCCCCTGCCCTCCTCCCTCGCGCCGCCCCGCCAAACCGGATAAACTCCCGGTGTCGCAACTGACAACCAGACCACCATGAGCCCACCCGTGGAGAGCAGTCTCCTGAGGTTGGCGATCGCCAAGGGCCTGCTCCGCTGGGAGGACCTCGACGCGGTCGCCGAGCACCTGCCGGCCGAGAGCAGGAGCGGTGGCGTGTCCCGTCTCCACGGCCGCTGGGTGCGGGCGCTCGTCGAAGCGGGCCTGCTGACCGCCGAGGACGTCGAGCGCCTGAGCGCCGAGATCCAGGGGGACCGGGACGACCGCACCCCGGACCTCGCCGGCAAGGCGCGCCCCTGGCCCGCGCGCCCCCGCCGGCGCCCCTCCCCCATCCTCCCCCTTCCCTCCCGAGCTCCGCTTCCTCGCCGACTGGCCGCGCTACCGCGTCGAGCGCCACCTCGGCTCCGGCGGCATGGGCTCGGTCTACAAGGCGTTCGATCCCACCCTCGACCGCTGGGTGGCGCTCAAGTTCCTCCACCGCAACGACGCCTCGCAGACCGAGCGCTTCCTGCGCGAGGCGCGCGCCCAGGCGCGGGTCTCCCACCCCAACGTCTGCCAGATCCACGAGGTGGGCGAGGCCGAGGGGCGGCCCTACATCTCCATGCAGTACATCGACGGCCGCAGCCTGGGCGAGCTGTGCGACGAGCTGTCGCTCGCCGACAAGGTCCAGCTCGTGCGCGACACCGCCCGCGCCGTCCACGCCGCCCACCGCACCGGGCTCGTCCACCGCGACCTCAAGCCGGGCAACATCCTGCTCGCCCGCGACGAGGGGGGCGAGGTCCACCCCTACGTCGTCGACTTCGGCCTCGCCATGGCCCTGGACGAGGTCTCCCTCTCCCGCACCGGCATGGTCAGCGGCACCCCGGGCTACATCTCGCCCGAGGCGGCGCAGGGGCAGGCGCTCGACCGGCGGACGGACGTCTACAGCCTCGGCGTCGTCCTCTACGAGCTGCTCGCCGGCAAGCCCCCGTTCACCGGCGCCAACCTCGCCCGCATCCTGGTCCAGCTCGTCCAGGAGGAGCCGAAACCGCTGCGGCAGGTGGTGCCGGCGACTCCCGAGGACCTCGAGACCATCGTCGGCAAGTGCCTGGAGAAGGACCCCGCCCGGCGCTACGAATCGGCCCGCGACCTCGCCGAGGACCTCGACCGCTTCCTCGACGGCGAGCCGATCCGCGCCCGCCCGGCGGGCTGGACCTACCGGGCGGGCAAGCGGCTGCGCAAGAACCGGGCGCTGGCCGCCGTCTCGATCGCCGCCGTGCTCGCCCTGGTGCTGGTGGGAACCTTGAGCCTGCGCGCCCAGTGGCAGGCGCGCGAGCGGGCCCAGCTCGCCCAGAAGTTCGGCCAGCGGATCGGCTCGTTCAAGACCAGCATGGAGTACGTGGCCGGCCAGCCGCTCCACGACATCACCCCGTACAAGCGGGAGCTGCGGGCGGAGATGGATTCGATCCGCACCGAGATGAAGAAGATCGGCCCGCTCGCCGCCGGGCCGGGCAACTTCGCCCTCGGCCAGGGGTACCTGGTCGCTGCACCAGGACGGACCTGGCACGCTCGCACCTGGAGCGGGCCTGGACAGCCGGCGAGCGCGGTACCGGACATGGCCGAGGCGCTGGGCCTCGCCTTCGGCCGGGCCTACGAGCGGGCGCTGTCGGACGCCGACCGCGTCCCCTCGGTCATCGAAAAGGCCGACCCGCCGCGAAGAGGCCGAGCGCACCTACCGCCGAGCCCGCCCTGCGCATACTTGCGCGAAGCGCTCGCGCGCTCGCCGGGCTCCGCGTCGCTCGCCGGGCTGATCGCCTTCTACGAAGGGCGCTACGCCGACGCCCTGGCGGCGGCCCGCCGGGACCCCGCGCTCCTCCCGGCGGCCCAGCTGGAAGCCAAGGTCTACCGGCGACCAGGCGGCGGAGGCCAGCCGGGCGGGGGGACTACGAGGAGGCCATCCGGCTCCTTCGACCGCTCCGGCGAGATCTACGCCCGGCTGATCGCGTCCCGGCCCAGCGATCCCGATCTCTACGCGGAGGACTGCGGCCGCCGCGGCGACCGGCTGCAGGCGGCCATCGCGCTGGCCGACGTGCCGGAGGCCCGGGTCAAGGAGGCCCTCGCGGCCTGCGACCGGGCATTGCGGGTCGATCCCGGGCTGGCGGAGGCGCTGGTGCTGCGAGGCCGGCATCTTCTGGCGCCTGGGGGAGCAGAAATTCAAGCGCGGGACCGATCCGGTGCCGGACCTCTCGGCCGGCATCCGCCTGGCGGAGCGCGCCATCGCCCTCGACCCCCGCGATGTCGAGGGCTACAACCACCTCGCCGTCTCCCACCGCCTGCTGGCGCAGTGGAAGATGGGGCGCGGGGCATGGACGCGCGGGCCGACATCGCGAAGGGGATCGAGGCCGCCCGCCAGGCCGTCGAGATCCAGCCCGAGATGCCCTCCGCCCACGCCGAACCTCGGCACCGCCTATCTCGTGCTCGCCCAGGACCAGCAGCGCCGGGGAGCCGATCCCCGCCAGGCCATCGACCGGGCGGTCGCGAGCTACCGCCAGGCCAGCGACCTCAACCCCGGTCGCTGCCGGCGTTCATCGGCCTGGGCAACACCTGGAAGATCGATGTCCGAGGTCGAGATCGCTCAAGGCCTGGACCCCAGCGCCTCGATCGGCAGGGCGGTGGCGGCCCTGGAGCGGGCGGCGGCGCTCAACCCCCGCTTCGGCGCCGACCTACAACAACCTCGGCAACGCCCATCTGACCCTGGGCGAATATCTGCTGACCCGCGGCAACGATCCGCGCGACGCTCTCGACCGCGCGGCGAAGAGCTACCGGCGCGCCATCGAATTGAAGCCGGACTACTCGCTGGCGCGCTACAACCTTGGCTACACCTGGCGCAGCCTGGCCGAGGGGCTCCTCGGGCAGGGGGAGGACCCGCTGCCGGCCCTCGCTCAGGGCAGCGCCGCGCTGGACGAGGCGCTGCGCCTCAACCCCACCGATGCCGACGTCTTTCTGGAGCGGGCGCGGGTGAAGCGCCTCGCCGCCCGCTGGCAGATGCGGCAGCGGCAGGACCCCGAGCCCGATCTGCGCGCCGCCACCGCCGAGCTCGCCCGCGCCGAGGCGCTCAACCCCCAGCAGCCGGACGTCTTCTTCACCCAGGGGCTGATCGCCCGCGACCGCGCCGAGGCGGCGCGGGACGGCCGGGCCGTGGCGGCGATCCGCGAGGGGCTGGAGCGCGCCGGCAAGGCGCTTGCCATCAACGCCGGCGAGGCGCGCTACCTCGCTCTGCGCGGCAGTCTCGAATCGATGGGCGCCCGGCTGGAGACCGATCCCAAGCGCCGCGAGCAGGCGGCGCGCAAGGCCGTGGCCTCGCTCGAAGCGGCCCTCAAGGCCAACCCCCTGCTCCAGCGCGAGTACGGCCCGGCGCTCGCCGAGGCCCGGCTCGACGCCGGGCTCAAGACTCCACGCCCGGCTCAGCTCTGAAGCGCGGTCCCGAGGTCCCCCTCCGCCGCGATCTCCTTGATCCGCGCCACCATCGCCTTGCGCTGCCGGCTTTTCAGACGGGTGCGGTAGATCATGAACGCCAGGTAGGCGTAGAACACCCCGAGGGTCGCGAAGCTGGCCCGGTCCTCGTAGGCCTTGCCCTGGACGGCTTCCGTCACCCAGGCCACTCCCACGATGAAGCAGCCCATGACAACGGTATGGCCGGTGGCTTCCACGGTCCGCCGCGTATCGAAGACCTCCAGCTCGTTGAGCTCGAGCTCATGGCGCTTGCGATAGGCGTGGACGTAGAGCAGGGCGAAGATCAGGGAGACGGCGGTGAAGCCCAGCCCGTAGATCGTCATCAGCACCGGCATGTCCCCGGGCGCGATCACCCGCTCGACGGCGCCGTTCGGCAGGTGGATCGTCTTGCCGGCCCCCAGCAGCCGGCCCACCATGGTGCCGAGGATGAACTTGAGCGGGAAGACGAAAAACAGGATGACGAAGAGGAGGGCGCCGTTCAGCGCCACGGTCGGACCGTCCTCCAGCCCGTAGCGCCGGAAGAAGGTGAACTGCCGGTACCAGAGCAGATAGAGGAGCGTAAAGGTGACCCGAAGGAGGCGAACCCGCGCATCGTCTCCAGCAGCTCCCCCGAGGTCTTGGGGACCTCCAGGGAGACGATCAGCAGCGTCACCGCGAAGCCGAAGACGGCGTCGCTCAACCCCTCCAGGCGGGAGATCTCGCGGCTGCGCCAGCGGAACTCATGGGGCTTGTGGGCGTGGTGTCCGATCATCTTCTCACGGAGCATTGGAAGCCCTCCCACGTTGCAGGACGTGGATCTTCTCGAGATCCGCCAGGTACTCCGCCACCTCCGCCAGCGGCAGCGGGCCGTAGATGGCGGCGAGAGCGTCGCGGATCTCGCTCACCGTGCGCCGGCCGTCGACCAGGTTCAGGGCCTCGTAGGCGTACTCGGCGCCGCCCCCCCAGAGGCCGGTCCGCTTCAGCAGGGCGGGGGGAGAATCCTGAAAATGATCCTCGAAATGATCTTCGAAATAGTCGTACCCGAAACCGCCCATGGCCCCCTTGGGCGCGGCGGCGCGGCGATAGACCGGATCCTCTGGTTTCGTGGGGGCCGGGATTGGACCCGTCAGATTCTTCAACCCCACCAGGAACGCCGCCGCGCTCTGCCGCACCGCCGGCGGCACCGGCGCGAAGCGGGCGATCGACTCCACCACCGCGGCCTCTTGGGCGAGATGAAAGCGCAGCAGGTTGTCCGCTTCCGCCCCCTCCCCCGCCGCCCGCAGGCGGTCGGCGCGGGCGAGCGCCTCGGCCGTGCGCTCGAGGCCGCCGCGGCGCACCACCTCCCAGAGCGCCGGCACCTGGGAGGCGTCGAGACCGGCCAGGTACCAGGCGCTCGCCGCGCCCAGGAAGGCGGCGCGCAGCAGCTTGGTCGAATCGATGTTGCCGACGCCGTCCGCGTGGGTATGGATGTAGCGGTCCGGCCAGTCGTTGAGATAGATCGCGGGCACCCGCCACGACCCCTCGCTCCAGACCTGGTGATCGCTCCCCTCGGTGAAGTCGACGAGCTCGGCCTGGAGGGCGCGCTTGCTCCCCTCGGGGTCCACCAGCGGATAGGGCGCCTCGCCGGTGGCCGCCAGGGCGTACGACTGCTCGTTGACGAAGCGACCGAACGCGCCGCCGACGTCGTTGACGAAAGTCGGCAGGCTTTTCGGCGAGCGGGTGACGTGGAAGACCGCCTTGGTGATCTCGGCGTCGCCGCCCACCATGTCCATGTGGATCACGGCGAGGGCACGGGCCGCGATGTCCGGCCGGGCGTTGAGGAGCGTGGTCGTGCCCTCGATCTCCGGCGGCCAGACGAAGCGGATTGTCCGCCGCGGGGCGGCGAGCCTCCCCTCGCGGACCAGCTTCGCCAGCGTGCGCCCCACCTCCAGGATCGAGGCGCAGCCGCTGGCGTTGTCGTTCGCTCCGGGCCGCTGATGATCGAGGTGGCAGGAGAGCACGACCTCGTGCTCGCGGTCGGCCCCGGGGATCACCGCGGTCGCGATGCTGTAGGCGCCGGGGTGCTGCCCCGCCTTGACGCTCGCCCGCAGCCGCACCGGCTGGCCGGCGGCCAGCCGCTCCTGCCAGGCGCGCGCCTGCTTCAGCGAAACCATGAAGGCGAAGGTCTTCGGCGCCGGGAAGGTGTCGAGATGCCCCCAGCGGACCAGGTTCTCGTCCTCTTTCCACCAGCCGGTCACCTGGTTCTGGGCGTAGGAGACGATGCCGGCGGCACCGAAGCGGTCCACCGCCAGCTTGTAGGCGGCGCCCGGCTGGGAGGAGGTCAGCACGAGCTTGCCGCGCACGTCTTTGCCTTGATAGCTGGCCTCCGCGGTGCCGGCGCCAACGTCCACCAGCTCGGCCGCGGCCTCTCCACTCGCGCTGTCCTGGGCGAGCACGATGGGGCGCGCCTCCCAGGAGGCCACCCGTTCCCCGTCCACCCAGGCGCCTCCCTCCTGGCGCTGCTCCCAGAGCTCGGCGAAATCGACGTCCCACGCCGGCCGCGAGCGCTGGGTGCCGTAGAAGATCGTGCCGTCGGCCGGCAACTCAAGGATCTCGACCTCGGAGAGGCCGTACTCCTTCGCCCGGTCGCGCACCCGTTCCGCCGCCGCCCGGAACCCCCGCGAGCCGCGCATGCGGTGAAACAGCGTGAGGTCCTGAAGGTTGCGCTTCGCCGCCGTGCCCGAGACCTCGGCGGCGATCGCCCGCACCACGGGCTCGGGCAGCAGGGGGGGCGGCTCGGTGGCGAGAGCGGCGGTCGCCAGCAGGGTTCCCAGGACGGCGGCAGACCAGGAGGCGCGGTTCATCAAGGTTTTCTCCTCGTGAGCTGAGGGATCGTATCGCGACTCGCCGATGGTACGCGCCTTGCTCAGCTTCGAGCGCCATGTCTGACCATCCCGAATCCCGTACCGACCGTTATCGTGCCGTCATCCTCGACATGGACGGCACCCTGATCGATAGCAACGCCGCCCACGTCCACGCCTGGGTCGACGTCCTGCGCGAATTCGGCCACGAGGTCTCCGAGCAGGAGATCTGGCCCTACATCGGCATGGGCGGGGACAACCTTCTCCCTGCCGCGATGAAGATCTCCAAGGAGAGCGAGGAGGGGGAGAAGATCAGCGAGCGGCGCGGCGAGATCTTCAAGTCCAACTATGCCCCACACTTGAAGCCTTTTCCCGAGGTCCGCCCCCTGCTCGAACGGATGAAGCAGGACGGCCTGAGGCTCGTCATCGCCACCTCCTCCCCCGAGGACGAGGTCGCGAAGTCGATCGAGACTGTCGGCATCAAGGACCTCCTAGAGGACGCGACCTCGGCGAGCGACGCCGGAAAATCGAAGCCAGACCCGGACGTCGTCCAGGCCGCCCTCGACCGCCTGAAGCTGTCCGCCGGCGAGGTGGTGATGCTGGGGGATACGCCCTACGACATCCAGGCTGCCGGCAAGGTGGGCATCCAGGTCATCGCCTTCCGCTGCGGCGGCTTCAAGGACGAGGATCTGAAAGGCGCGCTGGCGATCTACGACGGCGCCGCCGACCTCCTGGCCGGCTACGATGAGTCGCCGCTCGGCTGAGGCTTCTTCGGGGTTGCCTTGATGATCCCCCGGACGCGCCCGACCTCCCCGGTCTGGAGGCGTACCTTGATGCCGCGCGTGTGCTGGGGGGAGCTGGTGAGGATGTCGCGCACGATCCCCCGCGTCCGCTTGCCGGTGCGCTGGTCGGCCTTCTGAACGATCTCCACCTCCAGGCCGGGGTGGATGTCCTTGCGCAGCTCTCCAGGCACGTCAGCCGTTCGCCTTCAGCTCGCCGACGATCATCTGGATCTGCTGATCGGGCTCCGACATCAGCGGGATGCTCCCGCGCCCTGGTGGCCGCCGCCGCCGTAGCGGGCCGCGAGCTCGCCGACGTTGGTCTTGCAGGTGCGCCGGAAGATGCTGTGGCCGAGCAGCAGCATCGGGAAGGCGCGGTTCGGCCCCCAGTGGATGCGCACCGAGACGTTGACCTCGGGGTAGAGAGCGTAGATCAGGAAGCGGTTGCCGATCGGGGTGTGGTCGAGCTCGCGGAAGTCGGTGACCACGACGTTCCCCTCGACCCGGCTGTGGCGGCGCAGCTCCTGGCAGAAGTGCTCGGACTCGCTCTCCAGCATCTCGCAGCGCTTCCTCACCGCCGGATCGTCCAGGATCGCGGAGATCGGCGTGCCGGTGCGCAGCAGCTCCATCAGATGCAGAAAGTAGCGCTCGAAGGTGCCGAGGCCGCTACGGCCGTCGATGGTGAAGCCGAGCTTGATGTAGCTCTGGGGGTCGAGCACGTCGGCGGGAGCCAGGTTGCGGAGTCGAGGCGGTCGGTCTCGCGCACCAGCTCGGAGAACTGGGGCAGGGCCTCCTCGCCGCCGTAGTACTCGTAGACCAGCCGCGCCGCCGAGGGGGCCTGGGCGAAGGCGCCCCGGAAGGCCTCCGCGGGGACGTTGCTCGCCGCGGTGTGCAGATGGTGGTCGAACCACATGGCGCAGCCGGGGTGATATGGCAGGTTGGCGATGATGTCGTCCGGCCGGATGTCCGCCCGCCCGTCGCTGATGTCCTGGGGGTGAATGAGTGAGACGCTGTCGATCTGCTCGTTCAGGGAGAGCAGCACGGCGCACGTCAGACCATCGAGGTCGCCACGAGTTACAAGTCGCATATCAATATCCTGAAGTTGGAGTATATATAAACGCAGATTACTTCATTTGTGCTTGGTTGTCAACAAAGGATGGTATTGGCAGCTTATAATGAAAGTTTGCTCCCAAGGGGTTGCCCCCGGATCCTCATCAGCACATTCGAGAGAGCCAATGACCCAAGACGGTTCCGGCACTCCTCCATCAGGCCCTTTCTGGCCCATTGCGGTCAACCTGATCGCCTTGGTCGCCCTCGGGTTTGCTGTATGCGCCTGGTATCTCCATTACACGGACCTGTTCCCCGAAGTCCTCAGCCTGTTGAGCCTGGGGGGGCTCTTCGCCTGGCTCGCCTTCCTGGCCAACGTCCTGACCAAGGAGCGGAAGGAGGAGCTTCAGAAAAGGTTCGAGCGACATGTGCTGCTGCCGAAGAAAACCATTCTGGTGATTTTTCTGATCGCGTCCGTCTTCTTCCTCGCCTGGGGCTCGCGCCGAGGATCAGTCGCCATTTCCACGAAACCCGACGACAAGGAGCGCACGATCGAAATCCGCCCTCTCGATCAGAAGCAATCCGGGAGTGCGAAGAATCTCGTGGAGGAGAGCCTGCCGGCGCGCTCGCGGCGCAAGTACGCTCTTCCCACGTCCTGGTTCGGCTCTCGTGAATACCGAATCAAGGTCTCGGGGCTTCCCGCCGCGGTCGCGGACGTCAAGGCCTGGCGGATAAAGCCCCTGTCCGTACCCGCCGACTTCGATGCTCCGCTGGTGCTGGTCCGCCTCTCCGGGGTTCTCAGCGGGTCGCTCCAGAAACCATCCGCGGGGGGGACTCTGTCGGTGTCCGGCAACGGAAAGCTCATCGGTACGCTTCCGTCTTATCGCGGCGAGGCGGTCTGGGTCGGCGGCGATAAGGACATCGAAATCCCGGAGCGCATCTTGTCCGGCTGGCGGTTGGAGCTAATCAGGAACCATGCTCCTCAAGAGGTCCTGACACGTTGGCTGCCGAGCGTGAGCATCAACCCTGACGTCGGCATCTCCGAAGGCCAGCGCATCGACGTGAGTCTGATCACTCCCAGCCAGACAGAATTCCTTAAAACCGTCTTCGTGACACGCCCCTATCCACAAGAGGTAACCCTTGATGAGCACGACTACATTCAGCCCTAGAGTCCGTCTCTTCCTGCTCCTGCCTTTCCTGGTTTCGCTCGCGTGGCCGGCTCACGCCGCCCCGATGATCGAAGTCTCGACCGCTTGCGACGTTAAAGTGATGCAGGCCTTGTATGGATTACGGCTCAACAACAGTCTCGATCAATTGAGATTCAGGATCCTGCAGCATCTCCAGGGCCGGCAGCGGCTGGGGTACTGGAGCTTCCAGCCCGGATCGCCGGGCGGTGGCGCGCGGAGGGCCGCGGGACCGCTACTTCAGTTCCAGATCACCGAGCCTCAGAACGATCAGATCCAGATTCAGATGGCGTACTCGACCCCTCATTCCGAGTACCCAACCTGGAACGCCACCTGGATGGAGCCCGGCCAATCGGTGGTGAACGGCTATCCCTCGAATGAAAATTTGACGGACGAATTGTTCAAAGTCATCCAGCATAAGTTGCTCTGGACTTTACGAGGCGCCGCTGCGGTCTCTCCTCATCGACACCGCGCCGCTCGCGACAGGAGGACGCTGGGACGGAAGCTCCAAGGCCCCGCGGCTCATTCTTCCACTGCCGTGGGATCGCTACTCCCTCCTGCGCCAGTCGCAATTCCGCCTCGAATGCTCCTGGTTGCCACAGACGGACGACGCCGATGGTGAGTTGATCTCGCGGGCGACCAATCTGTCCGGAGAATTCCAGGAGACCCCGCAACGCAAGTATCGGGCGATTATTGTCACTCCCGAGACCTGGAGGCTCTTCGATCAGACCAGCCCCCAGCCCATCAAGAAATTCAAGAAAATCCGTCAGCTCCACCCCAAGCGGGCTTACCTCTATAAAGAGAAGACGTCGGGCCTCGGACTGGAAGTGATTGAGGAAGGCACATGATAAACCGATCAATCTACCTGCCCATCGTTACGATCCTGATTTTTCTCCGTCCAGCCCCTGGCTCCGCCCAGGGGGACCTCCGCGCCTACAACTCGTACCTTCAGTCCGCTGCCGCGCTGGAAGCGAAGCGGCAGATCGACACGGCGGGAGAGCATTATTCCAGAGCCGTTGACGCCGCCCCTTCTAGAACGGAAAGGGTGGAGGCCTGGCTGGCCTGGGCCGGGCTGCTCTCCCGCAATCCCGGCTCCGGCGAGATGGCCCGGCGGCGGACCGGCAAGGCGGAGGCGCTCTAAACCTCAGCCCTGTCGCAGGCCGAGGGGAATCTGAGGCTGAAGGCTCATAACGACTTGCGGTGTCTTCCTCCTCCGTCGGGGACAGACCGACAAGGCGGCCACCGTCCTGGCGGAGATCGAGAACGCTCCCTGGCCGGGCGTGGAGGGACCCAGCCTCCGCGCCCGCTATCTCTACAACTACGGCCGGGCCCTGGAACGCTCTCAGCGTCCAGCGGACGCGTACTCCCGCTATCTCGAAGCGATCAAGCTGGACCCCGAGTTCGAGCTCACCCGTACGGCCGCCAACCGGCTGGCGAGCCAACCTTCCGCGCCCAACGGACGGCGGCCCTTCCCGGATCCCACCTTGCCGCTCGCCAGGGCGCTTCTGGCACAGAACCGCCTGCCGGAGGCGGGAACCTCGCTGCGCCGGCTCGCCAGCCAGCCGGACCGGCTCCGTAATGAGGACCCCGAGGGATTCGTGGATCTCCTGGTGGAGTACCTGACCAGCGCGCAGGTCGACCCGGAGCAGTTCGATCAGAGTTGGAAAGCCTCCGTGGTCAACCTCCAGGGGGCTCTCCCCTCACCCGCGGCCGAGAGGCTCCGGGAGATCCGCGACGGCTACAGCGCGCCCCTGGGGGTCGAATTCCACCCCGGAGCGGCTACTGCAACGTTCAAGGCCTGGAGCGCCGCCGAGCGGGTACGGCCATTTTCCAATTTCCTCAAGATGGTCGGCGACGCCTATGCCAGCCGGGGGAACCTGCACTCTTCGCTCGAGCGGTACTCGCAAGCCGTTAGCCTCGATCCCACGAATAGCGCGGCGGCGCTCTTCCTGACCAATCTCCTGGTCGGGTACTCCAGCCAGCTCGATCCTCAAGGTGTCCTGCTCCACCAGTGGACGGAACAATCCAGGGGCGCGGAAGAGAAAGCCCACTCATCCGGTGATCTCAAGCACTATGTGCACCTTCATTCCCTGCTCGGAACCCATTTCGAAAAGGAGAAGATCTGGGGGCCTGGGGGGAAAGCCCGCAGACCGCCCTCTTCCAGTGGGGGCAAGCGGTGAAGGCGCAAGAGAAATTAGCCGCCATGGAGCTAGGCGAGGCCGCGCCCAAACCCGCCTTGTACGAGCGCCTGGGAACTGCCTATGCGGCTGTCGGCGACAAGGATCAGGCGGTCCGCGAGTATCGCATCGCGGCGGCGGCCTACGCGAATCAGAGCGATCCCGCGAAAGCCACCGATCTGTTATCCCGCGTCGCGACGCTCGAACCTGGAGATCTCGAACCTGGAGGTCCTCGCCCGGCCCCTTCCAGCGCACCTGCGGCGGGCTCAACCATGGCGCAGACTGAAACGGGGACGGAGACGACGGGTTCCACCGGCAACAGCACGGACACGACGACCACCTACTCAGGCATCACGACCGGGAACTTACGGCACTCTGGCAAGCACCGGCTCCTATAGTGGAGACAACACCGGTAGCTCCTTGAGCTTGCCGAGCACGGCCAGCTCCTCGGCCCATCCGTGGGCTTGCTGGGAGCGTTTTTTCTGTTGATGTCGCTGATCGTTCAATGCTGGCGAAGGCAGGCAGGCCCTCCGCGGGAGCCCGGAGGTGCCGGGCTCCCTTGAAACGATCAGGCGACCGTCGGGTCCGGGCAGGTGTCGAGCGGCGTCGTGCAGTACTTGCAGATCGAGATCGTCTGCGAGGTGGTGAACAGATGGGGCTCACGCCCCAGGCTATTCAAATGTCGCCCCTTCAGGGCTGACTTCTGAGACAACCTCTTAGAGCAACCGGAGCTGCTCGGGCCGCCAGGGCGCCAGGACCAGCTCGTCCGGGCGGTCGAGGAGCGCCTCCTCGAAATCGGCCAGGAAGGGGGAAGGGCGGGTTTCGGCCGCCTCGCCGCGCGAGGTCCGCTTGCGGCTGTGGAAGAGGAAGAGCCGCGAGCAGGCGCGGGTGATCCCGACGAAGAAGAGCCGCCGCTCCTCGGCGGCGTCCGCCGTCCCCCAGGCGCCTGGGGAAAAGGAGAAGGGCAGCAGGCCGTCCTCGCAGCCGACCAGGAAGACCACCGGAAACTCCAGCCCTTTCGAGGCGTGCAGGGTGAGCAGCGACACCCCTTCCGCCCGGGGGTCCCAGGCGTCGACCTCGCCGCCGAGGGCGATCTCGGCCAGGAAAGCCTCGCGGTCCACCCCGGCGCGGATGGCCAGCGGCCGGAGCAGATCGCCCGCGGCGAGGAGGGCCGAGGGGCCGGGAGCGCCGCCCCCGGCGGTGAGCGCCGCGACGGCGCGGTCGAGGAGCGCCTCGACCCGGCTCCCCTCCCCCCTCGAGCCCGCAGCGCGGGAATCAGCGCCTTCACTCCCGGCTGCTCGGCCAGCGGACGGTGGGAGCGCTTCTGGAACGGGATGCCCGCCCGTCCGAGCGCCTCCACCAGCGGCGGCGTCTGGGCCTCGGTGCGGTAAAGGATGGCCACGTCGCGGAAGGAGAGATCCCGAGCGTCTCCGTCACCTACCCTCCCGCTGTCGAAAGAAAAGTACGACGTGCCGCCCAGGAGCCGCTCCAGGGTATGGACCACCAGCTCCGCCTCCGCCCGCTCGCTCGCCGCGCGCTGGACGACGATCCGCTCGGCCGCGCCGGCTCGAACCGCCACCAGCCGCCGCTCCGGCACCAGGCTCCCCGGCCGGATCGCCTGGCAGGCCGCCTCGACCAGGGTTCGCGTCGAGCGGTAGTTGCGGGTGAGGTGGACGACGCGGGCGCCGGGATGATCCTCGCGGAAGCGCAGGAAGAAGCCGACGTCCGCCCCGCGGAAGCCGTAGATCGACTGGTCGGGATCGCCGATCGCGCAGAGGTTCGCGCCCGGGGGCGCCAGGATCTGGATCAGGGCGTACTGGAGAGCGTCAATATCCTGATACTCGTCGATCGAGATCCAGCGGAAGCGCTCCCGGTACCCCTCCGCGAGGTCCGGCCGCGCCCGCAACAACGCCAGGGGCTTCAGGAGAAGGTCGTCGAAATCGAGCAGATTCCGGGCTTCCCAGGGCCGCCTCGTAGGCGGCGATCCGGCCTGTGAGCTCCGGAGAGGCGTCCTTCTCTCCCCGCCCGCAGCGGACCTTCCCCATCTCCTCCAGAAGCCGCTCCGCCCGCGTAGGAGTGAGAGCGAAGAGATCGCGGACGATCTCCGCCCGCTCCATCGGGGTGGCCATCCGGAAACCCGGAGCGAGGCCGGCCGCTTCCGCCTGCTCCCCGAGGATCATCAGCCCCAGGCCGTGGAAGGTCGCGACGAGAGGCTGTTTCGAGCCAGCGGGCAGTAGCGCGGCCAGCCGCTCCTCCAACTCCGCCGCCGCCCGGCGGCTGAAGGTGACGGCGAGGCACCGCTCGGGAGCGGCCCCGAGCTCGGCGATCAAATAGGCGAGCCGGTGGGTCAAAGTGCGCGTTTTCCCCGTCCCCGGACCGGCGACGATGAGGAGCGGGCCGTCGACGATCTCCGCGGCGGCGCGCTGCTCGGGGTCGAGGAGGGCCCGCACTCCCCCTACCCTCCCGTCCCCACCCCCCTCCCTCACCGGGAGAGAGGGGATTGATTAGAGTAGAGAAAGAACTCCGTTTTTGGTCTTTCTCCCTCCTCTCCCGGTCAGGGAGGGCGGGAGGGGACGGGAGAGGAGGGCCGGGGAGGTGAGGGCCGAGACGGCGGAACGCCGTCGAGGGGCAACGCCGCGCCGGAGGCCGCCGGCGCGAACAGCGGCGCCACCACCGCCCGCCCGCGGATCTCGTCCGGCGCGAACAGGCGGATCACCCCGTACTCGCCGTCGTACCCCGCGTCCCGGTGCACCTTGCCGGCCCGCAGCCGGGTGAGCGCCTCGCGCAGCAGCCCGCCGCCGGCGCGCTCCACATCCTCCAGCGGCAAGCGCTCCAGGATGTCGATCTCCGGCCCCAGCCGGCCGACGAGATGCGAGGCGGCGGCCTCCACGGCGCGCGACTTGGAGCCGACGTCCAGAAGCTCCGAGAGGATCTCCGGCAGTTGCACCAGACAGCGGAACGGCGCCGTCCGCGCCGGCGCCGCGTCCTCGGCGCGGTCGGCGAGCTCCTCGACGCGGTGCATCACGCCCACCGTCAGCGGCTTGCCGCAGGCCGGGCAGCGCCCCTCCAGGCGCCGGGTCTCCGGAGGCTCCAGCCGCACGCCGCAGGCGCGGTGGCCGTCCAGGTGGTACTTCCCCTCCTCGGGGAAGAACTCGACCGTGCCGCCGTACCCCTCCCCCGTCTCCAGCGCCCGCCGCATCGCGAAGTAGTCGAGGTCGGTCGAGAACGCGCACGCCTCGCGCCCGAGCATGGGGGGCGAATGGGCGTCCGAGTTGCTGACCAGGGTGAAGCGGTCGAGCTGCGAGACGCGCCAGTTCATCGGCGGATCCGAGGAGAGCCCGGTCTCGACCGCGAAGATGTGGGAGGCGAGATCGCCGTAGCACTCGTCGATCGAGTCGAAACCCGATTTCGAGCCGAGCGCGGCGAACCAGGGGGTCCAGATGTGCGCCGGAATGAGGTAGGCGTCCGGCCCGCTCGCCAGGGTGATCTCCAGCAGGTGCCGCGAGTCGAGCCCCAGGATCGGCCGCCCGTCCGAGGCGATGTTGCCGATGGTGGCGAGCTTCTCCCGGAACCGCCCCGCCGTCTCCAGGTTCGCGGCGTAGATCAGGTGGTGGACCTTCCGCGTCCGGTCCCCCTTCTTGTAGATGGTCGAGATCTCGACCTCCAGCAGGAAGCGGGTCGGCCCGTGGCACGAGGCGGGAAGGCGGCGCTCGATCTCCCGCTCGATCTCGGGAAGCAGGCGGAACAGCCCCGGCTCGGCCGGCACGAGCTTGGAGCGGATCTCCTCGAACCAGGCGGGATGGGTGAAGTCGCCGGTTCCGACGACGGTGATCCCCTTGCGCCGCGCCCACAGCGCGAGGTGCTCGAGATCCGCGTCCCGGCTGGTCGCCCGGGAGTATTTCGAGTGAACGTGGAGGTCGGCGTAGAAGGACACGGCGTGACGGAAAGACGGAACGCCGAGACAGTACACCGTCGCGCCGGTTCTGTCTATCCGTGTCGTGTCTTGCCGTGACATTACGAAGCGCGAGAGAGGTACACTCTTGCGCCGTGACCCCCAACCGGCAAACCCCACAGGAGAAGATCTACGCCGTCATCCGGCGCATCCCCCACGGCCGGGTGGCGACCTACGGCCAGGTGGCGGCGCTCGCCGGGTTCCCCCGGCGCGCGCGGCTGGTCGGCCAGGCCCTGCGCTCGACCCCGGAAGGGGTGGAGGTTCCCTGGCAGCGGGTGGTCAACGCGCAGGGTACGGTCAGCCCCCGTGGCGGCCTCGGCTGGGAAGAGGGGTACCAGCGTCACCTGCTGGAAGAGGAAGGGGTCGTCTTCAGCAAGAGCGGCAGGATCGACCTCGACCGCTTCGGCTGGGACCCGGAGAAACGGCCCCCGCGCAAAAAATGGGGCGGGAATAGGCGGAGCGCTCTCTGGAATAGCGCTCCGCCTTAGCCGTCTACCGGCTGTTGAAGGTGTCGCAGCTCTCGATCTTGCCGGAGTCGAACCCGGCCTTGAACCAGCGCGAGCGCTCCGCGGCGGAGCCGTGCGTCCAGGACTCGGGATTCACCCGGCCGGTGGTCTGCTTCTGGATGCGGTCGTCGCCCACGGAAGCGGCGGCGTTGAGCGCCTCGTCGACGTCCCCCGCCTCCAGGATGTTGCGCTGCTGGGTCGAATGCCCCCAGACGCCCGCCAGGCAGTCGGCCTGCAGCTCGAGCCGCACCGACAGCGCCTTGGCCTGGTCCGGGTCCTGCTGCTGGGCCCGCTCGACCTTTTCGCTGATGCCGAGCTGGTTCTGCACGTGGTGGCCGAGCTCGTGGGCGATGACGTAGGCCTCGGCGAAGTCGCCGGAGGCTCCGAACCGGTCGCGCAGCTCCTTGTAGAAGCCGAGGTCGATGTAGACCTTCTGGTCGGCCGGGCAGTAGAACGGCCCCATCTCGGTCTGCGCGAAGCCGCAGCCGGAGCGCACCCCCTCGCGGAAGAGCACCAGCTTGGCGTGCTGGTAGGTCTGCCCCTCCTGGGTGAAGATCTGGGTCCAGGTGTTCTGGACGTCGTCGAGGACGAAGGAGACGAACTGAACCTCCTTCTCCTCCTCGGGCGACGAGCTCACCGGCGCTTTCTGGGTCGCGGGAGCGCCGGCCGGCGCGCCGCCGCCGCCGAGCATGGCGAAGAAGTTCTTGTGGAAGATGACGCTCAACAGGAGCAGCACGATGAAACCGCCGATCCCCATCCTCGGCAGGCCGCCGCCCAGGCCGCCAAAACCACCGCCGCCGGAACTACCTCTCTGGTCTTCAAGATCTCCACTACGGCCACCTGGTGTCCAGCGCATAAGAAACCTCCCGCCTGAGGCGAAGGATTGTAATCGTGGAGCGGGACCGGTCGTCCCGCCTGGATCTACCTGTTTGCGAATCCCGTGCCGATCTACGCGGCAGGAGGCGCGAGGTTTTCGGCGCGCCGGCCGATCCGGTCGATCAGGCCGCTGAAGATCAGGCCGTGCATGGGATAGAGGAGATACCAGTAGAGCATTCCGGGGAGCCCTTTCGGCGCGAAGAAGGCGGTCTGGGCGAGCAGGGAGCCGCCGTCCTCCTGGGGCTTGACCTGAAACTCAGCCAGGCCTCGCCCGGCACCTTCATCTCGGCCCGCAGGCGCAGGCACCGGCCCGGCTCCAGGGCCTCCACGCGCCAGAAATCGAGGGCATCCCCCACCCGCAGCGCGTCGGGGTCGCGCCTCCCCCGCCGCAGGCCCACGCCGCCGGTCAGGCGGTCCATCAGGCCGCGCAGCTCCCAGGCCCAGTTCATGTAGAACCAGCCGCGGGAGCCGCCGATCCCCGTGAACACCCGGTAGACCGCCTCGGGAGGCGCCGCGACCACCCGCTGGCGCTGCTCCAGGATCATCCCTTCGTGGGTGGTGAGAACGACGGGCGGAGCGTCCCCCCGGCTGGTGCTCAGGGCGTCGCTCCAGGCGGTCTCGACCTCACTCGCGCCGAGCTTGGCGAGCGCCCGCTCCACCGCCGTCTCGTAGCTCGCCGGCCGGATTCCCGGGAACATCGCCAGGGCTCTGGGGTCGCGCACCAGGTTCTCGTTGCGCAGCCCCTGGATCAGCGGCCGGGCGATCGCGCCCGGGATGGGCGTGACGACGTTCACCCAGTAGGAGGAGAGGCGCGGCGTGAGCACCGGCACCGGCAGCATCCAGCGCCGGAGCCCGCGGACTCGCGCGTAGGTCATCATCATCTCGCCGTAGGTGACCACGTCGGCGCCGCCGATCTCGAGGATCTGTCCGGCGCTCTCGGGCACGTCGAGCGCGGCGATCAGATATTCGAGGATGTCGCGGATGGCGATCGGCTGGGTGCGCGTATAGACCCAGCGCGGGGAGATCATGACCGGCACGCGCTCGGTCAGATAGCGGATCATCTCGAACGACAGGCTCCCCGAGCCCACGATCACCGCCGCCCGGAACTCGGTCACGGGGACGCCGGCGGCGCGCAGTGCCTCGCCGGTCTGCTGCCGTGAGCGCAGGTGCTCGGAGAGCTCCGCCGCGGCATCTCCCAGACCTCCCAGGTAGAGGATGCGCTGGACACCGGCGGCCCGGGCGGCGGCGCCGAAGTTGGAGGCTGCCGTCAGGTCGCGCTGATGGAAATCGGCGCCGCCCGCGAGGCTGTGCACCAGGTAGTAGGCGGCGTCCACCCCTTCCAGGGCGGGCCCCAGGCTCTCGGGGCGCAGCACGTCGCCGGCGACGATCTCGACCCGCTCCTGCCAGGGCCGCCCCAGCAGCCGGGCCGGGTCGCGCACCAGGCAGCGCACGCGATAGCCCAGATCCAGCAGCCGGGGGACCAGACGGCCGCCGATGTAGCCGGTCGCTCCGGTGACCAGGAGCCGGCGTCCTTCCTGATTCATGACCAACCCCTCCTCCCTCTCCCGGGCCGAGCCTATCAGGATCGTATCGAGGAGAGCCGTAAGGAGGGAAAGGCTTTTTCAAGCGGTAGAATGGTTCGGCTTTTAGAGAATTACTGTCGCGAATAGATGACAGGAGCCGAAGGCTCGACCCTTTGGAAGTGCATTGTCCTTTGACAGAGTGACAAGAGAACATACAATGGCTCACGAATGGGATCGCGGGAAGGCGGCTGCGAATCGCTTGAAGCACGGGATCGATTTTGCCGATGCCGTCACGTCTTCAGCGACGAGCTGAACCTGACGGTGGAAGAGATTAGTCCGACGAACGGCGCTTCGTCACGATGGGCTCGAGAGTGATCGGCGAGGTGCTTGTGGTGGTCTACATCTGGCGCGGGGAGAGGATTCGAACGATCTCGGTCGGGGCGGCGACACGCGAGAACGGTGAACCTACGAAAGGGCATGGAAAAATGAGAAAAGAAGATGACTTGAGCTAAGACACAAGAGGTTTTGTGTAGCCGGTATCGACAGGTAAGACTAGAATCACCATCCGACTCGACGACGAGGTATTGGATCGGTTTCGTCAGCGGGTTCATGAGGCCGGTGGAGGCAACTGTCAGAGCCTCATCAACGAGGCTCTGCGGGATTTCATCCAGAACTGGCGGGAGACTCTTGAAGAGACGTTGAGGCGAGTCTTGAGGGAAGAGCTGCACGAGAACGCCGACCGGGAGCTGAGGAAGGTGGCGGCTAAGTCTGGAGGCAGCGGTTTGAAGAGCTGAGCGGCGGGATCTTCCGACGATATGGCAGCGTTCGAACAGAGACGACGCGCCCTTAGGTCCGGAAATTCACAAAGGGCTGAGCACAACTTACCCTCAACCTTCCAGTTGCTTGAGAGTCACGGAATGATGGATGTGATCTCGAACCGGTACCCGAGTTCTGCCAAGGTATACTGAAAGCTGTTGGGCTTTATCAAGTGGGCTGTGCCGACAACGAACAGAACTCGCTCATCGGCCTCGTTGGTTTGTCGCAGGATTTGTACAGCCTTGGGTGTCCATGTGCGATGCCGGTTGGTGAACATGCCTGCCGAAACCGAAGGGAGGCGGTAAGTCCAGCATCCATGCCCTGCGCTCGCCAGACTTCGGCGAGATCGCCTGCCCTCGAAGAGGTGGCGGCTTGCGCGAGCGCGGCTGCGCAGATGGGAAGACGGTCGAGAGCGGCTCCGAAGGCCGCGACCGGCGCGCTCAGAAGCCTGGAATGACGGAGATTCGAGAAAAGATCTAGGGTGGTCTCAAGGTACTTGGTTTGGTCGGCTGTGAACATGGAGACGGTGAGGCTCTCCATGACTAGGTACTGCTCAAAATCTGGGCAGCAGGAGCTCGAAAGGATCGCGCCAGAGATAAACGGGAGCAGGGGGTCGAGAAAGCCTGGATCTTGGCCCAGATCTTCTGCGACTTGTGCGACTAGTCCTGCAACTTCGGGAAATAACAGAGAGAGGTGAGCGCTGTTCGGCAGAAAGGGAAGGGAGACTGCAGTAGAGTTCTACTCGAGTATGAGTGGATCAGTGTTCAACAACTCGGCGAAGGCCCATTCAGGTGGCGGGCTATTAAGGGCGTGCATTTCTTCCAAAATAACGGTGTGGCTTGTCGCTTCAGTTCCATAGTAAAGTAGGGTATTGGGTATAAATTCTCCTGGCTTAAGATTGAAGTGAGTTAATATGAAAGCTCACACCTGCCGTTCGCTGCTCAATGTTCACGTTCTACGCGGAGAAACGGAAGGTTCTGGGCAGAGGAGCGGTACTCAATTCTTACAGGATTGCGGCGAGATGGATCGCTGGAGATCGACAGTGTTCTCGATCACCGTAGGAGCTAGATCTCGGCCTTGACGTCTTCACAGTACTGTTTTTCTTCGGTTCCAAGGCTGGCAAGGTGCTCATCGAGTATATCTTTTTGCTATTGCGGCAAAGGAAGGGTGTTTGGATTGTCCAGACTGGACGAAATTGACTCGGCGATCTCCAGAAGCTCCTCTTCTGGGATTGCCATTACTTTCATCTGAATCTTTGAACTGGTCATGCTTTCAGTAAGAACAGCTAGAGATACGCCTTGCGGGGTAGCGGCGCTACGCCCCCAGCGGCGAGATCCTCCCCACCATCCGGCAGCGGGCGCGGACCGAACCGCCCGCGATCCCCACGCCGAGGATGCGGACCGGCTCGACCCGCACCTCGCCATGCAGGCCCGGCGGGAAGAGCCCCTGGATCGCCCGCGCGGTCTCCCGCTCGGCCGGCGCGAGGAGCGGCGCGAGATCGAGGTGCGCCGCCTTCCGGAGCCCCGCCAGCAGCTCGGCGCGGTGGAGGCGGTCGGCCAGCCGCAGGAAGAATCCTCCCGACGCGAGGTCGTACTGGAGATCCGCCAGCCGCAGCACGCTGGTTCCGGATCGAGCACCGGACGGCCGCGGAGGACCAGCCGGCCGTCGCGCCCCTCGGTCCGGAAGTCCAGCGCCAGGACCAGCCGGTCCCCCTCGACCCCGAGGCCTGCGCCGGCGATCTCCATCTCCCGCTCGCGGTCGAGGCGGAAGCGCATGCCGCGAAGCGCCCGGTCCGTCCACCGCGACAGCTCCTCGGGCGAGGCCGCGAACGGCGCCTCCAGCTCGAAGCCGCCGGCCCTCTCCGCGTCGATCCGGAGCGGCGGCAGGAGCGTGACCGGCGGCGGCGCCATGCCCGCTCCCAGGGCCGTCCCAGGACGACCGAGAGCTGGCCCGAGATCCCGATCCCGGTATGGAGCGAGCCGTCCTTCTGAGTGATCCGGGCGAGGGCGATCCCGAGCGGCTGGAACCGGATCCAGAGGTTCTCCCCCGCGACGGCCCGGCGGGCGACGTGGAGCGACCGCCAGGCCTCCTCCGCCTTCCGCCGCAGGGAGAGGTCGGCCAGCAGGCGGCCGGCCGCCTTTCGCAGCTCCTGGTTGAGGATCGGGTTGAGCCGCTCTTCGAGGAGGCTGCGGACGCCCACGGAGAAGCCGCCCGGCAGATTCGAGATCGGCCCGGTCGAGCTCGATCTGCGCCGCCGGCCGGGGATCGGGGCGCCAGTCCGGGGTGATCGCGGGGGAGGCCGTCCCCCGCACCCGGCCGCCGAGCGCGACCGTCTCCTGAACGGGCAGCCCGCCGAGCCGGCCGCCGATCGTGAGGCGCCCCCGCACCGGAAAGGAGAAGGTGAGCCACTCGCCGGAGAACCCGACCTCCACCTCCCCCCGCTCGAGGGTGTAGCGGTAGAAATCGTCATGGAGCGCGCCGGAGATCTCCTGCTTCCGCTCGTCGCTCATCCGCGGCGGGACGGACTCCTCGACGATCCGCCGCACCTGGGAGAGGGGGATCGTCACGGGGAAGAAGAAGGAAGCTTTCCCCGATTCCGACGACAGGATGGCGGACGTGGGAAGGGACGCCGGCGGCGGCTGCACCCGCGCGCCCGAGCATCCGGGAAGGAGCGTCAGGAGGAGGACTCGCGATCCCGGACAGCTTCGCCCGAGCAGCATGAAGCGCTCGGCAGCAGGCGGTCGATATCTGGCCTCGATGGCGAGGACGCCGCGCAGGGCGCGCGCGGAGTCTGGTTTCCGGCAGAAGTTGTGGACGATGCGTGTAGAGGAGGTGCTGGAGCGGCGCCAGGGCGCGGACGAGGACGACGTCGAAGAAGCGCTCGAAGAGGGGACGATCTCCGCCGAGAGGATCGATTCGAACGGCGAGATGGAGACGATCTCGCGATCGTCGGCCGCCCTCGGCGCGCTGACGCCGTCCCAACGGAAGCGCCGGAGCTCCTCGGGCAGGAAACGGAGCAGGGCGGCGGTTAGCTGGATCTGAGGAAGGTGAATGGAACTGCGTGGGACGGTGAGCTCCTAGAGGATGAAGAGCCCGCGGAGTTAAGGCGAGCGCGACTGCTCGATGACGGCTCGAGCTCGAGGAAGTGATGGAAGCTGTGGGCGGAGAAGATGAGATGTAGCGGCAGGGCTCGAGGTTGACGTGTTGACGGACGCGCGGAAGCCGCGGGGGGCGCGAACTCTGCGCAGCGCTCGCTTCGCCACGCGCTCTCGCTGAGTCGATCCTCGAGGAACGCGCGGGCGCGAGCCCGGAGAAGGCGAAGCTGCGCGAGGCCGAGCGCAGCCGAGGTCGAGACGCGCGCGGCGGGTCCGCGGAGAGGCGGCAGGCCGAGCGCATCCAGTCGAGGCCGTCGATCAGGCCCCGCTGACGGGAGAGGGAGACGATCACCGGGTGGTCGAGCGAGGCGTTCATCTCTCCCGGGGCCTCGACCGGGAGGTGCTGGCCCCACGTGCGGCTCTCGGCCGCCGCCCGCGCCTGTAGTCTTCCGTCTAGAAAGAGTGCAGCAGCCGCCTCACGCCCCACCCACCTTGGACATCACGGGGCGACCGCGGCGCGCAGGACGTGCGGCTTCGAGCGCTCCCCCCACTTCTTCCATAATGGGCCTGGTTGCGGCTCGAGAGGGCCTGTACTCACGCGCGCGAGGCTCTGGAACGACCCTGGCCGACGTGATGGACGTAGGCGTCCTCGGCGCAAGCGACCCGCCACCGGCCCGCGGCACGCGTAGCGAGTAGTCGTCGTCCTCGAACATGCCGATGCCGAAGGCCTCGTCCAGCGGGCCGACGGCCTGGAAGACCTCCCGCGGAGGGCGACGCAATACATGGCCGCGACGCGGAGGTCGAAGAGCTGGCGGAGTGACGGCGGGCCCGCGCGGCGGCGAAGCGGGGCAGGCGTCGAGGTCCTCGTAATCGGGCTCCACCCGGGCCTCGTTGCCGCAGAAGTTGGTGGTGGCGCAGACCAGCCCCAGCCCAGGGTCGCGCTGGAGGGGACGGACGAGGCGGCCGATCATCCCCGGCGGCACACCGTGTCGTTGTTGAGCAGCAGCACGATCTCCCGCGCGCCTCGGCGAGGCCGGCGTTGTTGGCCGCCGGGAAGCCGAGGTTGCGATCCTGGAGGAAGACGCGGACCCGGGAGATTGGCGGAGGCGAGGGAGCGCAGGTGCTCGGGCGTGCCGTCGGCCGAGCTGTTGTCTACCACCAGCACCTCGAGATGGGGCCAGGTCTCCCCTTCCAGCAGGGATTCGAGGCAGCGACGGGTGAGCGGCAGCCCGCCGAAGGTCACCACGATCACGGAGACGAGCGGGAAGGTCTCCACGACCGCAGCGTCGATCGTGCGGTAGCGCTCCCGCCAGTCGTTCTCCGCCGCGATCCGGCGCCGGAGCGCCCGGCGGGGGTCGTCCGCCGGCTCGGCGAGCGCGTCTTCGAGAGCGGCCAGAAAGGCGTCGTGCCCCTCGGCCAGGTAGCAGAGGTCCGCGTACGGCAGCAACTCGTCCAGCCGGGGGGCGACGCGGGCTTCCCCGCCGAGAGGTACTCGTAGAACTTGACCGGGTTGGTCGCCTGGGTGATGTCGTTGACGAGGAACGGGATGACGCAGGCGTCGAAGTGCCAGAGCAGCCGCGGCATCTCCTCGTAGGGGCGGGCCCCGAGCAGGCGGACGTTGGGCAGCGCTCGAGCGCGGCAAGGTCGACGTCGAAGACGCCGCCGGCGAGGACGAGGGTGGCCCGCGGGAAGTGCCGGGCGATCTTGCCGATCAGCTCGACGTCCACCCAGGAGGCGAGGGCGCCGTAGTAGCCGATCACCGGGTGGCGCACCTCCCCCAGCAGATCGTTCTCGCCGTAGTGGCGCGGTAGCGCTCGACGTCGACGCCGTTCAGCGCCAGGACGAGCCGGCGGGCCCGGGGCTCCAGCTTCTCGTGAAGGCGCCGGGCGGTCGCGAGCGTCAAGTCCGCCTCGCGGACGAGCCCCTCCTCCAGCCCGAGGACCGCGGGGCCGAAGCCGGGAAAATTCGTCCATTCGTCCATGCAGTCGTAGACCACCCGCCAGCCGAAACGCTCGCGGAGGCGCCCGGCGAGCGGCGCCCAGAAGGGGATCTGCACCAGCGCGATCACGTCGCCGAGGGCGAGGGACTCCAGGAGATCGGCGACCGCTTCCTCCAGCGCGGCGAGGTCCGTCTCCTCCAGACGCCCGCCGTAGATGTCGAGCCGCTGGCGGGAGCGCAGGCAGAGCTCGACGACGTTCTTCGCCTTCCAGGCCGCGCTCCAGGCCGGACCGCCCATGGGGAGGAACCGGCTGGTCGAGAGATAGAACACCCGGTGCCCGTGACGGCCGAGCTGAGTGGCGATCTGCTGCGGGCGCTGAAAGCGGAAGTCCCAGTCGATGATCGAGAAGACGACGACGTCGTAGCGGCCGGCGGGAACCCTCGGGAAGCCGGGGGGAAGCGTGGCCTCCTCCCCCGCCGGGAACAGGCCATCCGCGGAGGATGAGGCCGGAGTCGCCGTCTTGCGCTGAAGCCCCAGCCGGCGGCGGAGCCCCCAGTAGAGGTTGGCCACGCGCCAGAGGCGGGAGGTCCGGAGCCGCGAGAGCTCCCGGCGGGCCGTGGTGGCGTCCCAGCGCCAGCTCTCGAGCTCCCTTTCGAGCTGGCGGATGCGCTCGTCGGGGGCCGCGAGCTACCGCTCGAGCTCCCGATGGACGATCGCCAGCTCCTCCGTACTCATACTTCTACCTTTTTCACTTTTGTCGCTTGAGAATGGGGGCTCAAGATACGTCACTTCCCGGGGAGCGTCAAACCGCCCAATCCGGTAGACTTCGCGGATGCTCACGGTCGTCCCCACTCCCGCCATGCCCTGGGACCGCCAGGCTCCCGAGCGCGAGGGTCTCCCCTCCGCCTGGGCCCTGCTCCCCGAGGATCTCGCCGCCCAGGGCTGCCCCGGCCGCCCCGAGCACGTGTTCGGGCGGCTCCAGCGCACCCGCACCTGGCGGCAGGACGGCCTGTGCCTGTCGAGAGAGATCCGCGCCTGGCTCGCGGCCAACACCGATCTCTCCCTGCCCACGATCCTCGAGCGCCACCCCTCCACCGACGGCTCCACCAAGCTGGTGCTCGGGCTCTCCGACGGCCACCGCGTCGAGGCCGTCCACATGCCCCGCGGCGACGGCGACCGGCGGGTCACCTACTGCATCTCGAGCCAGGTGGGGTGCGCCATGGGCTGCACCTTCTGCGCCACCGGCGCCATGGGGATCGTGCGCAACCTCACCGCCGGCGAGATCGTCGGGCAGGTCCTCGTCCTCATGCGCGACCTCGGGCCGCTGCTCGGCGAGTCGGTCTTCCTGGTCTTCATGGGGATGGGCGAGCCGCTCCACAACCTCGCCCACGTCCACCGCGCGATCACCGTTCTCTGCAACCGGGAAGGGGCCATCCTGTCGCCGGGGCGCATCACGGTGAGCACCTCCGGGCTGGTCTCCGGCATCGAGCGGCTGGCGCGCATGACCCCGCGGCCGCAGCTCGCCATCTCGCTCAACGCCACCACCGACGCCGCCCGCTCCGCCACCATGCCGGTCAACCGCGCCTGGAACCTCGCGCGGCTGCGCCAGGCGCTCGACGCCTGGGTGCTCAAGCCTCACGAGCGCCTGCTCTTCGAGTACGTCCTCCTCGCCGGCGTCAACGACACGGTGGAGGACGCGGACCGCCTGGCCGACTGGCTGGGGGACCTGCGCCACGGCCACAACGTCAACCTCATCCCGATGAACGAGCACGCCAAGTCCACCTTCCGCGAGCCCGCCGAGGAGCGGGTCCAGGACTTCGTCACGCGCCTGCGCGGGTACGGCTGCTTCGTCACCGTGAGAAAGAGCCGCGGCCGCGACGTGCAGGCGGCCTGCGGCCAGTTGGTGCGGCCGCGGATGGAGATGGCGGCGGGAGCCTGAGGCTTACGGCTGGGTATGGATACCGCCAGATGCGCTGGATCTTCCCCTCTTCGACCTGATAGATCACCAACTGGGCCTGGGTCCGCTCGCCGCCGTCCTTGCCCTTCCAGCGGTCGCGCTCCCAAACGCTGACGAAGGGGGCGTGGACCATCGACTGCTCGATCGTCTTCCGCATCGTCGGGTAGACCGACAGATATTTCGCCATCCAGTCGCGCAGCGCCGTCTGGCCGGCGGCGTCGAGCACGATCCGGTCGCCGGCGACGTTCAGCCACTGCACCTCCGGAGCGGTCTGGGCGATCAGGGCTCCCGGGTCGTGACGGTTGAACCCCTCGACAAAAAGTTTGGTGACGGCGAGCGGATCCGCCGGCGAGGGCGCCGTCTGCGCATGGGCTCCGGTGGCGGCGAAACAGAGGAGAAGGGCGAAAGGAACGGCGAGGCGGGTGGGCATGGCCTTAGCCTAACGCAGTCCGGCCAGGCGTGAAGCCTGGCCGGACCTCTTGCAGCGGACTACAACCGAAATTACAGCGAGTTCAGGAACGTGCCGATCTGGTTCTGCTGCGTGACACTCAGGTTGAGGTAGTTCTGAATGACCGGCTCAGCCTCGTTGGTGTGGCGCTGGATGGCGTTGGTGCGCGTGGTGTTGAACAGGTCGTGCATGAACCGCGCGCGGGTGCGCAGGCCCCAGAGCGGCGGAGTCCGCATCTTGAACTGCGACACCGCGCCGCCGTTCTGAATGATGCCGTCGCCCGTGCCGACGTCGTGCAGCATGAAATCGCTGTACGGGTGGATGATCTTGTCGCCGAGAGCGGCCGGGACGGTGAACTTGCCGCCGTTGACCACGGTGCCCGCCGGAGCGGTCGTGATCGTCGGCGTGTGGCAGCTGGCGCAGCCGATGCTCGTGAACAGGTTGGCGCCGGCGACCGCGTCCGGCCGTGGCCGCCAGCGCCGTATCCCGGGGCGGAACCTTGGTGGAGCGCATGAAGCGGGCGAAGGCCTCGACGTCAGGGCCGAAGGGGTTGGCCGCGGTCGCCGCCTCTTCCGGATCGGGGACGGTGTCGAACGCCGCGACGGAGTTGCCCATCGAGGTGTTCTCCGTGGGCTGCAGCGGGCTGGTGATCCCCATCTCGTTCACGTAGGCGTCGGCGGCGAAGGAGAGCAGGCTGGCCTGCTGGTTCTTCCAGCCGAAGCGGGCGATGCGCGTGGTCCCGGGAGCCTCGAGGACCGGCACCCGGATGATGGTGCCCTTCCGGCCGGACGGCTGAGCCGCCTGGATGCTGGTGAAGGTGGCGTCGGCGATCGACTCGACGTAGCCGTCGCCCAGGATGTTGAGCGAGGACCGGGTGTCGACCAGGTTCTGGGTGGTGGTGAGACGCTCCTGGATCGCGGCGTTGATCGCGCGGTCGTTGATCAGCGATCCCCCCGGGGGGTTGGTGAAGGCGCCGCTGAAGGAATCGAGCGTGCCGGCCCGCAGCTCGGTGACCTGGCTGGTGGCGCCGCTCACCGGGTTCTGATGGCACTCGGCGCAGGCCTGGGCGTTGTAGACGGGGCCGAGGCCGTCGGCGATGTCCTCGCGCGCGTCGAAGGTCGCGAGGTCGATGTCGAACTGCGTCTGGGTCAGGAAGCCGTTGGTCAGGTTGTCGAACCCGGCCGGAGCCTCCGTGGCCGTGATCGCGTAGACCACCGGCGCCGACATCACCAGGACCAGCAGCTACGAGACCGTCAGGACTGGCCAACCTCCGCATCCACCTCTTCACTTTGTTCATCTCCAACTCTCCTTCCAAGCGGATCAAGTCCACAGACACGCCGGATTCGGTCGAATCCGCCGATTTCGGAGACGGGTGAACGGACACCTGCCAGTCGAGAGGGGCGCTCTCGATCGCAAGCCGGGTCTTCGGGCTGCAAGATGTAACGAAGGTATGACCCTTATTAATCAGGGTGTGTGGAGATGTAAAAAGCGAGCCGGCGATTGGCCAGGTTCTGAAATTCGATCAGCTCCCTGACCTGTTATACCGTTGCCGTGACGGGAGATAGCGATGGAGAGGAGGACCCATGACCAGCCTTGAGGGAGCGAAAGTCGTCGTCGCCGGCGGAGCGGGCGGGGTGGGAGAGGGGATCGTCCGGGCGCTGTTGAAGCATGGGGCGCGCGTGCTGGTGTCGTCCCGCAGCGAGGAGAAGCTGCGCGGCCTGCGGGCGTACTGCCAGGACATCTCCACCGGCGAGCTGCTGCCGCTGGTCGGCGATCTCGGCGACGAGGAGTCCGCGCGAGCCCTGCAGAGCAAGATCTACGAGCAGTTCCGCGAGCTCGACCTGGCGGTGGCCTCCCTCGGCGGCTGGTGGCAGGGGAAGCCGCTGACCAGCGTCGACATGGCGATCTGGGAGCGCATCCTGCGCGAGAACCTCACCGCCCACTTCCTGGCGGTCAAGATGCTCGTCCCCCTGCTCCACCCGAAGACCGGCAGCTACGTCCACGTCAACGGCTTCGGCGCCGAGCAGCCCTTCCCCATGGCCGGCCCGGTGGCGATGGCCGCCGCGGCGCAGAAATCGATGGCGCTGACCCTGGCCGAGGAGCTGAGCCCGACCGGCATCCGCGTCTACGAGCTGATCCTGGGCCCCATCCAGACGCGGCGGCGCCAGGGCCAGGGGCAGAAGGACTGGTATACGCCGGAGGAGGTGGGAGAGGAGATCGCCGGGCTCGTCACCCAGCGCAACGGCGAGACCGTCCACCGCCTGCTGAGCAAGCGGGACGCCTGGCAGGTGAACTGACGGCGAGGGCTCCCCTGGATCTCCGGAAGCCCTCGCCCAGGGCTCACAATCTTCGAATGAGCCGCAGGAGGAGAAGCAGGACGATCGATCCGATAAAGGCGACGAAGATCGTGCCTGCCAGCCCTGGGAACGGCGTGTGCCACCCCATCTTGGAGAAGATCCAGCCACCCAGGAAAGCGCCGACGATACCGACGACGATGTCGCCGAGGAGCCCGTAGCCCCCTCCGACGACGAAGGAGGCCAGCACTCCGGCCACCAGTCCGACAATGAGCCAGGTCAGGATATCCATCCCCGCACTCCTCCCATGACGAGGGCCGGCAAGCCGGCCCGGGGTTCACCGCTGTAGGAAAGAACTCCTGCCGTCACAGTAGCACGCGGCCTACGGCTTCAGCTCGATCGCCGCTCCCCCCGCCTTCTTCAGCCGCGCGTTGAGCGCCGCCAGATCCTTCGTCTTCAGCGCCTCCCAGGCCGCCAGGGTGGCGTCGAGCGGCGGCTGGATCTTCTCGAAGCCCGCCACCACGTCCGGCGACGGCGCGGCGTCGGCGCCGTCCACGGCCGTGGCGAGCTTGTTCAGATCGTCGCCCACGGCGCGAAAAGTGGTGAGCGACTTCGGGGAGAGCCACCAGGCCGAGCCGCCCGCGATCTCCTCGGCGCGCTTCTGGAGCGCGTCGATCGCCTTGACGGTCTCCGGGCTGGCCCCCTTGCGCCGCTCGGCGAGCGCGGTGAGCAGCGCATCCTTCTCCTTCGTCACCGCGGCCAGCCGCCCCTGCGCGCCTTCGATCCGGCGGGCCAGCTCGAACTGGCGGGCGTAGGCCTCCGCCGGCAGCGTCACCCGCGGATCGGGGGCCACCGTCAGCGGCTGGGTGAGGCGCGTCCCGTCGACGTCGAGCACGACGGTGTAGCGGCCGGGCGGCGCCCACACGCCGTCGTCCCAGACGTCGTCCCCGGCGGGAGCCGGATACCGCAGCGGCCAGACGAAGCGGTGCAGGCCGGGGGCCGCCGAGAGCGTCGAGGGGGGCTGCACCCAGTACGGGGCGATGTTGAGCTTGGCGAGATCGGTCTTCGGCGCCGCGTCCGCGCTGCCGTAGCGCCGCACCAGCCCCCCCTTCTCGTCATGGATCTCCAGCGTCACCTTGCGGGCGGCGGTCTTCAGGACGTAGTCGATGAACGCCCCGGGAGCCGGATTGGCCGCCGCCGCCTCGTCCCGCGGCATCGGCGTGCCGGTGAAGCCGGCCGGGCGCATCCGGATCGCCGCCGCCGGCGCGAACAGCCAGACCGCGGCGCTCTCGGCCCTGGCGTCGAGCTGCCGCAGCGGCGTCACGTCGTCCAGCACCCAGAAGGCGCGGCCGTGGGTGGCGATCACCAGATCGTCGCCGTGCACGTCGATGTCGCGCACCGAGGTCACCGGCAGGTTCGACTGCAGCGACTGCCAGTGGTCGCCGTCGTCGAACGAGACATAGACCCCCTTCTCCGTGCCGGCGTAGAGCAGCCCCTTGCGCACCGGGTCCTCGCGCACGGCGTTGACGAAGCTGCCGTCCGGAATGCCGGCCGCGATCAGTTGCCACTGCCGGCCGCCGTCGTGGGTGCGGTAGATGTACGGCTTGAAATCGTCGAGCCGGTGGCGGTCGACGGCCGCGTAGGCGGTCTCGGCGTCGAAGTGCGAGGCGTCGATGATCCCGACCTTGGACCAGGGGGTCAGCGCGGCCGGCGTGACGTTGGTCCAGTGCGCCCCCTCGTCCCGCGTGCGCCAGATCAGGCCGTCGTCGGTGCCCACCCAGAGGTCGTGATCGGCCATCCGCGAGGGGGCGATGGCGTAGATCACGCCGAAGCGGCTCCCCTCCCCCGGCCGGTTCGCCGCCGTCGCCGGATCGAGATTGCCGGGCGCGCCGGGGTCCTCGCGCGTGAGGTCGGGGCTGATCACCGTCCAGTGCTCCCCGCCGTCCTCGGTGCGGAACAGGCGCTGGCGCGAGAAGTAGAGCACCCGCGGATCGCGCGGCGAGAAGACCAGCGGCAGCGTCCAGACGTCGCGGTAGAGGTCCGGGTAGCCCAGCGTGGGGTCGACCGACCGCGTCTGGCCGGTGCGCAGGTCGAGCCGGTCCACCCGGCCGCCGAAGATCACGTCCGGGTCCTTGGGATCGGGAGCGATGTTGTCGCTCTCGCCGCCGGCGGTCGTCTCGCGGAACTGGGTGATGTTGATGCCGTCGTAGGTGTTGGTGCGGCTGGGCACGCCGGCGGCGCCGGAGTCCTGCTGCGAGCCGTAGACCCAGTAGGGAAAACGACTGTCGGTGATCACGTGGTAGAACTGGCCGGTCGGCTGGTTGTACCAGGAGCTCCAGGTCTCGCCGCCGTCGACCGACACCACCGTCCCCTGGTCGACGCCGAGGATGCGCCGCTCCGGATTCCGCGGATCGATCCAGAGCTCGTGGTAGTCGTCGCCGCCCGGCGCCCCCTTGACCGGCACGAAGGTCTTGCCGCCGTCCGCCGAGCGGTAGAGGGCGGTGTTGCAGGCGTAGACCACGTCGGGGTTCTTGGGCTCCACCGCGACGCCGCCGAAGTACCAGCCGCGCCCCCAGATCCGGCTGTCGCCGCTCGCGTGCGTCCAGGTGGCGCCGGCGTCGTCCGAGCGGTAGAGGCCCCCTTCCCCTACCGCGTCCACCATCGCGTAGACCCGCCGCGGCTGGCTCGGCGCCACGGCGATGCCGATGCGCCCCGGCTTCGCGGGCAGACCGGAAACCGGCGTCCAGTGGTCGCCGCCGTCGGTCGACTTGTAGAGGCCGCTGCCCGGGCCGTTCGACGGCGGATAGATGTGCCAGGGGGTGCGCCGCGTCGCCCAGAGAGCGGCGTAGATCACCTCGGGGTTCCCGGGCTCGAAGGCGAGATCGATGGCGCCGGTGTTCTCGTCCTTGAAGAGCACCTTCTGCCAGCTCCTGCCGCCGTCGCGGGAGCGGAACACCCCGCGCTCGGCGTTCGGGCCGTAGGGGTGGCCCAGGGCCGCCACGTAGACGACGTCCGGGTTGCGCGGATCGATCAGCACACGCCCGATCTGCTGCGAGTCGGCGAGCCCGATGTGGGCCCAGGTCTTGCCGCCGTCGGCGGACTTGTACATCCCGTTCCCCTGGGCGATGTCCGAGCGCATGTCCGCCTCGCCCGAGCCGACGTAGATCACCCGCGGGTTCGACGGCGCCACGGCCAGCGCGCCGATCGAGCCGATCGGCTGCGAATCGAAGATCGGCTGCCAGGTGCGGCCGGCGTCGTTGGTCTCCCAGACGCCGCCGTTGACGCTGCCGAAATAGAAGTGAGCCGGCTCAGCCGGTACCCCGCTCACCGCGAGGACGCGGCCGCCGCGGAACGGGCCGATCAGGCGCCAGCGCAGATCCTGGAGCAGCGCCGGCTCGACGGCGAAGGCGGCCGAGGCGGCCAGCAGGAGAACGGCGGGAAGCAGACGGCGTAGACGCATGGACTGGTCTCCGTACAGGAAGGGCTCGACCCGTTTGACGGGCACCGCTGGCATCATAGCCTTCCTGGAGGAGACGCGGTCGCCCTACTTTCCCTGATCCATCTCCGTGAGCTCCCGCCGCTCCTGGTCCAGGCTGTTCATGGCGTCGATCTTCTCCTGATCGGTGCCCTCCATGTTGCGGACCTCCTCCGAATGGCGGTCGATCTCGGCCGCCTTCTCCTCCATCTTGCGGGTCTTCTCGGCCTGCTCCGAAGAGCTGGTGCCGAGGCTGGCGGGCGCGCTGCCGTGCATGTCGCACCCCCAGGCCAGCGGGAGCAGCAGCGCGAGGAGGGACAGGAGCAGCCATGAGGACGAACGGCACGGACGGCGCACAAGGCTCCCTTGCATGGAGACCTCCCAGGTTGGACCTTCGTTTGAAACGCTGGGAGGCAGTCTAGCACGCCCCCCCTTTACTCCAGCCGGACGGTCGGGCTAGATTCCCCCCCATGGGACGCATCTTCGAAACCAGAAAACACACGATGTTCGCCCGCTGGGACCGGATGGCGAAGCAGTTCGCCCGGATCGGCAAGGAGATCACCATCGCCGTCAAGGCGGGTGGTCCCGATCCCGTCGGCAACCCTCTCCTGCGGCGAGTCGTCCAGAACGCGCGCGCCGTCAACATGCCGAAGGACAAGGTCGAGTCGGCGATCAAGCGCGCGGCCGGCAAAGAGGCGGAGAACTACGAGGAGATCCTCTACGAGGGGTACGCTCCGCACGGCATCGCCGTCGTGGTCGAGACCGCGACCAACAACCCGACGCGGACCGTCTCCAACCTGCGCACCCATTTCAACAAGGGGGGCGGCAGCCTGGGGAACACCGGGTCCGTCGGCTACCTGTTCAAGCGCGTCGGCGTCTTCCGCCTGAACCCGGCGGGCCTCGACCCCGACGAGCTCGAGCTCGAGCTGATCGACAGCGGGCTCGAGGAGCTGGGCGAGAGCACCGGCGAGAAGGGGGAGCCGCAGCTCGTGATCCGCTGCGCCTTCGCCGATTTCGGCAACCTGCAGAAGGCGCTCGAGGACCGCGGCATCACGCCGATCTCCGCCGAATCGGAGTACCTCCCGCTGACGCCGATCGAGCTTCCCGAGGCCCAGACCACCGAGGTCCTCAGCCTGATCGACCGTCTCGAGCAGGACGACGACGTGCAGCGGGTCTTCCACAACCTCGGCTGACGCCGGGGCTGTCCCGCAAGACGTTATAATCCCCCGATCCGAAAGCAGACGCCTCCGCCTGGGGATACCCGGGACGGAGGCGGGCCGAAGGTTCAACCCATGCGAGCGACTCTCATGATCCCGATCCCGCCATGGCTGCGCGCTTCCGCGCTCGCGCCGGCCCTGGCCTGTCTGCTGATCGCCGCGGCGGCCGCGACGCCGCTCCCCCCGATCGTGATCGTGCCCGGCGCGCCGGGCACCGAGCTCGTCGACAGCAAGACCGGCCAGCGCGTCTGGCCGAGCGCGTGGCTGATGGCCTATCCGATGGACGGCAACGACCGCCTCGCGCTGCCGCTCGACGATCCGGAGAGCACGTCGATCGTCGCCGGCAAACTGCTGCGCGAGATCCGAGTCGGGCGATTGAGATTCCCCATCCGCGTCTACGACGAGCTGGAGCAGCGGCTTCAGGCGCGATGGGCTATCGAGAGGGCGACTGGAAGGCGCCCTCCGGGGCGGGAGAGTATTTCTATTTCCCCTACGACTGGCGGCAGAGCGTCGAGACCAGCGGCCGCCGCTTCTCCCGCGATCTCGCCGGCCTCTACGGCCGGATGCCGCCGGACACCCCGCCCGCCGTCGTGCTCGGCCACTCCCTCGGCGGGCTCGTCGCGCGCTACGCGCTGATGTACGGCGACACGCCGCTCGGCAAGGAGGGGCCGCTGCCGCCGGTGACCTGGGCCGGAGGCGCGCGGATCGGCACCCTCTTCCTCGTCGCGACCCCGAACGAGGGCACCTTCACCGCGCTGAAGTGCCTCGAAAAGGGGAACTTCTACTTCTGGCGCCACGGCGCGTTCTCGCCGGCCACGCTGTTTACCTTCCGCGCGATGTTCGACATGCTCCCCGACCGCGTCGAGCCCCTGATCGACCGCAACGGCAAGGCCCTCCCCTTCCGTCTCGACGATCCCGACGACTGGGAGCGCCTCGGCTGGTCGGTGGTCGACCGCCGCCGCAACTCCCCCGCCCTCCACGCCGCGCGGCGGGCGCACCTGGAGCGCGAGCTGGCGCGGCACGCCCGGCTGCGGGACGCCCTGGCGCAGATCGCCGCAACCCCCAACCCCGCCGCCCTCTACGTCGTCGGCAGCCTCTCGCAAACCGTTCAGCGCACGGCCCTGGTGCTGAGCCAGGGTGGGCGGACGAGGATCCGCTTCGAGTCCCCCTCGGGATCGCGCCAGGACCTGACGCCGCTCCTCTTCGAGCCGGGGGACACGATGGTCCCGGACCGCTCGCTCACCGCCGAGGATTCCGCCCACGATCCGGCGAGCAGCCTCTGCTTCCGCTCGGTGCGCCACTCGACGCGCTCGCACCAGGCCCTGATCTCCAGCCCCGAGATCCTGGCGGCCCTCGACGAAGTCATCGCTCCCGCTCCGGAGGCCGGCGCCCTGAAGGTGGCCGGCGCCGCCGCTCCGGCCGCGGTCTGCGTCACCCCGGCCGCCGCGCTCCCCGTTTCTGCTTCCGCGCTCCCGAGGCTCGGCAGCAACCCGCAAACCTCGCCAGTGAGGCGTCAGCCGTCTTCCAGGCGGGAGCGGAGATCCAGCGCGTTGCGCGTGGCGGCGCCGAGCGTGGTGTTGTCGAAGATGCACCAGACGCTCCGCCCCGCCGCCGCGTCCGCTCGCAGACGCGCGGCGAGAGCGTCGAGATACTCCTCCGAATAGGCCGAGTAGTACATTTTCGGCGAGCCGTGGAGGCGGTAATAGCTCGCGCCCTGCCAGCCCGCCGGCTCCGCCGCCTCGGGCACGCGTGCCGGATCGGCGGCGACCCGCGCCACGCCAAGCTCCCGCAGGAGATCGTCCGCCATCCGGGCGTGAACCAGCTCGGATGCCGCGGCTCACAAGCCAGGCCGCTGATACGGAGAAAGCGGTGCGGAGCTCCGCGAAGAAGCCGGCCACGGTCGCGGGCTCGAAGCTCCAGGCTCGGCGGGAGCTGGACCAGCAGGCAACCGAGCTTGTCGCCGAGGCCGCTCGCCTCCGCCAGAAAGGTTTCCAGAAGATCCCCCGCCTGCCGCAGGCGAAGGCCATGGGTGATCGTCTTGGGAACCTTCACGGCGAAGCGGAAGGACGCCGGAACGGCGGCGCTCCAGCGGGCGTACGTCGTCGGGCGATGCGGGCGGTGAAACGAAGAGTTGATCTCCACCGCGTCGAACCGGGACGCGTACCGTTCCAGATGGCTCCCCGAAGCCGGGAAATGCGCCTGCTCGGCCCGCGGCAGGCTCCACCCCGCGGCTGCCGATCCATGATTCGCATCGAGTCATGGGCACTTATTCTGCATGAATTCAAAACCGGAGGATAACGGCAATGGCACGTGGCTGGGAAAGCAAATCCGTCGAATCACAGATCGAGGACGCCGATCTTAGCGCGGATCGAAACGAGCCCCTCACACCCGAGCAGCGCGAGATCCGGCGGAAGCGGGAGAGCCTCGAGCTGTCGCGGCGGCGGGTCCTGCGGGATCTCGAGGCGGCTCGATCGCCAGTTCGCCGCACCTCCCTCGAGCATGCGCT